>NZ_JAXCWK010000009.1:0-38320 GCF_034045155.1 Sphingomonas sp. CFBP9019 | reverse complement strand
GGCCTTACGCCTTACGAATACATCGCCAAAGTCTGGACGTCAGAGCCGGACAGGTTCATCGTCGATCCGATCCACCAGATGCCGGGACTAAACACCTAGTGCGCAAAGTTCAAGAGTTCATTCATGAATAAAGCGCCAGTGACCATCCTCTACCAAGCGCTTCCACCACCGTTGATCGACGGACTGCGAAAGGACGCAAAACCGGGCGGATATTCAGATGGCGGCGCCGACATTGCTTTCGCATTGCGGACGGCTGGGGTGAATGTGGTTACGCCCACCTCCTCGCCAGACCCGTCCAAGTCACTCGACTGGGTATTCCCGGACACGGCCGAGGGCATCCGTCTATCCGTTCGGCCATGGCCTGAGCTACACCAGCTTCCGCTATGGCAAACGGTCCATCGATCCGGTGTCGGGCGGTATCGAGAACGGGTTGACCGCAACGGTCGAAGTCACCAACACAGGTGACCGCGCCGGGGACGAGGTGGCGCAAGCCTATATCACGCCACTGGGCTTCGAGGGTGCTACGCGGCCTCGTGCGGGTGTCGCTGACCCCGCACGAGACGAGGCGGATCACCATCGCCTCGTCGCCGCGCGACGTGAGCTTCGTCACGGCCGAAGGCGATCGCCAGCTTATCCCCGGTGCGTATCGACTGACCGTGGGATCGGGGCAGCCAGCGGCAGGCATTCCCGGAACATATGCGCCGTAGACCGTACCCAAGAAGATCGATTTGCCCAAGTGACCTTCAGCTTACCCAACAGCCGCCGCAAGTAAGGAGTGCAGGACATCAACGACGCCAGCAAACTCACCCGTCGGAGCATATTGAAGCGATCCGTCGGCACTGCGGCCGCACTCGGATTGCCGCACGCAGGTCTCGCTGAGCAATCGTCCAAGTCCCCCGACACGCGGTTATGGTACCGTCAGCCGGCTGAACGCTGGGTCGAGGCGTTGCCGATCGGCAACGGCCGCATCGGGGCCATGGTGTTCGGCGGTGTCGATCATGAGCGACTTCAGCTTAACGAGGATACCCTGTGGTCAGGGGGGCCGTACAATCCGATCAACCCTGATGCGCTGGCCGCCTTGCCCGAGGTAAGGCGACTGGTCTTCGCCGGACGTCTTCAGGAGGCCCAGGCGTTGGCCGACGCCAAGCTAATGGGCAAGCCGCTCGGCCAGATGTCCTATCAAACCCTAGGCGACCTCTTCATCAGCCTGCCAACGATTACCGCAGACCCCGTCCGCGACTACGAACGGGCACTGGACCTCGATACGGCAGTCGCGACGACGGGCTTCGCCGCCGGAACCGTTCGGCACGAACGGTCGGTATTCGCCTGCCCAATTCACCAAGTTATCGCCGTCCGGCTCGTCGCGAGTGAAGCCGGCTCTCTCGACTGCGACATCGGCCTGCGCTCACCGCAGTCCGGAACGCTGACGATCGCCGACGACACCTTGATCCTGTCGGGCAGGAATGCCGCCAGCGAAGGGATCGCCGGCGCACTTCGGTTCGAGGCCCGGGCCCGCGTGCTCCACGAGGGCGGGACGGTGGAGAGCCGGGCTGGCGAGATTGGCGTGCGTGGCGCCCGGACGGTGACCATCCTGATCGCGATGGCCACAAGCTACCGGGGCTTCAATGACGTCGGAGGCGATCCCGCCGCACTCACCCGTAGGCAGATCGAAGCGGCTGCGGCCGCCGGGTTCGATCGTATCGCGGCTATCGCCGCTGCCGAGCACCGGCGACTTTACGGGACCGTGCGCATCGATCTCGGTCGGACGGCCGCCGCCGACCAACCTACCGACGAGCGCATTCGCCTGAGCGAAACCAGCGATGATCCGGCACTGGCGGCGTTGTATTTCAACTACGGCCGATACCTGCTGATCGCCTCGTCGAGAGCAGGATCGCAGCCCTCCAACCTTCAGGGCATCTGGAACGATCGCGTGCGACCGCCCTGGGGCTCCAAGTACACGATCAACATCAACACGGAGATGAACTACTGGCCTGCCGAGCCGACCGGGTTGGCCGAATGCACCGCCCCACTGATCGCCATGATGCGCGACCT
Source organism: Sphingomonas sp. CFBP9019 (assembly GCF_034045155.1). Classification (NCBI taxonomy): domain Bacteria; kingdom Pseudomonadati; phylum Pseudomonadota; class Alphaproteobacteria; order Sphingomonadales; family Sphingomonadaceae; genus Sphingomonas; species Sphingomonas sp. CFBP9019. Next base: position 36,268 of record NZ_JAXCWK010000009.1, on the reverse strand, counting down.
CGCTGCAAGCGGCGCGCGGACCGCGCGGGACATGTACGGTGCTCGCGGCTGGGTTGCGCACCACAATACCGACCTTTGGCGCGCCACCGCACCCATCGATGGCGCATCCTGGGGCTTGTGGCCGACAGGCGGCGCCTGGCTTTGCACGCATCTGTGGGATCGTTGGGACTATGGCCGGGACAGGACCTATCTTGCGTCGATCTACCCATTATTGCGCGGCGCCTCGGAATTCTTCGTGGACGTCCTTCAGCGCGATCCAGCGACGGGGCACATGGTGACCAATCCATCCATCTCGCCCGAGAACGAGCATCACAAGGGCGTATCGATCTGTGCGGGGCCCGCGATGGACATGCAGATCCTACGTGACCTGTTCGACCAAACCGCTGCTGCGGCGGGCATCCTAGGTGTCGATCGCGGATTCGTGACGCAGATCAAAGGCCTGCGAGCACGACTTGCGCCCGACAAGATCGGCATGGGTGGGCAGTTGCAGGAGTGGCAGTCGGACTGGGATCCGGACGCGCCGGAGCCTCAGCATCGACACGTGTCGCAACTCTATGCCCTCTATCCCAGTCACCAGATTAACTTGGACGACACCCCGCAATTGGCCGCTGCGGCACGTCGATCGCTGGAGGTCCGCGGCGACAAGGCCACCGGCTGGGCGACGGCTTGGCGGATTAATCTTTGGGCACGGTTACGTGAAGGCGACCGGGCACACGGCATTCTGAAGTTCCTGCTGGGTCCCGAGCGCACCTACCCGAACATGTTCGATGCACATCCACCTTTTCAGATCGACGGCAACTTCGGTGGAACGGCCGCGATCGCGGAAATGCTCGTGCAAAGTCGTGGCGACGATATCGTCCTGCTACCCGCCCTCCCCTCTGCCTGGCCGAACGGTAGCATCACCGGATTGCGCGCACGGGGTTCCATTGCGATCGATTTGCGCTGGAAGGACGGCTGCCTGGTCACCGCAACACTTATTTCAGCAAAAGATGGTGCGAGGATGGTGAGACTGGGCAAAAGCACACTTCAAATACGACTTCATGCTGGTCGACCCAGAAGACTAAGCTCGAATGAGTTTGAGTCGACTTGAGGGGTGCTTGTTACCATCCTGCCATACTTCGATCGTCCCCAGACTTCGTGGCGTCTGTCCAGTTTTCGCATAATAAGGCCGGGAGCACTGCCCTTACTCGCGTGTTAATAAGATTGACACAGAAGCGGTCATTCACGCGAGCTCTGCGGCCACCTAAGAGCCCGACCGAAAATGGAGTTTAAGCGATTTCGGTCGCTTGTCATTCACCGGGGGTTGCGAAGACCACGAGGATCACATGGGCTGGACCGAAACCGCTCGGCGCGAGCATGACCGAAGCGGGCTGCGATACGCGACAGAGGCTCTTATCGCGTCGGTGGGCGAGGGATGCGGCGCAGTTCTACCGCTTTGACAAAGGACAGGGCGAGGACGAGATCGACCTGATCCTGGATCTACCGAGCCAGGGAGGCAGCCAGATCGCGATCGAGTTCAAAGTCGGGTCCAATAAGCGGGCTGAGCCAGGCTTCCTCCGGGCCTGCACCCAACTTGGCATCGACGAACAGCTCGTGGTCCATTCCGGCACTGAGCCGTTCGTGGACGAGAGGATACCGCGCCTCGACCTGCGCTCGGCGCTGAGCCGGATCGCGGAGATGGCCGCCTAGCGCCCGACGGCAGCTTTCTGAACAGACGTCCGCTTACCCGATCTCACCGCCCTAAAGCGGTCGTTCCGCTTTCCACCAGTTTTACTGTAAATGCCGACGGTCTGCATGCACCAGAAACTCGCCGTTTTCATCGGACAAGCTGCACGCTCCTGCCCTTCGACATCTGCCGGAGCGCGGTGCTGTCCCTTCGGAGAACCTTCGATCGCGTACTCGTTGGCAAACGTCTTTTCCGGATTTCTAAGCCTACCGGCCGCGAATGCCCCTGCCGCCCCCGCGACCAATGTGGTAGAAGTGCGCATGCTCAAGACAAGAATGAAGCGGCTCGCCGATCGCGGTGATCGCGCGGTGCAGCGCCTTGCCGAAATCGAAGGCTCAATCACGAACCTTTCTAACGAGGATCTGCTCGACCTAGCTGACATCTTCAAAGCCGAGCCCCGCCCGCCAATTGGGGGAGATGGCGTTCTTAGAAATGGCACGGCGTGAAATCAGTCTCTGAGGATGGCGTGAGCACACCCCGGCAGAATTATGTGCTCACGCTGATCCACATTGGTTACACGCAAGAACAGCCCGCAACTATACACAATCATGATGGAGCAACGGTGCAGCGATGGTAGCAATTGGCACCCGGATCAATGAAATGGGTACTCTGATCCGAGATGGCGGGACCTTCTACCTCCGACGTGATGTCGGTGGGCGCTACGAGCTGGAACTGCATCGCACTCCCGTCGATCTCGTTGAGAAACGCGTTCGGGTCATCGGCACTTTGGTTGGTCCAGATCTGGTAAACGCCGACGGCGTTGCGCCAGCTTAGTGGCAGACCATTCGTCTGGTCGAAAGGCACTCGGCGCAATTCTGATTCAACCTGACTCATTGGCGTTGCGCACAAACCACGAACAGGCATCATGCCGGCCATGGAACAGCGGATCATTCATGCCTGCGGTCATGAGCAGGCTCATCATCTCACCGGCTTTGACAGCCAGCAGGAACGTAAGGCCAAGTGGCTGAAGACGACTACCTGTCGAGACTGCTTCGTTGCGGAAAAGCGTGCTGAGGAGGTCGCTGCGGCAGCGTCAAGCAGCGCCGCTGTCTCATACCTCGTTCTTCCGCCGCTGACTGGGACCGATCGGCAAATCAGCTGGGCGTCGACGATCAGGACCAAGCGGCTCGCAGCGCTAACAAATTCCAACAGCGACGCCGACTGTTACGCTTGCCTCCAGGTCACCGACGCCAAATGGTGGATCGATCACCGCGATCTGACGGACGTCGATCTGATGGCGGCAGCGACGAAGGCATCGGACGTCCGAAACGTCACGGCAGTGACGGCCTCGATCACCGACATGCCTCGGACGGCTCGGTCATCTAGCTGACGCCGTCGCACGACCAGCCTTGCAGAAACGGTGTCATTGATAGCACGAACTTCAATCGCGCTCAGCGAACTGCCCGATTCCCAGCCGGTGCGGAACGTCCGTCTGAACTTCAGTGCTTTTAGGGTATGCCCCTAGCGCACCGCTTAAGGGTGGTCTGTTTTACGTTATAAAACGGCGTATCGAGTCTTAGTCAATTTGCTCGCCTAGTCCGGCTGAAGCCCTAACCAAAGAGGACCATACGGCACCCATTCAAACAGCACCGCCGAAGCTGCATTCGGAAGGTGGTACATAGAACGGACTCAGATAGGCTAAACGCCAGCAGATTTACTCAGGCGTCGCAAAACCCCTGTTTGTCGTGCAGTCGTGATTGCGACTGGTTTTTCACATATCTGACCGCTGAGGACACTCCGGAGGCCTATGTCGAGCCGACAGCTAAGCCGTTGTTTCAAGCTCGCGTAAGCTGCGTCCGCGCGTCTCTCTTCCTGCGCGCCCGATCAGTACCGCTGACAGCGTCATTGGTACAATTAGCGCGATTGCCGCGCCCCCCATCGTGGGGATCAGCCCTGCGAAGGCGCCCAGCTGGACAGCAACGCCACCAAATTTGCTACTCCCCGCGATAAGCCCGGTGGCACGTCCACGGACGCGTAATGCGTAGTTTTCGGCTGCATAGGGAAGTAGCACGGCGATCAATCCGTTTGTGCCAACCACCAACAACGCGATCACAGCGATGAGCAGTGGTGGCCAAGCCAGCGTAGGCGCCGGCAGTAGGGCTCCGGCAAGCCCGGCGAGTGTGAGAAGCACAGTGCCGATCAGGGTGCGCTTGCTGCTCCACCGGCTGTAAAGGAAGGCCGCGATCATTATCGTGGGCAGGGCAACAAGTGCTGAGCTGGCAATGATGCCGCTCGCAATCTCGGCACTGAAGCCTCGATCCTGGAGATCGGAAGGCAACCATAGCAGCAAGCCGAAGTTGACGAAGCTCCAAGATAGGGCCGTGATCACCAGGGCGATAGTCAACTCGCGGTGGTGAGCCGCTGCGCTGCCAGCGTCCGCTGGGGCTGCTTGTGGCGCACGCCTGACGATGCCAAACTTTCGAGCCATGTCAGCTAGCTCGGCGTCCATACCCCGTTCCAACAGAAAGCGCGGGGACTCAGGAATCCACCTTGCCATCGCAAGCAGCAACAAACCGGTGGGAAAGCCCTGCAGCCACAAGCTACGCCAGCCGAACAGAGGCTCGAACAGATGCGCGGCACCGCTAGCTGCCAGGTAGCCGCCGACCAGTCCCGTACCGCCAACCAGCACAAGGACCCAACTTCTGTGCCGCGGAGGCATGATCTCCGCCAACAGCGTGTAGACAACGGGCAGCATTCCGCCAGCCGAGCACCCCATCAGAAAACACATGACCAGGTTCCAGCTGTAGGAAGGCATAGCTCCGCAGATGGATGTCGAAACGAACAGGATCGTCGACAACAGGATCGACACACGCCGACCATAGATGTCCGCAAGCCACCCCCACAGAAACGAGCCAACTGTGGTCCCCGTAAGGGCAACGAACGGAAGCAGGGCAACGGTCGATTTGGCGAGCCCATACTCGCCACGCATGCCGGGGAGCACGAAGCCGAGCGTTGCTGGCTTCATAGTGTCGATGATGAGCCCGAGGGTAAGCACCAGCAGAACGGCAGCATGCGAGCGCGTCAGAGGGGTATCATCGGGCGCTTCATATGCGACGCCAACGCCTGCACTGTGATCAGGCCGTTTCTTGGGTAAAGCGCCAAAGATAGCTGCCGGCACGCCGACGCCGATCAGCGCCATGCCCAGGTACATCCATCCGTCCATCGGCATACCCGACAGGTGATTGCCCATCGTATGGGCCATCGCGAGCATCGGTAGGTGAAGTGCAACCCCAACGCTGATCGCCGCACAGCCTGCCCAGAAGAGCGGCCAGCGCTCTCCGACAACCGAGTTTCCGCGGCTGCTACTGCCGTTCGCCATCCATTCACCCCCACCAGTAGCGATGGCATACGCCGCACGGTTCGCCTGCTGCAAGCCGAGCACCCGCTGCCGGGGCACTGATCCGGCTGATGGCCTGCCGAATGGCGGCTTTCGAGCGCACGGATCGCCAAACCTGAGCGTCCGGCTCACGGTGCAATTGCCGGACCCTTCGACTTACGAGACCCATACCCGGTCATTCATAGCACCCTGCGCACTTCCCAACTTCAGACATTCATTCATGTCTGTAACAGAGGCGATGCCGCCGACATTCCCTCGCCTTCAACGGACTGCTCGCTGCATTTTGCAAGCGATCTGACGCGCGTTTCGGTTGACCGGATCAACCTCTGTTAGCTTGGCGTCCAATGCCGCAAATCCAGATAGACAGCTGCCATTCGACGTGTATTGTTTGAGCACCACACCAAGGAGACCTGCTGTATGCTGCTACCCATACTCGCTGCGGCAGTAACGCCTGCTGTCACCGCTGCACCACAGCAACCTGTCCAAGTGATGGTGCTGGGTAGCTATCATTTCGGCAACCCTGGTCGTGACAAGGTGAATGCCCACGTCGACGATGTCACCACGCCGCAGCGCCAGCGCGAACTGGAAGCACTGGCTGATGCCATTGCAGAGTTTAGACCAACACGGGTCATGGTCGAGGCGCAACGCCCGGGCCCGACCTACGATGTGACTGACTTCGCAACGTTTTCCCCAAACGTGCTCAAGACCGACCGGGACGAGACAACCCAGATCGGCTACCGCATCGCTGCTCGCGCCGGCCTACAGTCCGTTCAAGGTATCGACGAGCAACCCGACAAGGGCGAACCAGACTATTTCCCGATCGGCCGGGTCGAAGCTTATGCAAAGACTCACGGGCAGCAGGCCTATCTCGACGCCGCCTTTGAAACGGTCCAGGCGTCTGCCAAGAAGTTTGAGGCTGAGCAGGCAACCACCAGCATACCGCGGATGCTGATCCGCTATAACGACCCCTCTACGCCCATGGGTGGGCAGGATTCATACTACTCTCTGCTCCGACTTGGTGACGGTAACGAGCAGCCCGGTGCAGATCTGAATGCCATGTGGTACCTGCGCAATGCGAAAATCTTTGCAAAGCTCATCAATGTGGCCAAACCAGGCGATCGCATCCTCGTCGTGTATGGGGCTGGTCACGGGTACTGGCTGCGACACTTCGCCTTAACGACGCCGGGCTACAGTTCGGTTGATGTCAGGCCCTATCTTGAGAAGGCAGCGAGCAAACTGGCGGCGCCGAGATGAACCTGTCGCTCCTTGCCATACCAACGGCGGTTCTGCTGATCGGTGCGACTAACGTGCCTCGCGACTGGGCAGCAACTTTGCGAACGGACGCTCAGGCCTATCACGACCAGATCGCCGACAATCATCCTGGTCCCTATAACAAACTCGACCCCGACTTTGCGCGGCGCAACGATGCCGGTCTGGCTTCAGCCTTGCGTCGCGCTGCTACCGTCCGAGACTACCCGGGGTATCTGTGGGCGATGCGCGGTTACGTGGCGAGCTTCAACGATGGACATGTTGCGCTCGACCTCGACCAGCCAGCCGCCCTGCCGATCCGCTGGCCGGGCTTCCTGACAGGCTTTGACGGCACCGGCCGTCAGGTCGTGATGACCCGAGCAGATGACGCTCCCTTACCGCTCGGAGCAGTACTCGTAAGCTGCGATGGCATTGATGCCGAACACCTGGCTGCCCGCAACGTCGGCGCCTTCCGAGGCAGGTGGGAACTGGTCAGCCAACGAGCGACCAATGGTGGTCGGTTGTTCCTTGACGCCGCCAACCCTTACATCAAGCGTCCAGTCCGCTGCCGCTTCAAGGTCGATGGCAAGCTAAAAGACGCGACGCTCAGCTGGCGCGATCTGCCTGATGCAGACTTCGACACACGTTTTGCTGCAACTGCGCCTCGGGCGCGTTCGGAGTTCGCGGCTCGAACCCTTGCTAACGGCACGCGCTGGTTCTCGCTCCCTGGCTTCAACGGTGACCCCGACAGCGCTGATGCCAAGTCCCTTACGCCAATCATCAAATCGATGAGGAAGGACGCCCTCGCGATCGCAGCGGCACCGCGCATCGTGCTAGACCTTCGAGGCAATGGCGGCGGATCGTCCGACTGGTCGTATCAGATTGCTACCATCCTATGGGGCCAGGCTGCGGTTAATGCGCTTCAATCCGGATCCGAAGGGGTCGACTGGCGCGCTTCGTCCGGAAACATCGCAACGCTCGAAGGCTATCGCACCGCCTGGCAGAATTCCGCTGATGTCTCGCAGGCGGCGAGAGACTGGGCCGCTCGTACAGCGAAGGGCATGACATCTGCCCGCGCCCTCGGGCAGGCGCTCTGGCGTGAAGTGGATGCCGACGAAGCAAAGCCAGTGGCAACTGGCACGGCTCCCGTGCTGAAGGCGCGCGTATTTGTGCTGACGGACTGGGGATGCGGATCGGCATGCCTTGATGCGGTCGATCTATGGACCGCGTTAGGCGGCATCCATGTCGGGCAGGAGACGAGCGCTGACTCGCTCTATATGGACGTACGGCAAGTCGCTCTGCCCAGCGGTTTTGCCCGGGCCGTCATTCCGATGAAGGTGTATCGCGGCAGAAAACGCGGCTCGAACGTCCCGGCTAGGCCGGTGCATGCCTACACAGGCGACATGCGCAATACCGATCAGCTCGAGCGCTGGATCACCGGCCTTTAGCCTGGACAGTAAAAAGCAGCGTCTATTCGATCGCTAAGATGGGCGAGTATCGTACCGCGAAAAGGGCATTCTTTTGAAAAAGCTATTACCGGCTGCGTTGGTCATTAGTGTAGCGTCTGGAGCCAATGCTGCCCCAAACAGTCCGGTACGGCTGCCGTTGGAAAGCTACCGCAAAGGCGTAGCGGCACGAGTGAAGGTGGCCGGACGGGAGCGGCTTTTTCAACTCGACACTGCAGGCGGACTGACGGTGATCTCACCAGCGCTGGCGAAGGAGATGGACTGCCAACCTTGGGGATCAATTACCGGGTTTCATATGACCGGCACGAAGATCACTGCCCCACGTTGCGACAATGTTGCAATCCAATGGAAGAACCAGACCCTACAGAGCCCTGTTGCGATCGTCATGGACGTGGGGTCTCCCGACACACCGATCGATGGTCTGCTTGCTCTCGACGCATTCGCCGGACGAACTGTAACCATCGATTTTGCAGGTCGCGAGCTCACGTTGGAAACACGTGAAAGCGCGGCTGGGCGCAAGGCTAACGCGGTAGAGCTTCCCGCTCATTTGGCTCGTGAGATTGGCGGCCTGGCGCTGTCTGTGTTCATTGACGTCCCCACCGAACGTGGACCGGCGCGCCTTGAGCTGGACAGTGGCAATGGCGGGACGATCCTGGTTGCACCAAAACTTCTTCCTCTACTTGGCTTGAAGAAGGTTACCGGCGAGGGGCCGCAACAAGGCCGCTTTCAGATCGCCCCCAGTGTCGAAGCGTCCGGGATGATCTTCAGCCCCGACATCGTGATCGATGGAAACCTTGGCATGCCGTTTCTCAAAGAGTGGGTGGTCACCATGGATCTTGCTCAAGGACGCGTTTGGCTCAAACGCAGTGCCGTTGCATCACCCGCCGGCATGGGGACCCCGCCGTCAGTGAAGCCCGTGGGGTAAGAAGGATCGGCCTTCAAAGCTTCCCAAATTGGCGAGACGCAATGACTCAGTTTCTCATATTCAATCTGGTCAGCTTCTCTGAACAAGCTGCGCATCGACATGAGTGAGCCAGCGCGGAATGATGCCCGCTTCGCCCGCCCACCCTACCTCTCCGGCGTTGAACTCGTATCCGTCGAGTATAGCGAGCGAACCTTTCCCGAACACAGCCATGCGGAATGGGTGGTCGGCGCGATTATGACAGGCTGTGAGGCCCTGACTGTTGGCAGCAAAACGTACGAGGTTCAGACAGGTCAGGTACTGCGTCTCCATCCCGATCAGCCGCATGCCAACCGAACGACGGGAGGTGAGATTTTACGCTATCGCGTCGCGTACATCCCCGATGAAGCGATACGTCCCTACATCGCCGAGCGCCTGAACGCGCCGCGGTTTGACTCCCCTGTATTGGCTGGCGATCGGTCTCACTCCATCGTTGCTGGTGCGCATGCTTTGTTGTGTCGCGACGAAGCGGGGCGATTGGAACAGGAAAGCGCGCTCGCCGATTTGGCTGGGGTCCTGTTCGCCGACCAGGTGAAACAATCGTCGGATGACACCCGCGTATCCAGCGATGCCGTTGCGCGCGCTCGAAGCTACATCGACGCCCACTTCGCCGACGGCTTTGGGCTGGGCACGCTCACGACCGTATCAGGGATCAGCGTCTTCCATCTTGTGCGAAGCTTCCGCAAGGCAGTCGGGATCAGCCCCCTCGCGTACCGCAATCAGTGCCGTATCGTCGCAGCGCGACGCCTGCTGTTGGCAGGTCAGCCAATCGCGGAGGTTGCCCTTGATGTGGGCTATGCCGATCAAAGCCATCTCACACGGCAGTTCCAGCGTATCGTCGGTGTATCGCCGGCACGCTACGCAAACAGGTAAGCTCGCACCGTTCGCGCGACAGCAATATCGTTCAAGGCGGCGAGACATCCTTCGGCTAATCGCACGGACGACCACCAGCGAAAGCCGTTCACATGCACCACCCTATAACTCGTAGATCGTTGCTTCAGGCTGGTATCGTCCTGGGTGCGGCCGCGGCTTCCCCTTCGGGGATAGCCCAGGCGAGCGAGCCGGCTCATGACGTGACGTTCCTTGAAGATTTCGACGAGCTCTGGAGGACACTGGACGAGCGCTACTGCTATTTCGGGGAGAAGCGCACCGACTGGAGGGCAGTAAGGCGAATGTATCGCCCGCTCGCCGCTGCCGCCCAATCGTCCGAAGCGTTCGCCGGCATCGTTGGCCGGGTGATCGGCGAGCTGTACGACGCGCACACCCACTTGAATGATCCGGCACCGGATGCGCCGCGCGGGCCATATTTTGATCTGTGGGTCGAACCCAACCGCGATGGTACGGCGTTTGTCACAAGCGTTCGCGATGGTTCCTCCGCAGCGGATGCGGGCATTACGCCAGGGCACAGCGTAGTGGCGATCGACGGCCGCCCGATTGGGCAGATCACCTCGGACACGATGCCGCGCTGTCTTAGCCGTCCAGATCCAGCGGCAACGGCGTTTGCGCTTAACGTGGCGGTATCGGGGCGGCGCGGCATGCCAAGGACGTTAACGGTGCGGTCGACGCCAGGTTCGGAACACGTCGTTCCCGTCCGCGTGAAGCAACCTGTTACGCTCCCCAATGTCGAGAGCCGGATGTTAGGTCATGACATCGGTTGCATCGTCGTTCGCAGCTTTGCTGATGATGCGGTTGTGACGGCCTTCGACGCGGCGCTGGCAAGCTTCCGGAATGCACCCGGACTCATCATCGATGTTTGTCAGAATGGTGGCGGCGACACCGCGGTAGCCCGCCCGATCATGGGGCGATTTATCACCGAGACGATGCCCTATGCCCGCATGCGCAGGCGCGACGGCAACCGACTGAGTGCTGCCTGGACAGAGACCGTCGAGCCGCGGGGCCCCTTTACCTACACCGGTAAGGTCGCTGTCCTCACAACGCGGTGGAGCGCCAGCATGGCGGAAGGCTTTCCCATGGGCATGCGTGGCCTCGGGCGTGCGGCTATCGTAGGAACGCCAATGATGCGGGTAGGTGCCGCGGTCTTTCCGTTACGGCTCGACCGCACTGGTCTGGCGCTGCAATACTCAGCAGAACCAGTTTACGACGTCCAGGATAAACCCAGATGGGAACTGGAACCCGATGTACCTGTCCTCATGGGCGATAACATTTTGAAGGCTGCGATGCGCTATCTGCGATCAGCGTGACCCATCCCCGGCCACTGGGAGCGTCTCGTTCATACTCCAGAAGCCGACTGAGATGCGCCGGGTAACAGGGTTGCGACTTTCAAGCGGCTGCCCTCTCCATATGTAAGCAGAGCCGGATGGGCCGGCAGAGGTCACTTCAGCCAGGCGAACGCATCGAACTCGCGTGCGAAGACAGTGCGGGCAGCACGCTCGTAAACTTTGCGCCCAGCGTCGCCGTTGGTGAGCACCACGACCGCTGCGCCCGATACGAGGTCCACGACAAACAGGTTCGCGACGCCGTCGTTCGCACCCCAGTGCCAAGCGAAACCCCGCCCGCCGTCACTCTCCATTCCCCAGCCTAGCCCCCAGTCGAGTGTTCCCTTCACTCGAGTGGTCTTCGTCGAGAGCCCCGGATAGCGTTGTGCGAAAGCCAGGAACCGCGCGTAGTCGCTGGCGGTGGTCCACAGTCCGGCCGCCATGTTGGGCGTCATGAATATTGGCATCGCCGGTTTGCCAAGTGCGACGGCCGCTTTCTCCCGTTCGCCTAGCGTCCACCGGTCGACTGGTTTCGGCGGGCCAGCATCGCGACGCATCGCATAGCCCGCCGGGCCTTTGTCGATGAGTACACCTCCGCCTCCGTCGTGCGCCCACGCGACTGCTGGCTCGGTGTCCCTTGCCCATCCATAGGTGCTTCGGCTCATTCCCGCCGGTCGCAGGACCCGCGTTTCCACCACCTGCGCGGCGGTCTGCCCAGTAACTGCCTCGACCAACCGGCCGAGCAGTACGAAGCCCTCGCCAGAGTAGCGGAATCGCGTGCCGGGAGGGAACGCGGCTGTTAACGGCTCGCCCGCTTCATCGCGCCAGTTAGGCAGGCCACTAGAGTGGGAGAGCAGGTGGCGAGGCGTAATCGATCGCGTTGCAGCATCGTCCGTGAACGCGACATGCTCCGCCACCGGCCGGTCGAGGTCGATCAAGCCCTCCCGCACCATGTCATGAACCGCGACCGCCAGAACCACCTTGGACAGCGATGCTGCTTCGAACAATGTATCGGGTGTCGCGGGCACCGCATTAGCCTTTGCATAGCCGACCGCACCAGACGAGATGGCGCCGGAGCGGTCCAGCATTGCCCAGCTCGCGCCTGGTACGGACGCCAGGTTCATCCAGGTGGACATGTTGGCAAGCATGCCGGGTGTCGTCGCGGTTTTTGCATCTGCCGCCATGGCTAGGGCGAGCGTCCCGAAGCTCGGGGCAGCGAGCATCGTCCGCCTGGACACCAAATCCATTATCAACTCCCGTCAGCGACCTACTTATCGCCATACAGGTTCGGCGTGACTAGGCTAGCTGAGACCACCGCGCGGTAGACCGACGACCGATCCGCGTCAGCGAGGACCCAGTTCCGGACGTTCGTGGCCTTTTTTCGGCTTCCCGCTTTCTGCCATCCATTCATATTAGCAGCGGAGAAGGTGCTGAGCCCAAGCTTCACGCGCTGTTCCGCCAACGTTCTCAAAAAGGTCGGTCAATTGGGGCTTTTATATCGCTTCGGGCGTCCGTCACGTCGTTAGAAACAGATGCTAAATTGCTAGGTCTCGACAGCGGTCAACTCGGGCGATGTCCTCATCGGGCTAGCCGGTTGCGGTAGACCATCGACGTTCAAGATGTGGTGAAGCGATCAAACTTGCCGGGCGCGGCATGCTGGGCGGTGGATCAAACACACCGTTGGCCAGGTAATTGATGGCGGTGACGACGCCTGCATGCGAAAAAGGTTTGGCTATCACGCCGTGCGCGCCAGAAAAGTCTGGGGGTATCTTCGATACATTAGCAGTGACGAAAACAATCAGTGCGTCGGGCCAGTGCGCCCGTATGTAGTGGCACACATCTAGACCGTTCGAGTCGTCCGCCAAGTGTATATCGACGAATGCAAGCTGAGGATTAAGGTCGTCGGGTAACGCTTCGACATCCTGAAGGCTCGCGGCTTCCGCCAGAACACGGTGGCCGCTGTCCTCGACCATGGCCTCGATGTCCATCGCAAGGAGCATCTCGTCTTCGACGATCAGGACGTCCAGCCGGTTGGTCATGATCCTACCCCGGTTTGCGGAAATGTGATCGTCACACACGTTCCGGGCGCATTGTCTTCCCAAGTCGCCTCGGCATGAGCCTGACGGGCGAGGCGGGTTATCAATGAAGTGCCGATGCTTCTGCCACGGGCGGCAGAGGGCATGCCGGGTCCGTCATCGCATATGCGAATGGTGCCGTGGTCATCACTTCCCTGGACCACAAGGCTCAAATGTCCCGACCGACCATCCGTGAAGGCATGCTTGACTGCGTTGGTCAGGATTTCGTTGAGGATCAGACCGAGCGCCGACGCATTGGCGGCATCCACGAATAGCGGCTGCGCCCTGACATCCAGTGTGATGTCGCTGCGTCCACTTGACCCTACCACGTCCGAGACAAGGCTTTCTGCGAAACTGCCGATATCGAAGCGGGCAATATCAGAGGACTGGTATAGCTGACGATGCACCACGGCGAGGGCGTCAACGCGCTCCAGCATGGAATCGAGCTTCGCCGCTACCGAGGGATCATCGATCGTTCGCACCTGAAGCCGCAACAGCGACCCGATCATCGTCAGGTTGTTTTTTACCCGGTGATCGACCTCGTGGAGTAGGATGGTTTTGGCATCAAGCGCGGCGCGTAGATCAGCGGTGCGCCATTCCACCTCCCGCTCGACCAAAAGCTTCTGATCGTTGATGATCTTCTGGGCTTCGACCCGGTCGCTGACGTCGAGCTGGGATGCAAAAAAGAAGCGGATCACACCGTCCTTGTCTCTGACCGGGGACAGATACAGAGCGTTCCAAAAGGTGGTGCCGTCTTTGCGATAGTTCAGCAGGTCGACGTCGATATCATGCCCGGCCGCTATAGCTTCGCGCACCTTTGCAACCGATGCACGATCGGTGTCAGGGCCTTGAAGGAAGCGACAGTTACGCCCAACGATCTCGCCTCGCGTGTAACCGGTCAGCTCCTGAAACGCGACGTTACAAAAAACGATGGGATTATCGTCCTGTGCCGGGTCGGTAATTACCATCGGCATACGCGTAGCGCGTACAGCGGCTGCGAAGGGATCGCCTCGACCGTGTTCGTATTCAAGAGCGTCGGTTAGATGCCAGTCGTCGCGTTGCTTCAAGATTGCCTCCGGCGAAGGCCGGAAGGCTTCACGTCTCCGTGAAACGTAATCTGCCTGGGTTGGTTCCCTGGACTGTACCCTTCATTAAAAATGCGAGTTTTTTTTGCGAAGTTCATTAGGTAGGTATGATGCCAATGCCGCCCCCTTCCGCAGACTTCCCCGATGCCGCCAGCATTACCGGGAGGGAAATATTCGAACAGGATTGGTCGCTTACGTCGCTAGGTTCGATGAAGGGTTGGCCACCATCGTTGCGCTCAACCCTCGCACTGATGCTTGCATGCCCGACCCCTATGTTCCTCGCGTGGGGACCGGAGCTTCTATGCTTCTATAACGACGCATACCGGCCGTTCCTAGGCTACCGGCTTTATGCTGCCCTTGGCCGCCCGTTCAGGGAAGTCTGGGGAAGCATCTGGGACGACATCGGCCCCTTGGTCGCTGCTACCCTTGCCGGGGAGTCGCGGACCATGACCGACATGCCGCTCAATCTCAGCCGTAGGGGCGTCGACGAGGAGGGGTGGTGGACCTTTACCTATTCACCCGCCTTTGACGATGAGGGTACGATTGCGGGTTTGTTTTGCGTCACCAGCGAGACGACGGCGCAGGTTGTAGCCGAGCGGGGATTGCGTGACCTCGCAGAGACGCTGGAAGAGCAAGTGCGCGATCGTACCGCCGCGCTTCTGCTCTATCAGAACATAGTTCAGTCCGATCAGGCACCGGTGTGCGCCTTCGACAGGGATTGCCGCCTCATCGCCTTCAACCGGGCGCACAGTGACGATTTTCACCGCATCTACGGCTACAGGGTCCAGATCGGTGATGACTTCCCCAGCCTGTTCCTGCCCGATCAGGGCGCTGTGATCCGTGGTTTCATGGAGCGCGCCCTGGCTGGCGAAAGCTTCACGATCGTCGAGGAGTTCGGCGACCCCGATCGCGCAAAACCCTATTGGGAAGTCGCCTACTCACCACTGCGCGATGAGGAGGGAAGGATCTTTGGTGCGTTCCATCATGCGCGGGACATCACTGATCGCGTCCGCGCCCAGGCTGAGCTTCAGGGCGCGCAGGAAGCCCTGCGTCAGTCGCAAAAGATGGAAGCGGTGGGTCAGCTTACCGGTGGTCTGGCTCATGACTTCAACAATCTGCTGACCGGCGTGATGGGCAATCTGGAGCTGCTGCATCTGCGCATCACACGGGGCAGGACGGACGATCTCGAGCGCTTCATCACCGCCGCACAAGGAGCTGGAAATCGAGCTGCATCGCTTACCCAGCGATTGCTGGCGTTCTCGCGACGCCAGACCCTTGATCCCAAGCCTACGGACGTCAACCGTTTGATCGCCGGGATCGAGGAACTGATCCGTCGCACGGTCGGACCGGAAGTCCAGATGGAGGTCGTCGGCGCGGCCGGACTATGGCCGGCGATGGTCGATGCCAGCCAGCTCGAAAACGCCCTGTTGAACCTGTGCATCAACGCTCGCGATGCCATGCCGGGGGGTGGCCGCCTGACGATCGAAACCGCCAACAAGTGGATGGGCGGGCGAGCGGGACGGGAGCGCGATATCGCACCGGGGCAATATTTGTCGATCTGTGTGACGGACACCGGCACTGGCATGACACCTGAAACGATCGAGCGGGCCTTTGATCCGTTTTTCACGACCAAGCCGATCGGGCAGGGAACCGGTCTGGGGCTATCGATGATCTATGGCTTCGCCAAACAGTCCGGCGGGCAGGTGCGCATCTACTCGCAGATCGGCGAAGGTACGACCCTTTGCATCTATCTGCCCCGCCATCGCGGTGACGTCGATAGTGCTATCGATGCGGAAGGCGAGGATGGCACCGCCATATTGCGCGCGGAAGGTCGTGAAACCGTCCTAGTCGTTGATGACGAACCGACGATCCGACATCTGATTGACGAGGTTCTTGACGAAGCGGGTTATCACGTGATCGAAGCCGGTGATGGTGCCGCAGGCTTGACGATACTTGAATCGGGCACCCCAGTCGATTTGCTTATCACCGACGTAGGGCTGCCGAATGGTATGAATGGCCGCCAGGTCGCAGATGCGGCGCGAGTGTTGCGCCCCAACTTGAAGGTGCTTTTTATCACCGGCTATGCCGAGAATGCCGCAGTCGGCAATGGCCACATGGAACCCGGGATGGAGCTGCTGACCAAGCCGTTTTCGATGACTGAGTTGGCACGGCGAGTGCACGACATGCTTGGTACCAACCGGACAGACTAGTCTGTCAAGGTGGTTTAGAGCTTTTCCCAGATATAAGCGGCGCGTGAGACGGCTGCGCCATTCCCGTTGGGATGATGTAATGGGACTGTCCGCTTCGAGTGGATTCAGTTAAAAGTCGGTAGTTTCGGAGGCCCCGGAATTTCCGTTCGTTGAACACTTTCGTTGAAAGCTATTGATTTACAGAATGTCGCGCGGACGTATTATGCCTGCGCCTCAAAGCACGAAAGTTTCACGTTCCGACTTTTTCAACACAATCAGTGGGAAACGGACATTCGTGGGATCGCATGATCGAGGTCCGCTAAAGTCAGAAGCGGACCGTCGCCGGGCGGATCAGGTAGGGAAATGAATTCCGCACAGTTTGTTACCGTCAGGGTCACGAAAATAGGCCAGTTCGATGGTGCCCATGGAGGCAGTTTTGCGCGGACCGGGCGGAGCTTCGATCGAGGTTCCGCCAGCGGCAACGGCGGTGTCGTGAAGCTGCTTCACCTGCTCGGGCGAGTCGCAGGAAAAGGCGACGGTGCTGCCGTTAGCGACGCCTGCCGGTTCGTCATTGATCGGCTGGCTGACGATGAAGTTAGTCCCGTTGCCATTATTGTAGATCAGACGTGTATGGCCGCTATCGGCGATGTTCCGCGTACCTTCCCCTGAACCTAGGGTGCCAAGCACCATGTCGTAGAAGCGCTTGGACCGTTCAATGTCGTTCGATCCGACCATGGTGTGAAAAAGCACGCGTACTCTCCTGAGGCCGGATCGACTGCCCATCGCCAGTAGCGGTCTTACCTAACCGAAACATAACCCGCAGTCACCCCTGTGCCCTTGGAATGCTCGCTCCTAAGCGACAGCGGACATTCCCATAACGAAGGTCTGGCGGGACACTCGCACGGGCGATCGCGCCTCTAACAGGCTGGGGCGCCCATTTTCCCAAAATCTGTTCCCAATTGCTCTTTCCCGAAATGGCCAATCGGAGACGGAGAAACGGGAAAGAGCGCGCTTAACGAACGGGCGTTATCGGCAACCCGGATCGCAATTCTGAACGTCCGATTGTGGGCGAACACGCCCTGCCCCACGGCTTCCGGCCAGACCCAGTTGCAGACGGTCGTGCGCATTCGACCCGCCCCCAACTTCGGACGTCTGTTCATCTCGGGCGGACGATCGTTCGTAGATTTACTGAGCGGTCGCCTAACAGCCGAGTTTGGGTGAGACGCGGGGGGCAGCTCTGCGGACCAAGCGGACGGCTCAGCCCCTTCAAAAACTATTTGCGCACCACGGTCTGGCAATTGCCCTTACTGTCACGCGCCTGAAGGCACTCGTCCAGACGCAAGTGCCTGCAATGCCAGGACATGACCCTTGAAGGCTTTCCGCCCCGCGGCCGTGGCAACGATCCAGGTCCTTTGCCGGGTGTTCACCGTAGCCTTCCGCAACTCGATGTATCCACCATCACTCAACTGCGAAAGATGCTTGGACAGAACGGAATCGCTGACCCCGATGACGTCGCGCGCAGTCCCAAACTCCATCTCGCTCACATCGGTCAGCAATGCCATGAGCTGTAGCCGTGCCGGTGGGTGGATCAGCGGATCCAGCCGTTCAGCGCCCATCTTGCGCTCCATCCAGTTCCCTCCGGTACACCCGCTCCCACACGATGCTCATGATCGTAGCGAACACCACCATGCCGCCACCAACCGCGAACGGCGCCCAAGCCAGACCATAGCGTGTCTTAAGGCCCGTGGCGGCTATCAGAGCAGCCAACCCGACCAGCAGCATCGCGAGCGTCACCCGCCAAGTGCGCCCCGACCGATAACCGCTGACGAAGAACCCGTCCCGCTGCCGATCGCGGGCGACCACCATCGCGGTGGCGGCCATGCAAGCGGCCGCCACGATCAACGGCCATGGCCCGGGCAGCGCAAAGCCGGCGATCAGGCCGCCCAACAGCAATCCCACCACGCCATGGCGCGCTAAGGACCATTTCGCCCGCTTAGCCAACGCCCCGCGTGTAACCCGCATCACGTCCAGCAAACGAGCAGCTTCCTCCTCATTCATGCGCAATTCTCCCGCAGGCCGCCCGCCCGCTTTCCACCTTCACAACTTACGACTTGACGATATGGAAAGCAACATTCACTTTCCAATACGGAAACTGGCACAAGGGAACGAACATGCTGCTCATATTGGCTTGGATTGCCGTCATGCTCATCGCGGGGACATGGTGGGTGCGGAGGGATATCACGGCGTACGCACGCTTCCAGACGCAGTCCGACACGATCGACCGGCAGCGGCTGTACCGGCGATGGCTGATCGAGAGCTTCGTCGTTCTCGTAAGTGCAAGCGTGTTCAGCCTTTGGCTGTCCGACGCGTTATGGCCCTTCAACGGCTTCCCGTCGGCGTTTGCCCCAGCGAGCCGCTTGCTACAGTCCGATGGGTCGATCTCCGGCGATCAGTGGCTGCCGATAGCGATCGGACTTTTCTTTGGCATGGTTCTATCGGTCGCCATCAAGTGGCGGCAGATCAAGAAAAGCCTAGCGCCAGGGGCAGGTCCGGACCAAGCGCTGATCCCCCGCAACCGTCGCGAAGCAACGCTGGCGCTGTTGCTCAGCCTGAATGCAGGTTTCAGCGAGGAGCTGTTTTTCCGACTGGCGCTTCCGCTGCTGTTTCTGCAGGTCACGGGCTCGCTCACGGTCTCGCTAGTTCTGTCGATGTTGGCGTTCGGTCTGGCGCACGCGCATTACGGTTGGAAGGGGGTGCTTGCCACCACAGCTGCGGGTGCGCTGTTGACAATATACTATCTGCATCACGGATCGCTGCTACGGGTCATGACAGCACATGCGGTCATCGACATAACCGCTTTTTTCATCCGCCCCGCGATCGCGGACCTGATCCTCTCGCGTAAAGCGCCGCGATGGACCATTGCGGCGTCGTGAAGAGACTGGCGTTACCTCGCCCCGCGAGCTGGGCGGATCGTGTGTCCCTTTCGTAAAGCCAGGCCGCTTAACGTATAATAGACCTTAGGCTTTCTTCTAGGGCGCAACTGAACGGTTGGAAATGAGGCGTTACCTGACAGGCAGCTCAGCGTCAGGAGCGACCCACAAAGCGACATTCACGCCTCTTGCGCCGCGTCCCAGAACCGGCCGCCCGTTCATGTTCTAACTTGACCTGGGCTTTAGCCGGTTTGGGTCTGCAATTTGTGGAAGAGGAAGTAGAGATGGCGGCCGGTGGGTCGATTATCCCGTAGCAACGCGAACTACAGCGTGGCAGATGCTAATCCGTCCGACGCATTGTTCTGAAGTTATTATATTATTGCTTGGTATCACTGGCGCCTGCTGATGCAGGTGCTGGTTCAGGGTTAGCCGGCGCAATCATCACAGATCGGTCGCGGGACGTGTTAGTTTTCACAAACTTGATGCGACGTTTCTGCTCGCCTGTGAAAGGTCGCGCTGTAAATTCATCAGAGAATAGAATGCCAACAAACTTATTAAGTCCTTGGATGAAAAAGCTGTAAGTGCGATCCGCCCCGGTATCCAGCTTGTCGATATAGACGCTGCTTTTCCCTGACCAGATCGCCGGGCCAGCCGTCCTAGCAGTAGGGTTCTGAGGATTGTTGGGGTCTTGAATACGTTCATGGACGGATAGCTCTACGGGTATCTTCAAACCATACAGCGGCTTCTCGCCGTAGTTGGTTAGGCGACAAAGAACGGCCCAAGGAGCCAGTCCGTCGGGGTACGTGATGGCCGTTCCCGGTGCCTGCTGAAAGCCCATTCGAGCTATTGCCATCTGGACATTTTCGCCGTTGAAGAAGGTAGGAATGACGTTGTAGCCGCCCTCTTGTGGGACGACCGTCGGTATCTGTGTTTGTTCGCACCGGAAATCGACCGTACCGTTCAGCGGATCGGCTTCGACCGCGACCTTAGCGGGACGGGTGAGCTGATATGCCAATCCTGCGGCGACGGCGACGCTCGCGAGAAGATACAGGCAGCCGGACACGAGCGGAGGACGGGAGGCTTCAGATATCGCTGCGTAGATGGCGATTGCTAAACCAGCGGTGATGCCCGGCCACGCGAGGTACGGCGGGACCGTCTTGATAGCATACGGCATCAAACCGCTTACGATTGATATTCCCAAGCCGATCCAAATTCCGCGATCCATGGGAGCAGATTGATCAACTTCGCCTAGAATTGGAAGCGGTGGCCGTTAAGTTTCGGGAGGACTCCGCGTAGCTGCCGACCAGCGCATCCACCTGTAGCAGGCGCGGGCGCTGCGCCCAGTCCGGATCTACCGGATAGGTGTCTTCCGTCGGCGATCGGCCTCTAGCCCTATCATTCGTAGAAGCTACTGGTATCGACCGTGAGGCGAATCGCCTCGGCGTCGATATCAAGCGGCTTGCCGGCTTCCGCCACGACCTTCACCTTGTAGGGGTAGCTGTCGTCCGAGCGCATGCCGATGTCGCTTGCTACATCGCTGTTCGAGCCATATTGCAATTCAACCTCGACTTCACCGGTGACGCAATACTCGATTTCCCGCGCATCGAGCCGGCGTACCTCGATCTCGTCGATCCAATGCCCGTCAATGCGCGTGTGCGTCGAGAGCTCGTCCAATTCTTGGATCGTGTCGAGGATCATGCTCTCGAACACCGCATTGTGGAGTGCCGTGCCGACGGCATCCTTAATCGAGCCTCGTGCTTCGGTGGCATCCTCGAGCAGGGTATGGACTTCGGTGATCACCTCATAGAGCATCTCGCGAACCGCGCTGCCCTTACGTACTACGGTCTCGACCCGCACGTGGGTTGCCTTGTGCAGCTTGTCCATCGCGTCGAGCAGCGGCTTGGCCATCGCAGCCGTATCGACCTTGAGCTTCTCCTTGACAAAGTCGTCCGGCAACCCAGCCTGCACTATGTACCGCGCACGCTGCCCGCGTGTTACTGTCTTGGTGTCCTTAGCTTGTTCAAACCAAACGCAGCGCCTCACTTCATCGTCGGGCGCGAGGCTGTGAAGAACATGCGTGGCAAGCTCGCGCAGCGCACTCGCTACGAGGTTGCCGCGGATCGGATTGGTTTTGTCGCGGCCGACCGTTATCGCGCCCTTACAAAGACTCTTCAGGAACCTGTCGCGCGGCAGAAGCGCTATTAGACCGCGTCGCGCATCCTCAACGTCCGCCCATGCGGTGGTTCCTACCATGCTCACCCCCGCAGTTGCTGCTTTGCTGGAGCGCAGAGATGGGCAGTGGAGAGGATGGTCGCAACAGCGCCGATCTTCGAATGTTGTTGGCAGATTTGGTCCGAACGAGGGGGGACGGACCCAGAGGCAGACAATCGTAGGCGCTTGGCCGTTTCCCGGAAGCGGACATTTGTTCATGCCGGCCTTGCGGTGCTTTCGGGGCTCTCTAACGCATTGGCTGATCTGCGTGACATTATAGCCTGTAGACGGGCGAGGTCGGGCAGGACTAGCATCAGGCATGAAGGCGCTTCCGCAGGATCTCGCCGAGCTTTTCGAGTTCGATTCCGCCACCCTGCGGGTTGCCAGCCGGGAGGGCAAGCATCGCGAGTTCAAGCGTCAACCGGCCGCCGGCGACATGCTCCGCTACGGCAAGACGCTAGCTGCGTTCTCGAACACTGACGGGGGCGTTATCGTCTTCGGCGTGACGGATGCGCCACGCAGCATCGTTGGCATCAACGATGCATTCCAAGACGAAGCGAACTGGGCTAACTCGCTGCGGTCGGCGTTCGCCCCCGAGATCGACTTCGCAGTCCGTGAATACGTGGTCGGCGACAGAAGGGTAGTCGTCATCGGTGTGGATCGCGGGCGCGACCTGCCTATCGTCTGCCTGCGCGACAGCAGCGTGGAGCGCGTCGTCAACGGGCGGGCGAGATCGGAAGCGCTGCTGCAGCAAGGCGCAATCTACTACCGGCAGGCAGGGCAGACGCGGCCCATCCATCATCTCGAACTACGCACTATGCTGGAGCGCCGGGACGCCGACCGCCTCGCCGCCTTTATGCAGAACCTCAGAATTATCTCGGAGGTCGGTCCCGACAAGATTGGCATCCTCGACATGTCGAAGGGAGCCGCTGACGGGGACACGACCCGCCTCTACCTGTCACGCGAAACCGCCCGCCATCTAAACTTCATTGAACGCGGCAGGTTCGTCGAGAGCCAGGACGAAGGCGATCCCGCCTACATGGTAATCGGGAGCGTCCAGCTGAATCAGGCGCTGGCGGGTCCACTCGATCCCGAGGATCAGAACCTGCCGAACGAGGCGGCGGACAAGCTAAGACCCGCCGTTGAGGACGTCTACTGGCCCGATGTTCCCTTTACCGGCCAGCACCTCGCCAAATTGGCCAAGTACGTCGGCTTGCGCGGCGACGCGCCAGCTGACCCACGATACTGCATCGTCGACGAGAAGGTCCGCCGCGTCTACTATACCAGGGCCGGAATCGAGCGACTGGAGGAAGCGCTACGCGCGTCGCCGGGCGAGGCGCTCGCGTCCTTCGCGTCCAAGGCTACGATCGACCAGTTCGAAGCCGAGTAAGACTTAGACGCGCCGCAATCAAAACCTAGTGCCCAAGACCGACATCTGCGGTACCCGATCGGGTTTGTAGGTGTCGCAACATAGCGCTCGGGAAAGACTCACAACGCGACACTCAGCGCTTGTTCGTCGGTCTCCAATTTTAGACATCCGTTCATCTCGGTTGCACGTTTCGCCAAACTTCTACGGACGCTGCCGTTTGACGAATGCTGAGTGTCGTATCGTTCGCTACGGGCGCAGCTGTACCAAGTTAACTGACGGCGCGCAGATTGCCCTTGAGGTAGCTGGCATTCATTACCGGATGCGGGGTGAACCGCTCGGTCACGATGACGATGCGTCCCACTTCGCATGGCTCATTCTCGATGCGGTCGAGCGCGTCGTTGACGATCCGGCATTGCTCCTCATTCAGGTAAAAGCGGTGGTTATCGAGAAATGCGCGGGGTTTGTGATAGTTCTCAAGGGTAGCGGTGCCGATTGCCGTCACGGCCGCCTCGATTCGCGTTCGATCGACCCGCGGTCGCAGCAGCGGGACTACGTCCAGGGTGCGGTCTTCCGAGATCACGAAGGCCATACGCGGCACCGAGCCCGCGGCAACGTAGCGAAGCGCCGAGTTGTACCGCGCGCCGCGAGACGGCGTGCTCTCGTCGACCCCCTGCCCGTCCAGAATGACGCCGATGGCGTGGCAGACGCCCTGTGGGTCGGCCAGTATCGTACCGTCGATGGCGGTGGCCCGTTCCAACAGCTCCTTGCTGAGCGGGACAGGCGCAATGACGGTGCCCTGGTTCGAGAGCCTCGCCGCTTCTTCGGCGGCATCCTCCGCAATCACCACCGAGCTGCCGCGGCGGAGCTGGGTCAGCAGATCGAGCACTTTTAGGAAACGCGCGATCGACGGCTCGTCAATTCGCGCGAAGACCCGGCGCATGTTGTCGACGAAGCGCTCACGGCCGATCGGCTCCTGCGGCAGGCGAGCTTCGCCAAAGCGGCAACGCAACAGGATCTGGTCGCCTCGCCGCAGGTCCCACTGATGGTGATCGAGGAACTCGATCGAGAAGGGTGGCGCGCTAACGTCTGACACCCGGCCTAGCCCTGAAATGTCGCCGTATTCCGCGATCAACGCAGGCTCACCGGTCGCCATCTGGAGCAGCTTTCGGGCCCAGCGCGTCTGCGAGAGTGCGACCGACTCTTTCAGCCGCAGAACGTACTCGACATTGGGATCATCGGCGGCCGCGAGCACGATGCGACCGATGCCTGTGCTTCCTTCATAACGCAGCTGTGAGAGGCGGTTGAGATGCTCGAAAAGGTCGGTCGTGCAGAAACGTCCGGGAAGGAAGGAACTTCGCATAAAGTTTGAAGCGGCGACCCGGATGATCTCCTCGGCCGTCCGCATCGCGTCCGTGTTCGATCGGCCGGGATCGGGCACGAACAGCGCGCGTCGGCCCTCATTGAGGAGCTGACGGACGCAGGCAAAAACGAGGTTGGTCTCGTACTGCTCTGCCTGCCAAGTCAGTTCGATGGAAGGATATTGAGCAAACAGGCGTTCCGGGAGCTGGAGCACGCAGACCACTTCATAGTCGCCGACCGGGTAGGCCTCGCTGCAGAAGCTCCGCTGCCCGAGCCGCCGATCCTCGTCCTCCAGCCGGCGCTTGACCTCGTCTGCGATCGTCAATTGGCGGATGCGTGTCGGCTTCTCGCGCATCGAGAGCTCGTCACCGTAGAACATCTTTTGAAGTGGGTGCTTGGGGATCGCCGCCTCGACCGCGTCGCTCAAGCCCTCGAACAGGGTGACCGACCACTCGCCGTCTTCGGGCTCGACACAAACCGGATGGCTAGGTCCGAGACCGGGCCGGCGCAGACCGACGAGGAAAACCTTGGGCTCGGCTTCGGCGCCCAGCTTCTCGAAAACGCCCTTGGCCCGGATCTCGAGCCCGACGCGGAAGTGGGTCTGATAGCCCCACATGAACAGGTTGATGACGTGCGACATGACCGTGCAAATGTGAGCCAGCCGCCGCCGCTTCTCAAGTCTTTCCGCTTCTCCCGCAAAGCGGGTAAGGGTTGCCGATGCAGAACTCAGACGAGTTATCCCTTGAGACCACGGCCCAGCCGTTCCGCATCCTCAGCCTCGATGGCGGAGGCGCCAAGGGCTTCTACACTTTGGGGGTGCTGCGCGAATTGGAGGCGCACGCTGGAAAGCCGCTGCATGAGGTGTTCGATCTGATCTTCGGAACCAGTACTGGCGCCATCATCGCATCGCTGTTGGCGCTTGGCCGATCGGTCGACGACGTCCATTCGCTCTACAAGAACCACGTGGTCAAGGTCATGCAGCACAAGTCGGCAGCGGAGAAGACGGCTGCGCTGAAGAAGCTGGCGACCGACGTCTACGCAGATACAGGCTTCGATGCGGTGAAGACCGGGCTGGGCATCGTGTCGACCCGCTGGGACTTGGAGCGACCGATGATATTCAAGGCCGACGCCGGCCAGGCGCACGGGCGAAAAGCGACCTTCGTTCCCGGTTTCGGCGTGAAGGTCGGCGACGCTGTGATCGCATCCTGCTCGGCTTACCCGTTCTTCGAGCGAGCGATCGTGACGACCTCGAACGGCGATCGCGTCGAGCTCGCCGATGGCGGCTACAGCGCCAACAACCCGACACTTTACGCGCTAGCCGATGCGCTCAATGCCCTTCGGCGACCGCGTGCATCGCTGCGCGTCGTGAGTGTCGGCGTGGGTATCTACCCGACGCCGAAACCGGCCTTCCTCAGCAAGATGTGGTTCGCCGGCTACTTGGAGAGCGTGCAGCTCTTGCAGAAGACGCTCGAGATCAACACGCAGTCCATGGATCAACTGCGCCAGGTACTCTACCACGACGTGCCGACAGTCAGAATCAGCGAGACCTTCGAGAAACCCGAGATGGCGACCGATCTCTTCGAGCACGATCTCGAGAAGCTGAACCTGCTCCGCCAGCGTGGCGCTGAGTCCTTTGCGAAAAGCGAGGCCGCTCTGACCCTGCTGCTGGCGTGAGCGCGCGATGACCATCGCTGAAAGCCAGCTTGACACCTGGTCGCACCAGGGCTCCGTCGCGCAGTCTGCCGCGACCTATCAGACAGTCCGTGGCGTGCTTAAGCGGGCCGACGCACCCTATAGCAGTCGCAATTACGCGATCTTCCTTCAAGGCTCCTACGCCAACGACTCCAACATTTACGCCGACAGTGACGTCGACATCGTTATGCGCCTGGACTCGGTCTATTATAGCGACACGTCCGAGCTGTCCGAAGCCGAGCAAGCCGCCTACAAACGCGATTTCGCGCCCGCCCAATATAGCTGGATGCAATTTCGACAGGAGGTCATCGAACATTTGTCGGCGACCTACGGATCGGCGGTGCAACCCGGCAAGAAGGCGATCTTTGTCGCCGGCGCGGGCATTAGGGTCAGGACTCGTTGATCACAGCCAGAAGATGACGGTGGCAGCGAGGGCGATTGCGGAGAAGAAGGCGGTGGGGCAGCGGTCGTAGCGGGTGGCGACCCGGCGCCAGTCCTTGAGGCGGCCGAACATGATCTCGATGCGGCTGCGACGCCGATAGCGGCGCTTGTCGTACCGGACCGGTTCGTTGCGCGACCTGCGGCCCGGGATGCAGGGCTGGATACCTTTGGCCTGGAGGGCGTCCCTGAACCAGTCGGCGTCGTAGCCGCGATCACCAAGCAGCCACTGCGCCTTGGGCATGTCATCGAGCAGCGCTGCCGCGCCGGTGTAGTCGCTGACCTGGCCCGCGGTCATGAAGAAGCTCAAGGGGCGCCCGTTCGCATCGGCGATGGCGTGGAGCTTGGTGTTCATGCCGCCTTTGGTGCGGCCGATCAGGCGGCCGAGATCCCCTTTTTAACCCGCAGGCTCGATGCCGTGCGGTGAGCCTTCAGGTAGGTTGCGTCGATCATGACCGTCTGCGGCTCGGCGCCAGCTGCAGCCAGACCTTCCATCATTCGTGTGAACACACCGGCCTCGCCCCAACGCTTCCACCGATTGTACAGCGTCTTGTGCGGGCCGTACTCGCCGGGCGCATCTCGCCAGCGCAGCCCATTGCGATTGACGAATACGATGCCACTCAGCACCCGCCGATCGTCTACCCTCGGCCTACCGTGGCTCTTGGGAAAGAACGGCCGCAGCCGCTCCATCTGCTCGTCCGTCAGCCAAAACAGGTCACTCATCCCGGTCTCCTTGCGGAGCCTGAATCAGATCGCGACGCTCACATCAATGGGTCCTGACCCTAAAAGCCTTGCAGCGCTGGCACTTCGGAACGACTGCCTGCAGTTGTAAGGCCGACATCTCCAACGCGAGGGGTGGCCGCGATTGCGCCAGCCCCAGTTCCTAAAGCAGCAGTAGTTTTGATAAATCTGGCACCTATGTCCCCGCTCTGACTATATGGTCGAGGTGGGTCAAACAGTTGTGAAATTTTGATCAACCAAAAACTGGTTTGTATTTGCAGGACAGCACCCGTATTAACGCCCGGCCAATCGATAGAGACCTATCGAAAGTGTCACCCCTTCCCTGGACGACTGAAAGCGGCCTTTTTCTGTGCGTTGGCTATGTCGCAAGCGCTTCACCCCGACGAGGATGGGCCCGAGTGGGGCGCTTGCCTAATCACTGTCCGCTGCTGACGGGCCAAGGCGCATCTGGAGAGCAACTGATCGGGCGACGCTTACGCCGCTTCGATGTCGAGTTTGAGAGCAAGGCCGGGCCCATCGAACAGCCCGCCCCCTCGTCTGCTGAGACGTTCAGAACTTCAGGCCTCGAGGTGCGCAGCATACTGGTTCTCCCGTAGGCAATCAGCGGCCAGTGGCAGCGGATCGTTCCGAGCACTAAGCCACGACATGACGATCCGCGGCGAACCTGACAGCCCCATCTCGATGAGGAGAGGTGGAGTGGTCAAAGCCGCACGTTCGTGCTTTGACACGGAAAACGCCGCACTAGCTTAGTTGCGGTAACGCTCAGGCCGCTTCAGCAAACTCGTCAGTATACCATCGCTGATGGCCCCTGCGCCGCAACCCATTGCTGAACATGACGCCGATTTTGAGGCGGTTTCAGGCAAGCATCATTGAAAATGAAGCGAATTACGGCTCCACGCCTGAAGCACGGGTTCGATTCCCGCAGGGGTCGTCTTGAGCCGGTCTTTTTGCAGGGAAAGTTTTGCCCAAAGCCTACGGGAGCGGTTTCCGTAGCATCGTCTGTGACGGAAAAAGCACGATTTTTCCGAAAATCGACATTATCAAGGTCATAGCTGGATTTTGCGATAGAGCGGTTTGCGTGTCGCCATGGCCCCCGTTATCCTTTCGTTAAGGACAAACTCGAGGAAACCAACATGAAGCGTCTACTCATCTCGACCATGGCATTCGCATCCGCCTTCGCGATGGCCCCAGCGGCTCATGCAGTTGACTTCACCCCGAACGATCCGGAATTCACCGTTCGAGGCGATATCAACGATGGTACCGTTTCGGCAGATTTTGGCCGTTCGGGCATCGCGGCCGGCACCTTCCAGGATACCTTCAACTTCATTATCGATCAGACCGGTCTGGCTAGCGGCACGCTGAGCACGAACACCACGCGGCTGACGAGCTCGACCGATCTCGACATCCTGTCGGTGTTCATCAACGGCTTCGCAGCCACGAAGACCATTGTCGGCAACGCCGAGTTCTTCGAGCTCAACGACGTCTCGATCGCATCGGGTGTGCCGAACCAGATCGTCGTGAACGGCACGTCGCGTGGCAACGGCTCCTATGCCGGCACCGCGACCTTCGAGCCGACGGCAGCAGTTCCCGAGGCTGGTACCTGGGCAATCATGCTGTTCGGTATCGGCGGGATTGGCGCATCGATGCGCGTTCGTCGTCGCCAGGCGAAGATCGCATTCGCCTAAGCCTATTTCACAGCTGGTCCCAGTGGCCATCTGTGTGAAGGCAGCCGTCAACCTCTCGAGGTTGGCGGCTGTTTTTGTTTAACCGCCGGCGCAATGGGTTTGCCGAAGAGTCCATGTGGCGCGGTGGGCGCTGTCGATCGATAATTGGGCAAGCGGGATGGCCCATACTGCGCCCAACAGCTCAAACCCCGAGATCGCGAACGCGCCTGAATGGACGCCGTCAGGTACCGAACACACGTCCTGGTATCGGCATCCATCGATCTACAGCCACGCAGAGCCACGTACGCGGCTGGGACTGGTAATGACCACCGGTGTGCGCCATTTTGGGGTCATGATGTTCAAGCGTGGGCGGAGAACTATAACATGAGTCTACGCTTGGAGCATGTTACCAAACTCGCACATAGCAAGGAAGGCCTGAGGGCTGCTTACGCCGCGGGTGTCGATCATCAGCGCAATGGTTGGCTGAGATATCCACCATGCAAATGGGACCATCCAGCAATTCTCGCTTTTGATGAAAGCGGAACTTGCGTTGGCGGTATCAATTGGGGCGAGGACCATGATGATCGAACGCTCACAATCACGTTTGCCTGGGGTTCGCCTACTGCTCCTGCAGCCTTTGCTGCCGTACTTTCGCGGTTCCGGAAGGTTCACCTAAACGGGTGGTTTACCGAAATCCACTTCACGATATCAACACATAACGAAGCAATGCGAAAGGCCGTAAAAGTGCTTGGGCTTGTTCCTCGGGCCTTTACTTTTGAGATGCCGGTAAAGGACATGACCAGGTCTTGATAGAAAAAATGCCCGGCTGGGAAGCCGGGCATTTTCGAGCTTAGCCGTTATAAGGCTTTGCGTTATTCTAATATCGCATATTGGATATATTATGTTAAAGACAAAGGTATAAGTCAGTAGCCTCTGTAAGCCTCACCACTGTTTCAGCGACGCATTGCGCTATCCCCTGCAAAATGCGCCAGTAAAAGATGATAGCTACTTATGCTGTTGACACTATTAAGCCCTGATGGGCTTACCGATAGGCCAGTAGCGCATGTGAACCCCCCGAGTTGAAAGTGTTTGTCTTTCGACAAGGGGACTTATGCAGGAACTCTATTTCGTAATTGTAATTCCATACGGTGAAAGGCGCATTAACCGCGACTGGCAGGTTTTTTTGACTCTCTGCTCGAGTGGTGATGTATCAAAGTCCCCGTAGCCGTCCGCATAAGCGGACCGTGCTGAGAGTAGGGGCAGACCACCCTCATCTTTACGCTAGAAGCGACGTTCCAGGCGATTGGCCTACGATATGGATGCCGGTCAGAACCTCCGCCTCGCCCTCACCTAGTTGCGACCCGAGTGTGCAATCGACTGAGGACCAATGGCCACAAGCTTGGAATTCGCTGCATTTAGCAGGCGTCTCGCCGGCACTTTGGCGCTTACTGAGTAAGCCCTACTTTGCCGCTTCTTCGGCACCACGGTCCGCTTGCTCTTTGACGCTGCGGATGTTGCCCGGCCGCGGATAACTTCGCGCGTTTTCCAAATGCCCGTGGCGGGGCGGGTCGTAGAGTTGCCGAGTGCCATCCTGGCAGGAGTGCTGTTGACACGCACGGTGTTGTAGTCCGCCTGCCATGCCTCGCTGATTCGTCCCGCCGTCGCCAGCGAGCAGGTGTTCGCTCAAACCCCCGGCGCGCAAAAGAGAATTGGACAATTTCACGAATTCATTCGTCGGTAGGTCAGTAATGCGCAGGAGGCTCTATATCTATGATGAGATCCAGAAGTTCACGGCGTACTTGATCAAGTTCGAGTGCCCCCTGGAGGTCTCCGCGCTCAATCTTGGCATCGACTTCGCGCTGGGCGACGAACGCAGCATCCACCCCGTACCGACTAACCATAGTGTGGGCCGCAGAGTGCGCCACAGGGAAGTTCGATCGGTGGGAGGCATTCATGCTGCACCTCATTGATAATCATCATCAATGCACAAGCGCTCGACGAATTTGTTCAAGACGATTGTTGATAAAACCTTATGGTAAAGAAGGTGTTAATGGCCACACGCGCTAGTTCGATCAAGCGAAAGCGCCCCGCGTGGCTGTGCGAAAAAACATGGCGAGGCGCTAAAAAGGTACGCGGTACTGAAGGCCATAGCCTCGGTTTTTGGCTACACGCTTGATAGTTGAATATTCGTAAAGCACCCCGCCCGCTTGTGTGACACGCTTGATGTCGCGAGCGGGATGCCGAGCTCTCACTGTCTTGGGTCAGCGGGCTCTTAGGTCTGCCTCGCAGAGAGCCGTCTACGTCGCAAGCGCATTTTAGAATTGCAATCTCGCGGTGATACAGGCCGTTTTTAACTCGAGCAAGAATTGCCACGTTGCTGCCTGCGCAGACCTGCCCGCCCCAAACGCCGATCCGCGGGTCTGAACAGTCTGCTCTACAGCTCCGGCAGGCGGACTGAGCGTTTCCGCGGTACAGCCAGAACGGCTGTTTCCCAAGTCGACGCAAAAACAGACAGCCGATGTCTTCGTGCATTATCGATAACCGGCTCACGGCACGTGATGCTGTTGTCAGAACCCTAGATGTGTTCGCATAAATTCAGCGAAGCGAGGGGAAACGCCATAGCCGACTGAGGTTGCCAGTATGATAGCAATTGGGAGGCCCCAGACGACCGCAAGTACGCTGTACAGAATTATCATCTGAGAAAGATGGCAGAATTATCGTCTGTGACTAGCCCTAGTTCCGTTCCAAAAGCCTAAAGTGTCTCGAACTTGACCAATGTCTACGACCTGCAAGCGTTTA
Organism: Sphingomonas sp. CFBP9019; assembly: GCF_034045155.1. NCBI lineage: Bacteria > Pseudomonadati > Pseudomonadota > Alphaproteobacteria > Sphingomonadales > Sphingomonadaceae > Sphingomonas > Sphingomonas sp. CFBP9019. Next base: position 4,762 of record NZ_JAXCWK010000009.1, on the reverse strand, counting down.
GGTGCGGAGCATCTAAAGCCGGCACGTCTGGTCTCGGTCGATCCTGACACCGAAAACTTAAGCCGCTCTAGCTTGGCCCAAGTTACAAGACAGCAGGCCCAAACCGGTTCAAAGGCACTTTGAGAAACGCCGTCCCACATTCGTCGGCATCTGGCAGTCGGCCGCCACGTATGTTCACCTGAAGCGCGGTGAGCATCAGGTCGGGTAGTGGGAGCGATGCGTCGCGTTTCTCACGGGTTGCGACGAACTCGGCTTCGTCGATGCCATCGTGAACATGGATGTTGTCGCGACGCTGACGTCCGAAATCCACTTCTTTCACGACGCGAAACAAGCCACCATTGGCCTTGAATGTTTAAACGCTCCGTCGCGATACTTAGCGAAGCCGGAACGGAAACGGGGAGTGCTAGCCTCCCCGTTTCGCTTATGCCTCCTCGGTGACCTTCGTTGCTCGAGGTTTGCGGGGAGGCTTGGGGGAATCAGCAGTAGCCTTTTCGGCTGTCTGACCAGGCTTACGCCCCAAACCTATCAACTTTGCCATGGTCCGCCGTGCTTCCGAGTACGAAGGTGCAACCATGGGATAATCAGCCTTCAGGTTGTAGCGTGCTCGATATTCCTCAGGCGTAAGGCCATTGCTCGCCAGATGGCGGCGTAATGTCCTGTATGGCTTGCCGTCGATCAAAGAAATGATGTGATCGGGCGACGCCAGCGACTTACGCACCGTGACAGCAGGCTCATAAGCTTGAGCAGATTCTTCCGGGGCTACTGAAGTAGCTGCGCCTGACAGTTCAGCGACAGCGGCATGCATTGACCGCAAAAATGCAGGTACATCCTCCGCATTTGTGCGGGTGTTAGGATTGGCCAACCACGCAGCGGTCAGTTCAGCGGCCAACTCGACCGCATTGATATCATCGGTCATTATAATCTCTGAATCTTTGTAGGGATGCATGCAAATAGGTTCTATCGCTCCGATTATCAAGTTAAATAGATATGTAACGAGGAGGTGATCCGCTGAGAGCTTAAGAAATTACCGTTTAATGGTCCATCTTGGGACGCTCCGCATATAACGAGGCACGATCTGCGCGTCGTTTGGTGCCGTGATTACAGCATATCATTTAGGATAAGCGACGCAGCACAGCCTATTCGCGATAGCGTTGTGCTCTTCCGACAAACTGCTTGATGCGACCGGATCAGGTCTTCGCTGGTGCGGTCCAGCTGATCCGGGCTAGAGTGCCGATTAGCGGCAAGCGAGGTACCTTAAACGTCCGACAGACAGACGCCTTACTAGCCTCACCGTCCAGTGCGGCTGTAATCCGTTCGAGGGTTTCGGTATCGATCGTCAGCGGGTGGCCATTTTGGCGTCCGCGACGCTTTGCCGCAGCAAGCCCAACCATTTCGCGCTCGCGCGTCAGCGCGCGGTCATACTGTGATGATGCATCGATATTGACTTATATTAAAGTGATACTATAGACCGCCTATTTGTCTTTCGCTAGTCTAGCTTAATATGGAGATAACCGGAATCAAAGTTGGCTACCTCTTGTAACTCTGCGACATTATGCAGCGTCAAGGTACGCTTCCGAAACTCCATTAACCCTTCATCGCGAAGCCGCCTAAGCATTCGGTTGACGTGAACCGGCGTAAGTCCAAGGGCATTGCCCAGTTGTTGCTGCGTAAGTGGCACAACGCAGGTCGAACCGCTCACGAGACCTAGACATGAGAGACGGGTATGCAGCTCGCACATCAGATGTGCGATGCGTCGATATGAATCCCGGTGGGCGATATTGACTAACCACGACCGCAGCACTGCCGCATCAACAAGAGTCGTCTGCCAGAAGGCTCGCGCCACATTGGGGCGATCAAGCAGTAGGGCTATCAGACGTTCGCGCCTTGCAGTGCCGATTGTCACCGGCGTTAGAGCGACTACGCCGTGATCCAACCGCCTTAGAAGCGTCGTTTCGCCGTTGCAGAAATCACCAGGCATCAGAAACGCTGTGGTTTGCCGCGATCCATCCATTAAGGTCACGCATTGGGCTGCCCATCCGTCGATCAAGACATGCAAATGCTCGGGTTGTTCACCTTCACGTAGAATATTTCCGCCTTTTTTGAAATGATGCGTGTCGCTGAAAAGCGCGAGCAGGCCTGATCGGTCATCGTCCGATAGGGCGGTAACCCGTTCCAGCTTGGTCATTAATTGGTCCATGCTTGCTGCAGATCTTAATCCAAGGCAACAAGCAAGCTGATTTATTGGGCTTGAAATCAGCAGCTTGATAGCTGAAGGCCACTACCGCGGTCATCAGCGTTAGGCGATAACCTCTAACGGCATCGGCTTCCTTGATAGCGGAGCATCTGCCTCCCTCTGCATTATTGTCACCACACGGTCAGACATGTAGAAAAGCGGTTGCAGTTACGACTGCGCGACAAACGTGTGCTTTATGCCAGCAAGCTCCCTGCAGGCGCGGGCTTTCGTCAAATCACAAACCTGATGGGGGATACCTCGTCACGGTTTTCAAAGGTCGTCACTGCGGTGGTGAAAAAGCCGGAAACTACCAAGCACGCGGCTGCCCACCGACCCGCTTAGCTGCGGCTGATTCTATTTCGTTTAAGTCGGCTTGCGTCAGAGCGCCGGTTGCGAGCATCTTTCGCATCAACTCGTCCAATAGGGCCGCAAGGAAGTGTATTTCACGTCGTTCTGAGCCCGTGTCTTCGCCCTCAGTGTTCACTTCCATGCGCCGTTCCTTGGTTCGCCGTGTACCTTAGACACGGCCATTAACGTCCGCCAGGCGAGCATGTTGCACACCCCGCGTCATAAATCAGGGCAAACGTTCTCGTCGCGGAAGGATCTACGTCACTCAAAACGTCGGACATAAATACGTGGTTTAGGAGTGTATCTGAGAAGTTCGACCTGTCGTCACTGACTGGTGCACGACAGAAGGATATCCTCCGACGACAGCCTCTTAATCGTCTCAAGACGCGATCGCCGATCCTGCCTGTGACGACTTACGTGTTTCTTCCGACAGGGCGTTCGATCATGTTTGCATCCTCCCGGATCATCAGCCGTCCGCTCGCGCCCGCGCAAACAGCCGTTTAAAGTCACTTGTCTCGATCGCTCCCATCGCCAGCATACGTCCGGCAAGATAGCCCGGGGTGCCGGTCAGACCGATCGAATAGGCCTCTTGACCGTTTGCACGTAGGCGCGCGGCGACGGCTTCTGCATGTAAAGCAAGCCACGTCGTCGCGCGCTGCCAGTCCCCTCCGGCACTGGTAACGACGTCTCGCAGCATGTCGTCGTCGATGATACGACTGTCGGTCATCAGTTGGCGATGAATGGCCGGATAGATCTCCTGTTCGGCACAGGCGAGCGCGATGCTCGCAGCACGTTCGGACGGTGGACCGAAGATCGGCCAGTCCTTATAGATGACCCTAACCTTGCTATCGCGTTCCACCGCCTCTTCCAAAGCGTGGAAGGCATGACGGCAGGCGGGGCAGCGGTAATCGGTGAAAACGGCAAGCCGGAGCGTCGCATCGGCTGGACCTTGCTCGGGTGAATTTCCACTGGTCAGGATCAGGTCGGCGGTCGGCCCAACATCCCGACCGATTGGAGCCGTGCGACGCAGCACCTGCCCGACTGCCCAGCCAGCCACCACGACAGCCCCAAGCCCTACCGCCTGCCTCCGGTTAAGTGGCTCTTGCATGTTCAGCGCGTCCAAGTCTGGCCGAAAGCTGCTGAGACAAGATGGCGTAAAGTCTGCAGATCGATCGCCTCGGCCACCATCTGCATGCCGACAATCAGCGATCGTGGCGCGTTCAAGTCAGCGCCGCCTGTGATTGAAAAAACACAGCTGTCCCGAAAATAGACATCATTCGGCGAACAGCCAATTTCAGCAATATATCGGTTTGTGAGTCGTCATGACCTCCATTATACCTTTGTTAGGCATAAAGTGAAGGAGGCCGTCATGAAACGTCTACTTTGTTCGACTATGGCATTCGTATCCGCGTTCGCGATGGCCCCAGCGGCTCATGCAATTGATTACACTCCGGGCGACCCAGAGTTCACGGTCAGCGGTGATATCACGAATGGTACCGTTTCGGCAGATTTCGGCCGTTCGGGTATCGGGATAGGCGCATTCCAAGATACCTTCAATTTCGTCATCGATCAGGCCGGTCTGGCTAGCGGTACGTTGAGCACGAACACCACGCGGCTGACGAGCTCTACCGACCTCGACATCCTATCAGTGTTTATCAATGGCTTCGCAGCGACGAAGACCATTGTGGGCAATGCTGAATTTTTCGAGATCAACAACCTGGCTATTGCTTCGGGTGCTCCGAATCAGATCGTTGTAAACGGTATGTCGCGTGGCAACGGGTCCTATGCCGGCACAGCAACCTTTGAGCCTTCGGCAGTTCCCGAGGCAGGTACCTGGGCGATCATGTTGTTCGGTATTGGCGGGATCGGTGCATCGATGCGTGTTCGCCGTCGCCAGGCAAAGGTCGCATACGCCTAAGCACATTTGATAGATGGTCCCAGTGTCCATCTATCTTAAAACACCCGCCAGCCTTTCGAGGTTGGAGGGTGTTTTTATTTGAGATTTAGTAAGCTCGGGTCCGCGCAATGAACGCCGTTGATCGATAAGTTTTAAAGCGAGTCAGTCGGTACTTCGCTCAACGGTAAAAGACCCTAGGTGTTTAGTCCCGGCATCTGGTGGATCGGATCGACGATGAACCTGTCCGGCTCTGACGTCCAGACTTTGGCGATGTATTCGTAAGG
>NZ_JAXCWK010000008.1:0-47231 GCF_034045155.1 Sphingomonas sp. CFBP9019 | reverse complement strand
CGAAAACGATGGTCTTTTGGGAACGATAGATCTTTCCCAAAAGCCGTTTTCACACGAGAAGGGAGAACACTAGAACCGCTTGCGAACGCCCACAGGCGGTAGAGCGCGGCACGCTAAGCGCCGCGCTCGATCGGATTATTCAGCGAGGCTTTCGATAATTGGGCACTCCGGGCGATCATCGCCGTGACAGCGCTCAACCAAGTCGATCAGCGCCAATTGCATAGCTTTCAACGCGCGCGCCTTGCGGCCCAGCTCGGCAGCGCGCGCTTTCGCCAGCGCCTTAACTTCGGCGCTCGACCGATCCCGATCCGACCACAAGCCGAGTAGCGTGCGGATCTCCTCGATTGGAAACCCAAGGTCTCGCGCGTTGGCGATGAACCGCAGCCGATGAATGTCCACTTCCGAATAATCCCGGTAGCTCCCGCGCCGGAGCGGTGCGGGCACAAGGTCGATCTTCTCGTAGTGGCGGATCATGCGTTGCGAGACGCCGCTGGCCTCCGACGCCGCCCCGATGTTCATAGTTTCACCGTGTTCAGACGCAGCGCGTTGAGCACGACGGTGAAGGAAGAGAGGGCCATCGCAGCGCCAGCCAGCATTGGTGACAGAAGGATGCCGGCAACGGGGTAGAGCACGCCGGCCGCGACGGGCACGCCGACCCCGTTGAACAGGAATGAGAAGAACAGGTTCTGCCGAATGTTCCGCATCGTCGCACGGGCGAGCTTGCGCGCGCGCACGATCGCCGAAAGATCGCCGCGTGTGAGCGTCATGCCCGCGCTTTCTATCGCTACGTCGGTTCCCGTCCCCATCGCGAGCCCAACGTCGGCAGCGGCCAGCGCCGGGGCGTCGTTGATACCGTCGCCGGCCATTGCAACCTTGGCACCATCAGCTTTCAATTCGCCGATGATCCGCGCCTTATCTTCCGGTCGCAGATCGGCGCGTACATCGTCCAGGCCGCCCACGGCGCGCGCAACCGCATCGGCCGTCCCGCGATTGTCGCCCGTCAGCATGATAACGCGCAGACCTTCCTTGCGAAGAGCCGCGATGGCGTCGCGCGCCGAAGGGCGCACCGGGTCAGCAACCGCGAGCAAGCCCGCGAGTGCGCCGTCGATCGCGATCAGGATGACGCCGGCTCCCTCGCTCCGATGGCGATCGGCCGAAGCGTCGAGTGACTGGGGATCGGCACCGACCCGGCTCATTTGTGCGGCATTGCCGATCACCACCGATCGGCCGCCAACCGTGGCACTGACACCCATGCCGGTCTGCGAAGCGAAGTCTGCGACCGTGGCGAGTTGCAATCCGCGTTCCTTGGCGGCGACGACGATCGCGTGGGCTAGCGGGTGTTCGGACTGTCCTTCGACAGCCGCAGCGAGCGCGAGCATGTCGTTCTCTCCAACGGTGCCGGTTGCCTCGATCGCGACCAGCGACGGCTTGCCTTCCGTTAGCGTGCCCGTCTTGTCGATGACCAGCGTATCGACCTTATCGAGTGCCTGTAGGCTTTCGGCATTCTTGACGAGCACGCCGGCCTGCGCGCCGCGGCCGGTGCCAACCATAATCGACATAGGGGTCGCGAGCCCGAGCGCGCACGGGCAGGCGATCACCAGCACGGCGATCGCATTAAGAAGGGCGTGACCCATGCGTGGCTCGGGACCGACCAGCGACCACACCACGAAGGTCGCGACCGAGATCAGCACGACCAAAGGTACGAACCAGCCCGATACCCGGTCGGCGACCGCCTGGATCGGGGCACGGCTGCGCTGCGCTTCCGCGACCATGCGGACGATGCGCGCCAGCATCGTGTCCGAACCGACCGCGCCGGCTTCCATAACGAGGCTGCCCGTGCCGTTCACCGTCCCCCCCGTGACTGCGGCATCGACTTCCTTGAGGACGGGGGCCGGCTCGCCGGTGAGCATGGATTCATCGACCGAGGAGCGACCCTCGACCACCACGCCATCGACCGGGATCGCATCGCCGGGGCGGACCCGCAACCGATCTCCGGTTGCCACGTCGGCAAGGCTGACTTCTTCCTCTGACCCGTCAGACCGCAACCGTCGCGCTGTCTTGGGAGCGAGGTCCATGAGGGCGCGTATCGCGCGGCCAGTCGCCGCTCTGGCGCGCAATTCGAGAACCTGTCCGAGCAACACCAGTGTCACGACGACGCCGGCAGCTTCGTAATAGACTGGGACCATGCCCCCGTGCATCCGGAACGTCGCAGGGAAGATGCTGGGCGCGAGTGTTGCGACCAGGCTGTAGAGGAATGCCGCACCGACGCCGATCGCGATCAGCGTGAACATATTCAGATGGCGGGTGCGAAGCGACATCCACCCCCGCTCGAAAAACGGCCATCCCGCCCACAGCACAATTGGCGCAGTGAGTGCGAGTTGGACCCAAGGCGAAGCGGTAGGGCTAACAACATGGAGCCCAAACATCTCGGCGAACATCGAAACAATGAGCAGCGGAACGGTGAGCGCTCCTGCTACCCACAAACGCCGGGTGAAATCGACTAGTTCTGGATTGGGACCGTCATCGAGCGACGGCTCTTCCGGTTCGAGGGCCATGCCGCAAATGGGGCACGTTCCCGGCCCTTCCCGACGAATCTCAGGGTGCATGGGGCACGTCCACATCGCTCCCGGGGTTGCCACCGGCTCGGGCTTTGGCTTGGCCCCAAGGTAGGCATCAGGGTCAGCGACGAACTTGGTTCGACACCCTGCACTACAGAAATGATACTCGTGCCCGGCATGCTCGGCATGGTGCGCTGTTTTTGCCAGATCAACGGTCATGCCGCATACCGGGTCGGTCACTGTGGCAGAAGGTTCTCCGCCCGCTTTCCCTGAGCAGCATCCTTCCTTGGCAGCTTGTGGAACAGCCGGAGATTTGGAGGACGAGCAGCAGGACGCGCCCGCCTCGCGCTCGATCGCAGCAGCTTTATCAGCTTGCTTGTTCGAGCACCCGCAGCCCCCGGCCAAATGGGCGTGGAAATCAGGGTCGTTCATAGAAAAACTCCTTCAACCCGAGAGCATGTAGGGTCTGACACCGTGTCAGGGTCAAGCCCCCCTTCCAACGACTCACGGCACCTAATTAAATTACGTCGCAAAGCTCGATTGCCCTCAAACCAATAGCTACATGGCCGACGCAGGGGGTTCGAGCGTGCCGAGCCAACCTACCAGCACGAGGATCGCGACCACGCACGAAGCCTCGACTGCAAGACTTGTTCGCAAGGTTCGCAGCGCGCCTTTATAATCGCCTGCTGACACCGATCGTTCGAATGCCGGTGTAAAGCGGAAGCGGTTAAGGGAAGCGAGTCCGAGCATCCCACCCAACAGCACAAGCTTGGCGATCAAGAGCCTGCCGTAGACCGTCGTGCCGAGGGTCGGGAGATTGCCAAGGCCAACCAACAGCCAAGCGTTGATGAGGCCGGTGATGACGATCGTACCGACGACAATCGTGCCGGTCAGACCGAACCCGTGCAGCGCTCGATAGGTCAGTGCGAGGTGGGCGGCATCGGTGCGCCGCGCTGGTCGTGTCACCAGCAGCCCAAGCCCGAGCAGCGCTCCCACCCACGCACCAGCGCTCAGGAGATGGAGGATATCGGCCGCCAGATGCACCCACCCGGTCGCGCCTTCGTCCATCGCCCCGTGCCCCGTCCAGGCGAGCGTTGCGAGAGCGACGCCGGAAAAGATGGCGACCAAGCCAAGCGGCATCGTGCGCCGCGCCGCTATTAGGGCAGCGATAGACGCCACCAAGAGCGCGATCATGCGTACTTTCCATGCCGTGCCCGTTGCGGAGTCAGAGAGCAGCATTCCGACTGCTTCCCGATCGATCGGCCACGGAGGTGCACCTGCCATCGCGGCTGCGAGCAGCGCGACCGCTATGCCGGAGAATAGCAGGGCGAGAAGCCCGGTCCCGAACAGCCAAGGGCGGAAGGCAAGCGCGTTGCCGCGCTCACCGACCTTCAACCCGTAGAGGCCGAATGCCGAGAGGCCGAACAGCCCGCTCAGCGTCACGTAAAGCGCGAAGCGAACCGCGATCAGCGGCCAGTCGGCTTCCACCTTACTTCACCGTGAAGGCGTAGTTTCCGGTGATGCGGTGTGTGTCGGTCGAGACCACATGCCAGGCAAGCTTATAGCTACCCGCGCCGAGCGGCGACTTGGGCGTGACGACGAGGGTGCGACCGTCCGAGCCGACAGTTGCGGTCCCGACGACTTTCATTGGTGCGTGCGTCATGCCGCCATGCCCGGTCATCATCAGATCCGCACCGGAAAACTTGGGCATCAGCTTCTCGCTGAAGCGCAGTGTGACATTGGCGGGCTTCGCGACCATCGCATTCGGTGCCGGGGATGCGGATACGAGTTTGGGATGGGCCTGGGCGGCTCCGGCAAGGCCGAGAAGGACGACAGCGGTAGGAAGGAAGACGCGACGCATGGGAATACTCCGATCAGGTTCGTGCCTGTTCTACGCGGCCCGGCCGCTCGCCCCTCATGACGGAAGTCGAGGGGTGATGGGCATCGCTGCGTAACAAGTGGTAGAGGCGCGGAGTGGACAGCATGGACGATCTAGACAGAACATTGGCGAGGCTCGCGGGCGCACCCGTGCCGGCATCGCTGGACGGGATCGAAGCGCAGGTGTTCGCACGCATCGGTGCGCAGCCCGTCGCACGGTTGACCGGATTGGGCGTCGGGGGCGTGATGGTCGCAGCGCTCGCGATCGGCATGGTTGGCGCGGAACTTCCGGCGACCGCCAGCCCTGCGGTGTCGCTTTCGCCGCTCGGGGGCGCATCACCACTGGCGCCATCGGTCTTGCTGATTGGTGAGCCATGACATCGACCAAGCGGCTTATCGTCTGCGTTGTACTGGCCTTCCTCGCGGCTATCGCAGGCGTATTTCTTGCGCGCGTGTTGCTGCCCCAGCCTAAGCAACCGGGCACCGCCTTGCACGAGGTCCTGCACCATAAGCTGGCGCTTGATGGCAATCAGCAGGCCCGGCTGAAAAGCCTAGAGGACCGGTTCGCGGTGCAACGCCACGCGCTGGAATTGGAAATGCGCGCGGACAATGCACGGCTAGCCGAGGCCATTGAGACCGAGCATGGCAACGGCCCCAAGGTGACCGCCGCGGTCGATCAGAGTCATGCGGCGATGGGCGAGTTACAGAAGGCAACGTTGGCGCATATCTTCGCCATGCGGCAGCTTTTGCGCCCGGATCAGACCCCCCAATTCGATGCTGCGGTGGTGAAGGCGCTCACCGACGACCAGGGGTGAGCCTCGATTGGACCACCCTGTCCGACGGCGAACTGGCGACGCTCAGCATCGCTGGCCGACAAGCGGCATTCTCCGAAATCATGCGTCGCTATCGTCAGCCTATATTCCGGCTCGCGCGCGCCTTTGTCGGCGAGGCCGACGAAGCGCTCGATTTGGTTCAAGAGACGTTTGTCGCGGCGCATCAGGCGATGCCGCGCTACGATACACAGCGGGCGATGAAAGCATGGCTTTCTACGATCGCCGTCAACAAATGCCGGGATTGGGCAAGGAAGCGCGCGGTCCGTCGGTTTTTCTCCTTTGCCGCACCGCTCGACGAACAGGCCGAGACGATCGCGGACGATCAGGTAGCAATCGATGACGCAGCAGCCGATCGGCAGGAACTTGCCAAAGTGACGCGCGCCATCGCGACCTTGCCGATGAATCTCAAAGAACCGTTGGTGCTCCGCACGATCGAGGGTTTGAGCCAGGCGGAAACGGCCGATGTATTGGGGATCAGCCAGAAGGCGGTCGAAACCAGGCTATATCGGGCTCGCGCGCGCCTCGCCGAAAATTTGAAAGAGAACCAAGGGGTAGGCGCACGGGACGCGTAAGAGGTGAGACGGGCCGGCAGCGGCTCAATCCCAAGGAGCTACCATGTCGCGCGTTCTAGACCGCCGCCAATTGCTGCGCGGTGCCACTCTTGCAGGAGGCGGTGTTGCGCTGTCGGCATATATGCCGGCATGGGCGCAGCCTGTTTCCGCTGGTATTGTGAAGCCGCTGCCTACTGTATCGGGTGATGAAATCCGGCTCCGGGTCGCGCACCAGATGATGATGATCGACGGACGGCAGAGCCACGCCATCGGCATTAACGGCACTGTGCCCGCACCGCTGATCCGGCTGCGGGAAGGTCAGACCGTGCGGCTGCATGTCGAGAACGGTCTTGATGAGCAGACCTCGTTGCACTGGCACGGCCTGATCGTGCCGTTCCAGATGGACGGCGTGCCGGGCGTTGCCTTCCCCGGCATCGATAAGCGCACGACCTTCACCTACGAGTTCCCGATCGTGCAGGCCGGCACCTATTGGTATCACAGCCATTCCGGGTTGCAGGAGCAGATGGGGCTCTACGGCCCCATCGTGATCGACCCCAAGGGCGTTGACCCGATCCAGTCGGATCGCGAGCACGTTATCGTGCTGTCCGACCACAGCCAGCTCCACCCGCATCGCATCTTCATGAAGCTCAAGAAGCAGTCGGGCTATTTCAACCGGCAGCAGCAGACGCTCGCCGGCCTGCTCAAGGGCGAGGACCAGCCGCTCAAGGATCGCCTCGATTGGGGCAAGATGCGGATGGACCCGACCGACGTCGCCGACGTGACGGGTTCAAACTACACCTATCTCGTCAACGGGCATGGGCCGCAGGACAATTGGACGGGGCTGTTCAGGCCGGGCGAGCGGGTGCGGCTGCGTGTCATCAATGCGTCCGCGATGACGACCTTCAACGTCCGGATTCCGGGGTTGAAGCTGAGCGTTGTCCAGGCGGACGGCCTCAACGTCCGTCCCGTTGAGGTCGACGAGTTCCAGATCGGCGTGGCCGAGACCTACGACGTGATCGTCACTCCATCGGACGAGCGCGCCTACACGCTGGTCGGTGAGAGCGTGGACAGGTCCGGCATGGCGCGCGCAACGCTAAGCCCCCGCGAAGGCATGGCCGCTGAAGTCCCTCCACTTCGCAAGCGCCCTGTCGCCACCATGAAGGACATGGGGATGGACATGAACATGGATATGTCGGGCGGCGGTTCGATGCAGGGCATGGACCATAGTGGCATGCCTGGAATGGATCACGGATCAATGGCCACGGCTGAAAAGCCCGCCGCTGCGATGGACCACGCGCAGATGGACCACGGTGCTGCCGGTGCCGGCGCGGGCGGAATGGCCGGGATGGATCACGGCGCGATGCAGTCGGGTGCTACGATGCCAGGCATGGCAGGTGCGCCCGACGCCGCAGGTGGTATGGCAATGGGCGGCATGGCGGGCATGGACATGAACATGCGCGACTTTTCGAAAGCGCCGGGCGTGAAGAAGGGGCCGGGTGTCCAGACCATCTCGCCGATGCCGATGGATCGTACCGGCGACCCCGGTCAGGGTCTGGAGAATGTCGGGCATCGTGTGCTGAATTACCGCGATCTGGTCGCGGTCGATCGCAATCCCGATCTGCGCGCGCCGTCGCGCGAGGTGCAGATCCACCTTACCGGCAACATGGAACGCTACATGTGGGCGCTCGACGGTGAAAAGCTGTCCGAGGTGAAGGCACCGATCCCATTTCTTGCTGGCGAGCGCGTCCGCGTCACGCTGGTCAACGACACGATGATGGGCCACCCGATCCACTTGCACGGCCACTTCTTCGAATTGGTGACGGGGCACGGCGCGTACAGCCCGAGAAAGCATACCGTCATGGTCCAACCGGGGGGCAAGGTCAGTTGGGACGTGACCGCCAACGAGGGCGATTGGGCATTCCACTGCCACATGCTCTACCACATGCACGCGGGCATGATGCAGGTCGTCCAGGTCCGTTCGGCGAAGGGAGAGGCGGCATGAAGGCGCTGCTTCTCGCCGGGATCGGCGCGCTGGTCGCCACGGCACCTGCCACGGCGCAGACGATGGACCATTCAATGATGCCGGGCATGAGCATGCCGGGCATGAAAATGCCGGCGAAAAAACCGACCGCTAGATCGAGACCGGCCACAAAGCGGGCCCCTGCCAAGAAGGCAGCGACTAGGAAGGTCCCGGCAAAGCGTCCCTCCAAGCCTGCAGCCGATCCACATGCCGAACACACGATGCCCGGCATGGACATGAGCGGTGCGAACGCGGCCGATCCGCACGCCGGCCACGACATGTCCCAAATGTCAGGCATGAACCCTGCTCCGGCTACCGCAACAGGCGAGCACACCGGCCATGATATGTCGGCGATGCCCGGCATGGATATGGCACCCGGCCAGCCAACGCAGCATGACATGTCTTCAATGCCGGGAATGGCGACCGTGCCTGTCGGTACAGACCTGAAGCCGGGCAATGCGCCCGCGCCTGCACCATCTCCGGTGCTGGCAGCGTCTCGCTATTACGGCGAGGCAGCCATGAGCGATGCCAACCGCGACCTGCGCCGCGAGCATGGCGGAATGACCTACTACCAAGTGCTCTTCAACCTTGCCGAGTATCAGGCGCGCAAAGGCGGGGACGGCTATCGATGGGATGGCGAGGCTTGGATCGGGGGAGACATCAACCGTCTCACCCTGAAGAGCGAAGGCGAGGGCACATTTGGCAAACCGCTCGAAGCGGCCGAGGTGCAGGCGCTCTACAGCCGTGCGCTCGATCCCTATTGGAACCTTCAGGCGGGCGTCCGCTACGACTTCAAGCCGAACCCTTCTCGCACCTACGCGACGGTCGGGATCGAGGGGCTTGCGCCCTATTGGTTCGACGTCGAGGGGGCACTGTTCCTTTCTGACAAGGGCGACGTGCTTGGCCGAGCCGAGGCATGGTACGACGAGCGAGTGACACAATTCTTCGTCCTTCAGCCTCGCGTGGAAGCCAACTTTGCAGCCCAAGACGTGCGCCAGGACGGCATCGGATCGGGGCTTACGGACCTCGAACTCGGGCTCAGGCTGCGCTACGAAAAGTCGCGTGAGTTTGCGCCCTACATCGGCGTGTCGTGGGAAAGGCAATTCGGCGACACGGCACGCTTCACGAGAGCACGCGGTGATGACACGGGCGGCTTCAGCTTCGTTGCCGGCGTGAGGACCTGGTTCTGAGGAGCGGCAGGCTCCGCCTTCATGTCGGTGCCAGCAAGCTTCATCGCTGGCTGGCACTGATTATCGGGGTGCAGCTACTGCTCTGGTTCTCCAGCGGCTTGTTGATGAGCATCCTGCCGATCGAGCGGGTACGAGGAGAACACCTCGTTGCACGCGAGAACACGGCGACGATCGATCCGGCTCAGGAGTTTGCTTCCCCGGCATCGGTGTTGGGCGCTGCCCCCGGCCCGGTGCGCGAACTGCGCTACACGACCTTGTTCGGACAACCCGTCGCCGAGTTGACGATGGCTAACGGCACGGTCCGGATGCACGACGCCCGGACCGGTTTGCCGATGCAGCGTATCGATGCGCCCTTTGCGCTACGAGTTGCACGCGCGGCATATCGCGGCCCCGGTGTCCCTGTTGCGTCCGTCATGTTTGCTCGAACAGCGAGCACGGAGTTTCGTGGCAAACTGCCGGTCTGGCGTGTGGAGTTCGAGGACGCCGAGACGACGCGCGTGTTCGTGTCACCGGAGAACGGTAGGATTGTCGGTGTCCGAACGGGTACGTGGCGGCTCTATGATTTTTTCTGGGGCCTCCACATCATGGACTGGAAAAACCATGAGAACTTCAACACCCCTTGGATGATGGCATTTGCAGCTGGGGGGCTAGCCCTTGCGGTGGCAGGCGTGGTGCTGCTCTACATGCGCTGGCCGCGCCGCAGGCAAAGAAAAGTCCAAGGGGTGCACGACGTTGCCGCGTAACTCTCTCTAGGTGGGGGATACCTCGGGAGAACGACTATGAAGACCATTACCACGATCGGCATGTTAGCCGCAGCGCTCGCCGCCAGTCCGCTTGCCGCACAGAGCAGTATGGCGGGCATGGATCATAGCCAGATGCAGGGAATGGATCATTCCAAGATGATGAATGATCCGGGCAATCCTTACGCCGCATCCGAGATGGACATGCATCAGAAGATGATGGCCGCGAAGCAGGGAGACGCATCGGAGATGTGGACCCGCAAGATGATCGAACATCATCGTGGAGCCGTTACCATGTCGCGCGTGGCGCTTCGGGACGCGAAGGATGCCGACACGAAGCGGATGGCGCAGATGACCATTACGAAGCAGGAAAAGGACATCGCCGAGCTTCAGGGCTGGCTCAAGTCGCATGGCAAGCGCGCCCAATAAGGCCGCTGGCAGGAACCCCGCCCCCGGGCGGGGCTTCACCAAAGGAGTTTAGCAATGAAGTTTACGATCCGGAGTGCGATCGTCGCCGCAGCGATGATGACCCCGGCTGTGGCCTTAGCGGCGAACAGCATTGCCATGCACCGCGATCCAGGGTGCGGCTGTTGCGAGCAGTGGGCCAAGCAGGTCCGTCAGCAGTTCGGGCGCAACGTGCAGATCATCGATGACGCTCACCGCGATGTGCTTCAGCGCAAGATGGGTGTCCCCGCCGACCTCAGTTCATGTCACACCGCGGTAGTCGACGGTATGGCATTTGAGGGCCATGTACCGATTGCCGACATGAAACGGGTGCTTGCCCAGCATCCCAAAGGCGTAAACGGGCTTGCCGTGCCGGGTATGCCGGTGGGATCACCTGGCATGGAAATGCCGGGCATGAACGCACAGCCCTATGAGGTGATCGCGTTCGGACCAACCGGACGCAAGGTGTTCGCCCGCCATTAAAAGAGGGAGGCGCGGACGCCTCCCTCCCATTTACTTTTCATGCCCGACATGTCGTGGCCGGCATGGTCTTTACGCCTGCCGCTTTCATGTCGGTGCAGGGCGTTGTCGGAATCGATAGTGGTTTGAAGATCGTGAGAGCTTTCATAACTTAACATATCCGCTATGCCGGATGCATGGATAACGATTCGGCTATCATTGCGCTTGGTGCGCTCGCGCAAGGCACACGCCTCGACGTGTTTCGCCTGCTGGTTCGCCACGAACCGGACGGCATGGCGGCGGGTGAAATTGCCCGTCAGCTCGACGTGCCGCAGAACACCATGTCCGCGCACCTCGGCATTCTCGCGCGCGCCGGCATCGTGCGCTCGGAACGGCATAGCCGGTCGATTATTTACCGTGCCGATCTAGACGGGCTGCGCGCGCTAACGCTGTTCCTCGTCAAGGATTGCTGTGCCGGCTCGCCTGAACTGTGTGCGCCGCTCCTGGCCGAACTCACCCCCTGCTGCTGAAAGGACGCCCCGTGGCCGTCGATATCGTGATCTATCACAACCCCGAGTGCGGCACGTCGCGCAACACGCTGGCGATGATCCGCAATGCTGGCATCGAGCCGCACGTCATCGAATATCTGAAAACCCCACCCTCGCGCGTGTTGCTGGTCGAGCTGATCGACCGCGCCGGGATCACGCCCCGCGATCTGCTACGCGAGAAGGGGACGCCCTATGCGGAGCTGGGCCTTGGTGACGATGCGCTGTCAGACGACACGCTGGTGGACGCGATGATGGCGCATCCGGTCCTCATTAACCGGCCGCTGGTCGTCTCGCCGCTCGGCGTGAAGCTGTGCCGACCGTCCGAAGCGGTCCTCGATCTGCTGCCTGATGCCCAACAGGGCGCGTTTGCCAAGGAAGACGGCGAACAGGTTGTGGATGCTTCGGGCCAGCGCATCGCCTGATGCTGCTCGCGTTCGCTATCTTCGTCGTCACGATCGCGCTCGTCATCTGGCAGCCCAAGGGCCTGGGCATCGGCTGGAGCGCGCTAGGCGGCGCGGCCGTCGCGCTACTCGTCGGGGTCGTTTCGCTCTCTGACGTGCCGGTGGTGTGGGGCATCGTCTGGAACGCGACCGCGACGTTCGTCGCGATCATCATCGTCAGCCTGTTGCTCGATGAAGCCGGGTTCTTCGAATGGGCGGCGCTCCACGTTGCGCGCTGGGGCGGGGGGCATGGTCGTCGGCTGTTCGTGCTGATCGTCCTGCTCGGGGCGGCGGTGTCGGCGCTGTTCGCCAATGACGGCGCCGCGCTGATCCTGACGCCGATCGTCATCGCGATGCTGAGGGCCCTGGGATACAAGGACAAGGCGACGCTGGCGTTCGTCATGGCGGCGGGGTTCATTGCCGATACCGCAAGCCTGCCGCTGATCGTCTCCAACCTCGTCAACATCGTGTCGGCCGACTTCTTCCGGATCGGCTTTGCCGATTATGCCTCGGTGATGGTGCCGGTCGATCTGGCGTCGATCGCCGCGACGCTGGTCGTGCTGCTGCTGTTCTTCCGGCGCGACATACCCGCCAGCTACGATGTGGCGCAGCTCCGCGCGCCCGCTGATGCGATCCGTGACCATGCCACATTCAAGGCGGGCTGGGTCGTCCTCGCCCTGCTGCTCGCCGGCTTCTTCTTGCTCGAACCTATCGGCGTGCCGGTCAGCGCCGTCGCTGCTGCCGGTGCCGTGCTCTTGCTGGTCATCGCCGCGCGCGGCCATGTCATCCAGACGCGCAAGGTGCTGGCCGGCGCGCCGTGGCAGGTCGTGATCTTCTCGCTCGGCATGTACCTGGTCGTCTATGGCCTGCGGAATGCCGGACTGACCGACCATCTTGCCGGCCTGCTCGATCGCACCGCGCAAGGCGGCGTTTGGGGTGCGGCGTTCGGCACCGGGATCATTGCCGCGCTGCTGTCGTCGGTGATGAACAACATGCCGACCGTTCTGGTGGGTGCGCTGTCGATCGACGCGACGCACGCCACGGGCGCGATCAAGGAAGCCATGATTTACGCCAACGTGATCGGGTGCGACCTTGGCCCGAAAATCACACCGATTGGCTCGCTCGCGACGCTGCTCTGGCTGCACGTCCTCGGGCAAAAGGGCATCCGGATTGGCTGGGGCTATTACTTCAAGGTTGGTGCGACACTAACGATCCCGGTGCTGCTGGTAACGCTCGCGGCACTCGCGATCAGGATCAGCATGGTATGACGGCACTCGTCTATCTTGCCGCGTCGCTTGCGGAAATCGCAGGGTGCTTTGCCTTTTGGGCATGGTTGCGGCTGGACAAATCGCCTCTGTGGCTGGCTCCGGGCGTGGTCTCACTTATGCTGTTCGCCTGGCTACTGACACGCGTGGATAGCGACGCAGCGGGGAGGGCCTATGCTGCCTATGGCGGCGTCTACATCTGCGCATCGCTGATCTGGCTCTGGGCTGTCGAAGGGGTAAGGCCCGATCGCTGGGACGCGGGTGGAGCTGCACTTTGCCTGATCGGCACCTGTATCATTCTGCTTGGCCCAAGGACCGCCTGATGCCGCTCCGCACTCTCTCCGATCCTGATAATCTGCCCGCGCTTGATCGGCGCTATGCGCTCGATCGTCCTGCCCTTGGGCTGGGCGCTGGTGATCCACCTCCGCGCATACTGTTGCTCTACGGCTCCCTGCGGGAGCGATCCTTTTCGCGGCTATGCGTCGAGGAAGCTGCTCGCCTGCTGCAATTCTTCGGCTGCGAAACGCGGATCTTCGATCCTTCGACGTTGCCGTTGCCCGATCAGGTGACGGGGGACGACCACCCGGCCGTTCACGAGCTGCGCGAACTGTCGATGTGGTCGGAGGGGCATGTGTGGTGCAGCCCCGAGCGGCATGGCCAGATTACTGGCATCATGAAGCTGCAAGTCGATCACCTGCCGCTGTCGATGGGCGGCATGCGCCCAACGCAAGGCCGCACGCTTGCCGTCATGCAGGTGTCGGCGGGATCGCAGTCGTTCAACAGCGTGAACACCCTGCGCGTCCTCGGCCGTTGGATGCGAATGGTGACGATCCCCAACCAATCCAGCGTAGCCAAGGCGTTTGCGGAGTTTGACGACGCCGGTCGGATGAAGCCGTCCAGTTATTACGATCGGATCGTGGATGTGATGGAGGAGCTGGTGCGCTTCACGGTCCTGCTACGCCCGCACACCACGCAGCTTGTCGATCGCTATTCCGAGCGAAAGGAGGCAGGTATGCCGATCGATAGCGCCACGGACCTTTCGAGCATCGCAACCTCACCAACGTATCGGAAAGGCCAGTAAAGTCCGCTTAGTGTGGCAAACCGCTCCTGCGACATTGTGCATCACTGAGTGTGCTTCTAGATGCATCCAATGAAACGCCGGGCTCGCCCACTGTCCAAGATATTGCATTCCATGGCGTTTTTCGTCCTGGCCGTGATGTTGCTGGTCCGGCTTGGCCCGCTCTGCGAGACGATGGCGATGGCCGCGCCTCCGGCTGCGTCCGCGATGATGGACTGCGCCAGCAAATCAGCAGGCGCTCCCATCAAAAAGGCGCCTGCGTCGGCTTGCGCTATACCGTGCGTTGCAGTTGCCGGCGAAACCGTCGAACATATCGAGCTGGTTCCGTCCTCCCGTCTATCGCCATGGCCAGCTCCACAGACGGGCCTTTTAGGCGTGGCATACGCTCCGGCCACACCCCCTCCGCAAACCGTGTGAAATTGAACATCATCACACGTAAGTTTCGGAGAATATCATGACCAAGTTTAAGCTCATCAGCGCTGCCTTCGCCCTCACTCTGTCGACTGGCGCATTCGCCGCTGTCGCCAATTGCTGCGCCGACATGGCGTGCTGCAAGGACGGTGCGGACTGCTGCAAGGATGGCGCAAAAGCCAAGGCCGCGGACTGCTGCGATCATGCTAAGGGCGGCATGAAGCACGGCTGAAGCTGGATAGGGGCGGGCAACCGCCCCTATTTTTCTAGTCTACGTCTACTCGGCGCGGCACGCCGTCCCGCCACGGTCGCTGCGACGAGCGGAGAGTTACCTTCAGGGTTGAGGCTCTCCCCCGAACCGCATCCATCGTTCGTCCCATCTCGCGCGCGATTACCGCCAGAGTCTGCTTGGCCTCGATACGCCGACGAAGCTCGGCGTCATCATTATCGGTCCAAGACGTTCCACGTCGAGCGGTCAGCCCAATACCTCCTCGATCAGGAGCAGGCCCAAAAACCCGATGAAAAACATCGCGCTGATAAGCGGAGTGTCCGGCTTCTCGTGTGCCTCAACCAACAGCTCTTCCGTCACGAGGTAGAGCAGCGCCATCAGACCGAAACTGAGAAACCCGGCGATCACGACGGGCGGAAACGTCGCAACGGGAGTCGCTATCGCCGCACCGATCGGCAGCAACAAGGCGATCCCCATCGTAATCGCGATGATCCGCGCCTTGGACTTGATCGTCTCGCCCAACTCGGTCGTCACGGTCAGTCCGAGAAACAGCACCTCCAACGTCAACGCGATCGTCAGCAACACGCCGGCCTTCCCGCCAGCGACGAACGCCAACCCGAGAACAAGCCCGTCGATCAGGATATCCACTGCGACCGCGCCCAACATAGCGATCGGGCCACTGGCGCGACCCTCAAGAGCTTTGAGCGACAGCATCACGAGAATGCCAAGCGCGCCGCCTGTGAATGTCGCGATCGGTGAACCTTCGTGCATCACCTGGGGCAAGATCTCGGCTGCCGCTGCGGCGAACACGACGCCTGCCGCCAAGTGCTGCATAGCGCTTACGAAGGCATCACTTGGCCGTCTCGATACCGCGAATAGCGAGCCGATCAGTACGGCGACGACGGGAATGAGCGTGAAGGCAACGGCCTGCATAGCTTAAGCCCTCACGCTGTCATGATTCAAAGGCGGCAGTTCGATGTGTCCCCCTGATGGGGCTGGCAGCTCGCGCCGTCCGAAACGAGCGTAGAGCGTCGGCAGCACGAACAAGGTGAGCAAGGTTGCGGATATCAGGCCACCAATGACGACGGTCGCCAGCGGCTTTTGCACCTCGGCTCCAGCACCATGACCAAGTGCCATCGGCACAAAGCCAAGCGATGCGACGAGCGCCGTCATCGCAACCGGCCGGAGCCGCGCCAGAGCGCCTTGATGCGCCGCTACCGCACGATCCATGCCTTGCCGCATCAGATCATGGATGGACGACACCATGACCAGCCCGTTGAGAACCGCGACACCCGATAGCGCGATGAAGCCGACTGCCGCTGAAATGGAGAACGGCATGCCTCTTAGCACCAGCGCAAGGATGCCTCCGACCAACGCCAGCGGAACGCCGGTAAACACGATCAACGCATCCCTGACGGAACCAAGCGCGCCGTAGAGCAGGAACATGATGACCACGAAGCAGATCGGCACCACAACGCTGAGCCGATCGCGGGCAGATGCCAGGTTCTCGAACTGACCGCCCCATTCGAGATACGTGCCGGGCGGCAATTTCACCTGAGCGTCGATGGCTGACCGGGCATCAGCCACGACACCCGCCACGTCTCGATCGCGCACGTTGGCCTGCACCACGACACGCCGCTTGCCGTTCTCGCGACTGATCTGGTTGGGACCATCGACCACGGCGATATCCGCCACAGTCGATAGCGGTACGAAGCCGCCACTGCCGGTCGGCACCGGCACCTGAGCAACCGCCGTCAAATCGGATCGTGAGCTTTCTGCCATCCGGATCACGACGGGGAAGCGACGATCGCCTTCAAAGATCACGCCAGCCTGTCGGCCGCCAATGGCTGCGGCAACCGTGTCCTGCACGTCACCGGCCGTTACCCCGACGCGGGACATGGCGGTACGGTTCGGCCGGATATCGAGCATCGGCAAACCTTCGGTTTGTTCGACCCGCACGTCTGCTGCACCCCGCGTCTTTCGAAGGATGCCGGCGATCCGATCTGCGGTCGCGTTCATCTCGCCAAAGTCATCGCCAAAGACCTTGATCGCGATATCGCCGCGCACGCCTGCAATCAGCTCGTTGAATCGCATCTGGATTGGCTGGGTGATCTCATAGGCGTTGCCCGGCAGGGTGGAGAGGCGCTTTTCCAGCCGCTCCACCAGCTCTTCCTTGGACAGGCCGGGGTCGGGCCACTCCTTCTTCGGCTTCAAGATGACAAACGTGTCAGTCGCGTTAGGCGGCATTGGGTCCGATGCGATTTCGGACGTGCCGGTGCGGGAGAAGGCGAAACGGACCTCAGGGGCCTTGGCGAGTGCCTTTTCCACCTGGAATTGCATTGTCTGGCTCTGATCGACCGATGTGCCGGGGATGCGAACTGCCTGCACGAGAATGTTGCCCTCATCGAGCTGCGGCAAGAACTCTTGCCCCAATGTCGTGAAAGCTGCCCCGGCAAGCGCCAGCGCACCGATCGCAACGCCGATGGTAAGGGTGGGCCGGCGCATCGCCGCATCAAGTCCCGGCTCATAGCGCTGCCGGAGGAACGTGACGACGCGGCTTTCCTTCTCCTCGACCCGCTTGCTGAGCCAGATCGCAATCGCTGCCGGTATGAAGGTCAGCGACAGGATGAAGGCGAACACCAAAGCAATGATGACGGTGAGCGCCATCGGCTCGAACATCTTGCCTTCGACACCCGTGAAGGTGAGCAACGGCGCATAGACCAAGATGATAATAGCCTGCCCGTACACCGATGGGCGGATCATCTCGCGCGCCGATGCCGCGACAATCCCGAGACGTTGCTCGATCGTCAGCACGTCATCGCGACCATGCTGCGCCTCGCCCAAACGCCGTAATGCGTTCTCCACGATAATGACCGCGCCATCCACGATCAGACCAAAGTCGAGCGCACCAAGGCTCATCAGATTGGCCGAAACGCCCGCCTCCAACATGCCGATGCTGGTCAGCAGCATCGTAATCGGAATGACGCAGGCCGCGATCAGCGCCGCACGGAAATTGCCAAGCAGCGCAAACAGGACGACGATCACCAGCACCGCACCTTCGGCAAGGTTGCGGGCAACCGTCGAAATTGTGGAGTTCACAAGCTCGGTCCGGTTCATCACCGGCTTCACAACCACATCGACCGGCAACGAGCGGCCGATCTGCGTCAGCCGTTCGGCAACGCCAGTCGATACCGTGCGGCTATTTTCCCCGATCCGCATGACCGCGGTCCCGACGACAACCTCATGGCCGTTTTCCGACGCCGATCCCATGCGCAGCCCTTGTCCGGTGCGAACGGTCGCAATCTGGTTGAGCAGGATCGGAACGCTCTCGCGGGTGGCAACGACGGTACGGGCCAGCTCGTCGGCGTTGCGGACACGCCCATCCGATCGAACCGCCAGCCCTTCGCCGTTGCGGTTGACCACGCCCGCGCCCGCGCTGGTATTGCTGCGCTGAAGGGCGGTCGTTAGATCCTGAAGCGTTAGCCGCATCGCTGCCATGCGCTGTACGTCTGGAACGACGAGATATTCCTTGGTGTAGCCACCAAGGGAGTCGACGCCGGCAAGCCCGGCCGTGCTTTTTAGCTGCGGCGTGACGATCCAATCCTGCACAGTGCGCAGGTAGGTCGCCTTGTCGGCGTCACTGACGAGGTGATCCCCCTCGGGGGTGATATAGCTGGCATCGCGTTGCAGGCCGGGTTCGCCGTTGCGGTGATGGACCTGATCCAGCTCGCGATATTCGACCGTCCACATGAAGATATCGCCAAGGCCCGTGGCGATCGGCCCCATCTCGGGGTTCACACCTTCGGGAAGGTCTTCCTCAGCGGTTCGCAGGCGTTCCGCGACCTGCGCCCGCGCAAAGTAGATATCGGTCTTCTCGGTGAACACCGCTGTGATCTGGGCAAAGCCATTGCGGCTTAGCGATCGAGTATAATCAAGGCCGGGAATGCCAGCGAGCGCGGTTTCGACCGTGAACGCAACCTGCTTCTCGATCTGATCGGGAGAGAGGGCAGGAGCAACGACGTTGATCTGCACCTGGTTGTTGGTGATGTCGGGTACGGCGTCGATCGGAAGCTGACGCAGCGCGCCAATTCCGAGCAATGCAGCCGCGATGGTGAGAAGCAGGACGAGCCAGCGCTTCTCGACGGATAGGGTGACGATGCGACCGATCATGGCTCAGTCCTCATCCCCGCCCGCGCCCTTGCCGAGTTCGGCCTTGAGCGTGAAGCTGTTGGTGGAAGCGATGCGCTCCGAGCCGGTAAGGCCTGCCGTTACAGTGACCTGCCCGCCATTGGTGCGGCCAAGCGTCACCGGGATTGCCCGGAAACCTGTCGCGGTGCGGACGAACACGAACGACTTGTCCTCGATCATCTGCACTGCGGCCGATGGCACGGCGACGGTGCGGTCCCCGGTCGCAGGAACGAGGATCGATACGTTGACCGTCTCGCCGACGCGCCATGTGCTGCCGGCGTTGTCGAGGGTGGCGATCACCGGCACCAATCGGGTCGTCTCATCCAGAATGGGGGACACGAACGTGACGCGCCCCTCCTGACGCCGCCCCGGTGCCGTCACTTCGACACGCACGCCGGGTTTCACCCGACCGGCATCGGTGGGGACGAGGGAGGTGGTGACAGTGACCTTCGACAGATTGGCGACACGGAACAGCTCTGCATCGGCCGCGACTGCCTGCCCGAGGGTGGCCGATCGCGCGATGACCTGGCCGGCGATCGGCGAGCGAACCGCGATGCGGTTAAGCGCACCGCCCCCGCTACCCGTCGCCGACAACTGCTGCTGTGCCAGGCGAAGGGCAATGCTGGCTTCTGTCGCGGCCGTCCGCGCCGCGACCAGATCCTGCTCTGGCGAAACGCGTTCGGCGAACAGCCGCTGTTCGCGGCGAAGGTTGGATTGGGCGAGCGCGGAACGCGCGCGCGCGGCCTCTACCTCCGCTTTCAGTGATGCCGCTTCCCGGCTTTCGATGATAGCCAGTGGGTCGCCCCGGCTGACTGACTGCCCGAGATTGCGGGTGAGGGAAACGAGCCGACCGCCTACGGAGGTGGACACAACCTGCACACCTTGAGGATCGCCCTCGATCGTTGCCGACAGCTCGATCGCTCCGGCCACGCCGCCCACGGTAGGACGCGTAACCTCTATCCCGGCATCCGCGATCTGCTGGGCGGACAGGGTAACAATATCCTTTGGGCCCTTCTTGGCTTCGCCGGCCTCGGCACCTTCCGCCTTCTCGGCTCCGGCTTTCTCACCGGCCTCGCTGCTGCCACCCCCGCCGCATCCGGCAAGGAGGATAGCCAGGGTCACAGGCGCGAGCGCCCGCATGATGGTCTTCGTCATTGATTGGTTTCCTCGGGCGAGGGCGCTGCGGCAACGAGCCGTTCGAGGCGTGCCTTGGCGTCGTGATAGGTGGCGAGCGCATCGATCGCGGCGGTTCGTGTTTCGGACAGGGTACGTTCGGCATCGAGCAAATCGAGCTGACCGAACTTGCCCTCCCGGTAGCCGATCCGGGCGATCCGAGCGGCTTCGCTTGCCGACGCCAATGCCGGCCCGCTGGCGTTGCGAGCGGTCGTCGCGGCATTCGCGACGTTCGCCTGTGCGCTTGCGATATCCTGCGCGGTATCCAGCTCGGCCGCGCGACGTAGCGCCTGCGCCTGATCAGTCTGCGCCCGCGCCTGCGCCACTGCCGCCTTGCCGTTGTTGAACAGTGGGAACGGGATCGACAGCCCGAACACCGCTGCCACGTCGTTCGTAGCCTCAAGCCGTCGTGCGCTGGCGCTGAGTGTCACGTCGGGAATGCGCTGCGACCTAGCAAGCCGCACCTGTGCCTCTGCCGTTGTCACGTCCGCGCGTGTCGCCGCCAATGCCAGCGTCCCGGCGGTCTCGATCGGCCGCGCTGGACCAAAGCCCTCGACACGGCCGAACCACACCAAGTCCAACGGTCCCGTGAGGGGTTGGCCGATCCGTCGGGCAAGATTGCTCCGCGCGACCTCGGCAAGCCGCTCTGCGCGCTCCACAGCCGTCTCCACGTTGATCCGCAATACATCGGCGCGCTGTTGTTCGAGCGGTGATGCTCGCCCCGCTTGAACGCGGACGCCGGCTGCGCGCGATGCTTCGCGGGCGATACCGGCCTGCTCGCGCGCGGTCACCAGTCGGCGTTCCGCTGCGGTCGCCTCGATGTAGAGCTGCGTGATGGCAAGCCGTAGATCAGCCTCGGCCAACGCCGTGCCTATCCTCGCTCGATTACCAATCGCATCTGCGACAGCGATCCGTGCCGATCGTTTGCCACCCAACTCGATCGGTAGTGCCAGACCTGCCGTTGTCTCGGCGCTTCGAAGACCGCGATATTGGCCGCTGCCGGCAATGTTCTCGGTCTCGGCGACGATCGACGGGTTCGGGCGGTAGCCGGCAACCGTGCGGCCTGCTTGTGCTGCCCGGACGCCAGCCGTGGCAGCCTCAAGGCTGGGGGCGCTGGCTCCGGCAAGCGAAAGCGCCTGCTCAAGGGTGAGCGGGGGACTGGTCGATGTTGGATCGGCTGACTGCGCCTGTGCGATCGACGCGCACGACGCCACGGCCAATAAGGCCGCAATAAAACGGTGCATGGGTAACGGACTCCTGACGAACCTTGGGCATCCGCACGGGCTTTCCCGGCGGAATTAGGCGTTGGTCAGGCTTGGGGAGGACGTAGGGCTGGGTCCGACGCTACCGGGGCCTTGGGCGCATTGCGCCACATCGATGCAGTCATACGAACGCTGCTGGCTGGTCCGGTTGAATCGGACGCGATCGGCACGCCGACATGATGGCCGTGGCAACCACCATGATGGTGAGGATAAGCCTTGTCGGCGTCTGCCGGCACTTGGTCGGCATCGCCGTCGCAATGATCGAGGGAGCTGACCGCTGTGGTATCAACGCACGTCACGCCTTCGGTCGCATGCGCGACTGATCCAAGCCCGAGCATAAGCACGAGCATGAAACTGAGGAACAGGGCGGAGAGGCGGTGCATCGGCCCGCGCCTTAGCAGCTTACCGACTGCCATGTAACGACTGCTGGTAAGTAGCGGGGGCGGGTGAGGGCTCGCTACGCATTTCGGCGCGTGCCTGCCGCATGATCTGAACACCGCCCGATATTCCCAACACAGCCATCAAGGTGGCGACGGCGAGATCAGGCCACGCGCTGTTGAGGCCGAACACTCCGCCTGCGGCCAGTACGACGGCGATGTTGCCAATCGCGTCGTTACGCGAGCAAATCCACACTGACCGCATGTTCGCATCACCGCTTCGAAAGCGGTACAGCATGACCGCGACTACAAGGTTCGCGATCAACGCGGCGATGCCGACCACGCCCATAATTTCGGCATGGGGCGTTGCTTCGTGGAGCGCCCCCCATCCCGCCGCGAACAAGACATAGACGCCTAGCAAAGCAAGCGTCGCCCCCTTCAACATCGCAGCGCGTGCGCGCCAGGCTATCGCCATTCCGGCAACGCCAAGGCTGATTGCGTAGTTCGCAGTATCCCCAAAAAAGTCGAGCGCGTCGGCTTGCAGCGCCTTCGATCCACCCGTGATGCCGGCAACGATCTCGATAACGAACATGCCGCCATTGATGGCGAGCGCAATCCATAGCGCGCGCCGCCACTTAGGGTCGTTGAGAGTGTCCGCCTTGTCGGACGCGCAGCTTGTGCAGGCCATATTCGCCACCTCGATAGAATCGATCTGACAGCCTATATGCACCCTCTAGTCGCTAGAGGGTCAAGCGCTGTGTCTGAGAAACTGACGATCGGAAAACTGGCTGGTGCGACCGGCACGAAAGTCGAGACGATCCGCTACTATGAGCAGATTGGCTTGCTGCCGGCTCCTGAGCGATCGGCGGGGAACTATCGGACCTATGAGGGCGCGCATCTACGCCGCCTGTCCTTCATCCGTCGCGCGCGTGATCTTGGCTTTTCAATCGATCAGGTGCGCGAGCTTATGGGGCTTGCCGATCGGCGCGATCAGTCCTGCATCGCCGTCGATGTCGTTGCCAACCAACACCGCGACGCGATTAGACGCAAAATTGCAGACCTCACCGCGCTTGCTGGTGAACTCGACGCGCTAATAGATTCCTGTAGCCGCAACACCGTCGCCGACTGCCGGATCATCGAAGCACTTGCCCCTTCCGCATAGCGCATCGCTGCTGTCCGGTGGAATGATCGGCTTGCACCGCTTGGGCACTTCAATCCGTGGAGCTGACGATCGCACTTCTTGCCGCCACGTCATCCCGACTGATCTCGATGGTACAGCGCACCGTCTTCTTAGTCCTCACAGCTATCTTGTAGCAGGCTTGCACAGCCTTGCGATTTGCGGTGATGATCCGATCGGCTGCCGCGATGTTGGCGAAAGCATCCGGCCCAGCAGCTCGCATGAGGCGCTGCCCGGCTTCCCATTTCGGTAGGTCAAGCGTGCGCGCTGCCATCCACTCGGGCACCTGCCACTTCCCCGGGAGCTCGCGCGCGATGATCCCCGGCACGATCGTCCATAGCAGCGCCCCGCCCAGGCACGCTCCCGCACCGACCTGCCACAAGGTACGGCGCTGCTCGTCCGCACGGCGGGCAGAACCGCCGATACCGTGCAAAGCGGTCGTCGCCTTGTCCATCTTCTCACCGGCGGTCGCGATCATGCGCCGATCCTCGTCGCGGGCATGGCCGCCAGCCGCGACGATCCGGTCGGCGACATAGCGCGGCGCGACATTGTCCTCGGCCGTTTTCGCCAGCACGCCGACATTTTGCATGGTCGCGTTGAGCGCCTTCGCCATTTTCCCCAGCGTCTCGCTGTAATCGGGTATCTCCGGCACCTCGGCGCGCTCCGCGGACAGCCGCTCGACGGCGCGGCGCAACAGCGCAAGCTCACCGCGGACACCTTCAAACGCCTCCGCTGCGGCGTCCGGTTCGTGATCGTCACTCATGCACTTCTTCCCCTTTACTGCATGAAACCACAAACCGGATCGTACCCGAAAGCACGAACCGTCACCGGCTCATCCCCCGATCCCGGTCGCGCCCACGATCGAGCGACGACGACAGCGCATCGCCGATCGACCGCTCGCTTTCCTGCTTCAGCGCCAGGTCGGGTGCATGGCGACGCAGTGCGGATTCGAGCTGCGGGTCACGGTGCAGCCCGCCCGCCGCCTTCTCCATCCGCTCGCGCAACCGCTCGGCACCGGCACTGTCGCCGGCCCGCTCCATGCCTGCCCGCGCCTGCTGCATTTTCTGCCAGCCTTCCACGAACCGCTCGGCACGCGCGTCCGGGTCTAGCCGCACACGCTTCTCGTCGGCCATCGCGCGTGCCGCGCCAACTGTATTGCCGCCCGACACCTGCTCGATAAGCTTCGGATCACGCGCAAGCGCCGATGCAAGGTCGCGCGCGGCATGGGGACGGGTCGCGTCCAGCCTCTCGCCAGCCTTCTGCAAAGCGCTCTCCTGATGCGGCAGCACGGGCAGACCCTTGTTGCGCATCCGGCCGATATCGCCCGCGGCACGTGCATAGCGTTCGATCGCCTTGGCCTGAGAGACGTCCAAGGTGGTGTTAATCGGCCCCCCCTGGCTGCGATCACGGGCGGTGTTAATCGGACCCCCCTGCCCGTGATCGCGGGCAGTGTTAATCGCCCCCTCTTTCGCGACAGCCGGCTTTGGCCGGAAACCGGCAAACATGCCCTTGGCCTTGTCGCGCACCTTCTCGACCATCTGGCGTGCGAGTTCCGGGAACCGGATCTCGCGCCGATCGGCGAACGCCCGCGCCTGATCCTGCTCGGGCTTAGCGTAATCGCCCGCCATGTCCTTGCCGCGTTCGCGCGACAGAGCGCGAACAAGCTGGCGCTGGTCGGTGAAGTCGTCGCGGCCATAGTGAAGCTGCACGTCGTCGCGGTGCCGCGACATGCCGACATAGGCGCTGTGGCGGTCCATGCCCGGAGTGGCGAGGACATGGGCGCGATCGACCGTCACGCCTTGGGATTTGTGGAACGTCGCCGCATAGCCGTGATCGACATGGGCATAATCCTTGGTGTCGAACGCGACCCCGCGCCCGTCATCGAGGCGCACCGCCATGCCCTCGGGCGATACCCGCTCGATCGTCGCCAGCGTGCCGTTCTTGACCCCCATGCCGCGCTCGTTGCGAAGGAACATGATGCGGTCGCCGGTCGCGAACTGCCGCTCGCCGCGCTCGGCCTTCACCGTCACGTCATCGCCAAGGTCGCCGCTCGCGCGCAACCGGTCGCGCGCCTCGCCATTGAGGCTCTGCACCTCGGCGTTGGTGTGGGTGAGGATGATGCGGCTCTTGCCCGGCTCGGTCTGGCGCGCGCGATCCCAACCATCGACCAGCGCGCCCCGCGCCGCCTCGCGCGTGTCGGCCGCGTGGACCGTGCCCTTGCCGTCATAGGCGTGGATCGCCTCGCCGGTGCGCCCGGTCGCCAGCGCACGTGTGGCGTCGCGCTGCCAGTCCTCGCGCTGCCGGCGTATCTCGGTGATCTCGGCCGCGCCGTGCCGCTCGGTGACGCTGCGGAACGCCGCGCCCGCCTCGATCGCCTGCAACTGCTCAGGATCGCCGACCATCACGACCTTGGCCCCAGCATCGCGTGCCTGGGACAGCACCCGCTCCATCTGGCGCGAGCCGATCATGCCAGCCTCGTCCACTACCAGCACGTCCTTGGGGCCTAGCTGCTCGCGGCCCTGCCCCCATGCGTGTTCCAGGCTAGCGATGGTGCGGGACTGGATGCCCGATCCGCCCTCAAGGTTCTCGGCCGCAATGCCCGACAACGCCGCGCCGCGAACCGTGTAACCCTGCCCCTCCCATGCCTCGCGCGCCACGCCAAGCATCGCCGACTTGCCGCTGCCGGCATAGCCGACGACGGACGCCAGCCCCGCGTCGCCGGTCACATGATCGAAGGCGTCGCGCTGCTCGCCCGACAGGACAAGGCCACGCCCCTCGGCCGCGCCGATCGCGACGTCACGATGCCGATCGGCGACGCCATGCTCGCCCCGGCCCGCCAGATCGTCGCCGGCACGCTCAAGCCGGTTCTCCACCGCAATCATGTCGCGCGACGTGAACCGCTCCTGGTCGCGTCCATCCTTCCCCAATGCGACCAGCTCAGGGCTGGCGCGCACCGCCCCCATCACCTGGTCGAACTGCTCCTTGCCGTCGCTGTGCCGGAACGCGAACGTCGCAAGGTCACGGACGGTGAACGTGGCCTGCTGCCGCGTGAGGGCGTCCAGCGCGACATTGGGATCGGCGATGATCTTCTCGCCGTTCTCACGAGCGATGCGCGTGTGATCCTCGATCCGCTCCGCCTCAAGCCCCTGCTCCGGACGACGCGATGCGGCCGGGCCGATCTTGTGCTGCGGCTCCAGCCCGATCCCCTGCGCCTCGTAACTGCGGTGGTCGATGCGACCCTCAAGCCCAAGCTCGGCCATGCGCTCATTAACGTGGGCGCTCCACGCCTCGCGCCAGTCCTTCAAAAGCTCGGTCGAGTTCCAGTCGCGGTTCTTCTTCCCGAACCCCTCCAGCCCCACGTCGCGCATCGCAAGCATGACATGCGCGTGCGGCTTGGGCGTGCCGTCCTTCGCCTTGTCCCAATGCACGTTCAGATCAGCGACCATCCCGCGATCGACAAACTGCTTCTTCACGAAATCGCGTGCGAGCTGGACGCCCTGCTTCTCGTTCATCTCACGCGGAATCGAGAACTCCACCTCACGGGCAAGCTGCGCGTCCTTGCGTTTCTCGCCTGCCTCCACCTCGTTCCACAAGGTCGTGCGGTCGTTTAAACGCTCCGGTGCGCCCTGTGGCAACATCACTTCGGAGTGGATCACGCCTGCCTTGTTGCTGAAGTCGTGATTCCGGTTCAACCGATCGTCGTGCAGCTCGGATGCGGAGCGATAGGCGGCGCTCGCGACGGCGCTCGATCCGTTCGCGCGGCTCACAACCTTGGCGGAGAAATGGTAGATCGCCATGACGCCCTGCTTATTGCACTTCTGAGCGCACGTCGGCAACGACGTATAAGCGCGCACTCATCCTCCGCTTCGCTCCTCCTGATTGACTTGGTGCTGCGTTCTGCTCGTTCTGGCTTTACCCATATGCTCGGCGCGCTAAGATGTTGATGAGCGATACGCGGAAGGGTAAAGGCGATGCGGAAGGTTCGCGATTACGATGCCGAGCTGAAGGCACTGGGTGACAAGGCCCGCGCGCTCAAGGCAAAGCGGGTCGAACAGCTTGGCCAGCTCGTCGTTGCGACCGGGGCCGATGCGCTTGATCCGGAAACCCTCGCCGGGGTGCTGCTCGATGCGATCGGATCAAAGGATGCGGGCGCGAAGGAGGCATGGCGCGCGAAGGGCGCGGCCTTCTTTCAACGACGTGGGCGCAAAGGTGGCGGCGCTGCTGCAATCGACGGATCGGGCACTGCGACTGAACCAGGCGGCGACGCTGCGGGCGGAAGCGGCGGAACGGCGAACGGATAGCAGGGGCTGGGTCGTGCAACGTCGCGAACGAACACGCCATCTGATTGAACTGGGCGGGCTGGTCCAGAAAGCCGGGCTGGTCGAGCTGACCGACGACGATCGCGCCACGCTCTACGGCGCGCTGCTCGATCTCGCCGGGCGTGGTCGCGGCGACGATGCTGGCGACGTGCTGGCGCTATGGAAGCGGCGCGGCAAGCGGGCGTTCGACGCGGAAGCGGAAGGGAGCGAAGCGCAATGAGCGATTTCGATATCGAGACGATCCGTGCCCAAGTCCGCGCGATGAATTTCGTGCGCGGCACGCCGGCGGAAATCGCGATGTGGCATGAGGACATGGCGGACTCGCGCGCCAACCTGGTCATCGAGGACATGATCCCGACGCCTAACGACGATGCGTTTTTCACAATGATGCTGGATGAGGGTGTACCCCCTCCCCTCGTCTCGCAAATCCTGCTTCGGCTGCTCGATCATCCCGACGCCGATCGGTCTCTGCCGATCACGCCGATGGCGGCGCACTGATGCCCAGGCGACGGATCAGCCCGCTTCTCGCCGTCTTCGTCGCCTTTGTGGTGCTGATGGCGAGCAATGCCTGGCTCAAGAGCATCTTCGGTTATGGCGAGATAGCGACCGACATTCCGTTCCTGCTGGCCGGCGCGATCCTGTTCCTGGCGTGGCGCTTCAACCGGCGTGCCGCCAACCAGCGCAATGATCTGCTCGGCTCCGCCCGTTTTGGCGACCGTGCTGACGTGCGGAAGCTGGAAGCGAACGGGGATCTTCTGATCGGCCGCTCGGCGAGGTCGGGGAAGCTGCTGCACTACGACGGCGCGGCGCATTTGCTGACGATGGCACCCACCCGCTCAGGTAAGGGTGTCGGTACGATTATCCCCAACCTGCTGCTGCTCGATCGCTCGGTGATCTGCATCGACCCCAAGGGCGAGAACGCTCGCGTCACCGCCCGTGCGCGTGCCGCCAAGGGCAAGGTCTGGTGCCTCGATCCGTTCGGCGTGTCGGGTCAGCCGCCTGCCCGCTACAATCCGCTCGACCGGCTCGATCCCGCCAGCCTCGATCTCGCGGAAGATGCCAACACCCTCGCCGACGCGCTGGTGCATGACGCGCCGGGACAATCGGGCGAAGCGCACTGGAACGAGGAAGCCAAGGCGCTGATCGCCGGGCTGATTCTGCACACCGTCGTCCACGAACCCGCCGATCGCCGCGTGCTGGCAACGATACGCGACAAGCTGACGCTCGCCCCTGCTGGCTTCGCCGCGTTGCTGGCCGATATGCAGGACAGCGCCGGGGCCGGTGGCCTGATAGCGCGCGCGGCCAACCGCCAGCTCGGCAAGTCCGATCGCGAAGCCGCTGGCGTGCTGTCCTCGGCACAGCGCCATACCCACTTTCTCGACAGCCCTCGCATCGTCGCCAGCACCGCCGCGTCGGATTTCACCTTCGCGGGGCTGAAGGACACGACCGCCACCGTGTTCCTGTGCCTGCCGCCCGATCGGCTCGACACCTATGCGCGCTGGCTGCGGCTGCTGGTGAGCCAGGCCGTCACCGACATGGCGCGGTCCACCGCCCGTCCTGCCCGGCCCGTGCTGTTCCTGCTGGACGAGTTCGCCGCGCTCGGCCGTCTCGAACCGGTTGAACGCGCGATGGGCCTGATGGCGGGCTATGGCCTCCAGCTCTGGCCGATCCTCCAGGACATGCACCAGCTTAAGGCCACCTATGGCGAGCGCGCCGGCACCTTCATGTCCAACGCCGGCGTGATCCAGACGTTCGGGGTCAACGATCATGCCACCGCCGACATGCTCTCGCGCACGATCGGCGACACCACGATCGAATATGATACCGTCAGCACGTCGCGCGGCACCGGCTGGGGCGAAAACCGCGCTGGTCCCTCGGAGAGTGTCAGCGGGCACGTCTCCGCTCGCCGGCTCGCCACACCGGACGAAATCATGCGAATGCGGCCCGATCAGCTTCTGCTGCTCCGCCAGGGCGAAAACCCGCTCGCGGTCGAGAAAATCCGCTACTACGATCAACGCGAGTTCACTGGCCTGTTCGATCCTGCGTGACGATGTGCGAAAGGTGAGTTTTGGGGTAGCGCCTCACCTTCCGAAGGTGACGGAGCTGGTGATCGGATTGACGATCTACGAAACCGATCGCGAAGGAGCTGATTTAAGCACCAACAGCGAGGTTCGGTGCTGCAAGGGTGCGGATCGTGGCAAAGCCCTCTTCCCTGCCCTCATGGCGCTCTTGGTCGGCTCTGGCGTAGTATCTGGTCGCCAGCTTGCCTTTCTTCTTTTTCCGCTAAGCACGCGGCGTTTGCGCCGCTCTGGTGACAGCGCAGCTGGCACCAGACGAATAGTGCATCGGCCATTAGGCCGATTCCATTTGCCTATTCTGACGGTGGTTATCCACAGGCTCGCCACCCCAAAGCTCACCTTTCGCCGTTCAGATTCTCTAATTCTTCTGATTCAAGATTCAGAGCCCTGAAAGGTCCGTATTTCTGCCGAAAAATGCCTCCAATAGTGAGCGTTGGGGTCGATTCGCGTGAGTTTCGGGGTAGCATGCGGTGAGCTTTGGGGTCGGTAAAAGTGAGTGTTCGGGCAGGGTCCAGTGAGTGTTGGGGTACCCCAATGGTTGGGTTAAAAGGATCGGTGAGTTTTGGGGTATCCGCCTCTCTGCTCCACGGGGGAGCTGAAACATTTGCCTAGCTCACTTTTCGTGATTAGGGTGAGTTGGTAAGTTCCTCTAGCTCACCGTTGGTCAAGCCTATGTCGCAACCTGCCGTGGTCGATATGACATTCCGCACGCTGGCCCAGAAGGGACGTGGAAATCCTTTTGATCCCGCCAACTACGGTGAAATCGTCAAGCCCGGCGAGTTGGTCGATATTGTAGAGCTAAGCCCCCTCACCCTCGCGGATCGCCGTATCTACAACCTGCTGATCGCCAATGCCTGGGAACGCATTGGCGAGCCGATCATCCATCGCATTGCGAAATCCGGACTGAAAGGGACGCACCAAGGCAACGAGCGCATAGAGAGTTCACTGCTGCGCCTCATGGGCACCATCGCGATCGTCACGATCCGCAAGGATGGCAAGAGCTACAAGCGCCGTGTCCAGCTGCTCGGCCCAAGTGATGAAAGCCTCGAAAAAGACGGCTTCCTTCACTATCGTATCCCAGAAGAGCTAATCGAGATACTGCGGAACAGTCAGGTTTATGCCCGTCTCAAGACGCAGGTAATGTATTGCTTCGAGTCAAAATACGCACTTTGTCTCTATGAAATGATCGAGCGGCGCATTGGTCTCGAATACAAACAGAAAGAGGAGTTTACGATCGAAGAGCTGCGCGGCCTGCTTAACGTGCCTGAAGGTAAACTCGAACGCTTCGCTGATATGAACAAATATTGTCTGAAGGTGGCTGTCGAGGAAATTAACAAGCTTTGCCCCTTCTATGTCGATTTCACGCCGATCAAGAACGGGCGCAAGGTCGAACGGGTGGCACTCCACTGGTTCCCAAAAACGTCCAGCGGCAAGCGCGACGCACAGAACCTGATCGACCAGCACAGCATTGTACGACGGGCAAAGCTGCGCGGCGGAATTCCCGAACTGCCCGTGCTGGTAGATTTCAGCGCGTCGGCCCAAAGGTGAGCCGCTACCCCAAAACTCACCGATAGGCTTTGCTACCAACCTCTACATGCCAGACACGTGTTCACGTTCCATCGTGTTCTCGTGTTCTCGTGCTATCATGTTCACATGCCAACAAGTGGGCTGGCGGATTCCGGGGTGCCCGTTACAGATGCCGGGCATTCACCCAGCCCTTGCATGTTCCACTCGGGACGGATCATTCGGATCGCCCCCTCTTCGGGGTCGGTACATAGAACGGACCCAGATATACGTTAAGCGCCCTCATCCGGGTTCAGGCGGCGCAAATCACCCGTTTGTCGCGCATCTGCGATGGCGACAGGGTTTTCCGTCATCCCTAGTACCTAGCGACGACTTTTGGGACAAAGCCGTCGTAGCAAGTCCAGTCACATCGCGACGATCTACGGGAAAGGCTGTCTGGCGCTCGGCGCCTTTCGCGCGACGGCATGGTGATCGCTCCACCGCCGTCTAGAAAGGGATAGGCTATCGAAAGAGTCTGGGTGACATCGCCCAGCAAAACGATCGATTTCGCTACTGATTTCATCATGGTAGGCCGCTTGCATGACCGCATCCGATCGCGCCGAACAGAATCTGATCCTCCGCTGTCCGGAGCCGCTCAATGCGGAAACGCCCCCGGATAAACTGATCACGTCCTTCCTGACGCCGCAGGCGAACTTCTACATCCGCAGTCACGGACCAACGCCGGAGCTGGCCGACGATCATCGTATAGCGCTGGACGGCTTAGTCGACCGCCCGCGCTCCTACACGGTTGCCGAACTTCAAACGGCATTTGCGACCCGGACAGTGACCGCGACCATGCAGTGCGCCGGCAATCGTCGGGCACATCTTCAAGACGTGGAAAAGACTTCGGGCGATCCCTGGGACGTGGGCGCGATTGGCAATGCGGCGTGGACCGGCGTCGCACTGTGCGACGTGCTCGCCGCAGCCGGCATCCAGGACGGCGCGTCGTTCGTCGGCACTACGGGGGCCGACAACGTGGATGTCGATGGTGAGACGGCACCGTTCGGTGCCTCGATCTCGATCGCCAAGGCGCTAGAGCCCGACGTGCTGATCGTCTGGGCCATGAATGGCGAGGCGCTGGCCCCCGAACATGGCGCACCGCTGCGGCTCGTCGTGCCGGGTTATGCGGGCGTTCGTAGCGCCAAGTGGCTGACGCGCATCGAGGTGCGCGATCGCCCGTCCGATGCGCCGATCCAGGCCAAGGACTACAAGCTCTTTCCGGCATCGGTAGCGAAGGAGGACGCGGACTGGGATCGGGGTCTGACTATCGAGGAGATGCCGCTCAATGCTGCGATCTGCGCGCCGGTGGACGGCGCGCATGTCAGCGCCGGCGCGTGCGAAATCGCGGGTTATGCGGTCGCCTTCGGCCGAGCGGTCTCGCGCGTCGAGGTCTCCGTCAATGGCGGCACCGACTGGCTGCAGGCGGAACTGACTGCAAAACCCGATGCGCCTTGGAGCTGGACGCAGTGGCACGTCACGGTCGATCTGTCTCCCGGACTCCACGTCCTGATCGTGCGCGCCGTTGACGGTGCCGGGCAGATGCAGCCCGAACGGCCCGAGGCGATCTGGAACTTCGCCGGCTATCTCTCGACTGCCTGGCATCGCATCGCCGTTACCGCTGGCTGATGGACGCGCCGCACGACGCCGATCGGGCCCATGCGAAGCTGGCGGAGAGCGCGAGCAAGCTGAAGGACAGCGCAGTCCAGCAGGTGGACAGCGCCGACCGTCGCACAGAGCTTGCCGCGGACCGCACAATCCTCGCCGGCGAACGCACCTATGCTGCCTGGGTACGTACCGGACTGGCGGCGCTCGCTTCCGGTATCGGCGCGCGCGCGCTGCTCAAGGACGTCGTGTTCCCGTGGCTGGCGACGGCGACCGGGACCATGCTGATCTTGTTCAGCGCCTTTTGCTTCGCCGCTGCGGTGTGGCGAGAGATGGGCGCAGGCGCCCCGCCGCCACGACCGGACATCAAGCGCCTGCCAGCGACGTTGCTCCTAGTGATGAACGGGTTTCTCATGCTCGTGTCACTGGCCGCGCTCGTCGGCATCTGGACGGCACGCTCGTAGCAGCCATCCCTAGGTTTGCTGCGAGCCGATCAGACCCCGCAGCGCATCCGCGGCTTTCGTGCGGTATCACCCCCTTGTGACGAAGCCCAAAAACGACGTGGGCCAAAGCCGATCGGTCCCGCATGCAGCGTACCCGGGGTCGGTACATAATAACGGGCTTAGATAGACGCTGCCGACTGCCCGGTCCGAGCATTTGCCCGACCAACATGCCCATTGACGGTTGGGGCAAACGTCTCATAGATCGACTTTGGCAATGGATTTCTGCCGGGCAATTTGGCCGAACCGCTCTGATAAGAGCTGATGATTCCTACTTGGCGCCTTCAGGCAGCAAGGAGGAATTGTGCGCGCTACCTTTCGCAATCTCGTCGGCACGCTGAATGTCGCGGCATTCATGCGCGATCGTCACGACCATGCGATCTCTGTCCTGCGCTGGGCGCTGATCTTGCTGCCCATGGCGGCACTCGTCGGGACGCTATGTGCGGCGTTCCTGCTGAGTCTCGATACCGTTACGCGACTGCGGTTTGCATCGCCTTGGCTGCTCTATCTGCTACCGGTGGGCGGGTTCGTTGTCGGATTCCTCTACCATGTCACCGGGCGCACAGTGGAAGGCGGCAACAATCTGATCGTCGAGCAGATCCACGAGCCTGGCGGCGGGGTGCCTCTGCGGATGGCGCCGCTCATCTTCTTCGGCACAGTGGTGACGCATCTTTTCGGTGGCTCGGCCGGACGTGAGGGCACCGCCGTCCAATTGGGTGGAAGCCTTGCCAGCGGTTTCGGCCGCGCGCTCCGCCTCGATGCGGGCGGCACGCGCATCCTGTTGATGACGGGTATCGCAGCCGGGTTCGGCGCGGTCTTCGGCACGCCGATCGCAGGCGCGGTCTTCGCGCTCGAAGTGCTGGCGATCGGCCGCGTTGAATATTCCGCGCTAGTGCCTTGCCTCGTTGCAGCGCTAGTCGGCGATTGGACGTGCCTCGCCTGGGGTATCCATCACGGTGTCTACCCGATCGGTGCGTTGATACCGGTCGATGCGCTGCTCGTGACGAAGGCGGGTATTGCGGGGATCATATTCGGATTGGTCGGTTTGGCCTTCGCCGAAGCCAACCACGTGGTCGGGGGATGTCTGAAGCGGATCGTCCCCTATGGTCCGCTACGTCCAGTGATCGGCGGGGTCGTCGTTATCGCGCTCGTCTTCCTGTTCGGCACGCGCGACTATCTAGGCCTGGGTGTCCTGGCAGCGAGGCCCGAGAGCCTTACCATCGCCAGCTTCTTCGGACCAGACACGCATCCGTGGAGTTGGGCGATCAAGCTGCTGTTTACTGTCGTCACGCTCGGTGCGGGTTTCAAAGGCGGTGAAGTCACGCCGTTGTTCTTCATCGGCGCGGCGCTCGGTAACGCGCTGGCGCCTTTCTTGGACGTACCGACGGGCCTGTTCGCCGCGATCGGCTTTGTTGCGGTCTTTGCCGGGGCTGCCAATACCCCGCTCGCCTGCACCTTCATGGGGATTGAACTGTTTGGCGCCAGCTATGCGGTGCCGATCGCCGTCGCCTGTTTCGTGGCCTATCTCTGCTCGGGCCACAATGGCATCTACCTGTCGCAGCGCGTTGCGATACCCAAGGTGCCCGCGAACGGCCTCGCGCCCAATGCAACACTGCGCGAGACACGTACACGCCGCACAGCACTTCGCGCGCAGAACCGCGTGTCGTGAGTGATGTGCTTAGCCTGATCCCCCCGATACGTCGGGCGCAGCCTTCGGATCGGGGTCTTGCGCCTTGCCCTTCGCGGCGCCCGGCTGCTTTGCGCTCATGGCGGTCAGATAAGCGACGATCGCCGGCACGTCAGCCTGTGCAACAGGAGCCTTGTAGACCTCGCGCATCTTGGTGACCTCCGCGGTCCACTGATCGGAGGAGAGTGGCGGCTGGTTCAGCGCCATGCTCGCCGAATGACACGAGGTGCAGTTGGCGTTGATGACGTCGGCATGCGGGCCGGCGGGATATTGCCCTTCGTCGGTCGGGAGATCGACCGAGGTGGACGCCAGCGAGAAGCCGCGCGCCGAAACGCTTGGCGGCGGTGGTGCGGTCGGGGCGGCAGGCGGCGGGGCGATGCGGCTGTTCGGGGCACCGATCGCGAGTAGAAGAACGACGGTCGCGCCGACGAACCCGAACGACAGCGTGCCGATGGAAGGCGTTTTCATGGGGGAGCGCTCCTCAGCCGACGACGATGTTGGTGGTTTCGATGTTGCCGCGCATGAACCCGCCCGGGTTCCAGATCGGCGTCATCGGCTGCGCGATGCCGGCGGTGTTCCAGCAGCGCGACATCAGTCTGGTCGGACCCGCATGCGTGAGCGGCACCTGCGCGTCCCAGCGGCGGAAACTGTATTTGCCGTGATCGGGGCCGAGCGTCGTCTTGTACCAGGTCTTGCCGTTGTCGGTCGACACATCGACCTTGGCGACGCCGCAATCGCCGCCCATCGCAATGCCGCCCAGCGGGATCGACCGGTCGAACGCGATCGCCTGCCCTTCGTCGAGGCTCGTGACCCAACTGCGCGGGATCATCTTGTTGATCGGGACGGCCGGGAAATCCTTCTGGCCAGGCCGCACGTTCGCGCCTGGAGTGTCAGGGATCTTGTACGCCTTAGCCATCCAGTAACCGTCGTCGGGCGCGGCAAGCACCTCGATGTCGTTCAGCATCTTGACCCAATAGGTCGAATACCAGCCGGGTACGATCAGCCGGACCGGGAAGCCGTTGAGGAGCGGCATCTGTTCACCGTTCATCCCGAAGGCGAGCATCACTTCGCCGTCGCGTGCGTGGTCGATCGACAGCGACTTGGCGAAATCCGGTGCGCCCGCAACCACCGGCTGGTCGAGCGCACCGAACCGTACCGCGACCGCGCCCGGCTTCACGCCGGCGATGTCGAGCACATCGCGCAGCCGCACGCCTAGCCATTTGGCGTTGCCCATCGCCCCGTGGCGCCACTGCGCGCCCGCGACGGGCGGCTGGAACAGCGCACGCGAATTGCCCGAGCATTGGTTGATCGCCGCCAGCTCGACGCGCGGCAACTTCAGCAGTTGCGCGAGCGAGATCGACAGCGGCCGCGTGACCGCGCCGTGCACCTTGATCCGGAATGCCTCGACATCGATCGCGGTCGGAATGTCGGCCCAGTGCCAGCGGACGAAGAACTGGTCGTTCGGCGTAAAGACGTCGCCATTGAACACGCTCATCGGCGTTTCCAGCAGCGGCGGGTGGATCCGCTGGAGGATCATGCTGCCCTTGCCGGGGAACGCACTGGTCATCGGCCGTTCCGATGGGCCACCCGGCAGATGCAGGTCGACCATGCTCTGCGCCAGCGCGGGTGCGGCGATCAGCGCGCCGCTGCCGATCGCAGCCTCTGCGAGAAAGCGACGGCGGTTCGTCTCCTGCGCCAGTTTCATATCCAGGCTGTCCACCAACATTCTCCCGTTTCTGTCATGATCTGTATGCGCGACCTGTCCGCCGGTCTGCCCGGTACGGGTCGATCGGATGCGCCGGTTCGATCCGGCAGGACGATCAGTTCGGCCCTTTAATTGGCTTGGGCGATGCAGGGCGACACGAACAGGTTTCCGCGCCAGCCGCCTGCGACCGTCTTGGCGCCGACCAGCAGCCACATCGCGGCGAGTGCGATCGTGAGGACGGTGCCGACGATCCCGAAAAAGCCGAGCTGGAGCGTCGTGCTGAGCTTGAAGGTCGCGACCGTGTAGACGCCGAGCGGGAAGGTATAGCCCCACCACCCAAGGTTGAACGGAATGCCCGCGCGCCAGTAGCGGATCGTGATCAGCGTCGCGAGCGCCAGCCACCACAGGCCGAAGCCCCAGAGCAACAGCCCGGCGATCGTGCCGATTCCTTGCGCCACTGCGCCGATCTGGCCGAGGCCGTTGGCGGCGAGGATCGCGGGCGCGTCGCTACCGAGCACCAGCATCCCGAGCGCACCGGTGCCGATCGGACCGAGCGCGAGCCAGCTCGAGGCGGCCATGCTCTCGTGCGGCAGCTTGTGGAGAGCCATCCGCAGGATCAGGATCGCGAGAATGCCGAAC
Organism: Sphingomonas sp. CFBP9019; assembly: GCF_034045155.1. Lineage (NCBI taxonomy): Bacteria > Pseudomonadati > Pseudomonadota > Alphaproteobacteria > Sphingomonadales > Sphingomonadaceae > Sphingomonas > Sphingomonas sp. CFBP9019. The sequence goes on along the minus strand of NZ_JAXCWK010000008.1, from coordinate 10,317 downwards.
GCGACCGGCACCGAATAGGCCCACAGGACATAGGAGGTCGCCAGCACCACGAACTGATGATGGGCGTCGGCCAGATGCGGTGCGAGCAGGCCTCCGCTCGCGCCTGCGACCTCGGCCGCGACCACTGGCAGGAGCCACACCGCGGTCATGCCGTCGAGCGAATGTTCGTGCCGGGTAAACATGAGGTAGGGGATCGCTACACCGCAGGCGAGCGACATCGCGACGTCGATCCACCACAATGTCTCGGCGATCGGGATCACGCCGGCGCCGAACCGCGGCAGGCCGAACGCCAGGAACCCGTTGATGATCGTCGCGAGGCCCATCGGGATCGTACCGATGAACATCGATACGGTGTTGTGCCCGAAGATCCGCCGCGCCTCGTGCCCGAACATGGTCCAGCGCGCGGTGTAGAGCCCGGCGAACAGCGTGAAGAGCGCGATGTTGAAATACCACAGTGCCTCGCCGACCGGGTGCAGCGATGCGCCGACCCCCGGAACCTGCGGCAAGGCCAGCGCGAGGATGCCGGTGCCCATCGTCGCGGCGAACCAGTTGGGGGTGAACTGCCGGATCATCTCGCGTGGAGAGTCGAGCCGGCTGAGCGGCTTCAGGCCATCGAGAACGGGTTTCAAATCGGCGGTCACTTGCCAGTCTCCTTGATGAGATCGGTCAGCGCATCGGCCGCCCGGGTACGATAGCGCTCTTTGTGCCTCAGCGCGTAGAACGGACGCCGCGGCAGACCGAGCGGCAGATCGTGCAACGTTCCGGCCGCGATTGCAGGTGCGACGACATGCTGCGACAGGACCGCGACGCCTGCGCCAGCCTCGACCGCGCTGCGGACCGCCTCGTTCGACGGCAGGGTCAGCGCGGTGGTGAGGTCCGACGGATCGACGCCGCGCTGGCGCAACACCTCCTCGAACGACGAGCGCGTGCCCGATCCCTGCTCGCGGATAATCCAGCGCGCGGCGCGGATCCAGTCCTCGTCGATCGTGTCGGCAGCGCGGTTGCTAACCAGCACCATGCGGTCGTTCGCGACCGTCCAATGCGCGAGCGCGGGCTCGTCGATCACACCTTCGACGAAGCCGAGCTCGACTGCGCCGTCGAGCACGCGCGCCGCGGCCCCTTCCGTGTTGTCGATCGCCAGTTCGATCGTGATCGCGGGGTAGCGCGCATGGAACGCCGCTAGCTGGCGGGGCAGCCAATAGCCCGCGATCGTCTGGCTTGCGACCAGCCGCAGTGTGCCGCGCTCCAGCCCGGCATATTCGGCCAGTGCAAGTTCCGCGCTCGCCGCACGGCCAAGGACGGCGCGCGCGTCGATCAGAAACATGCGGCCCGCTTCGGACAGTTCGATCCCGCGGCCGACCCGGTGGAACAGCGGCACGCCGTGCCGAGCTTCTAGCGCGGCGATGGCAGCGCTTGCGGCCGACTGCGTCACATTGAGCGCTTCGGCAGCGCGCGTCATGTGCTCGCGCTCTGCGACACCGACGAAAATCCTGAGTTGTTCGAGGGTCATGCCCGATCTCCTTGCCCCAATGATAGGGAAAGGAGATCAATCGTACCAAGCAAAGATTACGGTCATTCCAATCAGATATACCGATTGGTCATTTCAGAATGTCGATAACCGCCTCACGTTCATCGACCAGTTCGGCAATCGTGCGATCGAGCATCGATCGCTGGAACGGATCGAGGGTCAGGCCTTCGATACGCGCATACCCACCGCTCATGCAGTGCACCGGCACGCCGCACACCAGTCCTTGCGGGATACCGTAGGAGCCATCTGACACCACGCCCATCGACACCCAATTATCGCCTGCGCCGTGCACCCAGTCGCGCAGATGGTCGATCGCTGCATTTGCGGCCGACGCGGCCGAGGACGCACCCCGTGCTTCGATGATCGCGGTTCCGCGCTGCGCAACGGTGGGGATCAGGGTTTCGCGGTACCAGGCCTCGTTTCCGATACGGTCGGCAAGCTTTTGGCCATCGAGTTCGGCATTCCCCCAGTCGGCAAACATCGTCGGCGAATGGTTTCCCCAGACGACGAGCTTTGTAATCGCATCGACACCTACACCCGCCTTGGCCGCAAGCTGTCCCTGCGCGCGGTTGTGATCGAGGCGGATCATCGACGTGATGTTTTCGGCAGGAAAACCCGGTGCGCTTTGCGCAAGAATCCAGGCATTTGTGTTGGCGGGATTGCCGACGACCAGGATCTTGGCGTCACGTTTGGCCACTGCGTCCAATGCTGCGCCCTGCGTCTTGAAGATCGCTGCGTTGGCAGCGAGCAAATCACGGCGCTCCATGCCCTTTGAGCGGGGACGAGACCCAACCAGCATGGCCGCATCGATGTCCTTGAAAGCCACCATCGGATCATCAGTAATGATCACACCTGCCAGTAGCGGGAACGCGCAATCCTCCAGTTCCATGACCACGCCGCGTACGGCGTCCATAGCCTGCGGCACGTCGAGCAGTTGAAGGATAACGGGCTGGTCCGGTCCGAACACGTCACCCTGCGCAACCCGGAAGAGCAGCGAATAGCAAATTTGTCCTGCGGCACCGCTGATCGCGATCCTGACGGGGGGCTTGGTCATTTTAGAAAGGGCTTTCCTTGGGAAATTACAGACGGTGTAAGACCGATCAACGCGCCGCCACGGCAAGCGCCGCATCGCGCCCGGATGGCACCAGATTGGCGAGACCTTTTCCTGATCGCACGGCACCAGGAACGTAGATCAGGCTTTGCGCATCCGTACTGATAGGGATTGTCGACACGGTGGTGTACGTCAGCGTGTCGATCCCAGCGACCTTGTTGGTTCCGGCCAGGCTGGCATAGATTCTCGTACCATCGCCCGACGGCCAAACCGCACTTGGAGCCGCTTGTAGCGGGACGGTTGCCACAGCCTCCAGGCTGTCGGTTCTATAGACCTTGATTGCAGGTTGATCGCCGCCAATGCTGACATAGGCAAAGGAATCGTCCGCGCGCTGGGCGAAGTTGACCGCGCCCGTTGCTGGACCAGTGTTTATCACTTCGCGTACCGCAAACGGCGGTTTGGCAGCAAAAACCGTGGTCGTGCCGCTCTCGCGGCGTGTTGCCCAAATCTGTTTGCCATCTGGCGAGACCGCGATTGCTCCCTCACCTGCACCGTTGCTGGCAACGTGTCCGACGACGCGCCGATGCTCGACGTCGACAACCAGGATGGACGGCCTTTCAGTAAGCGATACAAAGGCATAGCGTCCGTTTGGCGACAGGATGGTCGCGCCCGCTCCGCCACTTGCTGGTACGCGGGTGATCTCCCGCGCGGTCTTAGGATCCACGACTGCGATGGCATGTTCATCGCCGAGCGAAACCCAGAGTTCGTGCCCATTGGGCGTAAACGCGACGGCGGTAGGCGACGTCTGGAACACGGTCCGGCCTCGTTCCGTGTTCGTGGCCAGATCTACGAGCGTCACACTGTGCTGCGCTAATGCCGATACCGCCAGGGTCCGCCCGTCACGCGTTGCAGCCAGGTGCTGGACTTTGGGGCTGGAAAAGCTGGGCTCAGCTATCGCGCTTTTGGTGAGGTCGATGCGTCCCAGTTCGTTGCCCGCTGCAGGATCGATGACAACGATCTTTGTCGATGTCGGGTCAGACACATAGATCCGGTCATGATGACTAAGGTCGATATCAGCCTTCGACCACGGTGCCTGAACCGCCTTGATATCGCAGGGAAAGTCGTCCGCCGCAGGTGCAGCCCAATAGGCCTGAGCGATCGCCGGGACTGGGGCTACGGAGGCCAACATCGCGGCAACCAGAACGATCGCAGCTTTCATCGTTTGATCCTTATCGCGGATCCGGCGGGTGATCGTGCCAGTCCGATGCCGCTAGATCGACCGATATCTCCCCTGCGTCCAACGCATGGTAACGATGGTTTCAATACGAAAACGCGATCATAGATTGTCTACCGTTCTTTTTAGATGATCAGAACAACCATGCTTATGCGTTGGATCGATGGCTGCGCCGCGATCATTTACGCTGTCACGCTCGGCATTCATCGCTCGCGTGTCATAAATGGGAATACTAAAGGCATGACGATGAAATCTCGCACGGCCTTGCTAACGGCGATAGCCGTGTCCGTATCGACGGGTGCGTTAGCGCAAACGGACGGTTTCGCGTCCGCAATGGATGCGGCGATGGCGCGGATGCACGGCGCGATGATGACCGGTTATTCAAGCGATCCCGATCGCGACTTCGCAAGAATGATGATCCCGCATCATCAGGGTGCGATCGACATGGCCGAAGTCGAACTGCGGTTCGGCAAGGATGAACGCCTGCGCCGGCTCGCCCAGGGAATCATCGTCGAACAGCGTCAGGAAATCGCGGTGATGCAGGGCATCCTATCCGAAGGCGGCGCGTTGCTGCCTCACACCGAACCGACCGCGACCGGTCACCCCCATCACGGAGACCGTCCATGAAGCGTTTCACCCTAACCGCCTGCGCCGCCTTGTGTTTCTCGGGCCCTGCGTTTGCCCAGCAAGTGCCGAACGCGACCCCCGACGTCCCCGTCAGCGCGCAGGACCGGTTCTACACCTCGGACCAGTTCTCCAACACCGTGTCGGTGATCGATCCGTCGACCAACACGCTGCTCGGCGTGATAAAACTCGGCGACCAGACCCCCGCGAACCTCAGCCCGCTCTACAAGGGACAGCTGCTCGTCCACGGCATGGGCTTCTCGCCTGATCGCAAGACGCTGGCGGCGATCTCGATCGGCTCGAACTCGGTGACGTTCATCGACACTGCGACCAATGCCGTGAAGCATACGACCTATGTGGGCCGATCGCCGCACGAAGCGTTCTTCCGCCCCGACGGTCGCGAAGTCTGGGTCGCGGTGCGCGGCGAGGATTATATCCAGGTGCTCGACGGCAAGACCTTCGCGCCGACTACGCGCATCCCCGTTCCTAATGGCCCCGGCATGACGATCTTCTCGCCGAACGGGAAATACGGTTACGTCTGTTCGAGCTTTTCTCCCGAGACCGTTGTGATCGACACCGCCTCGAAGAAGATCGTCGGTCGCGTCAAGCAGGCGAGCCCGTTCTGCCCCGACATCGCCGCGACGCCCGACGGCAAGCAGGTCTGGTTGACGCTGAAAGACGTCGGCAAAGTCATGGTGTTCGACGCCAAGCCACCCTTCGCAGTGCTCAAGACGTTCGACACAGGCGCGATCACCAACCACGTCAACATCGCCCGCACCAAGGCTGGCCAGTTCGCCTATGTGACGGTCGGCACCGAGAACGTCGTCAAGGTGTTCCGCACCACCGACTTCGCGCAGGTCGCGAACATCCCGGTCGGCGCGCTCCCGCACGGCCTTTGGCCGTCGGGCGACGGTACGCGGATGTATGTCGGGCTGGAGAACGCCGACGCAGTCGCGGCGATCGATACCGCCAGCAACACCGTTATCGCGACGATTCCGATCGGTCAGGGGCCCCAAGGCGTGGCCTACGTTCCCGGCGCGGTGCCGGTAGGCGATGGCCGTGCAAACCTGATGCCGCTCGCCCAGGCCGGCATGAAGATCCAGCTGACTCTTTCCGGGACTGGGCGCAGCCAGGTCACGCTGTTCGATCAGGGCCAAGTCCAGATTTTGCAGGCGGCGGTTGCGGGCCTCAGTCCAAAGATGCCCTATGTCCTTGGGCTATCCTCCCGCGCTGATGGCAGCGGCGTGATCCAGCCTCTGGCGAAGTTCATGACCAATCCGGCGGGCGGCGCGATAGTCAACACGCTCGGACCGCTCCGCCAGATCGTCAGCGACGCAAAAGGCGACATGCGCCGTTACCTCGTCATTGCTCCGGGCGACCCGATGATGCCGGGCGCCGTCGTTCAGGTGCAAAAATGAGGATTCCGGTGAAACCTGCGATCTCTTGTCCGTATCCGGTATCTTGGTCATGACGCTGGTATAGGCTGCCGCAGCGTTTTGAGACTGTCGGAAAACACATGCTTTCGGACAGGGTGCGCTCCGGCCTTGGGTCGTGGCGCCAACAGGATGGCAGAGTGTGCGACAAACCCTGTCGCTTTGGTCAGCTGTACGGAAACCCGAATCTGGGGGTTTGCTGACACCCGATCGCGTTAGCGTACATCTGGGTCCGTTCTATGTGCAGACCCCTCTTCAAAGCTGCGCGTCACCGCTCCCCGAACGGGTGCTTGCCGTACTGGCGCATGAGAAGGTCGATTGCCTCGCCCATCAAGGCCTGAAGGGTAGTTCCGTTCTCGGCCGCCAGCACATTTAAGCCTCGGCTAACTTCCGGACTAAAGTATGCGCTGACAGCCTTCTTGCCCTGCCGCGCCGCCGATCGCACCGACGCCGAGCCCTCAATGGCTGGGGTCGAGACGCTCGGCTCCACCTTCGCGCGTTCTGCACGCTGCTGCCTCATGGCGCCAAATTTGCTCATGTCAGCCTCGCTTCTTTCTGCCCTGCTTACTTGTGGGCAAGTTCACACGTTCGCTTGTCCACGTCCATAGCGCGGCGATCTCCTCCGCCGCCTTACCGTCAGGCTCCGCCTCTATCGCGGTTTTCCCTTGCGCCGTGCTGTGGTGATAGATCGCGCGCATCGTGAGCATGACGGGCGCGACCGGCACACCCATACCCTCAACGCCTTCGCTGCCCTCAATCAGCTCCCGCGCGTCTCTGTAAGTAGTTGGCGCGCGCTGAGGACCGCCCATGAAGAGCACGAAGGCCGGCTTGCCTGCTGCCTTCACCAGCTCGGCCGTCGTTTCAACGGCTGACAAGTCGAACGCTTGGGGACGACAAGGAATAAGGATCAGGTCCGCAGCCTTGCACGCCTCGCGCGCCATGATGTCCGCGTGTGGGGGCGTATCGATAATGACTAGGTCCGCGCCTAGATCGGCTGCTTGCTGCACCTTGCGCGGAAGGAGGGTGGGGGAGGCACAATCTACGACCTCAGGGTCCGCGCCGCCTCGCCAGTGGTTCCATTGGCTAGCGGTCGCTTGCGGGTCCGCGTCGAGGATCAGCGCGGAGAGGCCCGCACTGGTGGCGGCACCGGCAAGGTGGATGGCAAGCGTGGTCTTACCCGCTCCGCCCTTCTGGCTGATGATAGATATGGTCTTCATGTAGCCCCTGCACGTGTTCGCGTGTGAACATGATGGATAGCACACAAGTGAGCAAGATAACAATCTCACTTGTGAACTGATAGCCTTCGTGGCCTGTAGCAGCGTGGTTGGGTGGTCGTAAGCTGCACCCGAGGTTCGCGGCATAAGGGAGCATACGTGACAGGAATATCAGGGGGGTCAGGATCAGGCGGCTGGACGTGGGTGCAGGGCTTCGGAACGGCCTTTGCGGGCGTGCTTGCCTACCTTGGCGCGCGTTTTGGCGCGCAGGCCGGGAAGGAGAACGCAGACAAGGCCATCTTCGTCCAGATCGTCACCAGCGAGCGCGCGGTATGGCGAGAAGCAATGCGAGGGCTGGTTGTAGAGTTAACGGCCGAGGTGCGGCGTGGTGCAGTTAGCCCTGCCAAGCCGGTGAATTGGCGAAAGGTACATGCCGCGCGCGCTGGTATCGTACTCCGCCTAAACCCGGCCTGCCGCGACGTAGGGACTGAGGACAAACATGCCCTGGATCGCGCGCTCTTCCGCGCAGTCGAGGAGCTAGTGAGTGCGCGGCATACTCCAAAGCCCGATTGGCTCAAAAAGGCGGATACGGTCGAGAAAGCAGCCCAACGGCTCATCAAGAAGGAATGGGACAAGTCGAAGAAGGAGGCTCGCACAGGCAGGCTTGAAGAATGAGGCTGTGAGGGCCGCAGGATAGCAACTGTCGACTGTCTCAAATGTTCTAAGTTTCGCAACAGAGCCCTTAGAGCTCGTGTTCTCTCATGTGCTGATGTCGCAAAAGTCGGTTGCAAAATACTTTTATTACGATACAATTTTGCAACATGCTGATTGGCTATGCTCGTGTGTCCACCGATGACCAAGATCTCCGGCTGCAACGCGCCGCGTTGAAGGAGGCCGGATGCAAGCGGACGTTCGAGGAGAAGATCTCGGGCGCGAAGCGTGACCGGCCCGAGCTGGCCAAGATGATCGAGCAGCTGCGCGACGACGACACGGTGGTAGTGACGCGGCTCGACCGACTGGCGCGCTCGACGCGCGACCTGCTGGACATCGCCGAGAAGCTGAAGGAGGCTGGTTCCGGCCTGCGCTCGCTGGCCGAGCCCTGGGCCGACACGACCTCGCCAGCTGGTCGCATGGTGCTGACCGTGTTCGCCGGCATCGCTGAGTTCGAGCGTGAGCTGATCCACCAGCGCACCAGCAGCGGACGAGTGGCGGCTAAGGCGAGGGGAGTCCGCTTTGGCCGTCCGCCAAAGCTCACCCCCGATCAGATCACGCTCGGCGAACGATTGATAAGCGAAGGCACATCGGTGCGCGAAGCCGCCAAGCTGCTCAAATGCCACCATGCCACACTCTACCGGGCGCTGACCGCAGCGACGGTGGCTTTATAATGCGGTGGACTGCGCAGCCTGACACTTCGGCAGGGAAGGCCTGATGCCTATCCGGCCCGAGCACGTGTTCTTGTACCCGATCGACTGGGTGCAGCTATCACACCAGGTACGCTTCGTGCGGGCGGGGGGACACTGCGAGCATTGTGGACGTCCCCACAGGCAGAAGGTCTTCCACCTAGGCGACGGACGGTGGTGGGATCGGAACCGGCAATGCTGGCGCAATGGCCGGGGCCGGCGCGTGCGACGGCCTACGGAAAACATTCTGGTACAAGGCCGGTGGACACCGGTGGTCCTGGCCTGTGCGCACCTTAACCATGATCCGAGCGACAGTGCGCTTCACCAGCTCGCAGCGCTCTGCCAACGCTGCCACATGCTCCACGATGGCCCGGAGCATCGACGCCGGCGCTGGATGAACGCGCACTATCGGCGTGCGCTGGGTGATCTGTTCTACGGTCCATACCCCAAGCTGGGAGGCGACTGGATTACGCCCACCCCGCTCAGCATGCTCGACGATCACCGCAGTGGAACGTCTTCCCGTTGACACTCGTTTCACTTATTGCGTTTACAACTCGCAGTCACTAGATGGCTTCCGCCCTGGGAGATGAAACATGGCCGCCGTGGCCTTCAATATCGACGAGGCCTACGAGCCTACTGCACACGAGATCGAGGCGGCCGGTAACGCCGCGCGTGCACTGTCGAGGGTAGATTCCAGCCGCCCTATTCACCTGACTGTAGAAGGGGCAGGTGAGGACGTTATCAGCCTGCCGTCTGGTGTGTTCAACAGCATCGTCAAGATGCTAGTTGAGATCGGCAACGGTCATGCCGTCACTGTCGTGCCGGTACAGGCAGAGCTTACAACTAGCCAAGCAGCCGACCTGCTCAACATGTCGCGTCCACACCTCATTAAGCTCTTAGAACGCGGTGATCTGCCGTTCCGGATGGTCGGCACGCATCGTAAGCTGCTCGGACGCGACGTGCTGACCTACCGCAGCCGCATGGATGCGGCCCGGCATGAGGCCCTGCAGGAAATGGCGGATCTGGATCAGGAAGCTGGCCTCTTCGACGATCACACGCCTCTCGATCGTCCCTGATGCTGGTCGGCCGCTACACCGTCCTGCTCGATGCCAACGTCATGCACCCCTCCATCGTGCGGGGTGCGCTTTTGTGGTTCGCCGCCAGCCGGCTGTTCCGGCCGCTCTGGAGCGAGGCCATCCTGGCCGAGTGGGAGGAAAGCTTAAGGCGACGGTTTGCCGATCTGGCAGCTGACCATTTCCAACGCCAGCGGACCTACATGGACAGCTTCGGAGAGGCGCTGGTGGAAGGCTACGAACCGCTGATGCCTGCCCTGACACTGCCTGATCCCAAGGACGTCCATGTTCTTGCCGCAGCGATTCACGGCAGAGCCGACGCGATTGTCACGTACAACCTCAAGGATTTTCCGGTCGAAGCAGCCGCCCGCCACGGTATCGAGGTGAAGCATCCCGACGACTTCATCGTTAATGTCATCGACCTCGATACGGCCAAGGCGCTGACCGCAATCGGAAACCAACGCCGTCAGTTTCACAATCCCGCTGTCACCGCCGAAGATTACCTCGACCGCTTTCGGAAAAGCGATTTGGTCCAAGCAAGCCACCGACTGCAACCCCTTGTCGAGCTATTCTGAATGAGGGTTCTGACACCAGTAAGCGCTTGAAAGGCGGCGACCTATCTCAAGCGTCAGAACCGTTCGGTTTTGACACAAAGCTTCCTCGAAAACGATGGTCTTTTGGGAACGATAGATCTTTCCCAAAAGCCGTTTTCACACGAGAAGGGAGAACACTAGAACCGCTTGCGAACGCCCACAGGCGG
>NZ_JAXCWK010000007.1:0-81248 GCF_034045155.1 Sphingomonas sp. CFBP9019 | reverse complement strand
AGTCCCAAACAACGTGATGCGATTGATTACGTCTCGGTCGCGGAAGGACGCACAGACAGCCATTCGGTCGCGCACGACATGCTCAGTGATGGCGAAGCGTATGAACGATTAGCCGCTACCGGCATCGCCGCAACAACTTGGGAGAGTGCGCCGGATGGTCTTATTGAGACCGACAGCCCCAGCTGGCGAGCCTATACCGGTCAAAGCTATGACGATTGGAAAGGATATGGTTGGCTAACCGCAATCCATCCCGACGACCGAATAGCTACGATGCAAAAGTGGCGTGAGACCGTACACGATCGGCAAGCGGTTGACGCGGAGTACCGGCTAAGAGGGAAGGACGGGCAGTACCGTTGGATGAGTGTGCATGCCGTCCCGTTGCGCGCCAAGGACGGACAGATCGTCAGGTGGCTGGGTATCAACATCGATATTGATGATCGAAAGCAGCAGGAGCTTTTACAACATAGCACCGATCTTTCGGTTTAAAGTTAAAAAGACCCATAATCGGACACTTAGCAGAGCCTTTCCGCTCCCCAACTTCAGGCGCTCATTCATAAAGCAGTCGCCAGGGTCAGCTAAAGAAAAGTTTCCCGACAATGACGTCGTTTCGGGACGACCGGCGAAACGCTCGAATTGCCGGAAACCTTGCTCATGCAAATGAGTTTAAGCCGTTCGACGGGCTGGCGCTTACTCAGCCGGACTTAACGGAGCTAATGGGAGCATGCCCGCAATCTTCCCTTGACCATCTAGCGACACTATCGTTTTGCGCCGTCCATTGGCGAACGTGAGCTTGAACTCATCGCCACCAAACGGGGTAGGACGCCAGAAGTCGACCGCGAGTAATCGGCCGAGACTAGCGAGTTCAGTCCGGTTCTGAGTGATCTGCGGCTGGATCTCGGAAGCGAGCTGGGGGGTCACAAAGTCTTGGATCGTAGCTCCGCTTGCAATCGCGCCGATAAGCCTGCGGATTGCTGCGTCTGATCCAGGCAGCTGGGCTGTTCGCGGGCTAAAAACCCTTTTTGTAGATGCTGCCGCGATATCGGCGACTGGCTTTGATCCTGCCTTCGCCAGCGCCGCTGAAAGTGCGTTCTCCGCATTAACGGACACATCTGGCCGAACACCAACGCCTTCCCAATTGGTCTTCGTGACCGGATTTTCCGCTCTGCCAGAGGGAATCATGGCGATAACACCGTGACCGATATCGATCGGACCGACAGGATTGGCCCCGCCCCCTGTTGTCTCCCCGATCACCGTTCCTCGCTTGAGCGCTTGGATGTCGTAGGCGAACTCCTCACCGCCAGAGAAGGTCGTTTTGCTGGTGAGAACGTAGACAGGGATGTCGAAGAAGGACACCGGTGTGCGAACGGATCGGTAGCTTTCTCGCGTTGTTTCAGTCGTCTTTGCCACGCGTGAGACGATGTCATTGATCGCCCGGCCAGGCGAAACCAGGAAGCTGACGAGGTATGAAACGGCCCCCGGGTCTCCGCCGCCGTTCCGGCGGACATCGATGATCAGAGCACGACTGCCTGAGAGGGAGGTCATTGCCTTGTCAACCGCCCTTTTGGAGAAACTGATTGGTGGAAAGCCAATCACTTCAATATATCCAACACCGCCCGCTAGGATGTCGGCGCGAGTCACTCCGGCGTCCGCGGCGGGCATCTCAGCCGGTGGACCGTCGCCTCGCGGCGGTCGCGGCTCCTGCATCGAGAACACGCTAAGGTGCTTGTCGTGGGTCACGATGGATGCATCAGCGGACAACCGGGCCGCGAGTTCTCCCGCCGTTCTGGCATCGTCGTACTTGCCTGAAGCAAGCGCGTCGGTCGTCCTCTTTGCCACTTGCTCGGCCCGCTCAGTGAATATGTAATGGTCGCGCATCGCGCGAGCGAACTCTTCTACAATCGCGCGACGTCCGGCGGCGTCGAGAGCAGGAGCCAGAGTATGGGTCGGCACCTGTGCTGCAGCGGGCAGCGCCAAGGGAAGAACCAGCGAAAGCGCCCACAACATCACATTGCGTCGACGGCACATCAGCAGCCCCCCCTTAACACAGTTTGGGCCGGCGTACGTCTGACCAGTCTAGGCGGCTAGTCAGTACCAAACCCTCAATTCGACAGACTGTCGGAACGTCGCCTACCAGGCAAGGCCGATGAGCATTCGAACGGCTACAACTGGGCGAACACGCCCTGCCCTACTGCTTCCGGCCAGACCCACAAGCGGACACTCATGAGCCGTTTTCGCTTTCCCTACTTCTGCCATTCGTTCAGCTTCCAGCCTGCAAGACGGGTCGCCGATTTTCAATCTCAAAGAGGCTTTGTACGCGCAAGCCATGCCGCCCAATGGCCATGCCTTAGTGAGACGAACTCGATCTCTCAGCGGAACGGAAGCCGATCAAAACGATTTAGTCCCGGCACGGAGTTCGGCTGGTCGGCACGCTCCACGGAGGCGTGATGAAGCAGCGGGACGATTGGCATCTGACGGAAGCGCTCGGTTACGAGCACGGACGAGCGGACCCTTTTGCCGCGGCTGTTCGGGCTACCCGAATGCCTATGGTCATTACGGACCCCGCGCAGACCGATAACCCGATCGTCTTCTGCAACGAAGCCTTTCAAACGCTGTCGGGCTATGACCGAAGTGAAATCATTGGCCGTAACTGCCGCTTCCTGCAGGGTCCCGACACCGACCGAGAGCAGGTGGCTAAAGTGCGTCGGGCAATCGACGCCCAGACCGACATTGCCGTGGACCTTCTGAACTATCGAAAGGATGGATCTACGTTCTGGAACGCGTTGTATCTGAGCCCTGTACGCAATGACGCCGGTAAGGTTGTATTCTTCTTCGCCTCCCAGCTTGATGTTACTGACCGCGTCAAAGCCCAGACTATCATTTCAAAGCAGAAGTTATTGGTCGAACAGGAAGTCGAGGCGCGCACGTCAGACCTCGAGGCCGCGTTAGATGCGAAAACTCTGCTGCTTCACGAAGTCGACCACCGGGTAAAGAACAACCTTACGATGATCGGTTCGCTTCTGCGTTTGCAGGCGCGGAGCATATCTGACCCGGCCGTTTCATCAAAACTTGAAACCATGCTCGAACGGGTTGATGCGCTGGCGACAGTGCATCGCCGTCTTTATCAGTCGGACGACGTCACCCGGTTCGATGTCGGGGCGTTTACCGAAAATCTAATCAGCGACGTCGTTGGTGCCAGCCGACGCAACGACATCAAGCTTGTTTCGAACATTTCGCAAATAGAGGTGCCGTCCAGTAGAGCGGCATCGCTTGGGTTGATCCTCAACGAAATAGCGACCAACGCCATCAAGCATGCATTTGCCGACGGGCGAGCGGGTACGATTTCCGTCCGCACCGCCCTAGAAGGCAATAATGCCCTGATCGAAATCACCGATGATGGGCATGGGCTTGCCAGCAATGACGTTCAGCCGGACGGCATTGGCAAAATGCTTATTTCCCGCCTCGCCAAGCAAGTCAGGGCCGACGTCGTATGGTCCGACGCCGCCCCCGGTGTTCGTGTATCTCTCTCATTCCCGGTGGACGATTAATGAGTGGACGTGCCAAACCGCCGTTGAATGTGCTGATCGTCGAGGACGAAGCTCTTTTGGCGATGGATATTGAAGCGATGATCGAAGACGCCGGTCACCGTGTCGTCGGCGAGGCCGCGTCTCTCTACGAAGTTGAAGACCTGGCAGGCGATCTCCATCCGGACCTGGCTTTTGTCGACATACAGCTTGCGAAAGGCACCAGCGGCCTGGATGTCTGTGCGCTGATCCGGAAGCGATGGGCGGACGCGATAGTCGTCTTCGTCACTGCAAACCCACTCAAGATCCCAGCCGACTTTGCCGGTGGCCATGGCGTCATACCCAAGCCCTTCTCCCGGAATGGTCTGATGTCCGCAATGCGCTACATTGAAGAGGGTGTCTGCGATCCGCCGCCCGTATCCCCGCAGCCAGCGAGCTTCATTGCAGCGCCCGCGTTTGCCGCAGAGTGGTCCGAGACCAGTCCCTGATTTCCGGGTTTAAGCGACAATCCACGGCCTCACGAAGTGGGAGGACAGATGACAGAAGTTATGCATAATTTCGATTACGTTGATCCATCAACGTCTTACCGCTAGGACGTTCCCGCTTTGGACCGTCAGCCACTCCCGCCTTCGCCTATTCGACCGCACGATGCCTCAGGTGTCGTACGCGAGGCTGTCGACGCATTTGCGTCTCGCCTAAATGAGCATGACCCCTTCGTTGCGGCGTTCGATCACTGCATTACGCCGATGGTCGTCAGCGATCCAACGCTACCGGATAACCCGCTGGTTTACGTCAATCGGGCGTTCGAGGCTCTGACAGGGTTCTCGGCGGTCGAGGTCGTTGGCCGGAACTGCCGTTTCATGCAGGGACCGCTGACCGATCAGGCCGACGTCCGACGCATGAAGGACGCGATTGCTCGCCGTGAGCCGATCGATATCGACCTGCTGAATCACCGTCGTGATGGCACGCCGTTCTGGAACCGCCTCATGGTCGCGCCCGTGCATGACGCGACCGGCAGCCTACGTTACTTTGTGGCATCTCAGCTTGATGTCACACTCGAGCGGCACGGGCTGTTGCAGTTGGAACGCGACCGCGACACGCTGAGTGCCGAGCTTGCGAAGCGCGAAGTTGCGCTAGCCGAACGAGAGGCCCGCCTGGCACTTGCGCTCGATGCTGGCGGACTGGGCACTTGGACCATCGACCTGCCGGAATGGCGGCTCAGCTACTCGCCAAGTTGCCTGACGAACTTTGGCCGGCCTGTCGGCGAACAGTTGTCGATAGAAGGTATGTTGGCATGCGTTCATCCAGAGGATCGAGACCTCCTCACGAACTCGCTGAACAGCGCTATTGAACATGGCACGCGGTATAACGTCGAATACCGCATTCTAACACCTGAAGGCGAGCAACGCTGGATCCATTCCCAAGGCTCGCTGCAGCGCCGTGCGGATGGCACACCGTTGGCAGTTTCGGGCTTTTCGAGCAATGTTTCAGCTCGCAAATTCGCCGAGGAGCAACGTTCGGTTTTGGCCCATGAACTGACCCACCGCGTGAAGAACACACTTGCGACGGTCAGTGCCGTTGTCAGTCAGACGCTACGCGATGCTGGGTCCCTTGCTGAGGCTCGGGATGCGGTGTCGGGCCGCATCGCTAGCCTCGCGTCTGCGCACGAACTGCTGCTCAAGGACGAGATCGAAGGCGCGGCAATCGGTGAGATTGTCGAGCGGGTGCTGGCGCCGTTCATGGATAGCAACGGTCGACGGTTTTCCGCTGTCGGCCCGACGATACGGCTGACCCCGGAAGTGACACTCGCGTTGTCTATGGCACTGCACGAGCTGGCGACCAATGCGATCAAATATGGGGCGCTCTCGGTACCGGAGGGTCAGGTGAGCATACGCTGGGACCTGAACGGCAATGCAACCGAACGCCGACTTACCTTCTCCTGGGCGGAGCAGGATGGACCTATCGTCGCTATGCCAACACGTGTTGGATTTGGTACGAGAATGATTGAGCGCGTCCTATCACGCCACATCCGCGGCAAGGCGGAAATCCAATATTTGCCGGAAGGTGTTCGCTTCGCAATCGAAGCGCCGATCTGAGCTCTCGACCTTGTCTGACATTTATTAACGCCGTGGCGGGCCCATTGCGTGACCACATTGGTTAAGAGCTCAGCTTATCGGGATCTGTCATATGTGCCATGTGCTCGTCATCGAGGATGATTTCCTCATCGCCGATCACATCATCCAGCTGATCGAGCGGGCTGGCGGCACATCCTTTGATCAGGCTGCCTCGCAAGATGAGGCAATCGATGCTGCGAGATTGAGGCCTCCCTCCATCATCATGTCCGACGTCAATCTCTCAGCCGGTACCGGCCCTGCCGCGGTGGAAGCCATCATCTTGGAGCATGGGCCGACGCCCGTGATCTTCGTGACCGGCACGCGCGAAGCATGCCATGTAAGTCGGCCATCGATGATCGTTCTCGACAAACCGATCAACGAACAGGCTCTTATTGCGGCGTTCCAAAGTCTGGCGCCCGCCTGAGTCAGCAATCGCCGACGGTCAGTGAAGCAGTCGCCCCATCGGCCTTACCGGTAAGACCGGGTACTTCATCAAGTTGTCTCAGGTCACTGAACCCGCCACGTTCCTCACGATAGCGGACGATCTCGAACCCGTGCCCCGCTAACGCCGGGATGGCGTCCAACTCCGCCGCACTCGCCGCGTTGACGTTGATCGGCATCTCGTTCCTCATAGCTCTTCCTCTTTCGTACCCTTGGTGACGGAATGTTGGAAAGGGCTTTGCTATCGATGAGCGCCCTAGCCAGCTAGGCGGAAGGTTTGATTCATGTCCGCCTTCGGCGGATAACTGCTTGTTTGATAAAGAAGATCAACCAACGTGGAGGGGCTTTCCAGTATCCATGCGTTTCACCCACTCGATCAGGAGAGGGTTCGGCATGGATCAGAAGAGTGCGCCGTTGGCCGATGCGTTGGCGGCGATCGAGAAGAGGCCGGTCATCGGATTTGGAGCGCCGGGCCACAACCAGGGTGCAGCCATTCCTGGCGGGATGAAGGCACTGCTCGGCAAGCGCGTTTTCCAAGCCGACGTGCTGACGCCGAAGGGGCTCGACGACCGTACCGAAGGCAAGCTGGCCCTTCAACGTGCGCACGAGATCGCGGCGGAGGCCTGGAATGCCGACTTCTGCCGGTTTGTAACCGGCGGATCCACCCAGAGTCTTCACACGGTTATGGCCTCGGTCGCCGGACCAGGTGACACCATTCTGGTCGCGGCGAATGCCCACAAGGCCGAGCGTACCTACGCGCTCGCGACGGGGCTCAATGCCGCCATCGTGCCGGTCCAGATCGACGGGGAATGGGACATTGAGCATGGTGTTGAGCCGCAGGCGCTGAACGCCGCCTTGGCGGCCAATCCAACCGCCAAGGCGTTCATCGTCGTCAGCCCAACTTATTACGGCGTGACGAGCGATATCGCGGCACTCGCCACTGTCTGTCACGATCACGGTATTCCCATGATCGTCGATGCCGCTTGGGGTGGTGCGTTTGCATTTTGTGAAGGACTGCCTGACGATCCGCTGACCAAGGGGGCGGATGCCGCCGTCTACAGCGCCCATAAGACGATGGGGGCCCTCGCGCAGGGATCGGTGATCGTCGCCAAGGGCGACCTGATCGATCGCCAGCGATTGTGGATGGCCTATGAGCTGTTCGAGACCACCAGCCCATCGGTACCGATCCTAGCAACGCTTGACGCGACCCGGCGAGATCACGCGTTGAACGGGGAGCAGATGTGGAACGGCGTCATTGCGCTGGCGGAGAAGGTCCGCAGGAAGATTGCCGGTATAGCCCCCCTGCGCGTGTTCGGTCATGATCATTTGCCGCCAGATGCCAGTCTGGACGTCACGAAAGTGCTGATCGACGTCTCGGCGCTGGGCGTAGCAGGGTATGCGATCGACGACTGGCTCTACAAGCATCACCGGATCAGCATGGGGCTGTCCGACGCCCGGCATATTCTGGCTGTTCTGTCCTTGGGCACAACCAGGTCCGATCTCCGCAAGCTCGTCCGTGGTTTGCGGGATATCGTGAAGCAGCTCGCTTCCGATCCCTCCATCCTACCGGCAATCTCTTCTGTGCCCGGGATCGGCACCCTGTCCGTCGACATGGCGATGCCCGGGCCTGCGGCACTCTACGGCTCAGCCGAGATGGTTGCCTACGAGGCGGCTGAGGGAAGGATCGCAGCCGAGATGATCGCGCCCGCGCCGCCCGGCGTACCTCGACTGGTGCCGGGCCAGCGCATCACTGCCGCACACGTCGCATGGCTTGTCGCGAACCGTGATGCCGGGGCTTTCGTGATGGATCCGGTCGATCCCACAGAAGCGACCGTCAGGGTGGTTCAGAGCTGACGCAGCAACCGGATCGAAACGCCAAATCTAACAGCAACTGCAACTAGGTGGAGCCGCAATGCAGACCGATACCGACGAACACTGGATGCAAATGGCGATAGACGTCGCGCGCTCCAAAGGGTCCGATCCCTCAACCTCCCCGCTTGGATGCGTCATCGTGTTAGACGGGAGGGTGATTGCCGCCGAACGCAATCAGACCAAGGAGTTGCCTGACGCAACCGCTCATGCCGAGATGATGGCGATCCGTCGTGCTTGTGAGCAAACCGGAGAACTGGAGCTGCGCGGGGCGACGTTATACTCGACACTCCAGCCCTGCGGGATGTGCACGATGGCATCGATCTGGTCGAAAGTCGGCCGCGTCGTTTACGGTGCTGGTCGCAACGATGTTCATCCGATGTATTTCGAGGCAAAGCACGTCGACACTCTCGGCTTCATCGAGGACGCCTATCGGGACGATATCGAGATCGAGGGTGGCTGCCTGCGCGACGCGTGCGCTGAACTCTATTACGGTCCTGATGCTGACTTAAATAAAGAGGAACAGGCCAACCTATAAGCACACAGCATGTCATAGGCACGACCGTTTGCGGCTGTGAGCGCGAGGGTAACGCAAAGCCTCCTCGAAGCAGCCCCGACGACCCACAAACCGCCGTTCAGGCCACCCCGTCGCGTTCCCACAAGCGGTCGCTCGTTCATACGGAATCTAAGCCGTCTCGGTGACACGATCTGCAGCATGATCTTCATCGAGACGGGCTTGCCGCGTAGCGACGGTGGCGCGTCGCCACCCGTCCTTGGTATCAGACCGCCATGCCGAAGCTCGCATCGCAGAAGACCGTCACGTACCTCGCCTATCTTAAAGAGATGGCAACGATCTATCCGGACACGGCGCTTGAGGCACCCGGGCTAGGCGCGCTGCGCCTAGCCCGACCGTCCTCGCAGGCAAGTTCGTGCGAGCGTGCTTCGAACCAAATGATTTGGCCACGCCCAGTTCTACGCCATAAGCTTTTCGTGCTAGGTCGTCTTTTGTGGCGGCGCATGGCGCACGGCTGACCGCCAGATACATTGACAGTGTCCCCGCGTCGCCAGTGCAGTCAGACGCTGAGGAACAAGGGGAATGTCTGCGATGGCCGTCACATATTCGCGGCGCTGCCTGATCGCGGCCCTCGATCTCCTCGAAGCGAAGTGGACGCACGCGATGTTCACTGCGTTTCTCGATGAAGCCGGACCACAGATCTATTCTCAGGTCCGCAACGAGCCCACCAATCTGCGCAACCGGATGAGCGACCTTAAGCGTCTCATCGATCAGCGACCCGACCTGGCCGTGGACGGCGAACCCTCGATGTCGCTCATCGTCCAGCGCGCAGCGAAACTGCTGCCGGCTAAGACCGACCATCCCTGGTCGCAGCCTGCAGAACCGACAGAAGCGGAAGCAACCTTTCTGCGCGCGCTCGAAATGGACGGCTTCACCGTCAGTGGTGGGATGCTCCGTCGTAGCTTGCCTGCCGACCTTGGCCTGCCGGCTACGGAGTCCGACCTCGTGCGCCTTTTGACCAAGTTCAACCTTGATACGGCCAAGGCCCATCTTGAGCAGGCGGTGGACGCGCATGCCCGTGCGAACTGGGCTGGCGCAAACGGCCAGATCCGGACCTTCCTCGATGCGCTTCTTGACGGCATTGCTGAGCGTATCGACCCGGACGCTAAGAATCTGCCGACCGGCCAGCCGCGTCGCGCCAAACTTGCCATCCACCGCTTTCTGAGCGTGCCGCTCAACGAATGGGGCGATGACGGCCGGGGCTTCATCAATGGCCTAGTGAAACGGCTCCATCCCGAAGGCCCCCACCCGGGTCTTTCCGACGAGGATGATTCCACCTTCCGCCTCCACATCGTGCTGCTGACGACAACCTTGCTGATGCGCCTGTTCGAGCGCGGTCCGGTCCAATGACAAGGCTGACGTCCGAACAGCTCGGCGATGCCGGTGAAGATCTGTTTCGCCTGCTGTGTTCGCAGGCGCAGCTCATCCCCAATCCGAGCAGCCGGGACCGGACAGGATGGGATTTTCGGGTCGAGTTTCCAATGCACGCCTCCGAGGCGACGAGCCTCGACAAGCGTCTGCCGCGCGTATGCCAGGTCCAGGTCAAGTCGACCGCCGGCAGCGAGCAAACGGTTGCGGCCCGCCTGTCGTCCGTCGATCGCTTGGCCAAGGATGCCGCGCCTGCGGCGATCGTCGTCTTCAAGCTGCGCGCGGATGGCTCAGCGCAGATGGGCTATGTGATCGACCTAATCGACGATCAGCTGGCGCGCGTGCTCAAACGCCTGCGTCGTGTCGAGAAAGCCGGGCGAACCGACACCAATCGGATCAAGATCACGTTCGACTATCGCAAGGGGCGTCCCTTCAAACCAACACCGGATGGCCTCCGGGAGGCCCTGGATGTAACGAGCCCCGCCGACGTTGCCGGTTATGGCAATCGCAAGCGCCATCAGCTCGCCACTCTCGGTTTCCCCGACGATGGCGGCATCGAGGCGAACGCCATCGTCTGGATCGAGAACCAGGATCATTTCATGAAGATGATCTCGGGGTTGGCACCGCTCAAGCCGATCAAACTCGACGCTTATGAGCGGCGCTTCGACATCTTGTTGCCGTACAAGGGCACGATGTTCGACGGGGTCAAGGAGTTTCCGATCCAGTTGCCGATGGGCGGCGCCTGCGAGATCATCGTTCGCAGCGGCCCCCGCGACCCGGCCGCCGTGTTCCGATGCGAAGCCTTCGCGCCGCCCCCGATCGAAGGGGCCCCGCTGATGGTCATCCGCCATCCGATGCTAACGGCCGTGTTCAAGGATGATGGCCTCGAAGTCGAAACGGTCGGCCATTTCTATGAAGATCGCCACAGCATCGACGATTGGATCCTGCTGCTGCGCGCGCTTACCTATCTCGCTGCAGGCGATGGCTCGATCGAGCTCGAATTCAAGGGCACGCGCATGGTCTTGCCCGCGCCGGGCCTTAACGGACCGGACCCTGAGGACTTGCCGCGACTTTTGCGGTTTTTCGAACGCTGGAAAGACGCCCTTGCGCTGGCCGGTGTCAGCCCGGGTGGCGACGCCCCGTTGCGTGCGGTGTGGGATGCCAAGGCCGAACAAAGCGGGCTAGACATCCTGTGCAACCCGCACCCGATCGCGACGCTCGAGTTCGACACGATAGACGGTCTCGATCTGGAATCGGGTGTCGACGCGCTTTTCTTCAACACGCTCGCCTTTGGCGGCGCGGCCTTCACCTTCGCGGTAAAGGTGAGACTGGTCCGGCCCGATCCCGCTTCGTCGCGCTTCGTGTCAGCAAATTTCGAGTTGCTCGATATTCGCTCTGCTGTCGCCGATCTCGAAGCCTATGCGGCCGAGCGAGCCAATGCCCATGATCTCAGCATCGTAATCGACCCGCGCAACATCACAGATATGTCAGTCGGCCTGATGGGCTAGGACACTCGCCGGCTTGGATGTAGTCCGCAGATTTCTCCTGTTACTGACGAACCCGTCAAGGCGCGCTAGACCGCTTCAAGGTCTGGGGCCAAATCAAGCGAAACTGAGGAATTACTCGGGTGGAAAGCGTTGAAAAGGTCGGCGGGGAAACCGACTACGTGCTCAATCCGGCTTTTTGGCTTAACGGTCAGGCGCTTGGCTTCCCGGTCCAGTTTGACCTCGTGCTAAAGCACCTACGCCAGGACATGCGAGACGACTGGTACTTCGATTGCCTGCAGTACGACGATCTTTTCAAGAGTCCGGCCGAGGCCAAGCAGATCATCATCTTACTCCTGCAGGAATGGAACGGCGTATACAAGGGCACGCGCAGCGTCGTCCGGAACATCCCTAAGAAGGGTTATGGCGAACGCTACGGTCTGGAGACGGACTTCTTCGACCGCTTCGTTTATCAAGCGATCTGCAGCTTCCTCATCCCGTTCTACGACCCGCTCCTCGGCCACAGGGTTCTCAGCTACCGCTACGAGCCGTCGCCGCTGGATGCGAAATACCTCTTCAAGAATAAGATCGACCGCTGGTTCACCTTTGAGGGCGTGACGCTTACTTTCCGCAGGTCCGGTCGGCACCTGCTAGTCACCGACCTCAGCAACTTCTTCGAAAACGTCTCGCGCGTCCAGATCATTGACGCGCTTGAAAAGGCGGTTCCGGACGTCGCCGCGACCGGGCCAGAGAAGTTGCAGATACGCAATGCCATTGCCACGCTCGACCGGCTGCTCACCCAATGGACGTTCAGCCGGGACCATGGCCTGCCGCAGAACCGCGACGCCTCAGCTTTCCTGTCGAATATCCTGTTGTCCTTCGTGGACAGGGAGATGACGAGAAAGGGCTACGACTACTACCGTTACGTTGACGACATCCGGGTCATCGCCAACTCTGAACTCCATGCTCGGCGCGCCTTGCAGGACCTCATCAGGGAGTTGCGGAAGGTCGGCCTCAACATCAACGCCAACAAGACCGAGATCCTAGCGCCGGACGTGACGGGAACGAAACTAGCGGAGTTCTTCCCTTCGCAGGACAGCTCGACGATCGCCATCAACCAGATGTGGCAGTCACGCAGCCGGCGCATCGTGACCAAGTCGGTCACATATATCTTCGAGATACTCAGCCGCTGCATTGCGGCGGGGGACTCGCAGACGCGGACGTTTCGCTTCGCGGTAAACCGCGTCGCGAAGATCGTCGAGTCCGGCCTCTTCGACGTGGGCGACGCGCTGTCGGTAAATCTGCTCGACACCCTTTCTCGCTCGCTGTCCGAGCACGCGGTCACGACGGACCAATACTGCCGCCTGATCGCCACCTTGGACCGGGACGGACGCTGCCTGCCGGCGCTCGAGGCGTTCCTGCTCGCCGAGGACGGCGCCATCCACGACTGGCAGAACTACAACATCTGGATGCTGCTTGCGGTGCGGAAGCACCGGTCCGAGGAATTGGTCGCGCTGGCCGACCGGAAGCTGCGGGAGGACATCAAGTCGGGCGAGGCGGCAGCTATCCTGATCTGGCTGCGCTGCGTAGACGAGAAGGCGTTAATCGAGAAGTGTGTCGGGGAGTTCGAGACCCTACCATATCAGAACGCCCGCTACTTCCTGATCGCCTCCGCGGTGCTCGACCAAGAGCCATTGCGGCCGCTGTACGGTCATGTCCCGATTTACCTCAAGGGCACAAGCGGTCGCGCCGAACGTCACTGCAACGCGGATGGCCTGCCGTTCGCCGTCCGCGAGAGCACCGACCTCCTGAACTTGGTCGACGAGGTCAGCGGCTATGATTGACCTGGCGTCCAGGCTGATGCTGTTTATCAAGGACTTTACCGGAAGGGGCGCGGACACTTTCTATTGGTTCGGGGACGGCCAGCTCGAAGAGACCAATGCCGCAGGCGTCGTGGGCTTCGCGGGCACCGTAGTCTGCCATGACTTCTGGATGATCCGCGACGCGCTGTTTGACATTACGGGAACGCTACCCGACACAATCGTCGACCTAGACGAGTTCCGCATCTCGACCAGCGGCGTCCCCGAGGACCGGCTTGCCCGCGAGAAGCGCGACATTACGACGCAGCTCGGCCGGTATGGTGCGGAACAGGAGGTGTGCGACACCTACCAGAAGATGTTCAACAAGGGCGTCCCGTTCGAGGAAGGCGTTGCGGCCAAGGCCGCTATGGCGATGGCGGCGATGTATCTCGACCTCTGCGAAGGGGCCGCCGCTGACGGCGAGCTCGAGCGCTTCTTCAGCATCGAGGTGCCCGCTTACCGCGTGCTCCAGCTCGCGATGTCGGCGGGCATCGCGATCGACACGGCGGGACTTTCTGAAAAGCGGGCGCAAGCGGAGCACGAGTACTTCCTTTCGATCAAGGATTACTCCGCCAAGCACGACATGCCGCTCGAAACGCCGAGCAGGCGCTCCATAGAGGCGAAGCTGCTGCGCGAGGGCTTCGAGCTGGACGAGGTCTCGGTCGAGTATCTTCTCGAGTTCGTACCGCACGACCGCGACCTTGGCGGGGACACCATGGCACTACTCGCGCTCGACACCGCGCGTCGCGTGCTCGGCTCGCTTACCCTGTCCAGCAACATCACGCGTCCGGTCGTCGACGTCTTCGGCTCGCGCACTTCACGCGTTCAGCTGCGCAGCCCCAGCCTCCAGAACATCCCGAAGCGATACCGGTCCATCATCGGCCCGCACGAGGGCGCCAAACTGAGCTACGTCGACTTCGACCAGTTCGAGGTCGGCATCATGGCCGCACTCTCCGGTGACGAGGAACTCAAGCACCTTTACGCCGCGGGCGACATGTACGACCTGTTCGCCAACACGCATCTCGGTCTCGTCGGCAACCGCAAAGCCGCAAAGCAACTCTTCCTGTCCTACGCTTACGGGATGAGCCGGAAGGCCCTTGTCGACGCGGCGTCTTCGCTCGGTGTAGACCGACCGAAGGCGAAGGAGGCATTCCGGCTCTTCCAGCGGTACGAGGACTGGAAGAAGTCCATCTGGGCCGATTTTCGACGCACTGGCCGCGTGACCACCATCCTCGGCAACCACTATCGACGGAGCGGCAGTGGCCAACTAACTAGCAAGGAGCAGCGATCGGTGGTCAGTCAGGTGGTCCAAGGGACGGCGTCGCTGATCTTCAAGCGTGCGCTGCTGGCGGTCGCCGCCATGGACGACCTGAGAGTGGTCCTCCCCATGCACGATGCTCTGCTGTTCGAGCACACGTTGACCGAGACGCCGGCCGGGGTCGTCGACGCATTCGAGCGCGTCATGACGGAGGTGCTCGGCGGACGCGTTACCGGGAAGGCGTCGATCAGCGACTTTGCGGAGCGCGACCCTCCCGTCGCGGCACCTGGAAGCACCGCTTTGTAGCCCCTGCCTCACCGCCTGAACGAACGGCTGTTCACGGCAATCACCGCCCGGAAGCGGACAGGCCGGTTTCCACCAGAACTAGACGTTCCAATTCCGTCCATGGCCTGCTCATGAATGTCATCGACCGCGCTGAAGCCGTCCCAGTCAAAACCGCCAGAAATCCGTTGTCTGCCGCCGTTGTCCGTTCAGCGAGGCATCCAGCCCCGTTCGGTTAGTGAGCTCTCTCGAAGCCGGGCTAAGTACCGCGACCGGGTTCAACAATGACAGATTGTTAATCATGACGCGGTACCTCCGGCGTTGTGATTTGCCCGTGGAGTTTCCGATGCGCGCTGTAATTATTGCTCTTTCCTTACCGCTCGCCGCTTGTGGCGGGGCCGGCGGAAACGTCAGTTCCATAGGATCTTCCGCACCAGGTGGGGCTGTGATCTCGTTGACGCCAACCCCCACACCTACGCAAACGCCAAATAGCACGCAGACCAATCTTTTCGACGTTTCTACGGCAACAAAGTTTGACGCCGTCGGTGCCGTGCATTCGCTTGCAGTCAACGCGGATGGCTCGTCGCTTTACCAAGGCAACGCAAGTACCGTTGAAGCCCCCTCGGGAACGATCAGCTATGACCCCCGTGACGGGGTTTTCGTAATGACGATCGCAGATAGCAAAGCAAATGTTTCTAGAAACATCACGTTCCAAGACCCGGGGCACCGGACGACAGCGGATGCCAATAATGTAGAACGCCAAGTACCACTATTGGCCGGCTTCAATTATCTTCATGTTCTTGATGGCACCGTTCCGCTGACCTTTTTCTACAAACGCCCAAATAGCAGCGGATCATTTGTCTCGCTCGCGGGGTTTGAGCGAAGCCAGGCAAGTGAGGATGGCTCGTCTCTGGCCGAACAAGGGGTGCTGGTTTTTGGAACGCGTTCTACGACCACGCAAACGCCGACGAAGGGGGCTGCACATTTCGACGGCCAGTTCCTGGCGACCATGATCGCTCAGCAAGGCAATTCAGCTCGGGTGCAGCAGTGGCTGGAAGGAATAAGTGCGGTAGAAGTGGACTTTGCGAAACGCACTCTTTCGCTGAGTCTTTCTGGCAAAGTCGGCCCTGCATTCGTTCAGAATAAGCCTGTGGCGGATTCTGCGCTAAGTGTGCCCTCCGGCTCAAGCTTCACTGCGGCTGGCTCGGCCGGTTGGACATCAGCCTCGACAGCTTTTAGCGGCAAGTTTGCTTCAGCCGCCTTCTCTAGCAACGGCACGGCTACTCCGATCGATTTCACGTCTGTCAGTGCGGGTACGGCCACCGCAGGTGCGAGCTCGATCGACGGTACGTTTTATGGTCCGGATGCGAAGAACGTCGGCGGCAACTTCCGGATTGTAGGCGGGATACCAAATCAGCGGATTGATATTCTCGGCGGTTTTATAGGCGTGAAAAAGTAGTGAGCTTTGACGAGGATTCCTCGACATGCGCTTCGCGCTAATCGCCGGCACGGCGATATTTGCCTGTGCATCGCCGGCGTCTGCCGCTCCGGAAGGCAACTGTTCCGCCGGTACTTGTCGTATTGAGCTAACGCCGCCGCAGCTACTGGCGGCGGCGGAACGTCTGATTTCTGAGAGGCATTATGCGGAAGCTTTACCTCTTGTAGAAGCATTGCGTCTTGCGCCTGGGTTCAAGTTACAAACAGAATTTCTGGGAGGGTTGATAGCCTCCCGGACCGGCGACTACGCCGGTGCAGTGAATCAATTCATGGCAATTTTGGCCAACGATCCCGCCCAGACCAGAGTCCGCCTTGAATTGGCGCAGGCGTTGATAGCTTTAAAAAAGACGGCAAGCGCCGATCGCCAGCTACGAATCGCTCAGCAGGATACGGAACTGCCTCAGCAGATCGCCAGGACGATACGCACGGTACGCGACACGATACGGAGCGGAAGGACTTGGCGTCTTGACCTGAATATCGGCATCGCACCTGATACTAACATAAACAACGCAACATCGGCTCAATCCGTAACGGTCTTGCTCGGTGACAGCGCTTATCAAGCGGATCTGAACGACGAAGCGAAAGCTCACTCGGGCGTCGGGCTGACTGCCCAGCTTTCCACCGGGTTGCGTCTTCCCATCTCGAAAACAGTATCTGCGCTTGCGGAGTTCGACGCGAATGGGTCGAACTACAGTGGCAGTCAGTTTGATGATTACAACGTGCAGACATCGGCCGGGGGCGAATATCGCGTCACTCCAACCAGCAGCGTTTCACTTGAAGGTGTCTATGCACGCCGTTGGTTCGGCGGGAAGGCGGCGACCGCTCAGATTGGCGCGCGGACCGGGGGGCAAATGGTCCTCGGCAAACGCGATCGCTTCGGCTACCAAGTTGATGTTCGCCATGTTCGAGCTTATTTCGACCGCGGCTACGATGGCTGGCAAGGCGGTTTATATGGAACGATCGAGCACGCTATAGCGCGAACGCTGGTTGTTTCTGCTGGGCCGTTTTTTCGACGTGAATGGTTGCGAGAAGACGCCTTTTCCAACATCGAGGTTGGCGGCAATTTGGGTGTTGGCGGCGAACTGCGCCACGGCTTCAATATAGGCGGCAGCTTAGGGATGTCACGAGCAGTTTTTGATGCCCCGCTGCTGATATTCGATGTCAAGTCGCGGCGTGACACCCGTTTAGTCATACGGACAACGCTGGGCAACCGTAAGATACGAGTTATGGGATTTTCTCCACAGTTAAACTGGACGTATAATCGCGTTAGCTCGTCTATCGGATTATACGCGATAAAGCGCAGTCGTTTCGAACTAACGGCAGCTAGATACTTCTAGCAGCGTAAAACTGAACGGCCCGACCGGAAACCGAATCGAGCGATGCTGGCAGGTTGCGATTTATCCGGTTGCGGAGACCACAATGATCATATGGCAGGACTAAGACTGCTCGGTCCAAGCATGACAGAGGCGGGCCGCGCTAGCGCGTGTCGCCAATCGTATGTTTGACGACAGGGCGCGACACCCAGCTAAAAAGCGGCCGGACCGCTGTCGCCCAAAGGTAGACGTTTAGTCGCAACAGGACCAAGCTTCAAAGCAGACGCTCAAAGAGGGCCTGATGAACCGGATCACACCTATTTTGATCGGAATCGTGTTGGCCGCGTTAGCCGGCTCGGTGGTGGCTCAAAGGTCGCAATCAGGGGACACGCGGCTGATAGCGCCTGACGAGAAGGCATGGTTCGACCGGCAGCCATCAGCCGTAAAAAAGAAGATCATGGCCGATCTACAAACCGCCAAAGCTTGTGTCTCTGCCTATGGCAAACGCGATGGGAGCAAAGATGCGATGGCTGCCGCTGGTTTCCCACGACCGAAATTCTACACAGGTATCTCCAATGGCGTTGTCGTTTACCGGACGGTACCAGGTATCAAAGGATGCTATCCAGCCTTTACTACTCCAAGCGGAGACCAATTGTTCACAGATTTGCCGGAAGCCTATTCTGGCCCATTCCGCACCATGAGAATCCAAACATCGTGCGGAGCAGCGGCGTCGCATTATGCAGCAGCCTTTAACAAAACCCTTGCCATGATGAAGCCCGATGCGTTCCACGCGGCTTGCCCCACGGGACAACGAGAAGTGGACTAGAACGACCGCTATCGCAATTTACCGCCTGAAAGCCGCCGTTCTGGAAACCACCACGTAGGGACGTTCGCGATCGGCAAGGCGGACCTTGAAAGCCGCCTTTCCGCTGTCGCCCAGAAGCAGACGTAGCACTATGGGACCGCAGACCAGATGACGCTGTCAGATATTGGGCTGTAGCGCGCGATCACAGCCTCCCGCTCGTTCACCGCGGTTAGCCGAACCTCCTTGGAGGTCATCCGTCCTAATTCGACAAGAAATTGACCTAGACGTTCGGCCTCAACCAGCCCGTCAACGTCCTTGGGATCAAGGTCGAATTCCACCTCCTCTTCGACGAAGAAATGGCAGTTAAGCCGCTGTTTCCCGAGCCGATAACAGGCGGTCACTGAGTGTGAGGCATGAAGGGCGAACGCTTCTCGCACATCAGCAGGCGGCGTTCGCGCTATGCCGTCAACGTCGAACGCCAAACTGCCCGAGGCGGTCAACACATTCCAGATGAGCGCCCAATCGTCGATCGACGTGCCTAGGATGTAGATGTCGCGCAGCGAGCCGTCGGACTTTGAATCTGTGGCGATCTGCGACCAATCCATCATAGACGATAACGACAGTGCCCCGCTTATGGCAACGTCCGCATTCCACCAATCTCGTCGGTTCCGAATTGCATACACAAATACGGCGTAAGCCCCCTTCCTCACCCGCTGGCTTATGTGCCTTTTGATGCAGTCGGGAAATCCGATGCGCGGTGGCGTGATTAAGTGGCGTCCATCCTGCAATGATCCGTCCTACGGTTATGCAGATTGATGCACCTGCCACCCCATTTAACACGCTATTCCCCCCGCCTCGCCCGCGGTCTTTTCGTGTCGCAAAAGGTGCGATCATACAACCTGCGGAAACCGGCCCAGGTCCTAGGCCGGGTTGCGGTATTTGAAGCTCATACGCCGGTGCAGTTCGGTGCAGATCGCGCCCCTGCAATGGGGACGACGTGGTTCTCGGAATGGCACCGAATTTGCGCATTCTCCCCAGGATGCGCGGGACGGCGCAAGCCGGCACGCTCACCCGCGGTCGCCGGATGCTGAACCTGTTGGGTTCGGGGCCTCGGGGGCTTGGTGGAGCTTCAAGCTGCGCACGCCATAGGCGTTCCTTTTATATTTAGATCTTACAGGGTCTCTGTGTGACCGCTCGGCGGATTTGCACTATCAACAAAAGCGCGGACGCGGGCGAGGATTGCGCGCAGCTCGGGGCTTTGGACCTCGGCGATCACGTCGTCGACCGTTGCGGTGTCTAGCTTCTTTTGGCGCGCAAGCTTCTCGGCAACAGCGCGGACGAACTCGCTCGGCTTGCGGAGCATGCGGCGAACGCACTCGCGCACCGTTGGCGGTTGTAGCAGGATGAAGGCGTTGGAGATCTGCTCGCTCTGTTGTTCGTCAGGCAGGGCGTCCTCGATCGGCACGCATCGCCGGATCCAGTCGAGGAAACCGCACGCCTTCAGTCGATCGAGCGCTTCACCGACGGCGCTACGCGACCGGTGTATCTTGTCCGCGATCCACTGGTAGGTCGGATCAAGCCGGCCGTCTTTACGGCCGCGCAGGCGAAGCAGACAGCGCAGCACTTCGAGGCCGATCGAGCCCAGGGCGCCGTTGCGCTTGCCCGGTAGCTTGGTCTCATGGTCGAACGCCTCGGCCGCGCGCATCCGCGCGTTGTGTTCGGTCTTCGGAAACGTGTTGTGCGTGCGCCAGAGGGACACCTCGGACCCACCGGCATTGTGGCTGTTGCGGCGCACTGGCGAGTTTGACCGTGCGCGGTCGCGGATGCCGGTTGTGACTTCGTTGAAGGAACGCGCGGTCATGCCACGGCTCCTTTGCAAGTCAGGCGTGTTGCCGGAGCCCCGTCAGCAACGATTCCGGCGGCGCCAGGTCCTGCACCAACATACCCGCCCACTCGCACGCCAGTTCGCGCCGACGGGGCATATAAGCGGCGCGATTGTACGCGGCCTCCACCCCCTCCGGAACATGAGCGAGCATCAGATCGATAATTGGTCGATCGCCGACGCGATTCTCCACCGCGGCCAACTCGTTCATAATGGTCGAATAGGTTGATCGCCAACCGTGCGGAACATGCACGCCGGAAAAGCCGGCCTCGCGATATGCTTTGCTTATCGTACTGTCGCTGATCGGCTTCCGCGGATGCCGAACGCTCCGGAAGATCAATGGCTGATGCGCACCAGTGAACTCGATCGCCAGCCTGACCAGCTCCACCGACTGCGGCGCCAGTGGCACGATGAATTCGAACGCAGCGTCTTCCTTGCGTTCGAGCACAAGCTTCATCTTGGAGGCCGGGATTCGCCAGATCGGGTTGGCACCGTCGAGATCCTCGAATTCCTTCGACTCGGCCAGCCTGAGGACGCCCGATCGAACCGCGGTGAGCGCCAGCAATCGCGACGCCAGTTTCGTCAGCGGATGCCCCGGCTGTTCCTCGACCTTGCGCAGAACCGCTCTCGCGGCTTCCATCGTACGTACAGCGGGAAACTTGCCCTTCTTCACCTTCGCCAGCGCCCGTGCAGCGATCGTTGCCGGGTCGTTGGTCGCAACGCCGCTGGCTATCGCTCGCGCAAAGATCTCGGAGATTCTCTGCCGCACGCGGTGAGCCGTTTCGATCGCGCCCCGCTGCTCGATCGGCCGCAAGACCTGCAACACGAGCGGCGTCGTGATTGATTCGATGGGCAAGCTGCCGAGCTTTGGAAAAACGTCCTGGTCCAGACTGCGTCGGACAATCTTCGCATACCGCGGCGACCATGTCCGCTCCTGGCTGGTATACCAGTCGTTCGCTACCGTTTCGAACGTGCTCCCTGCCCGCGCCAGATGAGCCGCGACCCGCTGCCTCTTGTCTACCGAGGGATCCACTCCGCTTCGCAACTGCCGCGCGGCTGCTTCCCGCAGGCTCCGTGCCTCGACCAGAGTGATCTCTGGATAGGCACCGAACACCAAGCGCCCCTCTTTGCCAGCGAATCGGTACTTCCAGCGCCAGCTCTTGTAGCCGGTGGGCGTCACGTACAGGTACAAGCCCTGCGCGTCCGCCAGCTTGTACGGCTTTTCCTGAGGTTTGGCTTTCTTGCAGGCCGTATCGGTCAGCATCCGGTGCCCCCAGGGGCATCGGCCAGTGCCCCAAATGTGCCCCCGAATCGATCGCGCTGCATGGAGATGCTTTGCGACGCTGTGAGACGACGAACAACCCACAAATCAGGGGTTGCCGGTCTCCTGTGAGACCGGTTGAGACAACCTGATATGTAGTGTTGGTGGACAGGGCTGGATTCGAACCAGCGTACGGGAAACCCGGGCAGATTTACAGTCTGCTGCCTTTAACCACTCGGCCACCTGTCCAAAGGGGCCACTCTTTCGAGCGAGGCGGCTCAATGGCGAAGCTTGTCGGTGCTGTCAACGCGGGTTGCGCCAACTTCCGCCCCCGCATAGCCTTTCATGCATAAAAAATTGCCCAGGGGGACCTTCATGCACCAATCGCGTCCGTGCCGACTTGCCATTTTCGCCGCAACCGTAACGATCATCGCGCTCAGCCCCGCGGCCGCCAAGGAGCGTGGCGGCACCGCAAAGCCTGATCAACCCATGGTCAACCGCATCATCGACGAAGGGACCAACCACAGCCAGGTCATGGTGACCGTCCAGCATCTGACCGACGTGATCGGCCCGCGGCTCACCAATTCGCCGTCGATGCGCACGGCCGAGGCATGGACGCAGCGCCGCTTCGCCGACTGGGGCCTCACGAATGTCCACAAGGAAGGGTTCGCATTCGGTCGAGGCTGGTCGATCGAACGGTCGAGCGTGCGGATGACGACCCCGCGGGTGGTGCAGCTGACCGCGATTCCCATTGCCTGGACTCCCGGCACGAACGGCACCGCGCTGAGCGCGGCCGTGATCGTCGCACCGATTGCGCGCGAGCGCGACTTCGCGAAATGGCGCGGCAAGCTCAGCGGCAAGATCGTGATGCTCACGCGGCCCGGCACCGGTGACGAACCTGCCGAGCCCGCCTTCAAGCGGCTGAGCGGCGAGGATATCGCGAGGCTCGACCGGTTTCAGCAGCCGAATTACGACCCCGATGCCGCCGACCGCCGGATGAAGCGGCTCGATTTCTCGAAGAAACTCGATGCGTTCCTGAAAAGCGAAGGCGCGGTCGCGACCGCGACGATGGCCTATCACGACGGCAAGCTGGTCAGCGGCGAAGGCTATCTGTTCGGTGTCGGCGACACGCCTGCGCTGCCGGGCGTGCAGATCGCCGCGGAGGATTATCGACGCCTCGCGCGGCTCGCCAAGGCGGGCCCCGCCCCGACGCTCGAGATCGTCAGCGACGTCCGCTTCGACGACAGCGATGCGCAGGCGTACAACATCATCGCCGACATTCCCGGGACCGATCCGAAGGCCGGCTATGTCATGGCGGGCGCGCATCTCGACAGCTGGGTCGCCGCGGACGGCGCGGCCGACAATGCGGCGGGCTCGGCGATGATCATGGAGGCCGCACGGATCCTGGCCGCAACCGGCGTCCGCCCGAAGCGGACGATCCGGTTCGCGCTCTGGTCGGGCGAGGAGCAGGGCATTCTCGGTTCGATGGCCTATGTCACCCGCCATCTGGCGACACGCGGCAGCCCCAACGACCCGCCGCAGACCGGGATGCAGAGCTATTACGGCTTTTCGCAGAAATGGCCGATCACCCCGCTGCCGGGTCATGCCGACCTCGCCGCCTATTTCAACATCGACAATGGCTCGGGCAAATTGCGCGGGCTCTATGCCGAGACCAACCCCGCGGTCGTGCCGATCTTTCGCGACTGGCTCAGCCCGTTCGCGTCGATGGGCGCATCGAACGTCGTCCTGCGGCCGACCGGCGGCACCGATCACGTCTTCCTGCAACAGGTCGGCGTGCCGGGGTTCCAGTTCATCCAGGATCCGCTCGATTATGGCAGCCGGATCCATCATACGTCGGCCGACACCTTCGATCACCTGAAGGCCGAGGACATGCGCCAGGCGTCGATCGTGCTCGCATCGGTGTTGCTCAGCGCGGCGAATGCGGACAAGGCGCTGCCACGCACGCCACTGCCGACCAAGCCGGTGGTGACCGACCCTTATGGATATAGCGATGACGATGACTGATATGATGACGGGAGCGCTCTGATGGCAGCACGCAAGGGCCATCGGCCGAGCAAGGCCCCCGCGGGGCGTCCGCGCTTCTGGGGCAAGCATGCGGTGGGCGCAGCGCTCGCCAATCCCGAACGCACGGTGCGCAAGATCATGGGCACGCGCGAGGCGCTGGCCGGGTTCGATCTGCCCGCGGCCGTGCCGGTGACCTTCGCCGAGGCCACCGATCTCGCGCGGCTGGTGCCGGGCGACGCCCCGCATCAGGGCGTGGTGATCGAGGTCGAGCCGCTCGAAGACATGTGGCTCGCCGACCTGCTCGAGCATGGCAAGGACGACAACCGTCCGCTCGTCATCCTCGACGGCGTGACCGATCCGCACAATGTCGGCGCGATCCTGCGCTCGGCGGCGGCGTTCGATGCGCTCGGCATCGTCACCCCCGACCGCAACGCGCCGCCCGAATCGGGCACGATCGCCCGTGCCGCGTCGGGTGCGCTCGAGACGGTGCCGTGGATCCGCGTGGTCAATCTCGCCCGCGCGCTCGAGGAAATCGCCGAAGCCGGGTTCTGGCGGATCGGCCTCACGGGCCATGCGACGCAGACGTTGTCCGAGGCGATGGGCACGCAGCGCGTCGCGATCGTGCTCGGTGCCGAGGGCGAAGGCATGCGCAAGAACACCGAGGATCACTGCGACGAACTCGCCAAGCTCCCCATCTCGGAAAAGGTCGAGAGCCTCAACGTCTCGAACGCCGCGGCGATCGCACTCTACGCGGTGACGACGCGCTAACTATCTCCCCCTCTCCCCCGGGGGAGAGGGAAAGGGCCCGCCGCGCAGCGGTGGGAAGGGTGAGGGGCGTGGGGATCGAAACCCCCGCCCCAACCGCCCGTCCCAAGGGACCAGATCAATCCTCGGCGGCGATCCGGACCTTCAGCCCGTCGAGCGCGTCGGTCATGTCGATCTGGCACGACAGTCGCGAATAGTCGTCGCGGTCGCTGGTCGAATCGAGCAGGTCGTTCTCGTCCTCGCTCATCGGCTTGAGTTTGGCCGCAAATTCCGGGTCGACATGGACGTGGCAGGTGGCGCAGGAGCAGCAGCCGCCGCACAAAGCGAGGATCTCGTCGATCCCGGCGTCGCGGATCACTTCCATGACCGAAAGACCCGTTTCGCCCATGAGCTCGCGTTCTTCCCCGTCCCGCGTCACGACGATAAGCTTGGGCATGCTGTCCTCCGAAAAACCGTGCGCGGTCCATGCCGCGCGCCGCCGCCCCGATCAAGCTGCAAGGTTCGCGTCATGGGCCTGAACGCCGACCAGTTGCAGGCTGCCATGACCGCGCTGTGTGCGATCGAACCCGCCTTCGCGGTGGCGGTCGCGAACAAGGGCCACCCTGCCCCGCGGATCAGCGAGCGCGGCTTCGCGACCTTGCTTCGCACGATCCTCGGCCAGCAGGTCAGCGTCGCCTCCGCGCAATCGGTCTGGAACAAGCTCGACGCGCTCGTCGGCGGTGCCGCGGACCCCGCCAACATCGCCGCCGCCAGCGACGAGACGCTGCGCAGCGCGGGGCTGTCGCGGCAGAAACTCGGCTATGCCCGCAGCCTCGCCGACGAGGTGACGAGCGGCCGCCTCGACCTGACGAACCTGCCCGCCGACGACGAGGAGGCGATCGCCGCGCTGGTCCGGGTCAAGGGAATCGGCCGCTGGTCGGCGGAGATCTACCTGCTGTTCGCCGAGGGCCGCACCGACATCTGGCCCGCGGGCGACCTCGCGGTCCAGATCGAGATCGGCCGCATCCTCGGCCACGACGCCCGCCCGAGCGAGAAGATGACTCGCGAACTCGCCGAAGCCTGGCGCCCGCACCGCGGCGCGGCGGCGATCTTCCTCTGGCACCATTACCAGGCTGACATGAAGGTGATCTGAGCGCGGCCGCTCAAGCGAGGCCATGCCCGCGAGACCCCACTCGCCCCTCCCGTCATCCTGACGAAAGTCAGGATGACGGGAGCAAAAAGAGCCATGCGCCGCCCGCCCGATATCCGCCTGCCACCCGAACTGCTTGTCCCCTCCGCTCCCATCCGGCAAAGCACCCGCGATGCCGCCGCCCAGCTCCGCCCTCGCCCATTCGCTGTCCGACAGCTATCGCACCGTCGCGATCCCCGAAGGCGCGCCGTTCTGGCGGCGGCTGTTCGCGTTCGTCGGGCCGGGCTATCTCGTCGCGGTCGGCTATATGGATCCAGGCAACTGGGCGACCGACATCGCCGGCGGCTCGGCGTTTGGCTACACCCTCCTGTCGGTCGTATTGCTGTCCAACCTGATGGCGATGGTCCTCCAGGCCTTGTCCGCACGGCTCGGCATCGTCGCCGGGCTCGACCTCGCCCAGGCCTGCCGCGCGCATTATTCGAAGCGCGTTTCGGTCGTGCTCTGGTTCCTGTGCGAGATCGCGATCATCGCCTGCGATCTGGCCGAAGTGCTCGGCACCGCGATCGCGCTCAAACTGCTGTTCGGGCTGCCGCTGGTCTGGGGTGTCGTGCTGACAGCGCTCGACGTGTTCCTGATCCTCGCGCTGCAACGCTTCGGCTTCCGCAAGCTCGAGGCGTTCATCGTCGCGCTGCTGGTGATCATAGCCGGCTGCTTCATCTTCGAGCTGTTCCTTGCACGGCCCGACATGGCAGGCGTCCTCGGCGGGCTGGTGCCGACGACCGAGATCGTCACCAATCCGGCGATGCTCTACATCGCGATCGGCATCCTCGGCGCGACGGTGATGCCGCACAACCTCTATCTCCACTCGTCGATCGTCCAGACGCGCGCGTTCGCGGCGACCGAGGCGGGCAAGCGCGACGCGGTGACGATGGCGACGATCGACGGCACGATCGCGCTCGGCCTCGCCTTCTTCATCAACGCCGCGATCCTGATCCTCGCGGCTGCGACCTTCCACGTCGCCGGGCGCACCGACGTCGCCGATATCGACCAGGCGCATGCGCTGCTCGCGCCGATGCTCGGCATGGGGGCTGCGAGCGTCGTGTTCGCAGTCGCGCTGCTCGCCTCGGGCCAGAATTCGACGGTGACGGGCACGCTCGCCGGCCAGATCGTGATGGAGGGCTTCCTCGACCTGCGCATGCCCGTTTGGTTACGCCGGCTGGTGACGCGGCTGCTCGCGATTATCCCCGCGGTGTTCGTGGTCGGCGCCGCGGGCGATGCGGGCGCGACCCGGCTGCTGGTGCTGAGCCAGGTCGTGCTGAGCCTGCAGCTCCCCTTTGCGGTCGTGCCGCTCGTCAAGTTCACCGGGGACGCGCGAATCATGGGATCCCTGGTCAGCCCGGTCTGGCTGAAAACGCTCGCCTGGGTCATCGCCGCGGTCATTATCGGCCTCAACGCGACGCTGCTGATCGGCATGCTCTGAGATAAACTGACATGGATCAGGGGATGTACGGCTAACTGGCCGATCGCGTCCCGCGACCTCGCAAGTCCGCGTGACAAAGGTGTCCGCGCGGCTAGGATCACCGGTGACGACAACGAGATCCGGAATTCGCGTGACCGCAAACCCCGCCCTGCAGCGCTCCGTCCAGACGCTGGCCGATTCGATCCTCGACACGCTCGTCCACCGGATCGGCAAGGATGCGCAGGCCGCGCTTCCGCACGACTGGCTCGCGGCAACGATCCTCACCGTGCGCAACGACATCGTCGAACGCTGGATGGCGTCGACCAAGGCGGCGCATGCGGCGGGTGCCAAGCGGGTCTATTATCTCAGCCTCGAATTCCTGATCGGCCGGCTCTTGCGCGATGCGGTGACGAACCTGCAACGCAGCGGCGAGGTATCGCGGGCGCTCGCGCTGCACGGCGTCGACCTTGCCGCGCTCGAGGAGATCGAGCCCGACGCGGCACTCGGCAATGGCGGGCTCGGGCGGCTGGCGGCGTGCTTCATGGAAAGCATGGCGAGCCTCGCGCTGCCCGCTTACGGCTATGGCATCCGCTATGTGAACGGCATGTTCCGCCAGCGGATCGACGATGGCTGGCAGGTCGAGATGCCCGAAAGCTGGCTCGCGCACGGCAATCCCTGGGAGTTCGAACGCCGCGAGAGCGCCTATTTCATCGGCTTCGGCGGCGAGGTGATCGCGACCGACAGCGGCCAGGTTCACTGGAGTCCCGCCGAGGCGGTCGAGGCGATGGCGGTCGACACCCCCGTCGTCGGCTGGCGCGGCGAACACGTCAACACGCTGCGGCTGTGGACCGCGCGCGCGTTCGATCCGATCAAGCTCGACCGGTTCAACGCGGGCGACTTTTCCGGTGCGCTCGCGGACCAGCTCCGCGCCGAGACACTCACGCGCGTGCTCTATCCCAACGACTCGACCGCCGCGGGGCAGGAGCTGCGGCTGCGGCAGGAGTATTTCTTCTCGTCCGCTTCGATCCAGGACATCGTCCGTCGCCACATCCAGTATTTCGGCGACATCCGCACGCTGCCCGACAAGGCTGCGATTCAGCTGAACGACACGCACCCGGCGGTGTCGGTCGCCGAGCTGATGCGGCTGCTGATCGACCATCACGAATTTGCGTTCGACGAGGCGTGGAAGATCACGCGCGCGACCTTCGGCTACACCAACCACACGCTGCTGCCCGAGGCGCTGGAGAGCTGGCCGCTGCCGCTGTTCGAGCGCCTGCTGCCGCGCCACATGCAGATCGTCTACGCGATCAACGCAAGGCTGCTGCGCGAGGCACGCGGGGTCACAGGGATAGACGACCGCGCGATCGCCGCGATCAGCCTGATCGACGAGGGTGGCGAGCGGCGCGTGCGAATGGCCAATCTCGCCTTTGCCGGATCGCACAGCGTCAACGGCGTCGCGGCGCTGCATACGCAGCTGATGAAGAAGACGGTCTTCGCGGATCTTCACCGCCTCTATCCGACACGGATCAACAACAAGACCAACGGGATCACCCCACGCCGCTGGCTTCAACAGTGCAACCCGGGCCTCACCACGCTGATCCGCGACGCGATCGGCGACGGCTTCCTCGATGATGCCGAACGGCTGATCGATCTCGATGTTTTTGCCGACGATCCCGCGTTCAGGGAGCGGTTTTGGGCGGTGAAGCGTTCGAACAAGGTGGCACTGGCAAATCATATCAAGGACAGCTTGGGGCTGCGCATAGACCCCGACGCGCTGTTCGACGTGCAGATCAAGCGCATTCACGAATACAAGCGTCAGCTGCTCAACATCATCGAGACGGTCGCGCTGTACGACCAGATCCGCAGCCATCCCGAACGCGACTGGACGCCCCGCGTGAAGCTGTTCGCGGGTAAGGCGGCATCGAGCTATCACAATGCGAAACTCGTCATCAAACTGGCGAACGACGTCGCGCGGCGGATCAATTCTGATCCGTCGGTGGGCGGACTGCTCAAGGTCGCGTTCCTGCCCAACTATAATGTGTCGCTCGCGGAGCAGATCATCCCCGCCGCCGATCTCAGCGAACAGATCTCGACCGCGGGTCTCGAGGCGTCGGGCACCGGCAACATGAAGTTCGCAATGAACGGCGCGCTGACGATCGGCACGCTCGACGGCGCGAATATCGAGATCAAGGACCGGGTCGGCGACGACAACATCTTCATCTTCGGGATGACCGCGGACGAGGTCGAAGCGAAGCGCGCATCGGGCTATGATCCGCGCAGCGTGATCGACGGGTCGAACGAGCTCTGCCAGGCGGTCTCGGCGATCGCCTCGGGCGTGTTCTCGCCCGATGATCGTCAGCGCTACGCTGGGCTGATGGGCGGGCTGTACGAGGGCGACTGGTTCATGCTCGCCGCTGATTTCGACAGCTATGCCACCGCGCAGCACAGCGTCGACACGCGCTGGAACGATCGCGACGCGTGGGTCGCCTCGACCGTGCGCAACGTCGCGCGCGTGGGCTGGTTCTCGTCGGACCGGACGATCCGTGAATATGCCCGCGATATCTGGACGGTAATGTGAAGCCACCCGAAGGCGCCATCGTTGCCCTGCTGGAGGGGCGTCACCACGATCCCTTCTCGCTGCTCGGCGTGCATGCCGGCCCCGGCGGCACGTTCGCGCGCGCGTGGCTGCCGGGTGCGACGACCGCTGAGGCGCATGCGCTCGACGGCAAGACGCTCGGCACGCTCCCCCGGATCGACGATCGCGGCCTGTTCGAAGGGCCGATCGACGGCGATCCGCAGCCGGTGAAATATCACGCCGAGGGCGGCGGCACGGACTGGTGGGTGACCGACCCGTACAGCTTCGGCCCGGTGCTCGGCCCGATCGACGACCTGCTGATGGCGGAGGGCAATCACCACCGCCTCCATGACAAGTTGGGCGCGCACCTGATCGAGCACGAAGGCGCGCCGGGCGTGCATTTCGCGCTCTGGGCCCCCAATGCGCAGCGCGTCTCGGTGGTCGGCGACTTCAACGACTGGGATGGCCGCCGCCACGCGATGCGCAGGCGCGGCGACGTCGGCGTCTGGGAGATCTTCATCCCCGACATCGCCGAATATCGCGCCTATAAATACGAGATCGTCGGTCCCGATGGCCGGCTCCAGCCGCTGAAGGCCGATCCCTTCGCCTTTGCCAGCGAACTGCGTCCCGCGACCGCGTCGATCACCCGCACGCTCGCGCACGAATGGGCGGATACGAGCCACCGCAAACACTGGGCCTCGGTCGATCCGCGCCGCGTGCCGATCAGCATCTACGAGGTGCATGCCGGATCGTGGGACCGCGATGCCGAGGGCTGGTTCCTGACCTGGGATGCGCTCGCCGACCGGCTGATCCCGTATGTGGTCGAGATGGGCTTCACGCACATCGAGTTCATGCCGATCAGCGAACACCCCTATGATCCCAGCTGGGGCTATCAGACCACGGGGCTCTATGCGCCGTCCGCGCGGTTCGGCGATGTCGAGGGGTTCGCGCGGTTCGTCGACGGTGCGCATCTGGCGGGGATCGGCGTGCTGCTCGACTGGGTGCCTGCGCACTTCCCGACCGACGCGTTCGGGCTCGCGCATTTCGACGGTACCGCGCTCTACGAACATGAAGACCCGCGGCTCGGCTTCCACCCCGACTGGAACACCGCGATCTACAATTTCGGGCGGCGCGAGGTGTCGTCCTTCCTCGTCAACAACGCGCTGTTCTGGGCCGAGCGCTATCATATCGACGGGCTTCGCGTGGATGCGGTCGCGTCGATGCTGTACCGCGATTATTCGCGCGAGGCGGGCGAATGGATCCCCAACGACACCGGCGGGCGCGAGAACTGGGAAGCGGTCGCGTTCCTGCGCGACATGAACCGCGCGGTGTACGGGCAGCATCCCGGCACCTTCACGATCGCCGAAGAATCGACCTCCTGGCCGGGCGTCTCCGCTCCCGTCGGCGACGACGGCAAGAGCGGTGGCCTGGGCTTCGGGTTCAAGTGGAACATGGGCTTCATGCACGACACCCTCCAGTACATGGCGCGTGATCCGCTGCACCGGAAGCATCATCACGGCGAGATCAATTTCGGCCTGGTCTATGCGTTCAGCGAGAATTTCGTCCTGCCGCTCAGCCATGACGAGGTCGTCCACGGCAAGGGCTCGCTGCTGACCAAGATGCCCGGCGACGACTGGCAGCAATTCGCCAATCTGCGCGCCTATTACGCGTTCATGTGGGGCTATCCGGGCAAGAAGCTGCTCTTCATGGGGCAGGAGTTTGCGCAGCGCCGCGAATGGTCCGAAGGCCGCGCGCTCGACTGGTGCCTGCGCAACAGCCGCAGCCATGAGGGCATCCGCAACCTCGTCCGCGACCTCAACATAGTCTATCGCGACAAGCCCGCGCTCCATGCGCGCGATTGCGAGGCCGAGGGTTTCGAATGGCTGATCGCCGACGACGCCGCCAATTCGGTCTTCGCCTGGCTGCGCAAGGCACCTGGCGCGAAGCCCGTCGCCGTCATCGCCAACATGACGCCGATCGCACGCGCGCCCTACCGCATCCCGCTGCCACTCGACGGTCGCTGGTGCGAGATCATCAACAGCGACGCGCATGAATATTGGGGCAGCGGGCTCGGCAATCTCGGCGGCGTGGTCGCGGAGGACGGCGCGGCGTGGGTCACCTTGCCCCCGCTCGCGACGATCATGCTCGAGTTTGAGGGCTGAGACGGAACAAGCCGCGGGTAACGGGGCGTTATACGGCGGACGATTAGGGAGAGACGGACATGGTTGAACGGCGGGGACAGCCACTGGCGCGCGACGCAATGGCGTATGTGCTGGCCGGTGGTCGCGGCAGTCGGTTGATGGAACTGACCGATACCCGCGCAAAACCCGCGGTGTATTTCGGCGGCAAGGCGCGGATCATCGATTTCGCGCTGTCGAATGCGATCAACTCGGGCATTCGCCGGATCGGCGTCGCGACTCAGTACAAGGCGCATTCGCTGATCCGCCATCTTCAGAGCGGCTGGAACTTCCTGCGCTCCGAACGCAATGAGAGCTTCGACATCCTGCCCGCGTCGCAGCGGATCAGCGAGTTCCAATGGTATGAGGGCACCGCCGACGCGGTCTACCAGAATATCGACATCATCGAGAGCCACGCGCCCGAATACATGGTCATCCTGGCCGGCGATCACATCTACAAGATGGATTACGAGCTGATCCTGCAACAGCATTGCGAGACCGGTGCGGACGTCACGATCGCCTGCCTCGAAGTGCCGCGGATGGAGGCGGTCGGCTTCGGCGTGATGGCGGTCGACGAGCATGACAATGTCACCGCGTTCGTCGAGAAGCCGGCCGATCCGCCCGCGATCCCGGGCAACCCGGACATCGCGCTGGCGTCGATGGGGATCTACGTCTTCCACACCAAACTGCTGTTCGACGAACTGCGCCGCGATGCGGAGACGCCGGGATCCGCACGCGATTTCGGCAAGGACATCATCCCCTACCTCGTCAAGCACGGCAAGGCGGTCGCACATCGCTTCTCCGACAGCTGCGTCCGCTCGGGCAGCGAGGTCGAGGCCTATTGGCGCGACGTCGGCACGGTCGACGCCTATTGGGAGGCCAATATCGACCTCACCGACGTGGTGCCCAAGCTCGACCTCTACGACCGCAGCTGGCCGCTCTGGACCTATTCGGAGGTCACCCCGCCCGCCAAGTTCGTCCATGCCGATGACGGACGCCGCGGCGAAGCGGTGTCGAGCCTGGTTTCGGGCGACTGCATCATCTCGGGCTCGTCGATCCACCGCAGCCTGATCTTCACGGGCACGCGCGCGCACAGCTATTCGATGCTCGACCAGGCGGTGATCCTGCCACATTGCGAGATCGGCCGTGGTGCGCGCCTGTCGAAAGTCGTGGTCGATCGCGGCGTCGTCATCCCCGACGGCCTCGTCGTCGGCGAGGATGCCGAACTCGACGCGCAGCGTTTCCGCCGCACCGACAGCGGCGTGGTGCTCGTAACCAAATCCATGATCGACCGGCTGATCGCGTGAGGGTGTATACGACGCTTTCTCGATCAGGACAGGGGCCCGGCTGATGCGTGTTCTCTCGGTAGCGTCAGAAGCCTATCCGTTGATCAAGACCGGTGGCCTTGCGGATGTCGTCGGCGCGCTGCCGGCGGCGCTCGCGCATCACGGCGTCGCGATGACGACCTTCCTTCCCGGCTATCCCGCGCTCGCTGCGGTCATGCGGACGGCAAAGGTCATCCACAGCTACACCGACCTGCTCGGCGTCGAGGCGCGGATCCTCGCGGCGAGCATCGGCGACCATCCGCGGCTGATCCTCGACGCCCCCGGCCTGTTTGCGCGCGGCGGCGGTCCGTATGGCGACACGACCGGCGCCGACTGGGTCGACAACTGGCTGCGCTTTGCAGCGTTCAGCCGGGCCGCCGCCGATCTCGCCTCGGGCGTTGTCGACGGCCAGCAGTTCGACATCCTCCACGCGCATGACTGGCAGGCGGCGATGGCGCCTGCCTATCTGCGCTACGCCCCCGGTCCGGGCGCGCCGGCGAAGACGATCGTCACGATCCACAATATCGCGTTCCAGGGCCGCTATGGCGCAGAAATCTTCGCCGACCTCGCGCTGCCCGATGCGGCATTCGCGCTCGACGGGATCGAATATTATGGCGGCGTCGGTTTCCTGAAGGCCGGGCTCGAGGCTGCCGATGCGATCACCACGGTCAGCCCGACCTATGCCGCCGAGATCCGTCGCGGCGAATTCGGCATGGGGCTCGAAGGGCTGATCAACGTTCGTGCCGATCGGCTGACGGGCATCGTCAACGGCATCGATCCCGCGGTCTGGAACCCCGCCACCGATGCCGCGCTGCCGTCGCGCTACACCGCGCGCACGCTCACCCGCCGCCGCATCAACAAGCGCGCGGTC
Organism: Sphingomonas sp. CFBP9019; assembly: GCF_034045155.1. Lineage (NCBI taxonomy): Bacteria > Pseudomonadati > Pseudomonadota > Alphaproteobacteria > Sphingomonadales > Sphingomonadaceae > Sphingomonas > Sphingomonas sp. CFBP9019. The sequence continues at coordinate 47,394 of NZ_JAXCWK010000007.1, read as the reverse complement.
GAGACGCTGTACGGCCTCGACACCGGCGACGGCCCGATCTTCACCGTCATCAGCCGGCTCACCTGGCAAAAGGGCATGGACGTCCTCGTCGCGGCGATCGACGAGCTGGTGGCGCTCGGCGGCCGGCTCGCACTGCTCGGGTCGGGCGATAGCGGGCTGGAACACGCCTTTCTCGCCGCCGCCGAGCGGCATCCGGGCCGGGTCGGCGTTCGCATCGGCTATGACGAGCCGGTCTCTCATCTGCTTCAGGCGGGTGCCGATGCGATCCTGATCCCGTCGCGGTTCGAACCCTGCGGCCTGACTCAGCTTTACGGGCTGGCCTATGGCTGCATCCCCGTCGTCGCGCGCACCGGCGGGCTGGCCGACACGGTGATCGACGCGAACGAGGCGGCGGTCGCCGCGGGCGTCGCAACCGGTATCCAGCATGACGGCATCACGCCCGAAGCGCTCAGCCATGCGCTGCGCCGAACGATCGCGCTCTATGCACGCCCCGATCGCTGGGCCATGTTGCAGCGCAATGCGATGCGCGCGGACTTCTCGTGGGACGAGAGTGGCCGGCGTTATGCGACCCTGTATTCGAGCCTTGTGGAGCCTACATGATCCGTACCGTTACTAGCACGCCCTATACCGACCAGAAGCCGGGCACATCGGGTCTGCGCAAGAAGGTGAAGGTCTTCCAGCAGGCCAATTATGCTGAAAACTTCGTCCAGTCGGTGTTCGACGTGGTCGAGGACAAGGCCGGCGCGACGTTGGTGATTGGTGGCGACGGCCGCTTTCTCAACCGCGAGGTGATCCAGGTCGCAATCCGCATGGCCGCCGCGAACGGCTTTGGCCGCGTGATCGTCGGGCGTGGCGGCATCCTGTCGACGCCCGCCGCCAGCCACATGATCCGCAAACGTGGCGCGATCGGCGGGCTGGTTCTGTCCGCCAGCCACAATCCCGGCGGTCCCAACGAGGATTTCGGGATCAAGTACAACATCGCCAATGGCGGTCCCGCGCCTGAATCGATCACCGACGCGATCAACGCGCGCACGCTCGAGATCGACCGCTGGCTGACCGTCGACGCGGCCGACATCGATCTCGACCAGGACGGTGAGGTCATGGTCGGTGACATGCCCGTCGAGGTGGTCGATCCGGTCGAGGACTATGCCGCGCTGATGGAGACGCTGTTCGACTTCGACGCGATCCGCGCCGCCAGGCTGACGATGGCGTTCGACGCGATGAGCGCGGTCACCGGGCCCTATGCGACAGAGATCCTCGAACGCCGGCTGGGCTTTGCGGCCGGCACGGTGCGCAACGGCACCCCACTGCCCGATTTCGGCGGGCATCATCCCGACCCCAACCTCGTCCACGCGCATGAGCTGTACGAGACGATGATGGCACCCGACGCCCCCGATTTCGGTGCAGCATCGGATGGCGACGGCGACCGCAACCTGATCATCGGCCGCCACCGCTTCGTGACCCCGTCGGACAGCCTCGCGATGCTGGCGGCAAACGCGCACCTCGCCCCGGGTTATGCCGGTGGCCTCAAGGGCATCGCCCGCTCGATGCCGACCAGCGCGGCCGCCGACCGCGTTGCCGAGGCTCTGGGCATTCCCGCGTACGAGACGCCTACCGGCTGGAAGTTCTTCGGCAATCTGCTCGATGCGGGCATGGCGACGATCTGTGGTGAGGAAAGCGCCGGGACCGGGTCCGATCACGTCCGCGAGAAGGACGGGCTCTGGGCGGTGCTCCTGTGGCTCAACATCCTCGCGGTCCGCGGCGAAAGCGTTGATGCGATCGCGCGCGATCACTGGGCGAAATTCGGCCGCAACTATTACGCGCGCCACGATTACGAGGGCGTCGAGACCCCGCGCGCCGACGCGCTGATGGCCGCGCTACGTGGGAGCCTCGCGACCCTGCCCGGCAACCAGTTCGGCGACCTCACCGTCGAGACCGCGGACGAGTTCGCCTATACCGACCCGACCGACGGCTCGATCAGCCGCAACCAGGGCGTCCGCATTCTCTTCACCGGCGGCAGCCGCGTTGTGTTCCGCCTGTCGGGCACCGGCACCACCGGCGCGACGCTGCGCGTCTATCTCGAACGCTATGAGCCCGTCGGCGGTGATCTCGACCGCGAAACCGGCGACATGCTGGCGAGCATCGTCGCGGCGGCGGAATCGATTGCGGGGATCGCGCAGCACACCGGCCGCAGCGCACCCGACGTCGTCACCTGATCGCGTCACCCCGCAGCAGGCGGGCCGGGGTTCAAACCCCGGCCATAGTCTTCTAGGCTGGGCGTCATGACCCTTCGCCGTCGCCGCAGCGCGCTCTACATGCCCGCCTCCAACCCCCGCGCCATCGCCAAGGCCCGCAGTCTGGCCTGCGACGTCGTGATCCTCGACCTCGAAGATGCGGTGGCGCCCGACGAGAAGGCGGCGGCACGCAACCGTGTCGTTGCCGAGGTCGGCACGGGCGGTTTCGGTACGCGCGAGCTGGTGGTGCGGATCAACGCGCTCGATACCCCATGGGGTGCCGACGACATCGCCGCGCTACGCGGTATCGGCGTCGATGCGGTGCTCGTGCCCAAGATCTCCGGCGCCGTCGATCTTGCCGACGTCCGCGCCGCACTGGGTACCGACGGGCCACCGATCTGGGCAATGATCGAGACCTGTGGCGGCGTGCTCGAACTCCCGGCGATCGCTCGTGCGGCCGCGGGATCGCGGCTCACCGCGCTGATTGCCGGCACCAACGACCTCGCCAAGGAGCTGCGCTGCCGCCCGGGCGTCGATCGAATGCCACTCATCCCCGCGCTGATGGCGATCGTGACGGCCGCGCGCGCGGCCGGGCTGGTGGCGCTGGACGGCGTCTGCAACGCGCTCGACGATCCGGCGCGCCTCGCCGCCGAAGCCGAACAGGGCGCTGGTCTCGGCTATGACGGCAAGACGCTGATCCATCCGGCGCAGATCGCGGCGGCGAATACCGCGTTCGGCCCTACCCCCGACCAGCTCGCCTGGGCTCGGACAATAGTCGACGCGTTCGCGGACGACGCCACGGCTGACAAGGGCGCGATCCGGCTAGACGGTCAGATGGTCGAACGACTCCACCTCGCCGAAGCCGAGGCGATGCTCGCGCAGGCGGATCAGCACGAACGCTGATCCAAGCTCAGCGCGGGCGGCCGACCCAGTCCGCGACCTGCTGTGCGACGCTATTGGCCGCGGTGTTGATCCCCGCCGCCGCGGACGGCGCATTGATCGCCGCGACCGGGACGCGCGCCTCGAAGCGACGCTTCTCGACCGACTGCATCCCTGCCCGCGTCAGCGAGGCATCGAACGTCACGACCGCCTCGCGCGTCGTCGCGTCGAGGCCGAAATTGCGCAGCTCCCCGCCCAGCATTGCACTCGGATCACCGACGGCCTGGACCGTCGACAGCACGACCATCCCGTTGCGCGCCGCGACCGTGTCGGACATCAGTCGCGCGAACAGTCGCGCGGGCGGCTCGGCCCATTGCGCGTCCTTCACATAGGCGATCGACGTCGCGGTGGCCTGCACCGGCACGCGCGCGGTCGCCAGCGCTTGCGGCACGGTCGGCACCTGCAGCGTGATCGACTTCGACGTCGCCGAATTCTGGTTCTGCCCGACCGCGACCGCGGACTGCGTCGTCAGCGTCAGCAGGGTCGGCGGCGGGGCGGCACCAAAGCTGATGCAGGCGCTGAGCGGCAGCGCCGCGAGGAGGATGAACAGCGGTGTCTTCATGGCGGTCATCACTTACCCTTATAGTCCGGAAGCTTCTGCTGCCCGACGAGCGAGCCTGCCCCCTGCTGGTCGACACGTTCGGCAACCGACGACAGCGCCGCGGCGGTGGTACGCAGATCGTGGACGAGGCGGTTGGCTTCGGGAATGGTGGTCTTCGAGAAGGCCTGCAGCCCGGGCCGCGCGTCGCCGATCGCCGCGTTCAGCGTTTCGGCGCTGGTCTGTGCCGACTGGATCGCCTTGTTCAGATTGGCCATCGCCGGTTTCACGTCTTCGGAGAGCACCCCGTTGGTGGTCTGCGCGAGCACGCCGAACTGCTGCGCGGCATCGCCCGCCTGCTGGATCGCAACCCGCGTCTGTGCCAGCGTCGCGGCGATTTCCGGCCCGCGATCGGCCAGCGCATCGGTCAGGCGATTGGTGTTCTCGAGGATCCCGGCGATCGACGCCTGGTTGCGATCGGTCAGCAGCCCGGTCAGCCGCTCGGTCAGCGTCGACAGACGCTCGAGCAGCTGCGGTGCCGAATTGAGGATCGCGCCAAGGCCACCCTGCTTGGTCGGGATGACCGGCACGCCATACGGGCATGGCTGGCCGTTCGAATCGGGGCAGCCGACCGCGGGCGCACCCTTGCGCGCGCCATCGAGCGACACCTGGCTGACGCCGGTGAACCCAACGCCCGAAATCGACGCGGTCGTGCCCTGGAGCACCGGCGTCTCCTCGTTCACGCTGATGCGGACGCGGACGAACTGCGGGTCGTTCTTCCACAGCGAGATCGACTTCACCTGACCCGACGGCACACCCGAAAAGGTCACCGCGGAGCCGCGCGCCAGACCGTCGACCGACTGGCGGAAGAAGATGTCATATTCCTTCTCTTCCGTGCCACCGAGCCGCGCAATCCACACGGTGAACAGCGCGAGCATCGCCAGCAGGATCAGCACGACGGCGCCGACAAGGACATGGTTCGAACGGGTTTCCATCAGAGCGTCCTTGCTTCTTTCTCGGCATATGTCGCGTCGGCGTCGTCCGGCGCGGACTGCTTGGACTGGACTTCGGTCGGGTGGGCATCGGCAACCGCGTCGGCACTGCGATGCGCCTCCTTGGTCGCCACCGCGGCGCGGCCGCGCGGCCCCTTGAAATACTCTTCGATCCACGGATGGTCGAGCGCGAGCAGTTCGTCGATCGTGCCGACCGCGATGACCTTCTTGTCGGCGAGCACCGCGACGCGGTCGCAGATCGCGTAAAGCGTATCGAGGTCGTGCGTGATCAGGAAGACGGTCAGGCCCAGCGTCTTCTGCAACGACTGCGTCAGCGAATCGAACGCCGCCGCGCCGATCGGGTCGAGCCCGGCGGTCGGTTCGTCGAGGAACAGCAGCTCGGGGTCGAGCGCGAGCGCGCGGGCGAGCCCGGCGCGCTTCTTCATGCCGCCCGACAGTTCGGCGGGAAACTTGTTCGCGGCATCCGCGGGCAGGCCGGTCATCACGACCTTGTACGCCGCGATCTCGGCGAGCAGCGCGGGCGGCAGGTCGGGATAGAATTCGCGCAGCGGCACTTCGACATTTTCGGCGACGGTCAGCGTCGAGAACAGCGCACCGCCCTGGAACAGCACACCCCAGCGCTTGCGGATCTCGGTCGCCTCGGTCTCCTCGCGGCCGATATTCGATTCGCCGAACACCGTGATCGCGCCTTCGGCGGGCGTCTGGAGGCCGATGATCGAGCGCATCAGCACCGACTTGCCGGTCCCCGACCCGCCGACCACGCCGAGAATCTCGCCACGCCGGACGTCGAGGTCGAGGCCATCATGCACGACCGAATCGCCGAACTCGTTCCTCAGCCCCTTAACGGAGATGATGCTGTCGTCAGTCTTGCGGGCCATCAGTCCCAGCCGATCCAGGTGAAGAATACCGCGAAGAACGCGTCGAGCACGATGACGAGGAAGATGCCCTGCACCACCGCCGAGGTCGTGCGCAGCCCGACCTGTTCGGCGTCAGCCTCGACCTGCATGCCCTGGAAACAACCCGCGACCGCGATGATCGCGCCGAAGACCGGGGCCTTGATCAGTGCGATGTACAGATCGGTGATCGGCACGACTTCGCGGATCCGGGCGATGAAGGTGACGGGCGGGATGCCGAGCTGGATCCAGCACAGCAGCCCACCGCCGATGATCGCGATCAGCGACGCGTAGAAGGCGAGCAGCGGCATCATCACGATCGCCGCCAGCACGCGCGGCAGGACCAGCGCCTCCATCGGCGACACCCCGATCGTCCGCATCGCGTCGATCTCTTCGGTCAGCTTCATCGTGCCGAGCTGCGCGGCAAAGGCGGAGCCCGACCGGCCCGCGACCATGATCGCGGTCATCAGCACGCCGAGTTCGCGCAGCGTCAGCCGCCCGACCAGATTGATCGTGAACACCTCTGCCCCGAACTGGCGGAGCTGGACCGCGCCCTGCTGCGCGATGACGACGCCGATCAGGAAGCTCATCAGCCCGACGATGCCGAGTGCGGCGATGCCCACGACCTCGAAGCGCTGGACGACCGCGTTGAAGCGGAAGCGCTTGGGGTGGCGAATGACGCTGCCAAAGGCGATCGTCGTCGCGCCCAGAAAGGCGAGCAGGCCAAGCATCGTCCGGCCGGTCAGGACGACCGCGTCGCCGATCTCGCCCAGCACGCGCTTTACCGAACCGACCGGCTTGCCGCGTGCCGCCAGCGGCTGATCGGAGGCGACGACCTGATCGAAGAGATTCTGACCGTCAGCATTGAGCCCGTCGATCGTCGCGTCGTTGCGTGCGGCGAAGCGGTGGACGATCCAGGCGCCTATCGTGTCGATCCGGTCGACCTGGCTCAGATCGACTCGTTTGATCGACGCGGCATCAACCGCCTCGAGCCGATCGGGAAGATTTCCGATGTTGGCGAGCGACAGATCGCCGGTGAAGCGAAGCGTACCCGTGTCGGCACCGTCCTGCTGAAAATCGGCCATCGCGCTCATCGGCGGCACCTTTGCGGCAAACGGACTGGATCGGCAAGACGAATGCTGTGTAAGCCGGCCCAATGACCCAGCTTCTCGCCATCTACGACATGGACAAGACGATCACCCACGCGCCGACCTGGACGCCGTTCCTGATCCACACCACGCGCACCGGCGGCGCGCCGTGGCGACTCGCGCTGGTGCCGGTCGCGGCGCTTGCGGCGGCGGGATATCTCGCCAAGCTGATGAGCCGCGGCCGCCTGAAGCACATCATGCAGCGGATGATGCTCGGCAAGACGCTGACCCCGGCGCAGGAGCGTCGCGCCGCCGAGGCGTTTGCCGACCGCGTGATGCGCGACGGGGTCTTCGCGGCCGCGCTCCGCCAGATCGAGGCGGATCGCGCGGCGGGATACAGGCTGGTGATGGCGACCGCCTCCTACCGCTTCTACGTCGAGTCGATCGCCGAACGGCTCGGCTTCGATGCGGTGATCGGTACCGAGAGCCTGCGCGACGCGAACGGCCATCTGCTCGCCGGGATCGACGGCGAGAATTGCTACGGCCCCGCCAAGCTCGCGATGATCGAGCGCTGGATGGCGCGTGAGGGGATCGCGCGACACGATGCGCATGTCCGCTTCTATTCGGACCATGTCTCCGATGCGCCGACCTTTGCCTGGGCCGACGAGCCGTTCGCGGTCAACGCGCACGGTCCGCTCCGCCTTCTGGCAAAGGCGAAGGGCTGGCCGATGCCCGACTGGGAGCGATAACCGGGGCGACTAGAGGATCCGGTCGACCGTGTGGATCACCAGGCCGACGAGCCCGCCGACGATCGTGCCATTGACGCGGATATATTGCAGGTCGCGACCGACCGCATTCTCCAGCCGGCTGGTGATCGTATCGGCATCCCAGCCGCGCACCGTCTCCGACACGAGCCGGACGATACCGTCGCCATAGTCCGCCGCGATGCCGACGACCGCGCGGCGGACGAACCGGTTGATCGTATGCGACAGCCGCGGATCGTGGAGCAGCGTCTCGCCAAGCTGGCGCAGCACGTCGCCCAGCTTGCCCGCCATCGCCCGCTCCGGATCGCGCGCGATCGCCAGCAGCGCGCCGCGCGCCTGCTCCCACAAACCGTCAAGCCAGCGCTGCATCGCTGGGTTGTCGAGCAGGTCGTTCTTCATCGCCTCGACCCGCTCGCGCATGCGGCGGTCATATTGCAGGTCCCAGGCCAGCCGCTCGAGCGCTTCCTCCGCCTTCAGCCGCAACGGGTGCTGCGGATCCTCTGCCATCTCCGCGAGCAGGCGGTCGAACCCGTTGATCAGCTTGTCCGCGACCGTAGTGTCGAGTCCCGTCCAGCGCAGGATCGAACCCGACTTCTCGTGCACCATTGCGCGGACGAGATGGTCGTTCGCGGCGAGCGTGACCGATGCCCAGCGGATCGCCGCCTCGAGCAGCGGGGCGTGACGACGCTCGGCGATCGCGGCCTTGAGCAACTGGCCGAGGATCGGCGATATCTCGGTCTGGCGCAGCCTCGCGCGGATGCCGGCCTTCACCATGCCGCCGAGCCGCGCGGGGTCGAGGCCTTCGAGAATCTGCGCGACCAGCTTCGACGCACCCGACCGGAACCGCCCCCCTGCCCCTTCGGGCGGATCGGTCAGCCAGTGTGCGATCGCGCCCGCGACGTCGAGCCGCCGCATCCGGCGCGAGATGACCGAGGGCAGCAGGAAATTGTCGCGCAGGAATATCGCGAGCGTGTCACCGATCCGATCCTTGTTCCGCGGGATGATCGCGGTGTGCGGGATCGGCAGCCCGAGCGGATGGCGGAACAGCGCGGTGACCGCAAACCAGTCCGCCAGTCCGCCGACCATCGCCGCCTCGGCAAAGGCCCGGACGAAGCCGATTGCGGGGTGCCGGTCGACCAGCGCGCGGCTGACCAGGAACACGACCGCCATCAGCACCAGCAGCCCAGTCGCGACGATCCGCATGCGAATGAGAGCCGGGTTGGTCGCTTCCTTGGCCAGGCGCACGCGGGAATTCGATGTCATGCCCGAAACAATCCCCGAGCGCAGGGATAGTTCACCCGTGCGGTGTCACGCCGGCGATCATTCCGCCGGCTGTGTCCCGCCATCGCCGTCGCGAAAGCCGATCTTGGGCGATGCCGGCCCGAGCGCCGGCGCGTTGGGGCCGGCGATCCCGACCACTTCCGCGCCGTCGTCGCCGGGCCGGAAGGTGAGCAGGCGGCGACCCAGTCGTGGCCCTGCCCAGCGCTCGATCCCGACCGCGATGCTGAACGTCGCCGGCACGATCAGCAGCGTCAGCACGGTCGACATCACCAGACCACCGATCACGGTGATGCCCATCGGCGCGCGGAACGATCCGTCGCCGCCGATCGACAGCGCGGTCGGCACCATGCCCGCGACCATCGCGACCGTGGTCATGACTATCGGCTGCGCGCGCTTGTGCCCGGCATCGACGATCGCGGTCCAGATATCGACGCCCTTGCCCATCTCCTCAAGCGCGAAGTCGATCAGCAGGATCGAGTTCTTCGCGACGATCCCGAGCAGCATCAGCAGCCCGATATAGACCGGCATCGAGATAGGATGCCCCGTCACCCACAAGGCGAGCAGTCCGCCGAGCGGCGCGAGGATCAGCGAGCCCATGTTGACGAACGGCGGCAACAGCCGGCGATAGAGCAGCACGAGCACCGCGAAGACGAGCAGCACGCCCGCCACCACCGCGACGATGAAGTTGCTGATCATCTCGGCCTGCCACTTGGCCTGGCCGAGCACGAGTTCGCTTACCCCGATCGGCAGCGCGTTCATCGTCGGCAGCGCATGGATCTGCTTCTGCGCATCGCCGCTGATCACGCCGGGCGCGAGATCCGCACCGATCGACAGCTGGCGCTGCTGGTTGACGCGGTCGATCTTGGTCGGCCCCGAGCCCAGCCCGATATCCGCGACGAGGCTGAGCGGCACCGATCCGCCCGTCGCGGTGGCGACCGGCAGGTTCTGGATCGTCGCAAGGCTCGTCCGCGCATTCTGATCGAGCGCGACGCGGATCGGGATCTGGCGATCGCTGAGCGAGAAGCGCGCGCTGTTCTGGTCGATATCGCCCAGCGTCGCGATGCGGATCGCACTCGACAGGCCCTGCGTCGTCACGCCGAGATTGGCGGCGAGATCGAGCCGCGGGCGGATGACGATTTCAGGCCGCTGCAGATTGCCCGCGACGCGCGGCGCGACGAGCGACGGCAGCTTCGCCATCTCGGTCACGATCTTCTGCGCGGTCGCGTCGAGCTTGACCGGGTCGTCGCCGCCCAGCGTGATCGTCACGTCGCGATTGCTGCCGCCCCAGCCGAACTGCGACCGGAACGACACGCGCGCATCGGGGATCGCCGCGAGCTGCGGCGCGAGGCTCCGCTCGAACGCGGTGCTCTTCATCGAGCGATCGTCCTTGAGCGTCGCGGTGACGCGGCCATTGCCGACCGCGGTGCGGGCATAGACCGATGCGACATCGGGTTGCGCCTGGAGGATGCTCGCGACCCGGGTCACGACCGCCTGGGTCTGCGCCAGCGTCGTGCCGGGGACCATGTCGATCGTCGCGGTGCTGGTGTCGCTGTCGCGCGGCGGCTGGAAGGTCGAGGGCAGGACGAAGAACATCGCGATCGTGATCGCGGTCGCGGCCGCACCCGCCACGACCGGCAGCCAGCGGTGCCGCAGCGTGAACCGCAGCGACGCCATGTACCAGTCCATCAGCTTGCCTTCGCCGTGGCTGGCGGTGCCGTGCGCCTTCAGGAAATAGGCCGCGATCATCGGCGTGATCAGACGCGCGACCGCGAGGCTCATCAGCACCGAGGCGACCACGGTCAGACCGAAATTCTTGAAGAACTGGCCCGAGATACCCGGCATCAGCCCGACCGGCAGGAAGACCGCGACGATCGACATCGTCGTCGCCAGCACTGCCAGCCCGATCTCGTCGGCGGCGTCGATCGACGCCTGATAGGCGGATTTGCCCATCCGCATGTGCCGGACGATGTTCTCGATCTCGACGATCGCGTCATCGACCAGCACGCCCGCGACCAGGCTGAGCGCGAGCAGCGTCATCTGGTTCAACGTGAAGCCGAGCAGGTCCATGAACCAGAAAGCGGGAATCGCCGACAGCGGAATGGCGAGCGCGGAGATGATCGTCGCGCGCCAGTCGCGCAGGAACAGGAACACCACGATCACCGCGAGCACCGCGCCCTCGATCATCGCGTCGATCGCGCTGTGATATTGCTCCTCGGTATATTTGACGCTGTTCGAGCGCAGCACGAAATGCACCGCCGGGTTGCGCTTCTCCAGCGCCTCGAGCTTCTTGACCGCATCGTTGAACACGGTTACGTCGGACGCGCCCTTGGCACGCTGGAAGTCGAAGCTGATGACCTGGCGACCGTTGATCGCCGCCGCGGTCCGCTGCTCGGCATAGAGGTCGCGGACCTGCGCGATGTCCGCCAGCCGTACGGTCCGCCCGCCGACCGAGATCTGCGTCTGGCCAAGGTCATAGGCGTTCTTGGCATTGCCGAGCACGCGCACCGACTGTTCGGATCCGGCGATCTCCGCGCGGCCGCCCGCCGCGTTCAGATTGACCTGGCGCAGCTGCGCGTTGACCTGGCTCGCGGTCAGGCCCTGGCTCTGCAGCTTGACGGGATCGAGGATCACGCGAATCTCGCGGCTCACCCCGCCATTGCGGTTGACCGCGGCAAGCCCCGATACCGACAGCAGCTCCTTCGCCACGGTATTGTCGATGTACCAGCTCAGCTGTTCGACCGTCATGTCGCTGGCGATCGCGGAGTAGCTCGCAATATCCTCGTCGGTGGTGTTGGCGCGGAACACCTGCGGCTCGAGGATCCCCTCGGGCAGGTCGCCGCGGATTTGCGCGATCGCGTCGCGCACGTCGTTGACAGCGCGGTCGATCGGCGTGCCGATATTGAGCTGGATGACCGTCTGCGACGTACCTTCGGTGACCGTTGAGCTGATCTGGTCGATGCCCTGCAGCGTCCGCACCGCCGCCTCGACCCGCTGCGTGACCTGGGTTTCTAGTTCGGTGGGCGCCGCACCCGGCTGGCTGATGACGACGATCGCGATCGGGAAGTCGATATCCGGATCGTTGTTCACGTCCATCCGCATGAAGCTGACGATTCCCGCCAGCGTCAGTGCGAGGAACAGCACGATCGGCGGTACCGGGTTGCGGATCGCCCAGGCCGAGATGTTGCGGAAACCCATGGTGCGTCAGCCCCGTTTGCTACTGGTGGGTGTCGTCGTCGCGCTGGTGGTCGCCTTGGTCACGGGCTTGACCTTCTGCCCCGGTGCGAGGAACCCGCCCGCCGATTGGACGACGCGTTCGTTGCCCTGCAGCCCGCCTGCGATCGTCACCGCACTGTCGGAAACCTGGCCGATCTTCACGTCGCGGCGCACCACCTTGTCGTCGGGACCGACAACATACACGAAACTGCCCTTGTCGTCGCTCTGCAACGCCGAGTCGGGAAGCTGCGGTGCGACCGTCGCGCCACCGACGATCGACGCCGCGGCGAACCCGCCCGGACGCAGCGCGGGATCATAGGCGAGCGCGATTCGCGCGACGCCCTGGCGTGTCTGCGGGTCGATCACCGGCGACACCTGCCAGACCTCGCCCTTATACCCCTTGGCCGAACCGACCGGGGTCACCGTCGCCCGCGCGCCGACCGGCAGGCCGAGCAGATCGCTTTCGGCCAGCGCCGCGCGCATTTCCATCTGTCCGCCCATCGCCATGCGGAACAGCACGCCGGTCCCCGAGCTGACGATCTGCCCGGGCTCGACGCCGCGGGTCAGCACGAGGCCGGCGGCCGGTGCACGGATGTCGAGTCGCCCGTTGCGCGCGCGGGCCTCGCCGAGCGACGCCTGCGCCACCTTCACGCGCGCCGCCGCCGCATCGCGCGTCGCCGCCTTGCGCTGGAGATCCGCCTTCGAGATGAACCCGCGATCGACCAGCTGCTGCGCACGGTCGAGCTCCGCCTGTGCGATCGTCTCGTCCGACCGCGCCACGGTTACGGATGCCGACAGCGATGCCGCGGTCTCGGTCTGGACCGAGCGGTCGACCGTCGCAAGCACCTGCCCCGCCGCGACCCACTGGCCCGGCTCGACCAGCACGCGCGTGATCATGCCGCCCTCGCCCGCGACGCCGACGGGCATTTCGCGGCGCGCGGCCAACGTACCGGTCGCGGCGATCACGCGGTCGACGGTCTGGCGACCGGGCACGATGACGGTGACGCTCGGAATCTGCTCGGTCGGCGCACCGGGCGCCGCTGCATCCTTCTTGCCCGATCCGAACGCGAACCAGGCGATGGCCAGCGCCGCGAGGATGACGACCACCGCGATGATGATGTTGCGACGGGTATGCGACGGCGGCGTCTGATCCGTCAGCACCTGCTGCGGCTCGCCGCCGATCGTCCTGGCTTCGTAGTTCATGCGCGCGCTATCCCCGTCCCGACCCGAATCCGCCGGACCACTCGCCAGCTGTATTATATAAATAGATCACCGTGCTCAAGCCCCCCGGCACGCCGCGCAGCCAAATGTCAGACATGACCAGGATCGCACCTGTCTGCAAGCTGCACGCGATGTTCAGCCTGCGTTGACCCGGCTTCGATCAATCGCGAAAGCAGGCTGACTTACAGGGAGACACGATATGACCAGGCTCACCATGATCGCGACGCTGGCGGCGGTTCCGCTCGCCGCCGCGATCCCCGCCGCCGCTTCGGCGCAGGCGCAGGCGTCGACGGTCGAACCGATGGTCCCCGCGACCGGGACCGTGCTCGACGTCAGCGCCGAGGGCCGCACCACGCGCGTGCCCGATGTCGCGACGATCCGTGCGGGTGTCGTCTCGCAGGCGACGACCGCCGCGGCTGCGCTGGCGGACAATGGGCAGCGGATGAATCGCGTGCTCGCAGCGTTGAAGAAGGCCGGGGTCGCGCCGCGCGACATCGCCACCGCGACGGTCGGGCTCGCGCCGCAATATCGCTATGCCGACAACCAGCCGCCGGCGGTCACCGGCTATCAGGCGACCAACAGCGTTTCGATCCGCTTCCGCGACGTGGCGAAGTCGGGCGCGATCCTCGATGCGCTGGTCGCCGAAGGTGCGAACCAGATCGACGGGCCCAATCTGTCGATCGACCAGCCCGATGCGGCGCTGGACGAGGCGCGGGCCGATGCGGTCAAGCGCGCGCGTGCCCGCGCCGATATCTATGCGCGGTCCGCCGGGATGCGCGTCTCGCGGATCGTCTCGATCACCGAGAATGGCGAGAATGCCGGCAATCCGAACCCGCCGGTGTTCATGGCCCGCGCGGCGATGGCCAAGGACAGCACGCAGATCGTCGCGGGCGAGAAGGACGTCACCGTTTCGGTCTCGGTCCGCTTCCTGCTAAACTGAGCGCATAGAAAAAGGGCCGCCCGGTCGCCCGGACGGCCCTTTTTCAACGCTGTGTAGCGACCGCTCTTAGCGGACGCTGCCGCGGCGCACGAGGTTGACGATCGCGAGCAGCACGATCGCGCCAAGCAGCGACACGATGAAGGAGGTCAGCGTCAGCGGTGCGCTGTTGATCGAGCCACCCGACAGGATCAGGCCGCCGATGAAGGCGCCGACGATGCCGACGATGATGTTCAGGAAGATGCCCTGCTGCGCATCCGTGCGCATGATCATGCTGGCAATCCAGCCGATGACGCCGCCGATGATCAGCCAAAGAATGATACCCATTTTACTTTCCCTCCGTTGTTCCCGTAGCCGGGCGATGGCGGAAAGACGTGCGAGCACGGACGTTTGTTCCGCCCGCGTTTTGATTATGTAGGCTGATTCGGGTCAGTATTTTTGCTGCCTTTCGTACAGCGACTTATAGTGCTGGATCCGCGTCACGCGCAGGCCCGGCATCCCCGACCGGTCGATCGCGCGCTGCCATCCGGCAAATTCCTCGACCGTCAGTCCATAGCGGTCGCAGACCTCGTCGACCGACAACAGACCGCCATTGACCGCGGCGACGACCTCGGCCTTGCGGCGTACGACCCACCGCGTCGTGCTGGGCGGCGGCAGCGAATCCAGCGTCAATTGCTCGCCAAGCGGTCCGATGACCTTGGCAGGGCGGAACTTCTGGTTCTCGATCATTTACAACCTCTGATCGGGGCGGGGGCCCCCTCTCGATACGTGGCTACGACCCGTAGCCAAGGGAGTTGAAGAATGGCTAAAACGCCGCGGTAAACGCCGCGGTCATTCCTGTTTCCATCGCGTCAAGGCATCCGCCATTGGCCCATTGAACGCCCCGTGGACGGGGGCGAACAGCTTGGGATCGATCGCACCCCGCGAAAACCCGGCCTGAACCGCCGCGGTCGGGCTCGCCGCCTGACGCGCGGCGATCCCGACGATCAACACCGCCAGGTCACCGGGCAGAACGGTCAGCTCGGCCTCTCGATCGAAACGGGGGAAGCTCAGATCCAACGCGACACTCGCAAAACACCAACTAGAGGTTCCGTCTAAACGCCGGGGAATGAAAACGAGGTAAAGTTCGGGACAAAGAGTTGTCGCGCCTGTCGCTTTTTTTGCAACGCCTCGTCGCAGAGACTATGGTGTACCGATGGAACAGGCGGATTTTCAGCTCGGCGGCGCGACACCAGGGTCGGGGTCGCTGGCCGGTCGACGGATCGTCGTCGCGATGTCGGGCGGGGTCGACAGCTCGGTCGTCGCGGCGCTCGCGCATGCGACCGGCGCGGAGACGATCGGCGTGACGCTGCAGCTCTACGATCACGGCGAGGCGGTCGGCCGCGCGGGCTCGTGCTGCGCGGGCCGCGACATTCGCGACGCGCGCGCGGTCTGCGACCGGCTGGGCATCGCGCATTACGTCTTCGACCATGAATCGAGCTTTCGCGAACAGGTCGTCGACACCTTTGCCGACGCTTATCTCGCGGGGCGCACGCCGATTCCGTGCGTCCAGTGCAACATGGGGCCCAAGTTCACCGACCTGCTGAAGCTCGCGCGCGATCTCGGCGCCGATTGCCTGGCGACCGGCCATTATGTCCGCCGCGTCGAGGGCGCGCACGGCGCCGAACTCCACCGCGGCGCGGATCCTGCCCGCGACCAGAGCTATTTCCTGTTCGCGACGACGCAGGCGCAGCTCGACTATCTGCGCTTCCCGCTCGGCGGCCTGCCCAAGGCGCGCGTGCGTGAGATCGCGGCCGAACTCGGCCTAGGCGTCGCGGCCAAGCCTGACAGCCAGGATATCTGCTTCGTCCCCGACGGCGATTACGCCGGACTGGTCAAGAAGCTGCGCCCGGAGGCGGATACCGCGGGCGATATCGTCGATATCGGCGGCATGAAGCTCGGCGAGCATCGCGGGCTGATCCACTTCACCGTCGGCCAGCGTCGCGGGCTCGAGATCGGCGGCAGCCCGGAGCCGCTCTACGTCGTGCGCGTCGAGCCCGACACAAGGCGCGTCGTGGTCGGCCCACGCCGGGCGCTCGCGGTTTCGGCGGCGCAGCTGAGCGACATCAACTGGCTCGGCGACGATTTCACCGGGCCGCTCACCGCCAAGGTGCGCTCGATGGCCAAGCCCGTCCCGGCCCGCCTGATCGGCGACCGCGTCGTGTTCGACGCACCCGAATATGGCGTCGCACCGGGACAGGCGACCGTCCTCTATGCCGGCGACCGCGTGCTCGGCGGCGGCTGGATCGCGTCGACCGAGGCGGCACTCGCCGCCGCCTGACGCGTTGGGCGTGGCATGGATATCGACGACCTGCGCCGCCAGATGGAAGCCGCCGCCGCGGCGATGGACTTCGAGACCGCGGGGCGGCTGCGCGACCAGATCAGCCTGCTCCGCGGCGGCGGCACCGTCGCCGACACCGCGGGACTCACCCGCCAGCAACCCGGCGCGATGGGTCTCGGCACCAGCCAGCAACGCCTGACCCCGCCGCCCGGCTGGGTGAAACCGAAAAAGCCCGATCCGATGACCAAGGGACGCAAGCGGTAACGCCCCCCCCACCCGTCATCCTGACGGACGTCAGGACGACGGCCGCATCAGACGCCCCTCACGGCAGCAGGAACGTGCCCTCGATCACCGTCACGCACGCACCGCCAAGCACCACCCGGTCGCCTTCGAGCCGGCACGTCAGCCGCCCCCCGCGCGCGCTCGCCTGGAACGCGGTGAAACTGTCGCCCAGCGTCTGCGCCCAGTACGGCACCATCACCGCATGCGCCGACCCCGTCACCGGATCCTCGTTGATCGCATAATAAGGCGTGAAGACGCGGCTGACGATTGCGGTCGCGGACCCCTTCGCCGCGACGATCGCGACGATCGGAAACTTCGCCAGCGCGACGAAATCGGGCTTCAGGTTGCGGACGATCGCCTCGTCCTCGACGATCACCAGCGCATAGCCCTTGTCGTGCCACAAGGTCTCGACCGGCGAATCGATCGTCAGTGCCGCGACGATCTCCGGCATTGCCTTTGGCGCGGGCGCCCAGGCCGGAAGCTCGAGCGTGTATCCGCCATCCGCGCAGGCGACCTCGAGGATCCCGGCCTGCCGCGTCGCGAACCGGACCCGGTCGCGCGCACTATCCGACGACAGCACGAAATGCCCGCTCGCCAGCGTCGCATGCCCGCACAGCGCGACCTCTGCGCCCGGCGTGAACCAGCGCAGGTCGAAATCGACGCCCTCTTCGGCGGAGGGGACGATGAACGCGGTCTCGCTCAGGTTGTTCTCCTGCGCGATATCCAGCAGCACAGCATCGTCGAGCCACGCCGACAACGGCATCACCGCCGCCGGATTGCCCGCAAAGGCCGTGTCGGCGAACGCATCGATCTGCGCGAACGGTATTCTCATGCTGCTGGCCCTCTGCCCGTTGTCGATCGCCGCAGGTTAAACCCGCTTGCCAAACCAATGCGGCGTCACGTCCGCCTCGACCAGCGGATTGTCGGTATCGACATGCCCCTCGGGATCGAGGTGGATCAGCACCTCGACCTTCGGAAACGCGGTGCGAAGGTTGCGCTCGACCGCCTCGACGATGTCGTGGGCATGCGCGACGGTCAGGTCGCGCGCGACCTCCATGTGGAACTGCGCAAAATCATGGCTGCCCGACCGGCGGGTGCGGAAGTCATGGATGCCGCGGATGCCGGGCTGACGCGCCGCCACGTCGAGGAACTGCGCACGCAGATCCTCGGGCCATTCCTTGTCCATCAACTGGTCGATCGCGTTCGACGATGCCGAGAAGGCACCCCAGGCGAGCCACAAGGCGATGACGATGCCGAAGATCGGATCCGCCCCGCTCCACCCCATATACTGGTCGAGCACCAATGCGACGATCACCGACCCGTTCAGCAGCACGTCCGACTGGTAATGGACATTGTCAGCAAGAATCGCGACCGATCCGGTCTGGCGGATGATCCGGCGCTGATAGGCGAGCAGGAACACCGTCGCGACGATCGCGACGACCGACACGCCGATGCCGAAATCGGCGCCCGTGGTCGGCTGCGGATCGTTGAACGCGAGGATCGCGCGCCAGGCGATGCCCGCCGCCGACGCGGTGATCAGCATCACCTGGAACAGCGCGGCGAGCGCCTCCGCCTTGCCGTGGCCGAAACGGTGGTCGTGATCGGCCGGCGTCGCCGCCAGCCGCACGCCGTACAGCGTGACGAGGCTCGCGAGCAGGTCGAGCGCGGTGTCGGCGAGCGAGCCGAGCATCGCGACCGATCCGGTCGTCCACGCCGCAAAGCCCTTCAGCAGCAGCAGGAAACACGCCATCGCGACGCTGGCGAGCGCCGCGCGCGTCGCCAGCGGGATCACCCTGCGGCGTTCGTCCTGGGTCATGGGAACAGCAATCCTTCGGTCCAGCCTTCACCGTCGCGCACGAACAGTCGCCGCTCATGTAGGCGGTGTTCGCGGTCCTGCCACAGCTCGATGCGATCGGGCGCGATCCGGTACCCGCCCCAATGCGGCGGCCGCGGCACGTCGCCACCCTCGAACCGCGCCTGCGCCTCGGCAAAACGGCGTTCGAACGTGTCGCGCGTGTCGAGCGGGCGCGATTGTTCCGACGCCCATGCCCCGAGTTGCGAATCACGGCCGCGCGTCGCGAAATAGGCGTCCGATTCCGCATCGCTCACAAGGCTGACGCGCCCCTCGATCCGGACCTGCCGGCGCAGCGACTTCCAGTGGAAGAGCAACGCCGCATGCGCGTTCGCGGTCAGCTCGCCCGCCTTGCGGCTCTCGCGGTTGGTGTAGATGACGAAACCATCGGGGCCATGCCCTTTCAGCAGCACCATCCGCACCGACGGACGTCCCTGTGCATCCGCAGTGGCGAGGGCTACAGCGTTGGAGTCGTTGATTTCTGTCTGCCTGGCCTCGGCGTACCAGGCCTCGAACAGCGTGATCGGGTTATCGGACATGGCAGCGCCATAGCGAAACTTGGCGGGCCGCGAAACAGCGCACGGCACGGCGCTCACGGAACGACTCGCCACGCCGACGATTGAATCGGTTTCGCAACGAAGGAAACCGCACCGTGGCAGCGCGCGCCTATTGGCAGGGACAGATCCGGCTCGCGCTGGTCTCGATCCCGGTCGAAATCTACTCCGCCACCAAATCGGGTGCGGCCGTCTCGTTCAAGCAGATCCACGAACCCTCGGGCCAGCCGATCCATTACGATAAGGTCGTCACCGGCGTCGGCCCGGTCGATGCGGACGAGATCATGAAGGGCTATGAGATCGAAAAGGGCGAATATGTCCTGCTCGACCAGGACGAGATCGACGCGGTGAAGCTCGAATCGAAGAAGACGCTCGAACTGACCCAGTTCGTCGATGCGAGCGACATCGACGTGCTCTATTATGAAAAGCCCTATTTCGTCGTCCCTGCGGACGATCTGGCGGAGGAGGCGTTCATCGTCCTGCGCGAGGCGCTCCGGCGGACCAAGAAGGTCGGGCTCGGCCAGCTCGCGATGCGAGGCCGTGAATATGTCGTCAGCCTCAAGCCGTGCGGGCGCGGCTTGGTGCTCGAGACGCTGCGCTACGCGGACGAGGTGCACAAGGCGCAGGGCTATTTCCGCGACATCCCCGACGACAAGCCGTCCGAGGAACTGCTCGAACTCGCCGAGGCGCTGATCGAGAAGCGCAGCGGCGACTTCCACCCGCAGGATTTCCACGACCGCTATGTCGACGCGCTGAAGGACCTGATCGAACGCAAGCGCAAGGCCAACGGCAAGACGATCATCGACGACAAGGACAGCGGCGAGAGCAAGGGGTCGAACGTCGTCGACCTGATGGCGGCGCTGAAGAAGTCGATGGAGAAATCGGGCGGCACGGCTGCGGCTGCGAAGAAGGCGCCCGCCAAGAAAGCCCCGGCCAAGACCGCGACGAAGACCACGGCCAAGTCTCCGGCCAAGAAACGTGCGTAATGCTCCCTGTTGTGGTCCTGCGAAGGCGGGGACCCAGCCTCGGCTCCCGCATTCGCGGGAGACCGATGGTGGCTGACACCCCAGACCCCCTCGCGCTCTACAATGCCAAGCGGGACTTCGCGAAGACCGCCGAACCCGCCGGCACGCTAACCCCCGGCAACGGCAACAGCTTCATGGTCCAGAAGCACGACGCCACCCGCCTCCACTGGGACCTGCGCCTCGAGATCGACGGCGTCCTCAAAAGCTGGGCGGTCACCCGCGGCCCCAGCCTCGACCCGGACGAAAAGCGCCTCGCGGTCCGCACCGAGGACCATCCCTTGAGCTACGCCACGTTCGAAGGCGCGATCCCCGCAGGAGAATATGGCGGCGGCACGGTGATGCTGTGGGACCGCGGCACCTGGGCACCGATCAAGGGCAAGTCGGCCAAGGACCTCGACAAGGGCCATCTCCACTTCGTCCTGGATGGCGAGCGGATGAAGGGCGAATGGCTGCTGATCCGCCTGAAACCCCGCGCGAAGGAAAAGCGCGAGAACTGGCTGCTCCGCAAGATCGACGACGCCGCGGCGGGCGGCACCGACACGCTGGTCGACGAAGCGCTGACGAGCGTCTCGACCGGGCGCACGATGGCGGAGATTGCCGAGGGGAAGAAGCCGGCACGCGCGAGCAAACCCGCCCCTCCCCCGTCATCTAGGCGAAAGCCGGGATCCAGAGCCAAAAGCGTCGCGGCCCATACTCTGGATCCTGGCCTTCGCCAGCATGACGGCACGCTTCCCGAATTCCGCGACCCCCAGCTCTGCACGCTCGTCGACGCCGTCCCCACCGGCACCGCGTGGCTGCACGAGGTCAAATATGACGGCTACCGCGCGCTCGTCGCGGTCGCGAACGGCAAGGCCAAGGTCTTCACCCGCACCGGGCTCGACTGGACCGACAAGTTCGCGAGGATCGCCGCCGCCGCCGCGAAGCTCCCCGTAAAATCGGCGCTGATCGACGGCGAGATCGTCGCCTTCAAGAACGGCCACCCCGATTTCTCGACGCTGAAGGACGCGATCTCCAGCGGCGGAGACATGACCTTGTTCGCGTTCGACCTGCTCGAAGTCGACGGTGAGGACCTGACCGGCCTGTCCAATCTCGACCGCAAGGCCCGCCTCGAACCGCTGATCCCGGGCGATGACGACCGCCTGCGCTATTCGGACCACGTCATCGGCGCGGGCGAGCAATTGTTCGAGACGATGTGCCGCGAGGGCCTCGAAGGCATCGTCTCGAAACGCGCCGACGCGCCCTATCAGGGCAAGCGGACCAAGGCGTGGCTCAAGGTCAAATGCACGCACCGTCAGGAATTCGTCATCGTCGGCTGGCTCCCGTCCGACAAGAAGCGCGGCTTCAAGTCGCTGCTGCTCGGCGTCCGCGAGGGCAAGACCTATCGCTATGCGGGCAAGGTCGGCACCGGCTTCGACTTGGCGCTGATGGACGAGCTGCGCGAGAAACTCGATGCGCTCGACCGCAAGACGCCGACCGTCGAGGCCCCGAAGGCCGCGGTCCGCGGCGCGCACTGGGTAACGCCCAAGCTCGTCGCCGAGATCGCCTTTGCCGAAACCACCCCCGACGGCGTGCTGCGCCATTCGAGCTTCATCGCTCTGCGCGAGGACAAGGCGGCCAAGGACGTCGTCGCCGAAACCCCCGCCCCGCTCCCCGATGCCGCGCCTGAGACTAAGATCAAGATCACCAACCGCGACCGCGTCATCTTCGACGACTCCGACGTCACCAAGGGCGATCTCGCCGATTATTACGCCGCGCTGTCGGGCCTCATCCTCCCCTTCGCGGGCAACCGCCCGATCAGCCTCGTCCGCTGTCCGCAAGGCCGGTCGCGCGCCTGCTTCTTCCAGAAACATGACGCCGGCAGCTTCGGCGACGCGGTCCATCAGGTGCCGATCCGCGAAAAGGACGGATCGACCGAGGACTATCTCTATGTCGACGATGCCGACGGGCTGGTCGCCTGCGTCCAGATGGGGACGATCGAATTCCACGGCTGGGGATCCTCCAACGAGACGCTCGAAAAGCCTGACCGGCTCGTCTTCGATCTCGACCCCGACGAGGGGCTCGACTTCGACGATACCAAGAAGGCCGCAGAGTTTCTGAAGACGCAGCTCGCCGAACTAGGGCTCGTCAGCTTCGCGATGCTGTCTGGCGGCAAGGGCGTCCATGTCGTCGTCCCGCTCACCCCCAAGGCGGAATGGCCCGCGGTCAAGGATTTCGCCGACCGTTTCGCGCGGGCGCTGGCAAGTGCCGAGCCCGACCGGTTCGTGGCATCGATGGCCAAGGCCAAGCGCAAGGGCCGGATCTTCATCGACTGGCTGCGCAACCAGCGCGGCAGCACCGCGGTGATGCCCTATTCCGCCCGCGCCCGCGCCGGCGCGCCTGTCGCCGCGCCCGTGTCGTGGAGCGAATTGCGCGATATCGACACCGCCGCCCGCTGGGGTGTGCGCGACGCCGAAGACCTGATCGCACGCGCCGGCTCGCGCGGGTTGAAGGGCTGGGGCGTGGCGGACCAGGTCCTGCCGGATTTCTGAGGGTCGCGCGCCTCTATATGGCTCGTTCCCCGGCGAAGGCCGGGGCCCAGTTGGGGAACAGTCGCAAAGGATATGCAGCGCAAGGTTACGACCACCTTCCCACCTGGGCCCCGGCCTCCGCCGGGGAACGGCCAGCCCGGGAAAGTCCTGTTCCCCCTCCCCGACCTACCCCACGCCCGACAATTTAGGTTGCGCCGCACCAGCGAAAGGTGAAACACCCGCCGCCACTATTCGAAGGCATCAAGGCATGGAGATGGCGACGCAATCCACGCCCCCGACCGATACGGCGCAATCGAGCGCCTATGACGCGACACGCCATGCCGAGCGCTGGATCGCCGACTATTGCGCGCGCAGTACCGCCGCCGACATGCTCTGCCCCGCCGCCGACGGCAGCATCGACCCCGCCTGGACCGCGACCTTCGCCGAGCTCGCGATGGTCGCCTCGGACGATCTCGGCCATGTCCGCGAACGCGTCCAGCGTCACGCGGTCGATATCGGCACCGGCTTCCGCATCGCCGACGAACCCGACGAGCGCCCCTGGCCCGTCTCCCCCGTCCCGCTGCTGATCGAGGCGGACGCCTGGGCGCGGATCGCCGCGGGCGTGGTCCAGCGCGCGACGCTGATGGAAACGGTGATCGCCGATCTGTACGGCGAGGGAAAGCTGGTCGCGGACGGCCATATCCCCGCCGCGCTCGTCACCGGCAGCCCGTTCTTCTTGCGGCCGATGGTCGGGCTCGATCCGCCCGGCGGCCGCCATCTCGATTTCATCGCGATCGATCTCGGCCGCGGTCCGAGCGGCGAATGGCGCGTGCTCGCCGATCATCTGCGCGCACCCGCGGGCGCGGGCTATGCGCTCGAGAACCGGCTCGCGGTCGGCCGCACGCTCGGCGGGTTACAGGCGCGGTTGAACGTTCAGCGCCACGCGCCCTTCTTTGCCGCGTTCCGCGCGGGGCTGGCGGCGATGTGCAAGCGCACCGATCCCCGCATCGGGCTGCTCACCCCCGGCCGGTTCAACCCGAGCTATCCCGAACAGGCGCATCTCGCGCGCTATCTGGGGCTGCTGCTCGTCGAGGGCGCGGATCTCGCCGCGCTCGAGGACAAGCTCTATGTCCGCACGATCGGCGGGCTGAAGCGGATCGACGCGCTGTGGCGGCGGCTCGATCCCCGGCTGCTCGATCCGCTGGCGTTTGACACGCATTCGCAGATCGGCGTGCCCGGCCTGATCGACGCCTATGCCGCCGGCAATGTCGTGCTGTCGAACGCGCCCGGCTCCGCGGTGCTCGAGGCGCCCGCCTTCTCCGCCTTCCTGCCGCAACTCGCGCGCACGATCCTCGGCGAGGACCTGCTGCTCCCCAACATCGCGACCTGGTGGTGCGGGCAGGACGCGGCGCGGACCGCGGTCGAGGCCGATCTCGACCGGCTGCTGATCGCCCCCGCCTATCACACCCGCCCGCTCGGCTTGCCGAACGGCGCGACCGCGGGCGCCGACATCACCGGCGCCGACCGTGCCGCGCTGCTCGCCGACATGGCGCGCCGCCCGCAGGATTATGTCGGGCAGGAGATCGTCCGCCTCTCGACTATGCCCGTCGTCGTTGGCGACACGCTCGAGCCGCGCCCGTTCACGCTGCGCGTCTTTGCAGCACGCGGCGGCGACGGCGAATGGACCGTGCTGCCCGGCGGGTTCGCGCGGATCGGCGAGCACCCCGACGCGCGCGCCGCGGTGATGGGCGAAGGCATCTGGTCCGCCGATGTCTGCGTCTATGGGCCGGAGCCGGTCGCACCCGTCTCGCTGCTCACCGCGCCCGATTCGCTCCACGTCCGGCGCAATCCCGGCACGCTGCCCAGCCGAGTCGCGGACAATTTCTACTGGCTCGGCCGCTATCTCGAGCGCGGCGAGGCATTGCTCGCGGCGATCCGCGTGATGCTCGGCAATTCGATCGACGCGGACGGCGGCGCGGTGCTGTCGTCGCAGACCGTCGGCAAGCTCGTCGGGCTGATCGTCGGCAGCGGTGCCGCACCGCATCCCCCCGCGCTGCGCCGCGCCGACCTGACCGCGTTCGCGCGCACCGCAATGGAGGACGAGGGTTGGCAGTCGGTCGCGACGATCAACCGCCATGCGCGTGCGATCGGCGAGGGATCGCGCGACCGGCTGTCCTCGGACATGGTCCGGCTGCTCGAGGCGCCCTTCCCGACGCATCGCGGGATGCTCGAACGCGCCGGTTCGCTCCAGCGCCGCTATGCCGCGATTGCCGGGCTGTCCGCCGAGCATATGGGACGGACCGCGGCATGGCGGTTCCACGATCTCGGCCGCCGGATCGAGCGCGCGATGGCGATGGCGCGCGCGATCCGGCTGTTCGGCATGCCCGGCGCCTCGCCCGACGACCTGTCGGTGCTGCTCGACCTCGCTGACAGCCAGATCACCTATCGCCAGCGCTATCCCACGGGAATCGCGCGCGTGCCGGTCATGGATCTCGTCGCGCTCGACCCCGGCAACCCGCGCAGCCTCGCCTTCTCCGCCGACCGCATCGCCGCCCGGCTCGCCGAACTGCCGGTGCTGAGCGACGACGAGATGGCCGAACCGCAACAGGCCCAGGCGACCGCGCTCATGGCGATCGTGATGACCGCAACCGCCGCCGAGCTGGACGCGGATACGCTGGGCGACGTCGAACGCCGGCTGGCGGGCGTGTCCGACGCGCTGGCGAGACGCTATTTCCTGCAGGGCGCAGAACCGCTCCGCACCAGCGAACTGACGCTCGCATGATATACGACATCCGTCACGTCACCACCTTCGACTATGGCGCGAGCGTCAAGTTCGCGCGCTGCAACCTCCGGCTGAAACCGATCGACTGGCCGGGCCAGCATCTCGACGCCTACACGCTCTCGGTCCATCCCGCGGGACGCGTCAGCCCCGCGCGCGCCGAGGCGGGGCTCGCCAACGTCACCCGGCTGGTGGTCGACAGCCCGGTACGCCACCTGACGATCGAAAGCCGGTCGCGGATCACGGTCGACCGGCTCGTCCCCGTCCCCGCCGCCGGCGACCCGACGCTCGCCGAGATCGCGGCGCTGGCACGCGCCAGCACCGACCTCTCCGCGGCGAGCCCCGCCACCTATCTCTATCCCTCGCCGCTGATCCCGCTCGACCATGCGATCGCCGATTATTGCGCGACCGATCTCGACCCCGCGCGTGGCGCGCTGGAGGCGGGGATCGCACTCGCCCGCCGCATCCAGCGCGAGTTCGTGTTCGATGCGGATGCGACGCTGGTCGACACTCCGCCGCACGAGGCGTTCCTCCACCGCAAGGGCGTGTGCCAGGATTTCGCGCAGATCATGATCACCGGCCTGCGCGCCGCCGGCCTGCCCGCCGCCTATGCGTCTGGCTATATCCGCACCATCCCGCCCGCGGGCCAGCCGCGGCTGGTCGGCGCGGACGCGACGCATGCCTGGGTGCTGCTGTGGTGCGGGCCGGTGCATGGCTGGGTCGGGATGGATCCGACCAACGGCATCTGGATGGCGAGCGACCATATCGTCATAGCGGTCGGCCGCGATTATGCCGAGATCGCACCGGTCGACGGCGTGGTGCTGGGCTCGGGCGCACAGAGCATGGACGTCAGCGTCGACGTCGCTCCGCTCGACGAGGCACCGGTCCGGGTCGCCGGGTAGCCTGCTCCACGGTCGTCATCCCCGCGGAGGCGGGGACCCATATACTCGTACGGTTGCGATACTCTCGCGGGATTGCCGGTATGGATTCCCGCCTTCGCGGGAATGACGAGACGCGCGTCAGTCCTTCCCCTCATGCGGGTTCGGATAGGACCCGCCGCCACTCTCGCCGCCCGTGTCCTTGGCCGGCGCGTCGTTCACCCCGTCCTTCTGCTTGGCACCATCATCGCCCTCGGGCACGCCCTGCATCGGTTGCTTGTCAGCCATCATCGTCTCCTCTCGCCCGCCAAACGCACGGCACGGGAATTGCGTTGCGCCCGCGGCGGCCCCACATAGACCCGCAAGACAGAGTGGGGACCTAAGTGGCCGATCCGTACAAGACCCTGGGCGTTGCCCGCGACGCGAACGAAGCCGACATCAAGAAGGCGTATCGCAAGCTCGCCAAGGAGCTTCATCCCGATCGCAACAAGGACAATCCGAAGGCATCGGAGAAGTTCAGCCAGGTCACCAACGCGTACGATCTGCTGAACGACAAGGACAAGCGCGCGCGCTTCGATCGCGGCGAGATCGATGGCGACGGAAACCCCGCCGCGCCGTTCGGTTTCGGCGGAGGCGGCGGCGGACGTCCTCAGCCCGGCGGCGGCTTTCGCAGCGAAGGCTATGAGAGCGGCGGCCCCGACATGAGCGATATCTTCGAGGGGCTGTTCGGTGGCGCCCAGCGCGGCGGTGGCGGTGGGTTCGCGAGCGGCTTCGGCCGGCGCCCGCAGCCCAAGGGCGAAAACGTCGCCTATCGCCTGCAGGTCCCGTTCGTCGACGCGGCGACGCTCGAGCCCCAGCGCGTCACACTCTCCGATGGCAAGACGCTCGATCTGAAACTGCCCGCAGGCGTCGAGAGCGGCACGCAGATGAAGCTCGCAGGCAAGGGCGAGCAGGGCCCGGGCGGCGCGGGCGACGCGATCCTGACGATCGATGTCCAGCCCCACCGCTTCTTCACGCGCGACGGCGATGACGTTCGCATCGACCTGCCGATCAGCCTTGCCGAGGCGGTGCTCGGCGGCTCGATCAAGGTGCCGACGGTCGAAAAGCCGGTGATGCTGACGATCCCCAAGGGCACGACCTCGGGCAAGACGCTGCGCCTCAAGGGCAAGGGCTTCCACAAGAAAACCGGTGGCCGCGGCGATCAGCTCGTCACGTTGATGATCGACATTCCGGCCGACAACAAGGCTCTTGCCGACTTCGTCGAGGGCTGGGCGAAGAGCAATACCGGGAACCCGCGGGGGGCCATGGGCGTCTGAACGCCTTGTGAACGACAGCAATCTTACGCCCGAGGCGCGTGCCCACGACCACGGCGGCACGCGCCGGCGCCTCAATCGCGGCATGGCGAAGGTCAAGCCGGGCAGCCATGCGTTCGAGGTCGTCAAGCGCGCCGCGGTCGGCGTGTTCAACGACGGCTTCATCCACGCGGGCAACCTCGCCTATCTTGCGCTGATGACGGTCTTTCCGTTCTTCATCGTGGCGGCTGCTATCCTGTCGCTGTTCGGCCAGAGCACCGAGACGATCCGTGCGGTCGAATCCTTCCTGAACGTCCTGCCACCCAACGTCGCCGACCTGTTGCGCAAGCCGATCGCCGACGTGCTGGCGGCGCGTACCGGGTCGTTGCTGTGGCTCGGCGCGCTGGTCGGGCTGTGGACCGTCGGCAGCTTTGTCGAGACGATCCGCGACATCTTCCACCGCGCCTACGGGATCAAGGCCACCGCCCCCTTCTGGAAATCGCGGCTCGGATCGTCCGCGGTGATCGTCGGCTCGGTGATCATGGCGCTGCTCTCCTTCCTAGTGCAGGGCATCCTGACCGCGGCCGAACAGTTCATCTACCGCCTCGTTCCCTTCGCGCAGGACGCCGCCGGATGGGTCGGCCTGTCCCGCCTGATTCCCGGTCTGCTGATGTTCGGCGCGCTGTATTTGCTGTTCTACTCGGTAACGCCGTCGCGCTATCGCTATTCGAAATGCCGCAAATGGCCCGGCGCGCTCTTCACCGCCGTCTGGTGGATCAGCGCGACCGCATTGCTGCCGATCGTCCTGTCGAGCCTGGGTGGCTATGACCTGACCTATGGCAGCCTGGCGGGCGTCGTCATCATGCTGCTGTTCTTCTACGTCATCGGTCTGGGGCTGGTATTCGGGGCGCATTTGAACGCGGCACTGGCGGAACCCCTCGAAACAGCGCTAGAGCAACCGGCTGACGAGGTAGAGGCGAAGGCGAGAACGGCGTGAACGGTTTGATGGCGGGCAAGCGTGGGTTGATCATGGGGCTGGCGAACGACAAGTCGCTGGCCTGGGGAATCGCCAAGAAGCTGTCCGAGGCCGGCGCGGAGCTCGCGTTCAGTTATCAGGGCGAGACGATGGAGAAGCGCGTCCGCCCACTTGCCGAGCAATTGGGCGTCGCGCGGCTGTTCGACTGCGACGTCTCCGACATGGGTGCGCTCGACGCGACCTTCGCCAAGCTGGCAGAGGAATGGCCGACGATCGATTTCGTCGTCCATGCGATCGGCTTTTCGGACAAGAACGAGCTGCGCGGGCGGTTCGTCGACACGAGCCTCGACAATTTCCTGATGACGATGAACATCAGCGTCTATTCGTTCGTCGCGGTCGCGCAGCGCGCGGCCAAGATGATGAACCCGGGCGGCTCGATGCTGACGCTCAGCTATTACGGCGCCGAGAAGGTCATCCCGCATTACAACGTGATGGGCGTCGCCAAGGCCGCGCTCGAGACGAGCGTGCAGTATCTCGCGGTCGATCTCGGCCGCGACAATATCCGCGTCAACGCGATCTCGGCCGGCCCGATCAAGACGCTGGCCGCGAGCGGGATCGGCGACTTCCGCCTGATCCTGAAGTGGAACGAGCTGAACTCGCCGCTCAAGCGCAACGTGACGATCGACGATGTCGGCGGCGCGGGGCTGTACCTGCTCAGCGACCTTGCATCGGGCGTCACGGGCGAAACCCACCATGTCGACGCCGGCTACAACGTGATCGGCATGAAAGCCGAGGACGCCCCCGACATCGCTCTGGTGTAAATACCCTCTCCCCTGCGGGGAGAGGGAGGGGCCCATGCGCAGCATGGGAGGGTGAGGGCACGGTGAGGCAGAAGGACGGCACCGAAGCCCTCAACCGCGCGCGGAAGCTGCGTCGCGACGCCACCGAGGCGGAAACCCGTTTATGGCAGAACCTCCGCAGCCGCCGCCTCGCCGACTTCAAGTTCCGCCGCCAGGTGTGGATCGGCCCGTTCATCGCCGACTTTCTGTGCATGGACGCCATGCTCGTCGTCGAGGTAGACGGCAGCCAGCATATCGGCGACGCGGCCTATGATGCCGACAGAAGTGCCTACCTCGCGAACAAGGGATACCGTGTGATCCGTGTCTGGAACAACGACGTGATGCAGCGGATGGACGACGTGCTTGCCGCGATCCTGTCCGCGCTTACAGACGTGCCCTCACCCTCCCATGCTGCGCATGGGCCCCTCCCTCTCCCCGTCGGGGAGAGGGCCAAGTGAGCGTCAACAGCTTCGGGCGGATGTTCCGCTTCACCACCTGGGGCGAGTCCCACGGACCCGCGCTCGGCGCGGTGGTCGACGGCTGCCCCCCCGGCATCCCCCTCACTGAAGCGGATATCCAGCCCTGGCTCGACAAGCGCCGTCCCGGCACCTCGCGCTTCACCACGCAGCGGCGCGAGCCCGATGCCGTGCGCATCCT
This sequence comes from Sphingomonas sp. CFBP9019, assembly GCF_034045155.1. Taxonomy (NCBI): domain Bacteria; kingdom Pseudomonadati; phylum Pseudomonadota; class Alphaproteobacteria; order Sphingomonadales; family Sphingomonadaceae; genus Sphingomonas; species Sphingomonas sp. CFBP9019. The sequence goes on along the minus strand of NZ_JAXCWK010000007.1, from coordinate 17,312 downwards.
CTCGGGCGTGTTCGACGGCCGCACCACCGGCACGCCGATCAGCCTGATGATCGAGAATGTCGACCAGCGCTCGAAGGACTATTCGGACGTCGCCAAGGCCTATCGTCCCGGCCATGCCGACTATGCCTATGACGCCAAATACGGCTTTCGCGACTATCGCGGCGGCGGCCGGTCGTCGGCGCGCGAGACCGCGGCGCGCGTCGCCGCCGGTGCGGTGGCGCGGCTCGTCGTGCCCCAAGTCCGCGTCCGCGCCTGGGTCGAGGCGATTGGCGGCGACGCGATCGACCCTGCCAACTTCGACGACGCACAGATCGACCAAAACCCGTTCTTCTGCCCCGACGCCACGGCTGCGCTGCGCTGGGAGGCGCTGGTCGACGCCGCGCGCAAGGCGGGATCGTCGCTCGGTGCGGTGATCGCGTGCGAGGCGACCGGCGTCCCCGCAGGCTGGGGCGCGCCGCTCTATGCCAAGCTCGACGCCGAACTCGCCTCGGCCTGCATGAGCATCAACGCGGTCAAGGGGATCGAGATCGGCGACGGGTTCGCTGCTGCCGCGCTCTCGGGCGAGGCCAATGCCGACCCCATGCGACCGGGCGCAGAAGGCCCCGAATTCCTGGCCAACCATGCCGGCGGGATTGCCGGCGGGATCGCCACCGGCCAGCCGATCCGCCTGCGCGTCGCGTTCAAGCCGACCAGCTCGATCCTCACCCCCGTCGAGACGATCAGTCCGTCCGGCGAGGCCGCGACGATCGCCACCAAGGGCCGCCACGACCCCTGCGTCGGCATCCGCGGAGTCCCCGTGGTCGAGGCGATGGTCGCACTTGTCCTTGCCGATCAGGCGCTGCTCCACCGCGGCCAATGCGGCTGACGGGGGAACATAAGTCGAACCGGAACGCTGTGTCTCCAACACGATAGGAGAGAAACATGCGTATTCTGACCTCGATCGCAGCGGCAGCCCTGATCCTTCCGGCCGCCGCCATGGCCCAGACCACCGGCGGTACCGCAGGTGGCACCATGGGCGGTACGATGGGCGGCGGCACGACTGGTGGCACCATGGGCGGTACCATGGGTGGCGGCACCACCGGCGGCGCGATGGGCGGCATGTCCACGGGTTCGACGGCGCAGTCGGGCACCACGGCCACCGATTCCGCGACCCAGACCCGCACGCAGCGCGGTACCCGCGCCCGTAGCCGCACGCGCGGCACGACGGGTACGACGACCGGTACGACCACGGGTCCCGATACGGTGACGGGCACCGGCACCACGACCGGCACGACCTCCGGTTCGATGTCGACCGGCAGCACCGGCCCGGGCACCATGGGTGGAACGATGGGCGGCACGGCCGCAGGTGGCACGATGGGCGGCACCATGGGCGGGACTGCAACGACCGGCGGTACCGTGGGCGGCACGCCGCCACGCTGAGCCACACAGGCTGATCCAAAAAAAAGGCCGGGCAATCGCCCGGCCTTTTTCATGTCAGCGCCTGTTGCCTCAGTCCGAGAACGGATCCCTTACCAGGATCGTGTCCGCCCGCTCCGGGCTGGTCGAGACCAGCGCCACCGGGCAACGGATCAGCTCCTCGATACGCCGGATATACTTGATCGCCTGTGCCGGCAGGTCGGCCCAGCTACGCGCACCGGCAGTGGTTTCCTGCCAGCCTTCCATCGTCTCGTAGATCGGCTCGACGAGCGCCTGGTCGGCGGCATGCGCCGGAAAGTAATCAAGCGTCTCGCCGCGCAGACGATAGCCGGTGCAGATCGACACCGTCTCGAACCCGTCGAGCACGTCGATCTTGGTCAGTGCGATCCCGGTGATGCCGCCGACCGCCGCCGACTGGCGCACCAGCACCGCGTCGAACCAGCCGCAGCGGCGCTTGCGTCCGGTGACGGTGCCGAACTCATGCCCGCGCACACCGAGCCGCTCGCCGGTCTCGTTCTCGAGCTCGGTCGGGAACGGCCCCGACCCGACGCGCGTCGTGTACGCCTTGGCGATCCCGAGCACGAACCCGACCGCGCTTGGCCCCAGGCCCGAACCGCCCGCCGCAGCGCCCGCAATCGTGTTCGACGAGGTGACGAACGGATAGGTGCCGTGATCGACGTCGAGCAGCACGCCCTGCGCGCCCTCGAACAGGATCCGCTTGCCGGCCGAGCGCGCCGCGTTCAGGTCGCGCCACACGGGCTTGGCGAACGGCAGCACGAAGCCGGCAATCTCGCGCAGCTCGGCGATCAGCGCCGCACGGTCGATCGGCGGCTCGCCGAACCCGGCGCGCAGCGCGTCGTGATGCGCGGTCAGACGGTCGAGCTGCGGCCCCAGATCGTCGAGATGCGCCAGATCGCACACCCGGATCGCACGGCGACCGACCTTGTCCTCATAGGCCGGGCCGATGCCGCGCCGCGTCGTGCCGATCTTGCCCGCGCCGCTCGCATCCTCGCGCAGACCGTCGAGATCGCGGTGGAACGGCAGGATCAGCGCGCAGGTATCGGCGATGCGCAGCGTCTCGGGCGTCGCGACGACACCCTGCGCGCCCAGCCGCGCAATCTCGTCCTTGAGCGCCCAGGGATCGAGCACGACGCCGTTGCCGATGAACGACGGCGTGCCGCGGACGATGCCCGAGGGCAGCAGCGACAGCTTGTACACATTCTCGCCGACGACGAGCGTGTGGCCGGCATTGTGGCCGCCCTGGAACCGCACGACCATGTCGGCACGCTCGGCGAGCCAGTCGACGATCTTGCCCTTGCCTTCGTCGCCCCATTGCGCGCCGATGACTGCTACGTTGGCCAAACTCTATCTCCTGAGAATTACCCGCAGCGCCTACAGCGCGCGGGGCGCATCCGCCACCCAAAGATGCGTGCAGACCTGCGCTTCGGGGGTATCGCCCGCGTCGAGCGCGGCGACCGTGACCCAGCCCTGCGCCCGCATCGCCGCACCGTCGGCCGCCGGCGTACCCAGCGGCAGGAACAGCCGACGGCGATCAACGCTGACGACCCGGTCGACCAGCGGGTCGGCAAACAGCGAGAAGCCCGTCGCGGCTTCCTCGGCACCGCTTTCATGCACCACGGTATAGGTGCCGCCACGCCCGACCTCGCGCGCGCTGCCATCCGCGAACAGCGAGAAGCCGAGCCAGGTCTGATATTCGAACCCGTGCCGCTCGGTCGGGTCGAGCGTCAGCGCGACGCGGCCGTCGAGCGCCGCGGCGATCCGCGTGAGCGCGTCGAGCCGCGACGCGAGCGCGCCCGTCGTATCGAACATCCGCAGCCGCTCCATCGCCGGCGCGAACGGCCCCGCCGCCTCGATCAGCGGCAGATAGGCGGGCGCAAGCGCGGCGACCGCGCCGGCATCCTTGGCATCGAGCCGGTCGCGCAACGTCGCGACCTGATCGGGCGCGACCGGCAGCGGGCCCGCCGCAAGCGTCGACACCAGATCGGGCAGCGTGAAGTCGATCGACGCGCCGCGGACCTCGGCCGCGCCGAGCATGTCGACCGCGACCGCGACGACCTCCTGCGCGGCGGCGACCGAATCAAGCCCGATCAGCTCGCAACCGATCTGCCGCGTCTCGCGCGCGGGCGCGAGCTGCGACGCGCGCAGCTTGAGCACGGAGCCGGCATAGCTCAGCCGCACCGGCCGCGGGTGATGCCCCATCCGCGTGGCCGCGATCCGCGCGACCTGCGCGGTGATGTCGGGCCGGATCGCGAGCGTACGCTGCGACACCGGATCGACAAACCGCACCGCATCGTGCAGGCCGCCGGCCTTCAACCGCATCTCTAGCCCGTCGGCAAATTCGGCCAGCGGCGGATCGACGCGCTCATAGCCGTGCAGGCGTGCAGCCTCGAGCACACGCGCTTCGAGCGCGGCTGCCGAATCGGCGAAAGGGGGCAGGCGGTCTCGAAAACCTTCGGGGAGCAAAGCAGTCATGCGCGTGCCTCTAACCACTTCGCCCCCCGTTCGCGAGCCTTAGAAGTTGAGACCCATCGCGGTCTTAACCCCCGGCAGCGCGCGCACCTTCGTCAGCAGCTCCGGCGTCACCGCCTCGTCGACCGACAGCAGCAGCACCGCCTCGCCGCCCGCCTGGCGGCGGCCGAGATGGAAGGTGCCGATATTGACCCCCGCCTCGCCCAATGCCGTCCCGAGACGACCGATGAACCCCGGCGCATCCTCGTTGACGACATAGAGCATCGGCCCCGCCAGATCCGCCTCGATCTTGATCCCGAGCAGCTCGACCAGACGCGGCGCCGAATCGCCGAACAGCGTGCCCGCGACCGAGCGCTCGCCATCCTCGGTCCTGACCGAGACACGCAGCAGCGTGTGGTAATCCGCCTCGCGCTCGGTCCGCACCTCACGCACCTCGAGCCCGCGTTCGCGCGCCAGTACGGGGGCATTGACCATGTTGACGGTGGCGGTCTGCGTCTGGAGATAGCCCGCCAGCACCGCGCTGGTGATCGGCTTGGGGTTCAGTTCGGCCGCCGCGCCCTCGGTGTGCACCGAGATTCGCGTCACCGCGCCATGCGTCAGCTGCCCGACCAGCGCACCAAGCTTTTCCGCCAGCGCCATGTACGGCTTCAGCTTGGGCGCTTCCTCCGCCGACAGCGACGGCATGTTGAGCGCGTTGGTGACGCCGCCCGACATCAGGAAATCGGCCATTTGCTCGGCGACCTGGATCGCGACATTGACCTGCGCCTCGGTCGTCGACGCGCCAAGATGCGGCGTGCTGATGAAGTTCGGCGTGTTGAACAAGGGCGAAGCCTTGGCGGGCTCCTCGACGAACACGTCGAGCGCCGCGCCACCGACCTGGCCCGAATCGAGCGCCGCCTTCAGCGCGACCTCGTCGATCAGGCCACCGCGCGCGCAGTTGATGATCCGCACGCCCTTCTTGGTCTTGGCGAGCGCCTCGGCCGAGAGGATGTTGCGCGTCTGATCGGTCAGCGGCGTGTGCAGCGTGATGAAATCGGCACGTGCGAGCAGCTCGTCGAGCGTGACCTTCTCGACGCCGATCTCGATCGCGCGCTCGGGCGTCAGGAACGGATCGAATGCGACGACCTTCATCTTGAGCCCGCGCGCACGGTCGGCGACGATCGAGCCGATATTGCCCGCGCCGATCAGGCCGAGCGTCTTCGACGTCAGCTCGACACCCATGAAGCGGTTCTTCTCCCACTTGCCCGCCTGGGTCGAGGCGTCGGCCTCGGGCAGCTGGCGGGCGAGCGCGAACATCAGCGCGATCGCATGCTCGGCGGTGGTGATCGAGTTGCCGAACGGCGTGTTCATCACGACCACGCCCTTCGCCGAGGCGGCGGGGATGTCGACATTATCGACGCCGATGCCCGCGCGGCCGACGACCTTGAGGTTGGTCGCGTGCTCGAGGATCTCCTTGGTGACCTTGGTCGAGCTGCGGATCGCGAGACCGTCATACTCGCCGATCATCGCCATCAGTTCGGCGGGCGTCTTGCCGGTGATCTCGTCGACCTCGACGCCGCGCTCGCGGAAGATCTGGGCGGCGCGGGGATCCATTTTGTCGGAAATGAGGACTTTTGGCATGGGATTGCTCCTGGGAATGTCGGGGGAACGGAGGTGCGCGCTCGGTTTTGAAAGTCCGTCCTCACCCTGTCCCGTCACCCCGGCGGACGCCGGGGCCCATGGTTGCGGTCCGCCTAGTGAGCGGATGCTCCGTGTCCATGGGTCCCGGCGTTCGCCGGGATGACGGAAAAGGGCGGTGGGAAAAAGGGCGGCAGTAGCGAGTTTTAGGCAGCCTTGGCGGTCGCGTAGGCCCAGTCGAGCCAGGGCCCGAGCGCCACAATATCGGCGGTGTCGACGGTCGCGCCGCACCAGATGCGGAGGCCCGGCGGTGCGTCGCGGTAGCCCGCGACGTCATACGCAGCACCGGCCTTTTCGAGCGCCGACGCCATCGCCTTGATCATCGCCTCGTCCGCACCCTCGACCGTCAGGCAGACGCTGGTGCGCGACCGCGTCGCCGGATCGGCGGCAAGATGGCCAAGCCAGTCGCGTTCCGCCACGATCTTGTCCAGAGCCGCAGCATTCGCGTCAGACCGCGCGATCAGCCCGTCCTTACCCAGCGACTTCGCCCATTCGAGGCTGAAGATCGCGTCCTCGACGGCCAGCATCGACGGCGTGTTGATCGTCTCGCCCTTGAACACGCCCTCGGCGAGCTTGCCCTTCGAAACGAGCCGGAACACCTTCGGCAGCGGCCAGGCGGGGGTGTAGCTCTCGAGCCGCTCGACCGCGCGCGGGCCGAGGATCAGCACGCCGTGCGCGCCCTCGCCGCCGAGCACCTTCTGCCATGAGAAGGTCGCGACATCGATCTTGGTCCAGTCGATGTCATAGGCGAACACGCCCGACGTCGCATCGGCGAACGACAGGCCTTCGCGGTCGTCGGGGATCCAGTCCGCGTTGGGCACGCGCACGCCGCTGGTGGTGCCGTTCCAGGTGAACAGCACGTCGTTCGACCAGTCGACCGAGTCCAGATCGGGCAGCTGGCCGTAATCGGCGCGCACCACGGTGGGGTCGATCTTGAGCTGCTTGACCGCATCGGTCACCCAGCCCTCGCCGAAGCTTTCCCAGGCGAGTGCGGTAACGGGCTTGGCGCCCAGCATCGTCCACATCGCCATCTCATACGCGCCGGTGTCCGAGCCGGGGACGATGCCGATGCGGTGCGTGCTCGGAAGCTTCAGCAGTTCGCGCATCAGGTCGATGCTGTACTGGAGGCGGGTCTTGCCGATCTTCGAGCGATGCGAGCGGCCGAGCGAATCGGTGGCGAGCTTGTCCGCGGACCAGCCCGGAGGCTTCGCGCAGGGACCGCTGGAGAAAAAGGGGCGTGCCGGCTTGGTTGCAGGCAGCACAGGCGCACCTGTGGCGGTGGCATAGGTCGTATCAGTCATGTATCTCTCCTCACAGAGAGCACGCGCGGCGTTGGGACCGCGTGGCCCGTCGCCGGCCCTAACGACGTGGCGCGGTGAGTCAACCATGTCCGCGCATGCGCTCCCGTCGCCACGCTCCCCCATTCGCCCCGAGTGAAGTCGAAGAGCAGCGCCGCACACGCCCACGCCTCGACTCGCCGCAACGCCGCCCCGCAACGCGTGACAAGCCGGTGTCACGCGGGGATGATGGCCCCATGTACCGCGTCCTTTACCCTGTCCTGCTCTCGCTCGCGCCCATTCTCGCGCTTGCCGCCTGCGGCCGCGCCGATCGCCCCGCCGCGCCGCAACAGACCCGCCCCAACCTCTCGGTCCCGAGCAATCGCGAGACCGCGCAATGCCTCGCCGACCTGCGCCAGCTCCACGTCTCGTTCCAACTCCTGCCCGACCGCGAGACCGGTCCCGGCTGCGGGCTCGCGGGCACCGTCAAGCTGGTCGATATCGGCGTCCCGGTCGCCAACCTCACCGCGGTCCGCTGCGGCGCGGCGCGCGCGCTGATCGGCTGGACGCGCAACGCGGTCGCCCCCGCCGCCTATCAGATGCTCGGCAGCGAACTCGCGCGGATCGACAGCATGGGCAGCTATGCATGCCGCAACGTCGTCGGCTCGGCCCGCAACGCGAGCCGCCGCTCGGGCCATGCGGTCGCCAACGCGGTCGATATCGGCGGGTTCGTGCTTAAGGACGGGCGACGGATCAGCATCCTGAACGACTGGACCTCGCCCGACCCGCAGGTTCGCCAATTCCTCCAGACGATCCGCGCCTCGGCCTGCAAGCGGTTCGGGACGGTGCTCAGCCCCGACTATAACGCCGCGCACCGCAACCACCTCCATCTCGAGGACGATCGCGCGAATTTCTGCCGCTAGTACACCGGTCTAGCCCTGCGCACGGCTTTCGACTAAATCCGCCGAAATGACAGATACCCGCATTCCCTCACGCGTTTTCGCGAACGCCAGCCAGGACGCTGAAACCGCCCGCGAGATCGTTTCCACGCCGCAGACCCAGCATCCGCATTACCGGCTCGCCTTCCAGGACATGGACTTCCTGCTCCGCGAAGACCTTCGCCCGGTGCGCTTCCAGCTCGAGCTGCTCAAGACCGAACTGGTGCTCGAGGAAGCGAAGATCGCCTCGACCTTCGTCTTCTACGGCTCGGCGCGCATTCCCGAGCCCGCCAAGGCACAGGCGCTGCTCGAACTCGCCAGCGACGAGAAGTCGAAGAAGATCGCCGAGCGGCTAGTCGAGAAGTCGAAATATTACGACGTCGCGCGCGAGCTCGCCGCCAAGGTCAGCGTCCTGCCCCGCGACGAGCGCGGCTGGCGTCAGTTCGTGGTGTGCTCGGGCGGCGGCCCGTCGATCATGGAAGCAGCGAACCGCGGCGCGACCGATGTCGGCGCCGAATCGATCGGGCTGAACATCGTCCTGCCGCATGAGCAGGCCCCCAACCCGTACGTCACCCCGTCGCTGTCGGTGCAGTTCCACTATTTCGCGCTGCGCAAGATGCACTTCCTGCTCCACGCCCGCGCGCTGGCGGCGTTCCCGGGCGGGTTCGGCACGTTCGACGAGCTGTTCGAACTGCTGACGCTGATCCAGACGGGCAAGATCCAGCCGATCCCCGTGCTGCTGTTCGGTCGCCAGTTCTGGGAGCGCGTGGTGAATTTCGACGCGCTGGTCGAGGAAGGCGTGGTCAGCGAAAAGGACCTGTCGATCTTCCGCTATGTCGAGACTGCCGATGAAGCCTGGGCCGCGGTCCAGTCCTTCTACCGCGAGCGCGCTGCGGCCGAAGCCGCAGAGGCCTGATCTTCTGCCCCCTCTCCCCTCGGGGGAGAGGGCCGGGGTGAGGGGCCGCTAGGCAGCGCACACCCCGAAACAGCCCCTCTCCTCACCGAGGAGAGGGAGCCGCGATTACTGCTCCGTCCGCGCACCCTTGCGTGCGGCTTCCGGATCGACCGATGGCGCACCCGAGGCGGCCGTGCCGGTGTTCGCGATATCGGCGGTATCGCCGCCGTTCTCGACCGCAGCCTCGGCGGCGTTGGCGGTCGCAGGCTGATCTCCAGCGGCGGCGGGTTCTGCACCGGCGGCAGGCGCTGCCGGCAAGGGCAGGTTCGACCCCTGCTGGTTGAGATACAGGATCACGTTCGCGCGGTCCTCGGCACTGCCCAATCCGGCAAAGGTCATCTTGGTGCCCGGCGCGAACTTGCGCGGGCTGGTCAGCCACGCGTTCATCTTATCGAAGTCCCACTTGCCGCCGACGCCCTTCAGCGCGTCGGTGAAGGCATAGCCGCCCTTGCCCTGCGCGATCCCCTCGCCCAGCGTCGCATACAGGTTCGGACCGATCCCGTTCGCGCCGCCCTGGTTGATCGTGTGGCACGCGGCGCACTTCTTGAAGACCTCGGCGCCCTTGGCAGCATCGGCGGTCGGCAGCAGCGACGCGATCGCCACCTCGGCAGCGCCACCGCCGGCACCCTCTTCGACGACGCCCTCGATCGCATAGCCCATCTTCTCGGGGCGCTCGCCGTGGAACAACATGCCCCCCACGATCGACAGCCCAAGCGCCGCACCACAACCTGCGAGCACCCAGCCGGCGATCGTATTGGTCCTGTCGTCCATAAAGCGCACCCACCCCTATTTGATTTAGGACAGCCATAGAAAAGCCTGACCGACACCGCAAGCAAACGCTGCGCCCCGTCTTGCGCGGGCGCCGCGCGCCCTTGATTGCATCCGGCCCGCTGGCTACGCGCCGTGGCGATGGAAAACTTCGCCGCCCCCGCCCGTCCGATCGTCGCGCGGATGACCCAAGCCGCGATGGCGGAGCCCGCGCGCGCGGTCGCGTTTCAGGGCGCGCCCGGCGCCAACAGCCATGTCGCGGCGACCGAGGCATTTCCGGACGGCCTGCCGCTGCCCTGTTTCGACTTTGCCGATGCGATCGACGCGGTGAAGGACGGCCGCGCCGACTGCGCGATCATTCCGATCGAGAATTCTCTCCACGGCCGCGTCGCCGATATCCATTTCCTGCTCCCGGAATCGGGGCTGGTGATCACGGGCGAGCATTTCCTGCCGATCCGCCACGCGCTGATGGGGATCGGACCGCGCGATGGTATCCGCCAGGCGATGAGCCATCCGCAGGCGCTCGGCCAGTGCCGCCACTGGCTCAAGGCGCACGGGATCGAGCCGGTGAGCTATCCCGACACCGCGGGCGCCGCGGCCAAGGTCGCCGAGCTTGCCGACCCGACGATCGCCGCGCTCGCGCCGCCCGCCGCCGCTGCGCTCTACGGGCTCGATCTGCTTGCGACCGACATTGCCGATGCCGATCACAACACGACCCGCTTCGTCACGCTCGCGCGCGGCGGCAAGCCACCGGCGGCGCAGGAGCCGGCGGGCGGCGACTGGATGACGACGCTGATCTTCGAGGTCCGCAACGTCCCCGCCGCGCTCTACAAGGCGATGGGCGGCTTCGCGACCAACGGCGTCAACATGACGAAGCTGGAAAGCTACCAGCGCAACGGCAGCTTTGCCGCGACCGAATTCTACGCCGATGTCGTCGGCAAGCCGGGCGACGCCAATCTCGACCACGCGCTAGAGGAACTCGGCTTCCATTCGAAATGGCTCCGCGTGCTGGGCACCTACCGCCAGGCGCGCACGCGCGGCTGAGTCACCCCTTCGCCCAGACGGTCAGCAGCGTGTGCGCGATCGCATAGGGCGGCGGCGGCAGGAAAGGTCCCTCCTCGCCGCGCAGCACCGCGCGCACCATCTCGCGCGGCACCCACATCGCATCCTCCAGCTCGTTCACGTCGAGCGTGATCGCGTCGTCGACGGCCTCCGCGACGCACGCGATCATCAGCGACGAGGGGAAGGGCCAGGGCTGGCTCGCGACATAGCGGACGCGGCCGACGCGCACGCCCGATTCCTCGGCGATCTCGCGCGCGACCGCCTCCTCGATCGATTCACCGGGCTCGAGAAACCCCGCAAGCGCCGAATAGCGCCCCGGCGGCCAGCCCTTGCCTCGCCCGAGCAGCGCGCGCCCGTCATGCTCGGCGATCATGATGACGACGGGATCGACCCGCGGGAAATGCTCGGTCGCGCAATTGGGGCATTTGCGCGCCCAGCCCGCGCGGAACATCGCGGTCGCGGTCCCGCATTTCGCGCAGAAGCGGTGCCGGACATGCCAGTCGAGGACGCTGCGCGCCGCGGCATAGGTCGCCGCCTCGCCCGGCGCGAGGCTGCCCAGCACCGCCATCAGCGCGGGCGAGCGCATCGCCGGGGCGTTGTCGACCCCCATGCCCGCCAGCAACGCGGTGAAATGCGGCCGCCCGCTCTCGTCGAGCCCGAGCAGGATCGGTTCGGCATCGTCGGGCAAGTCCGCCATCGACGTCCATTCGAGCCGCCCCTCGCCCGTCACGGCGGGCAACAGACCGTCGAGCGCGAGCAGCCGCGCCCGCCAGTCGCCCTGCGCCGCCGCCAGCGCCTCCACATCGTGGCGCAGTGCGTCGGCACGATCGAGCGTCCCGCCGGTAAAACCCGGTGCGACATCGGGCAGGAGATCCGCGGTCAAGCTCATCGGCGCACGCCCCCCGCGGATCCGCTTCGCGCGACATCGGCGACCAGCGCGCCGACCACCTCTTTCCGCAACGGCCATTTCTCACCGGGGAAATAATTGACCATCACCGTGCTCCGGACATGACGGACCGGATCGACCCAGGCGAACGTCCCCGCCGCGCCGCCCCAGCCATAGGTGCCCTTCGATGCGCCGCCCGGCACGTCGGCCAGATAGACCGACCCGCCCGCGCCGAACCCCATTGCGTTGCCGGCAGCCGCCGCACCGGTCCCGGTGCCGATCCCGCCGAACGACACCCCCTTGGGCATCAGGTTCGACATGCCGAGCGCGACCGTCTCGGGCTTCATCACCCGCACGCCGCCCAGCGTCCCGCCATTCTGTAGCATGTGCAGGAACCGATCATAATCGCGCGCCGACATCACCAGCCCCGCGCCGCCATAGGGAAAGCTCGGCCGCTCCGCGAACACCGACGTCGCCGCGGGGTCGAGCGGGGTACGGTTGTCGCCGACGAACGCATAGTTGGTCGCCAGCCGCTTCACCTGATCCTGCGGCACCATGAAGAAGGTCGAATTCATCTTGAGCGGCGTAAACATCCGCGTCTGCAGGAACCGCTCGAACGACATCCCGCTCGCCACCTCGATCACCCGGCCCATCACGTCGAGCCCGATCGAATAGCTCCATTTGGTACCCGGCTCCGCGACCAGCGGCAGCGTCGCTGCACGGTTCGCGAAGTCCTCGAGCGAGGTCGGGCGGACCTTGGCCATCTGCGTTTCCATCTGCGCATTGACCGACATCGGCAGCACGCCGCGTTGCTCATATTCCTTGAGCAGCGGACCCTTCACATTGATGCTGTAGCCGAGCCCCGCGGTATGCGTCAGCAGCATGCGGATCGTGATCGGCGTCTTCGCGGGCCGCGTTGCCAGCGACGTATCGGGGTTGGTCGCGACCGTCATCGTCTTGAACGCGGGGATGTATTTGCTCAGCGGATCGTCGAGGTTCAGCCGACCGTCCTCGACCAGCATCATCGCCGCCATACCGGTGATCGGCTTGGTCATCGAATAGACCCGCCACAGCGAATCGGCGTCGGCGAACGGCCGCCCCGGCTCGTCGCCGATTTTGCCGCTCGCCAGGAACAGGGTCGGCCGGTCACCCAGACCGAACGCGCCGACGATACCGGGCATCTTGTTGTCGCGGACATAGCCGTCGAACAGCCGTTCGAGGCTCGGCAAGGCGGCGCGTGCGGGATCGCCCGCGCGTTCGGTGACGGCGATAGGGCCGGGCGCGGCCTGTCGCTGCGCCTGCCCCAAGGCTGCGGTCGTTGCCAGTGCGGCAATCACGCCGGTCGAAATCCAGTGTGCACGCGTCATGCAGGCCTCCCTATCGCGCCCGTATAGCCTGGGCGGCCTTGGCGAAAACGGTCGGCAGCCCGGCGGTATCCAGGGTCTCGACGGGCCACCATTCGCCGGGTTGATGCGCCTCCACCCGCGCCACCGCAAGACCGAGTTCGAGGTCGAAATGCGTGAAGCCATGCGTGACGCGGTCGTCGAGCATCTGCCAGTCGGCCTGTGCCGGTGCGGCCTCGAACCCCGGCAGCTGGTCGGTCCAGGGCCCGGTCGGCAGCGCGCGCATGCCGCCGAGCAGCCCGGTGTCGGGGCGACGCACCAGCAGCACCTGTCCGTCGCGCTCGAGCCAGAAGATCGTCCCGTGACGCTGCGGCTTGGCGGCCTTCTTCGCCTTGACCGGCAGCCGTTCGGGCTCCCCTTGCGCAAAGCCGTCGCAGTCGGGGCGAAGCGGACACAACAGGCATTTGGGACTGCGCGTCGTGCAGATCGACGATCCCAGATCCATCATCGCCTGCGCGAAATCGCCCGCTCGCATGTCGGGCGTGATGGTGTCCGCGGCCGCCCGGATCGCCGGACGCGCGGCGGGGAGCGGCGTCGTGATCGCGAACAGCCGCGCGACGACACGCTCGACATTGGCATCGACCACCACCGCCCGCTCGCCGAACGCGATCGCCGCCACCGCCGCCGCGGTATAGGCGCCGAGCCCGGGGAGCGTCCGCAGCTCGGCCTCGGTGCGCGGAAACACGCCATCATGCTCCGCGACCACGACCTTCGCCGCCTTCACCAGGTTGCGCGCGCGGGCATAATAGCCGAGCCCCGCCCAGGCGGCCATCACATCGGCATCGTCCGCCGCGGCGAGGCTTTCGAAATCGGGCCAGCGCGCGGTCCAGGCGAGGAAGCGCGGGGTGACCGCGGCGACCGTGGTCTGCTGCAGCATCACCTCCGACAGCCAGACGCGATAGGGATCGACCGTCTCGCCCGGCCGGGCGCGCCACGGCAGCACGCGGCGATGCGCGTCATACCAGTCGAGCAGGGCGACGGGGACCGAAGAGCGCTTGGCGTTCACGCGCCGCCTATGGCATGGGTGGCGCGATGAGCAACCCGCCCGGTATCACCACCGAACAAAAGTCCGCGACCGCGGCCAGCGCGACGGACGTTCCGCCCGCGCGCAAGACCGCCGTCCGCAAAGCTGCTGCCCGCAAGCCCAAAGTCGACGCCGATGCGCCGCGCGCCAACCGGTCGCGCGCCGTCGCCGAGCTGCTCCCCGCGATCGGCGGCGCGGCGTTCCGGCGCTTCGGCTTCATCCAGTCCTCGGTCGTCAGCCGCTGGCCCGAGATCGTCGGCGAACGCTTTTCCGGCGTCAGCACGCCCGAATCGATCCGCTTCCCGATGGGACAGAAACAGGATGGCGTCCTGACGCTGACCGTGCGCGGCGCGCATGCGCCGATGATGCAGCACGTCATTCCCGAGATCACCGAGCGCGTGAACCGCTTCTTCGGCTATGCCGCGGTCGCGCGCATCACTATCCGCCAGGGCGAGGTCGCCAAGCCACGCGTCAAGGCGGCGCCGCCCCCGCTCCGCACCGTTCCCGCCGAGCTCGGTCTCAGCCTGAAGGGCATCGCCGATCCCGAACTGCGTGCGGTCCTCGAATCCCTCGCCGCCGGCGTCGCCTCGACGAGCGGCCTTCCCAGGATCAGCTGAATGCGTCTGTTCTTTGCGTTGTTCGGTCTCGCGCTGCTCACCGCGGCCGCGCCCGCCCCGAAGCCCGTGCCCGTCACCCGCACGGCGAGCGGCACCTACGTACTCGGCAGCCCCGCAGCCCGGGTCAAACTCGTCGAATATGCCAGCTACACCTGCTCGCATTGTGCCGATTTCTCGACCCAGTCGCAGGCGGTGCTGAAGGGCAAGATGATCGCGTCGGGATCGACCAGCCTCGAATTCCGCCACATGATCCGTGACCGGCTCGATCTCGCTGCGGCGGTGCTCGCCCGCTGCACCGGGCCGCGTGGCTTCTTCCCGACATCGGCGGCGATCTTCGCGGCGCAGCCCGCCTGGCTCGAAAAGGGGATCGAGTTCCAGCAGGTCAACGCCGCGCGCATCAACCTCTATCCGCGGCCGGCGCAGCTCAAGGCCTATGCCGATGGCGCGGGGCTGACCGATCTGGTCAAGGCGCGCGGGCTGTCCGCCGCCGCGATCGACGCGTGCTTCGCGGATACGGCGGAGATCGACCGGATCCTCGCCATCACCGCGGCGGCACCGCCCGAAGTCGATTCGACGCCGTCCTTCTTCATCAACGGCAAGGTCATGCCGCATGGCGGCTGGGCCCAGCTCGAACCCGCGCTGCGCACTGCCGGCGCCCGCTAATTTCGTTGGAGTATCCCGCATGAAGTTCGTCACTGCCATCGCCGTCCTGCCGCTCGCGCTCGCTGCCTGTTCGGGGGGCGATTCGTCGAACACGACCCAGGCCGCAGCACCTGTCGCCGCGGCGACCGCACCCGCCGGTCAGAACTGGACCGAAACCGTCGTCAAAACCGACGAGGGCTATCTGATGGGCAACCCCAATGCCCCGATCAAGCTGGTCGAATATGGCGCGCGCTCCTGCCCGACCTGCGGCGCGTTCGGCCGCGAGGCGTTCAAGCCGCTGACCGACAATTACGTCTCGACCGGCAAGGTCAGCTTCGAATTCCGCGACTTCCTCGTCCACGGCGCGCCCGACGTCGCGCTGACGCTGCTCGGCCAGTGCGGCGGGACCGCGCCGTTCTTCCCGATCCTCGAGCAGATGTACCAGAACCAGAACGCCTTCCTCGACAAGCTCCAGACGATGCCCCCGGCGATGCAGCAGAGCCTTGCCAATCTCGCCCCGACCGCGGTCGCCACCAAGCTCGCCGAGCACATGGGGGCGATCGACTTCGTCAAGCAGCGCGGCATCCCCGAGGCCAAGGCGCGTGCCTGCCTCGCCGACCAGAAGCAGCTCGAGATCATGGCCAAGCCGACCGAAAACGCGATGCAGTCGGGCACCGTCACCGGCACGCCGACCTTCCTGCTGAACGGCAAGAAGATGGAAAACGTGCTGTCGTGGAGCGAGATGGAAAAGGCGCTGAAGGCCGCCGGCGCGTAAGCCGCATCCCGTCCGGCGGGCATTTGTCAGCCCGGAGTGTGCCCCTGCGAAGGCGGGGACCCGGTCCGGGCTGCCGCCTTCGCGGAAGAGCAGGAGCGCGCTACGCTCGCCAATCGTGAAGGGAGAGCGCGCGCCATGCAGATCAAACGCCTCCGCATCACCGGGTTCAAGAGCTTCGTCGAACCCGCCGACCTGGTGATCGAACCCGGGCTGACCGGCGTGGTCGGCCCCAATGGCTGCGGCAAGTCGAACCTGCTCGAGGCGCTGCGCTGGACGATGGGCGAGGCCAGCGCCAAGTCGCTGCGCGGTGCCGGCATGGACGACGTGATCTTTGCGGGGACCGCGACCCGCCCCGCGCGCGATTTCGCCGAAGTGTCGATCCTCGCCGAGATCGCCGGCCCCGACGGCGCCGACGAACGCGAGATCGTCCGCCGGATCGAACGCGGCGCAGGGTCCGCCTACCGGATCGACGGCCGCGAGGTCCGCGCGAAGGATGTCGGGCTCCTCTTCGCCGACGCCGCGACCGGGGCGCATAGCCCCGCACTGGTCAGCCAGGGGCGGATCGGCGCGGTCATCGCCGCCAAGCCCGCCGACCGCCGCGCGATGCTCGAGGATGCCGCCGGGATCGCCGGACTCCATGTCCGCCGCAAGGATGCCGAGGCGCGGCTGCGCGCGACCGAGGCCAATCTGGCCCGGCTCGACGCCGTAATCGCCGATCAGGACGCGCGCGCCGCCGCGCTCAGACGCCAGGCGCGCGCCGCCGAACGCTATCGCCTGTTGTCGAACCAGATCCGCGTCGCGGAGGCACGGACGATTTTCGCACGCTGGCGCGACGCCGCTGCCGCCGCCGAGTCGGCGACCGCCGACGCCGCGCGGGCCGAGGCGCGAGTGGCCGCTGCCGCCGCCGCCGAATCCCTTACCGCGAAGGCGCAACACGACGCCGCCGCCGCGGTCGCCACCGCTCGCGCCGCCGCGCTCGCCGCGCGCGACCATGCCGCCGAAACCGGCCACACGCTGTCCGGCCTGCGGACCGAACGCACCGCGCTCGACCGCCGCCTCGCCGATCTCGCCGACTCGCGCCGCCGTATCGCCGAGGACCGGCTGCGCGAGGGCAGCCTCGCCAGCGACGCCGCTGACGCGCTCGCCCGCCTCGCGACCGAGATCGCCGCGCTCGATGCCGCGATCGCCACCGCCACCGCCGCGCTTCCCGCGCTCGACGCCGCGCAGGCCGAGGCCGAACGCGCCGCGCGCGACGTCGAGGTCGCGCTGGCGCAGGCGATGACCCGCCATGCGAGCGACGTCGCCGAGGCGCGGGTCGCCGCCGCCGCGCTCGCTGCCGCGCGCACCCGCGCCGGTCGCGCCGCACGCGACGCGGCGCAGGG
>NZ_JAXCWK010000006.1:0-164930 GCF_034045155.1 Sphingomonas sp. CFBP9019 | reverse complement strand
CTTACGTCCCTAACCGGACCGTCGCGGGGTGGAGCAGCCCGGTAGCTCGTCAGGCTCATAACCTGAAGGTCACAGGTTCAAATCCTGTCCCCGCAACCACCGATATAGAACTACAATCGCCGCCTTCACGGGCGGCGTTGTCGGTTGTGCAGCGTATTCATATCTCTGACCAGTTTTGCCCCTCATTGGCGTGGGTGTGGCATGAACTTTGTCATCTGTGACCCCAACGCCATAAGCCGCTGCTGGGCCAATAGACGCGAGGTTAAGCTACCTGTGCCTGCCGTTCAAAATCTGTAGAACTGTGATAGCCCAGGGTCGAGTGCCCGAGCTTGCTGCGCAGAACACCGAGCGCTTTTCAGAACCAGGACATCGGCTAGCCCCTCAGGTGACGCCAAGGACTCGAACGTTATATCATGCCCTCACTTGCAAAGCAGGTTATCGGGCAAGTCCAGATCTTGGCCAGCCTGCGACACCGCGGCGCGACACTCTCGCACCAGCTTCACCACATCAAGCTGAACTGCCGCCGTCGCAGGCTTTAAACTTTGCGTGTCACAATCCTGAGGTGGATATGTCAATCGTTAAGTATAGCGACCGCTCGTGGCCAGCCAGCGGGACCATTCTCTATCTTTGCTGGAAAACAGGAAACCATGAAGCCGTTGTAGGGTAGGCGGTCAAGGCTAGTGAGCTTTTCCATGTGGTAATAGCCGATGTCTCGGCCTGCCTTTGTTTCACCGCCTCGGCGGCACGGGAGTCCCGCATGCATGTTCGATGGTCGCTTCCCTTGCCAGCAAGCGCACAAGCTCGGCGAGCGCTTGTTGCGCTTCTGGTCCCTGTGCCAACATTATCCGTGCAGCGGCCATACCAGCGTTGTGTTACGGCTGTCCGCGGGTACGTACGAAATACACGTGATGTTACATGCCGGTTTCATGAAATCAGATAGTCCCCCGCCCGGATGCGACTGCCACAAGGCATCAGTCATCTGCGGCCGGAGCTCGGAGAGATACTCAGGGATCATCGTACATACGTGAAAGGCACTCTAGGGCGATCAGTAAAAGCACTTGCCTTCGGTGTAGGAATGACCCGCGTTGCCCTGTCGCGGATCGAAAATGTCCGCACTTGGTCAAAGGCGCAAACGCTCGACCGGATTATCCACGAGTTAGATATTGATTGGCCCGACGTGGCGGTGCGAGGGGTCGGTTCCGCGCCGTCGCGGCAATCCGCGGTGTCGGCCTCGAACCTCCAGGATCGAGCATGCGGAAGCTGGTTGATCGGCGGTCTTCACATGGCACGACGATGATCTCGATCGTCCGCGCGAAGATCGCCGCGTCGCTTTCAGCAATACGGTCCTTGCCGATCTCGGTGCTGGTCAGTTGCGCAACGATGAGGAGGAGTAGCGCGGTGGCCGATGTCGTGCGGTCGTACGATTTACCGCCACGTAGTTTTTTGAGCCACCCCGCGGTTTTCGGCAACACCAGACCTCGTGCATGCAAAACTGGTTGAAAGCAGCCTGTCTGCTTTCGGCAGGCGATCGGCATAAACGGACGTTCGTTGAGGAGAAGGGGCGGGGGGCCGAGTGTCGCTCCTTGGTGGAAAGCCGGCAGTCCGCATTAGGTAGCACTTTTAACGTAGAGCGCCGTATATTCAGGTGTGCCCCGTCGCCCTTCAAAGCGTCCTGATCCGGACGTAGTTCTGAACATCAGGGGCGGCGACGCAGTCGCGCCCCATCATGACCTGCGTACGATCAAACGCGCTATCGTCCGATCGGACGCGTCATTTCCGGGAGGTTCCAGCCTCGTAACGTCACCGCCGCCGGTGCCGCGCCGACCGTCTTTGGATAGCGGATTTCAATGCGCCGGGTCTCATCGGGCAGGAGCGCGACATAATTGTCGTTGTAGAATGCCGGCAGGATGCGCTTTCCCGCCGTATCGACCAGCGTCAGCTTCGCATTGAGCGCGGGCACCTTGGTCGCATTGGTGAGCGTCACGGCGACCATCATGTCGTCACCGACCGATATCGGGGCGGCGACCGAGCTGCTCAGGGTAACGCTCTGCAGGCTGTTGAGCATCTGATAGGCAGCCTCGTCCTTGCCGCGCCAGTAGAAATTCTCCGCAACCGTCGTGCCGGACTGATCGGTCATGTCGAGCTTGACCAGAAGCATCGGATGCGATGCGAACAGGCGGTCGAGTGGCACGGCGGCAAGCGGGGTTGCCGCATTCGCCTTTGCATCGAGACGATCCTCGCGGCTGAACAGTTCGGCATTGTCGAGCCCGACCACCCGCGTGCGAACGCGAAGGCCGGGGCGTGGCTCGCGGGTGGTATTGAGCACGACCAGTTCGTTGCCCGGCAGGTTCAGCTGAACGTGGAGCGGCTCCGCGGCCTTTTTCGCCCCGTAATATGCCGCATGGGTATCATAGTCCCAGCTGTAGATCTGCCATGCGTTCGACGGCCAGGCCGGGTGGGTCATCCACAGGAGCCGGCCGGAGTTCTTGGTCCAGAGATGGCCCAGAAACCCTTCATACATCGCCTTGTGCGTCTCGAGATTCATCATCTGCGCTTTCCGCTCGAAATCGGCGAAGCTCGTCGCAGGCCCGAACATCGTCGCCAGCGTCGTCATGAACGTCTTGGTGTCGCCGTTCCCGGCAAAGTGCCAGTCGTGATAGGCCAGCGTGTCGCTGAGCGGCCAGGTCTCGCTATCGGGCATGGTGGCGCGGACGGATTCAAGCGTCGAGAGCGACGGCGTTCCCGTTTCGACTGAGAAGCCGCTGGCCAGATCGGTGAAATAGCCCACCGGTGGCCGGTAGTTGTACGGCCCCGACCCCTGCAGGTTGACGACGTTCGAGCTGCCCGTAAACCAGCGCGTGCCATCCTCGCGCGCGATGAGATCGTCGAGCCCTTCGTTGAGCGCGGGATAGGGCACGCCTTCGTTGCGGCCGAACCACAGGATGATCGACGGGTGATTGCGATAGCGCCGCACGACGTCGTCCGCATTCTTCAGGAAGAGCTCTGGGTCCTGCGGCTCGACCTGGAAATTCTGCGTTGATTGCCAGAAATCGTTGAGCACCATCATGCCGGTCTCGTCGGCGAGGTCGAAAAACTCGGCTTCGGTGTTATTACCCATCCAGTTGCGGATGACGTTCATGTGCGCCTCCTTCTGGAGACGGAAATAGGGTGCCAGCCGGTCCCGGCCGACGCGTTTCATCGCATCGTCCATGCCCCAGTTGCCGCCGCGCGCCGCGATCTGCACGCCGTTCACGCGGATGGTCAAATGCGGCTCGGGCATCGTCTCCTCGACAGGCGTCACCGCCGGTGAGGTTTGGCCGGCGACGGTCAGCGACTCGGTCCACCCGTTCGGCGACTGCTTGATCGCTTCGTGACGGACGTCGATAAGACGTTCGCCGCGCAGGCTGCCATCGGTGAACTGCAGATTGACCCGCCGGAGCGCGCCCGCGGTATCGAACAGCGACAGGTCGTAGCTCACCTCACGGATCCCGAACCGGTCGGTACGCGTGTCCGACAGCCGGCCATCAGCCAGCGCCTCGAGCGACAATTGGTACAGCGCCTGCTCGCCATAGCCGTTCGGCCACCAGAGTTTCGGATTTGCGACGCGCAGCTGGGCGAAGTCCTTGGGCGAGAAGGCGACCTTCGTCTCGCCGGGCGATACGGTCACCGTCTTCTCGACATGCACGTCGCCAAACGCCGCGCGAACGGTGACGCTGCGCGGCGTGGTGCCGTCGTTGCGAACGGGGACGGTGATGTAAACATCGGCACGGTCGGTCCGTGGCAGCGGCAGGTCGGTGACGACCTGTGGGTCGAGCAGGCGGACGTCGCCATGCGCCAGCAGTTCGACCGGACGCCACAGCCCGGTGTTGCGGTCGCGGATGCCGGGAATCCAGTCCCACCCTTCGGTGGCGACGAAGGTCGGACCGTCGATGGCGAGCTGCCCGCCATTCTCGCCGACGCCGGCGCTGATCGACTGTTCGTGCGGAATGCCGGGATGGGGCGGCGGCGACACGCGCACCGCGACGACATTGTCACCGGCGACGGGGATGAGATCGAATTGGCCGCGGATGAATGCGCCGCGTGTGCTGCCGAGCTTGCGGCCGTTTGCCCAGACGTCCGCGGCATAGTTGATGCCGCCGAAGACGAGCGTAAGCCGCTTTCCGGCGGCTTCGGGCGGGACTGTGAAGCTGGTGCGGTACCAGTAATCCTGCCGGGCGAGGCTTTCGGGAATCTTGAGGTTATTCAACCCGTAATAGGGGTCGGGATAGACTCCGCGATCGACCAGCGTGGTCAGCACGGTGCCCGGCACGGTTGCGGCACGCCAGGTGCCGCTGGGCACGCCCGGACGTGACAGCGTCGCACCATCGTCGCGCACGTCCGGCGCGGCGGCGAGCTGCCAGCCGTTCACCAGCCAGCGGCCGTCGCGTGCCGGCGCCAACCCCGTTGGCGGCAAGGGCATATTTAAGACCGGCGGCGTGGTGGCGTCGCCGCGTGCCTTTGGCAGCGTCCACGGATCCTGTTGCTGCGTCAAACCGATATTGGCTTGTTTCTGGAGCGGCCAGCCGACGCCGACCTGCCAGAACTGGACGAGCGCGAAGTCTGGCTGCGCGCGGGCTTCGTCGGCCAGTGCCGCGGCGCTCCGCGCGCGCGTGTCGAACGTCGCGTTGGCCAGCGATCCGCCGAAATGCTGCTTCGCGCGGCCGGTGCCGGTAACGGGTGCCAGTGCCAGACGGGGCGTGACGGCGACCGAGCGGCCGGCGCGCGACGCGACCGGCCGGCCGTCGACATAGAGCGTCAGCGTGCGACCGTCCGACACGGCGGCGACATGCGTCCAGCGACCGGCGGCGAGCATGCTTCCGCCGGTGACGCGGACGCTGCCGTCGGCGCCGGTGACGCGGCCATCGACGAGCGAGAGACAGCGGCAGGCCCCTAGCGGATCGCCGACGGCCAGCAGGGTGCCGGTCATGCGCGTCGCACCGGGCCGGACCCAGGTCGACAGAGTCCAGGGCGCATCGGCGGCGACCCCTGCCTGCGCGCCGGTCAGGTCGCGCTCGACGCCGATCCCGCCGGCGAGGATGTCGACGTTATAGGGGCCGGCGTTGCCGATCGCTGCTGGCGCGGCGGCTGGCGCGGTTTGCGCTGCGACCGCGCCCGACAGGGCCGTTCCTAGCAGTAACAGGGTGGTCAGTGTCGCCAGTCGCATTAATAGTCCCTCCTGAGGTGCCGGCTTGGCAGTGCTGCCGGTCAATTTTGAGCCGCGGTATGCCGGGTCAGTGACCGACCTGCGGATCCTTTGTCCACAATCTTGCGGCACCGCGAACGCCGGAGGCGTCGCCCCAGCGTGCGGGCACGATACGGCCGTCCCACAGGTCGGAAAACGTGTGGTGGCGCACGACATCGGGCAGGCCAGCGTAGATTTCGGTGACGTTCGACATGCCGCCGCCAAGGACGATCACCTCGGGGTCGAGCAGGTTGACGACGAGCGCGAGCACACGACCGAGGCGATCGACATAGGCATCCAGCGCGGCGCGGGCCGCGGGGTCGCCGGAGCGCGCCGCGGCAACGATGTCGGGCGCGCTGAGCGCCAGCCCGTGTTCGGTGGCCGCGGCCCGCGCAAAGCCGGTACCCGAAACCCAGCTCTCGATGCAGCCCGACAGCCCGCACCAGCATGGCGGAGGATCGGCCTCGCGTCCGCCGGGCCAGGGCAGGGGCAGATGGCCGATCTCGCCAGCGATCCCGTGTGCACCATCAATCGCGGCGCCGGACAGCACAACGCCACCACCGACTCCGGTACCGATCACCAGCGCAAAGACGCTCTGTGCACCCTCAGCGGCACCATCGATCGCCTCCGACAGAGCGAGGCAATTGGCATCGTTGACCAGCCGTACGGGGCGACCGAGCGCCCGGGCGAGGTCCTCGCGAAAGGGGCGACCATTGAGATAGGTAGAGTTGCTGTTGCGCATGATCCCGGTTCGCGGTGACGGCGAGCCCGGTGCACCGATCCCGACCGTGCAGCGCGCGCCCCCGGCGTCGTCCGCCGCGGCGACCAGGTTTGATATCGCGGTCAGCGCGCTGTCGTAGCTGCCGGGATTGGGAATGCGTT
Organism: Sphingomonas sp. CFBP9019; assembly: GCF_034045155.1. Taxonomy (NCBI): domain Bacteria; kingdom Pseudomonadati; phylum Pseudomonadota; class Alphaproteobacteria; order Sphingomonadales; family Sphingomonadaceae; genus Sphingomonas; species Sphingomonas sp. CFBP9019. Next base: position 158,827 of record NZ_JAXCWK010000006.1, on the reverse strand, counting down.
GCCGCCACGCAGCCGCGCCGTTTTTCGAGAGCAGCACGGCTTCGATCTTCGTACCGCCGAAATCGATACCCAGCGCCGGTGCAGCATCTTCGCATACCAGCCCGCCGATGTTGGCAATGGTACCACTCTCCCCCACGATATCCTCCCCCCCACGCTCGTGACCGCTGCACGGCCATCCCGATCGACAATGCCAGTTCGAAAAATAAACGCAAATTGATTATCCAATTGACGGCGCTTTGCGGCGCGGTAGAACACGGGTGCCAAGACAACGGTAAGTTGCGGCTGGCACGTGGGAGAGGGGTAGGGCGCCGCGGCGCCGATCAACTTCATTCTCGCAGGCTAAAGCGTTCGCCAATCGCTGGCGGTGTTGATTGTGAGGGAGAGGGTCGGAATGTTGCGCGCAAAATCCAAGAACATATTGATGGTCGCCGCGTCGGTGACGGCGTTGGTCAGCAGCAGTACTGCGCTCGCGCAGCAAACATCGACGACGCAGGGGGTGTTGCAAAGCGCGCCCACAGATCAGGCTGCATCGCCGTCCGCGGCTGCGGCCGATCAGGCGAGCGAAACGCAAACCCCGACCACCCCGACGAGTGATGCCGCCGCAGAAAGCGAGGACATCGTCGTTACCGGCATTCGCGGCGCGCAGCGGCGTGCGGTCAACCTGAAGCGCGATGCCGCGTCGGTCACCGATTCGATCTCCGCCGAAGACATCGGCAAGCTGCCCGACGTGACCATCTCGGATTCGCTCCAGCGTATCCCTGGCGTGCAGATCCGCCGCGACGCGGGTGAGGGGGCCGCAATCAACATTCGCGGCCTGCCACAGGTGACGACGCTGCTCAACGGCGAGGCCTATCTCGGCGCGCAGTCGATCACAACGATCCAACCGAATTTCAACGACATCCCGTCGCAGCTGTTCGCCGGCGCCGACGTCATCAAGTCGAGCACGGCGGACCTGCTCAACGCGGGCATCACCGGCACCGTCAATCTGCGCACGCGCCGTCCGTTCGACCTGAAGAAGGGCTTCACCTTCGCGGCTGCCGCCGAGGGCGCGTACGGCGACAAGACCAAGGAATTCGATCCAAACCTGAACGGCTTGTTCGGCTTCCGTGGTGAGAAGGTCGGCTTCCTCGTGTCCGGGGCCTATTCGAACCTGCATCTGTCGAACTCGCACAACGGCATCCAGGAAGGCTATGGCGCAGCGCTCCACAACGAGCAGTTCAACACTGCCGCCAACCCGACTGGCGACGTCAACCTGAGCAGCGGCTTTTCGCCCGCCAATCGTCCCAAGGGCACGATCGTCGGTACCGGCCGCGACGTGAACGGCGACGGTGACTCGAACGACGCGTTCATCGTCCCACAGGGTTTCACCGCCTGGGACAAGGTGAACCAGCGCGAGCGGATCGGTATCAATGCCTCGGCGCAGTGGGAGATCAGCGATGCGCTGACCTTGAACGCCGACGCGTTCTTCACCCGCCAGAACGAGAACGACCGGACTGCCGGCATCCAGATGCAGAACGTCAACTGGCAGGCGGCCGAATTCGTCCCGGGGCAGTCGCGTAACACGGGTTCGGTTGTTTCGCTCAGCAACGGCGGCGTGACTCGCGACTATGACCTGAACACCACACAAGTCTATAATTACGATCTCGGCAACTTCGACTCGTACGCGCAGAATGATCGCTTCAAGTCGCAGTCGCAGAACTACAATGTGGAACTCAAGTACGACAATGGCGGTCGCTTCAAGGCAAGCCTGCGCGGTATCTACGGCAAGGCCTATTCGAACTACGACCAGAGCTATCTGCAGTTCAGCCCGTCCAACGGCGCGCAGTGGCAGCCGGGCGGGATCGGTCATTATCCGACGGGAGACGTCGCGTTCAATCCCGGCGGCTATGTCGTCAACACCTTGGCGGGCGCGGCGTCGCTACCAGCGACGGTCGATTTCACCGGCAACCAGCCCGTGTTCACGCTGCCATCGCAGCTGACGAACGCGCTCGGCAATATCGACAGCTACACGATGAAGACGACCTCGTCGGAGGGCAATTACCGGCGCAAGGGCGACCTCAAGCTGATCCGCGGTGACGTCTCCTACGAGGCGAACGACAATGTCAGCCTGGCCCTGGGTGGCCGGTATAGCGAGCGCACGGTCGACGATTTCGAATTTGATCGCGCGGCACCGCTCTATGCCGGGCAGGCGTCGCAGGCGGGTGGCTGCCTGGTCAAATGGAAGGCATTCGACGTCCCCCTGAACGATGCCTCGTGCCGTGCCGGTACGGGCACGTTCGGGACCGCCAGCTTCGCTCCCTACACCGCAGGGCAGGTCCGCAAGGCGAGCGATCCGATCTTCAACGGGCAGGTCAAGCAGTACAACCTGCCGGGCGCTGGCCTGCCGCCGATCTACGTGCTGGATCCCAAGGTGATGGACAACGCGCTGGCGTTCCAGAACAGCTTTTATCCCGGCAACGTGGAAGTGCAGAACCCCGGCGCGTCGTTCAACGTCGGCGTGAAGCAGATTTCGGGCTACGCGCAGCTCAACGTCAAGGGCGACGTGTTCGGCATCCCGGTGTCGGGCAATGCGGGCCTCAAGGTCATCAACACCAAGCTCGACATCACGCAGTTCGTCACCGGTTCGCCACAGCCCTATGGCCTGGCCAATCTGAGCAACGGCACCGTCGAGACCAAGCGCAGCTTCACCGACTTCCTGCCCGCCTTCAATCTCGCGTTCAACCTCGTCGAGAATGTGAAGCTGCGGCTTGCCTATTCGAAGACGATGACGTTGCTCGACCTCAACCAATGGGGCGGCGGCCTTAACCCGACCTATGCGATCGACACGAGCAACCCCGGTTCGCCCGTGTTCCGCGTCACCGGCGGCAGTTCCAACGGCAACCCGCAGCTCGATCCGTGGCGCGCCACCAACGTCGAGGGATCGCTCGAATATTATATCGGCGCGAGCAGCCTGATCAGCGTCGGCGCCTTCTACATCGACGTTGCGAGCTTCATCCAGTCGGGCAACATCGTCCGCACCGACCTGCCCGACAATGACGGCGTCGTCCGCAACCGGACGGTCTCGATCAGCACGCCGGTGCAGGGCGATGGCGGGACGCTGAAGGGCGTCGAGGCAGGCTGGAAACAGTCGTTCAGCGACCTAGGCTTCATGCCGTCGATCCTGACCAACTTCGGTATCGACGCGAACATCACCTATTCGCCGTCCGACTCCGGCGCGGTCGATCTGAAGGGCGATGCGATCCCGTTCCAGGATAATTCGAAGATCCAGACCAATCTGGCGGGCTTCTACCAGGACGATCATTTCCAGGCGCGTGTCGCGTGGAATTATCGCTCTAAGCGCGCGGTGCAGCAGAATTTCGGCGGTATCCAGGGTCTCGAACTCTATCAGCAACCAACCAATTATGTTGACGCGTCGATCAGCTACGACTTCACGCCAAACCTGACGCTGTATGCGCAAGGGTCGAACCTGACCGGAGAATACGAGAAATACTATCTGACCTTCCCGGACGAGAAGGCCTACAACAACATTTACGAGCGCCGGTTCATGGCGGGTGCACGCTTCAAGTTCTGAGGCGTAATGTGTGACGCAAATGCCCGCCGGCTTTCATCGGGGTGGCGGGCACCTGTACGCCGGACTGCGTTGACGGGGAGTTGGTCATGACGGGCAGAACACCGGGTCCGGCATCCGCCCGCGGGCCGCTGCGCTCGATCGTCATCGTCGGGGGCGGCACGGCGGGGTGGATGGCGGCAACGTTGCTCGCCCGGCGGCTCGACCGCCAGCCGGTCAAGATCACGGTCGTCGACTCCAGCGCGATCGGCACGGTCGGCGTCGGCGAGGCGACCGTGCCGGGCATCCGCGATTTCTTCCGCGAAATCGGCGTCACCGAGCAGGAGGTGATGGCGGCGACGCAGGGCACGGTCAAACTCGGCATCGAGTTCGTCGACTGGAAGCGCGAAGGCGAGCGCTTCTTCCACCCGTTCGGCCTGTACGGCATGCGATCGCGCGGCGTGGCGTTCCATCATTACTGGCGCAAGATGAACGCTGCCGGTCACGCTTCGCCGCTGGCCGATTTCTGTCTCGCGACCGCGCTGGCGGAGCGCAACCTGTTCATGCCGCCGACCGACCGGCCGGTTCATGATCTGCTGTTTTTCGACTGGGCGGTGCACTTCGATGCCGGGCTATTCGCACGGTTCCTGGCGCAGAAGGCGATCGCATGGGGCGTCGAACACATCGATGCCACTATCACCGATGTGCGCGTCGACGGTCGCACGGGGTTCATCAGCGGGGTGGACACCAGTTGCGGCAAGGCGATCGACGGCGATCTATTCATCGACTGCTCGGGGTTCCGGTCGCTGCTGCTCGGCGGCGCCCTGGGCGTGCCGTATGAAGACTGGACGAACCTGCTGCCGTGCGACCGGGCAGTGGCGATGCCATGCACGCGATCGGGGCCGCTGACCCCGTATACACGCAGCACCGCGCTCGAAGCCGGTTGGCAGTGGCGCATCCCGCTCCAGCACCGCGTCGGCAACGGGTATGTCTATTCGAGCCGTCACATCTCTGACGACGAGGCGGTCGCTACGCTGAAGGGGAGGCTCGAGGGCGAAGCGCTAGGCGAGCCAAACATGATCCGCTTTCGCACTGGGCGGCGTACGGCCTTCTGGCAGGGGAACTGTGTCGCACTTGGTCTCGCCGCGGGCTTCATGGAACCGCTCGAATCGACCAGCATCACGCTGATACAGACGGGTATCGAAAAGCTTCTCGCCTTGCTGCCCGATTGCGGGTTTGATCCCGCGCTGGCGGAGGAATATAATCGCACGACCGGGCTGGAATATGAGCGGATCCGCGATTTCCTGCTGCTCCATTATTTTGCCAATGTCAGGCGTGGAGAGCCGATGTGGGATCGCTGCCGCGACACGGCGCTTCCCGAGGCGCTGGCGCACAAGCTCCGGTTGTTCAAGGCGCGCGGCCATCTGGTCCGGTATGAGTGGGAATCGTTCCAGGATCCGAGCTGGCTGTCGATGTATGCAGGCTTCGGGATCGACGCGGCCGCGCATGATCCCGGTGCCGACCATTTCTCGGTTCCGGACCTTGAATCGGCATTTGCCCGGATGAAGGAGTCGATTGCACAGGCTGTTGCGCTCGCGCAGCCGCACGACGCGTTCCTCGGCCTGGCTGCGCGCAGTCCGGGGCTCGCGCAGCCTGCCGAGCCGGGCGGCCCTCCTGATCGCCTGATGATGCCGGCGCGTTAGGGAGTGTCGCGCAGCGTGCAGATTGGCCCGCGCAGGTCTCGCCGCGCAGCCGGGCCGGTCTGTTCGAACGCCATGTAAGCGCGCGTGTCGACCGAATAGCGCGCCCATAGGGGCAACCCGGCGCTGTTGGGATTACCGGTTCTGACGAAGTTGACCCAATAGCGTTGCAGCGGCGGCTGGCCGGGTTGCGGCGGGTTGAACACATAGCCGATCTCGCTTGCATGGCTGACCGTGCCGCCAGCCGGCGCGTAGTCGAACTGATACTGCCACACCGGTACACCGATGCGTGCGAATGCCTTGGAGACGGCGATCGTCGGACAGCGAAAGGTCACGTCATCGGCGATCTGCGCGGTGACGTCACCCAGGCGCAGATCATCGACCGGCGTGCCGCCTCGCTGGAAACCGTAGAGATCGAGCGCCCGGTCGGCGCCCGCACCGAATTCGCGTCGAACCGTCGCCTCCGCCGCCGCGCGACCGCCATGTAGGGGCAGTTCCTTCGCGTTGACGCCGATGACGAGCGGCGTCCGTGCGAACCGGCCGCTCGCCAGCAGCTTGGCGGGCGTGTCGGTCAGGACGCGACCGTCGATTACCGCCTGCAACCAGATGAAGCTGTCATCGTCCAGATCGGGAACATCGACTGCGTCTTGCGCCTCCAGGATTTTGTCGACGGACAGGTTGCGGAGCTGGGCGGTCGGGGCCGTATCCGGCAGTCCGGCGGCCCTTATGAGACGTTCACCCAGGCGTTCGTTCTGCGCGAGCGTGCGCGGCGCGACGCCGAAACCGGGCGTTCCGCTTTCTTGGATCGCCTGCGCGAACAATCCGCGCGAAGCCGGGGCCAGCTGGTGTAGCGCGACGTCCTGCGCGCCGGCGGATTCCCCCGCAATCGTGACGCGCTTTGGATCGCCCCCGAAGCGCGCGATGTTGCGCTGGACCCAGGCGAGCGCCGCCTGCTGGTCCATCAGCGCGTAATTGCCCGAATGCCCGCCCTGTTCACGGCTGAGGGCGGGATGCGACAGGAAGCCTAGCGCGCCGAGGCGGTACTGGACACTCACCAGCACGACGCCCGCTTCGGTGATCCGCGATTCGACGGTGCCGCCCCCGGCGCCCGCGCGATTGCCACCGCCGTGGATCCATACCAGCACCGGCAGCGCCGCGGTCGCGCTCGACGTCGGCGTGCGTACGTCGAGGAACAGGCAATCCTCCGAGCTATTGATCGCCGCGTCCCGGTTCCAGTCGCCATAGACGGGTTGCGGACAGGCCGCATGGGTCGCAATTGCCTCGACAGGTTCAGTCCAACGCGTCGGCCGTTCGGGCGCGCGCCACCGCAGCGGTCCGGTCGGCGGTTTGGCGAAGCGGATGCCGCGGAACACTGCACCGCCGTTCGCAAGCGCCTCGCCGCGGACCGGACCATCGTCGGCGCGCACCACCGGGCCGGCGGTGACGGCTGCGAGCGCCAGCGCGAGGACGATCACTGGGCGAGCGCCTTTGGCGCCGGCTTGGCGAGCGACGCGCGGATCGCCGCTTCGGCAACCGGTCCCATGACGGCATATCCCGCCTTGTTCGGATGGACGCCGTCATAGGTCAGGCTCGCGCGGAACCCCTTGCCGTCGTGTAGTGCCGTCCAATAATCGGCATAGGTAGCGCCGGTCTGCGCAGCATATCCCTTCAACCAGCTATTCATCGCCACGATCTTGTCGGCGGTTTCGAGGCCGGGCCGCCACGGAAAATTCGCGGCGGGCGGGATCGAGGCGAGGATCACGCGGATCCCGTGCGCGCGCGCGAGTTCCGCCATCGTCATGATATTGGCCTTCGACTGGTCGGGCGTCATCGGCCCGGTATTACCGGCGATGTCGTTGGTGCCGGCCATGATCTGTACGACTGCGGGTTTCAGATCGATCACGTCCTGGCGAAAGCGCAACACCATCTGCGGCGTTGTCTGCCCGCCGATCCCGCGTCCGATGCGGTTGTTGTCGGTAAAGAAGGTAGGGGCCATGTCGAACCAGCCCTGCGTGATTGAATCGCCGATGAAGACGACGCGTGGGCCCGCCATGCCGGCAGGCAAGGCCGTATTGGCCTCCATGTAGCGGCCGAGCCATGCCCAATCGGTATGCAACCGCTCCTCCGCTTGGCGCGCGGCGCTGGCCTTCACATCATCGTCTTCGCGATTGTCGGTGCGGCCACTGCTGCCAGAGACAAGCTGAGTAAGATCGTTTTCATATTGCGCTCCGGAATTCTCGCAGCGCTATCGCATAATGAGACGGCAAAGCTAAATTTTGTGCGACCTGCCAACGATGGGTTGTGGTGCCTTATCCTTACACTGATCCAGGGCAGCGTGGGTTTGGCAGAGCGTGGCGCCACGACGGCCTCCACCTTGTTGCCTGCGATCTGGCAGCACGCTTGGGGCGGCGGTGCTGGGCACTGTGCTTACCAGCCTAGAACGCGGACCCGCTGGGCCGCTGCAACAGGTTCAGTAGATGCTCGTGGGGCAGGGGTCGGCGGCAAGCACAGTGGCGAAGTGGGCAGGGCTAGCGCGCGGCCTGCACCTGACGTTCTGGGGCGTCCTGATAATCGTAGGCGTCACGCTCGCGCTCTCGGTGTTCGTGCCGCAAGCGACCAAGGAGCACAGCGCGCCAACCTAAACCGATGTCTGATTGCGGGCAGCAGAAGGAGCGGCATGAAAGTCTGCCTGTGGGTCGCCGCAGCCGCAGCTGCTGAATATGACGTTGTTGTGCGGACGTCTGATACTGGAATGGGCAAAACATGCGAATTAAGCCCTAGCTTCAATCGCCGCCAAGATTGCGGATTCTGTACGGCCCTGAGCGCTTTGCAAGCGGCTTTCCCTTCCAGCTAAGCTGTACCAGCCCGTCGCTGACTAGCTCGTCTATCGCTTCGTGGACTGCAGGCATTGCGCTGCGCCAATCCTGTGCCATTGAACGGGCCACCTCGCTTGGGCATATCGTCGCCCCGGGTGCGCGGCGCTCGAGCAGGGAAAGAGTGGCTGCCTTCGGATCCGTCATCCAGACTGCGTCGACCGCGCACTCCGGCTGGTCAAGTTGCTATTGGCATTCGGTGCCTTCCAGATCTTGGTCGGCGCCATGCGGGCTAAGTAAAGAGCAACTGACCGCCGCGCGCGCAGCGCGGAATCGAGCTTATAATCGCGGCGAAGATCACCGCTTTGTGGGGCCAGCCCTCATATCAAGGCGAGCAACGATCGGTCCGAACACACGATGTCGACAACTCTACCCTTTTGGGTGAAGGCGCCGCCCTCAAAGGCGGCACCTTCAAATGCAGACATAGACGCTGGACGTGGTGCTTTTGCCCTAAGCAACTAGGAGCGGACGACAGTCCCCCCGCTCAGGCGACAACGAGTTCTGCAGCGGTCAAATCCTGTCCCCGCAACCAACCACGACAGCCCCGAAGCGAAAGCTCCGGGGCTGTCGTGGTTATTATGCCAGCGCGTAGTGCGAATATTAAGACCAACTCGCCCCATAGCTAAGATGGTGGAATCAGGTCTGGTCAAAGCCGGAGCGCTGGAACGTGCCTGCCCAAATTTGGCATTCGTTCACCGTGGTCGATGCGACGCCGTAGCGATGCTCGACAGATCGATTGTCGGATCGATCGGCACGCCGGCATCCTCCCGTTCCGAATACCGGTCGACGAGCTGGGCCGCGTGAGGGCGGAGCACGACCGTGAAGCGGACCATCTTCTCCATCTTCGCAAGGCCGATCTGCCGGTCGAGATTCGCGAGTCCGACTTCACGATCCGGGCGGATGCTGACCGTCTCGGTCTCCAGGCGCTGCGTCTCCACCTCATACCCTGCAAGGAATGCCGCGACGATATCGTCGCATATGGGTCGAGCCCACAGAAGAGCTACAGGGCGGTCAGTGAGTTAGATAAAGGTGTGTCGCCACCAATTGGCCGACGTTTGCAAAACTTTACTCGGTACACATCTTGAAGCCAAGGCGCTCTGCCATTGCAGACCGGCCAACGAATAGTTCGTCGGCTGAATTGGATGGAGCGCTGTGCAATGAACCGATATTTTCAACGACGCCGGACGGTTGCCGGGCTGCTGGCCGTCGTGGCCGGGACCGCAGCGATCGCCGGTGCTGGCCTAGCCTCGGCGGTACCGCCCCTACACGGGCCGCCTGGCCATTCGGCAACAGCGGATCCTGCGATCAACGACGCGCACTTCAACAAAATGCTAACGCAACTTCTGCCTGACGGCACACCCAAGCAAAGGGCCCAGCTGAAGCTAATCGCCAATTCGGTCCATACCGATCTGGATGCCTTTCACGCAGAGTTCCTGACCGCGCACCAACGTACATACATCCTGCTGTTGCAGCCGTCGATCGATCGCGCCGGGTTGGAGGCATTGCGTGTCGAGCAGGTGCAGCAGGCGGACCGTGCCTCGCGGCGGATCGTCCAAGGGCTGGCCGACGCGGCCGAGGTGCTGACACCATCACAGCGCGTCCGATTGGCTGCTCATCTCAAAGCGGTCCATCACAAGGGAGCAGGGCTGTGAGCCCCTTTTTGGTTGGCATATGCATACTGGCCGTCTCAGGCGACGCCCCGCCGCTGACGTCGCCGTCAAGCCAGACCCTGATAGAACGCGTCAGCGTTGCCGATCTCGATCTACGCGGCGAAGCCGGCCGGGCAACCCTTCAGAGGCGCATCCATGGAGCAGCGCGTCGGGTATGCGCCACCCAGGGTGTTTTGCCATTGGCGATGAACCTGAGCGAGATGCGCTGTACTCGAACTGCCATAGCCCGTGCTTCGGCTCAACTTGACCAGATTGCTGCCGCCCATGCGGCAGAAGCGGTCGAGATCGCAGCACTCGTGGTCGACACAGGTCGCTGACGGCACGCGATCGTCGGACCTGGCCTACAGGCTTTGTGCATTGAGCGAAGCCTGTATGGTCTGCTGGACATCCCTGCATCATCTTCCGAAGGCTAAGGCCATCATTCAGCATATCCTGATGATTGAAGACGATTGCCGCCTGGCGGCGATGGTGAAGACCTATCTGGCCCAGCACGGCTATCTCATCGCGCACGCCACGACCGGCGAGGAGGGCCTAGCCGCGTTGCGCGACCACGAGCATGCGGGGTTCGCGGCCGTGCTGCTCGACCTGATGCTCCCCGACAGCGACGGGCTCGACATCTGCCGTCGCATCCGCGCACTGCCGTCGCCCGCCGGCGCGGTGCCGATCGTGATGCTCACGGCAAAGGGTGACCCGTTCGACCGCGTAATCGGCCTGGAGCTAGGCGCTGACGACTATCTTCCCAAACCGTTCGAGCCCCGCGAGTTGCTGGCCAGGCTACGCGCCGTGCTGCGCCGACCGGCCCTGGCGGCGGCGGACAGCCTGCCGCGACTGCGGTTCGGGCGGCTGGAGATCGACCGCGATGCGCGCGTGGCACAGCTGGGCGGGCAGGGTTGCCCGCTGACCGCCTATCAGTTCGATCTGCTCGTGGTGCTCGCCGAGCGCGCCGGTCGCGTGCTGTCGCGCGACCAGCTGATCGACGCGTTGAAGGGCGGAAGCCACGAGCCGTTCGACCGATCGATTGACGTTCATATCGGACGCCTGCGTGCCGCCATCGAAGATGATCCCAGGCAGCCTCGGCGCATCATCACCGTGCGCGGGTCAGGTTACGTGTTCGCAAGGGTGCAGGATGGCTGAGCCTGACGTGCTGGACGGAGACAGCGGCCGACCCCGCCTGATGCAGCGCCTGTATTGGCGGATCTATCTCGCATTGCTGGCGAGCCTAACCGCGGCGGCAACTCTCTTTGGACTGGCGCACCTGCGCTACGGCGCGGCGCCGGCGGCCATGCAGGGCTTCCGTGGCCATCTCGCCATGCTGGTGCTGCTGCTGGCGATTGCGGTGGTCGTGGCGGTCGCTGCATTCCCCGTCGTTCGCCGGCTCACCCGCCGGCTCGAGCGGCTCCAGGCCAGCGTCGATGCCTGGGGGACAGGCGATCTGTCGAGCCGGGTTGCCGTCGAGGGGCGCGACGAAATTGCGCGGCTGGCAATGAGCTTCAACCAATCGGCCGGGCGGATCGAAGCGTTGATGAGCGCGCAGCGGATCCTGCTGGCCAATGCCTCCCACGAACTGCGATCGCCGCTTGCGCGTATCCGCATGGCGATCGAGTTGCTGTCCGAGGCACCGTCCGTCGCAGTACGCGCGGAGTTAGCGCGCAATGTGATGGAGCTCGACCAGCTGGTCGAGGAAGTGCTGTTGGCGAGCCGCCTCGACGGGACGTCAGTGCATGTGAATTCGCGAACGGTCGTGGATCTGACCGCGCTCGTTGCCGAAGAATGTGCGCGCGCGACCGCGCGGTTCGCGGGCGTGCGCGTGAAGATGTCCGGCGACGCAGTCCTTCTGCGGCGGATGATCCGCAATCTCCTCGAAAACGCGCAACGCCATGGCGGCGGAACGCCGATCCTCGTCACGCTGACCGCCTGCGCAAATGAGATCGCGCTTGAAGTCCACGATGGTGGCGCAGGCGTCCCGCCGAGCGAGCGTGAGGCCATCTTCGCGCCGTTCTACAGAGCACGCGGCGCGAACGAGGGTGATGGCGGACATGGCCTCGGTCTCAGCTTGGTCCGTCAGATTGCACGGCAACACGGAGGTGAGGTGCGCTGCATCGCAGCCGAGGCGGGCGGTGGTCGGTTCAGGGTGGCATTGCCGAGATGAACAGCTCTGCCGCAATGCCGCCCGAAAAGAGGCCGGGAATCTAAACGAACGGACGACCGAAGTTCGGGGAGCACATAGGGCGCGAACGCCCGCTTGTCGGTCAAATCTGCGAAAACGACGCCGGACTTAGGATCTGGTTGTCTATTCCGGTGGTGATTTCGCGGTCGGTAAGGCCCGGCGTCGAGATAAGCCGGCGCCAAGCCGGATCCGACCCGAAGGCACGCCAGTTTCGTTCACGGGTCGCAAGGTCGGGAAAGATCAGCAGGTAGGTCAGGCTCGGCAGGCGAGCTCCGGTGAGGTCCTGGGCGAAAAAGACCGGCGTTAGGCCAGTTCGACGGAATATCTCGATCTCACCGCCCGTGTCGAACATCCCGATCTTCGTCATTCCTGCCGCGTCGCTATGGCTGAAATACGTCCTGAGTTCGAATATGCGGGGCGTGTTGCTGCTCGAGGCGTCGGTCAATTCGAGACGAGGAAAGTGAGGGAACGCGCGCATCAGCTTCACCTCGAGGGCCGCGTATGGCGGCGCGTCGGGCGTCGCCTTCAAAAACGACCCGGCAGCCGTGGTGTAGCTTGGATCGGCGATGAGCCTGCCGGGCAACGCCACGAAATCCTCGATCGAGGGATAGGGGACGAGAACATGGACGCTTGGACTTGCGGATCCGATCGCGACCGTAAATACACCCACCGGCCCGCAACCCGCGCGTCGTGCTGCTGGTATAAAGGCGTTCCTGAGATAAGCGTCCAGACGGTCCTTCATGGGGCCGTTTACCAGCCGATAGGTCCGCAGTTCGTAGATTCCCAAGGTTGCTGCCGCGTCGCGGGGCTGAGCCTCAGCCTCGACAGTTGCGAGCGCCACGCCGCCCATAGCGGCACCTGCGAGCAACGAACGTCTATCAATTGGATATGCCATCATGTCCTCGCAAAGCCGTCCGGGCCAGTCGAGCGCAAGCCGCAACCGTCGTCAATCCGCGATGTCTGCCCGCTGATGATTGACCTGCGCCGACCGCGCGGCATTCCTGCGTCCAATGGGTCAGCTGGGGGACGTTAACTGATTCAGCGCTATGATATCTGGATAAATGCTGACAGCGCCTAATCACCGAAGGAAGCTGTTCAGCTAATGTGTAAGTGCGATCAGAGTTGAGGACCTGAGACTGGCAACCGAACGGCCGACACTTGGTCAGTCCATGGCGGCGATTGGCAAGAGCCGCTGTCGAGCGCGCGGCGCAGCGGTCCCCCCGTCGGCATAGGCGGCCAGCCGGCTTATGCAGCTGGCAGCCGATAGGGTGTACGATAATGGGGCGTGATTAGTCCGTTCGCTTCTGCGTCATCCCTGAACTGACCTGATGCAGCATCCCAATTCACCTTGCGGCCTGTGCGCAACGCGATGTTTCCCATTTGGCAGACGATCGCGGTGTTGGACGCCGCCTCAATCGTACACGCTGGCGTGCGCGCGCGATCTTTAACGCAGGCAATGAAGTCGGCTGTGTGCCGGTCGAGCCCCTCGTCCTTGGCTTTCGTGACCGGGATCTCCCGAGTCATGGCTTTGCCATCGCTTGTCTCTGGAGTGACGCGCCACTGGCCACGATCGACGACAAGGGTGCCGGTCTCGCCGACGAAGGCGACGCCGTGGTCGCGGCCGCCATAGGGGCCCTGACTGATGCCGACCGCATGCTCCCATTCCACGGAATAGTCGCCAAAATCGTAGATGGCGTTCTGCGTGTCCGGAGTTTCCATCGCAGAGCCCGGATAGCCATAGGCACCGCCAAGCGAACTGACCGAACGAGGCGCCTCTGCCTTCATGCCCAACAGCGCGATGTCCATCAGATGGACGCCCCAGTCGGTCATCAGGCCACCCGCATAGTCCCAGTACCAGCGCCAGCTGAAGTGGAAGCGATTGGGATTGAAGGGGCGCAGCGGTGCGGGGCCCAGCCAGCTATCATAATCGACGCCGGCGGGTGGGGCCTGATCCGGTTGGGGAACGACGCGCTTCATCCATCCCATGTACGCCCAAGCCTTGACCTTTCGGACCCGACCGATGCCGCCGGACTGAACATGCGCGATCGCGTCTGCCCAGTGCTGGTTGCTGCGTTGCCACTGACCAACCTGAACCACACGATTGTGACGCTGTTTGGCGGCGACCATGGCACGGCATTCGGCAATGGAGTTTCCGAGCGGCTTTTCGCAATAAACGTCCTTGCCCGCGGACATGGTATCGACCAGCTGAAGCGCGTGCCAATGGTCGGGCGTGGCGATGATAACCGCGTCTATCGACTTGTCGTCCAGCATCCGACGATAGTCGTCGTAGAGCTTCGGCGTGCGGCCTGAGACCTTCTTCAATTCGGCACCGCGTGCCGCGAGGACCGTAGCGTCGACGTCGCAAAGGGCTACGGGCGCCACGTCGGCCCGCTTGCACATTGCCGATAGATCCGACCAGCCCATGCCCTTGCAACCTATCAGACCCACCTGGACCTTGTCGTTCGCCGAGACTCGGCCGCGGCGCTGGGCAAAGGCCTGGCCAAGCGGCACCACGGTAGCAGCTGAGGCTGCAAGGCCGCCAACCAAGAGGGCGCGGCGGTCGAAGCTGGTGGTCATGTTGGTCCTCCCCAATCTGTCCTGACGGCATTGGTAGCGCCCAACCGCCCCTTCGCAAGACTACAGACGCAAAGGGAGTGCGCCGCAAAACGCAGTTCCAGCTCTTGGTCAGGGTCATCCAGACGAAAAAGAGCGTTCGGTCGGCCATGACCAAGAGCATCACGCATCGTCGAAATAGTCGATCCGAATGATAGAGCAGTGCTCACCCACTTCGATGGCAATTGGGCACCCGCAAGATCTGATGCATGTTGGCCTGGTCGATGAGAATGATACCCTTCCTGACGAAGCCGCGCTTGCATCGGCGCTCTTCGACCACGCTGGCACCGACCGTGCTACCTGTGATGACGTGCTCGAAGCCATCTCCGTCCGACTGGCGGCCGTTGCCGGCGGCTCGACGGCAGCGCTGGATCAGGCCGCCGCGCTTGCGACGGCCCTTTTCGAGGAGTTCGGGTTCGCGACGCTCACTTTCGCACCAAGATTGCGCGCAAGGTGCCCAGTTCGGCGTCTTATCTTAAAACGCGACCTTGAACTGGCCGCCGATGATCCGCGGCTCGTTGATCATGCCCGTCAGATTGTTGAAATCGATCGCGCTGATGCTGCGATACTGGTTCGTGATGTTGCGCACGAACGCGCCGACCTCATACCCTTGCGGCGATTTATAGCTGACCTTGAGCCCGCCTTCGAGCGACGACTTGCCGGTGAACTCTACCGCTTCGTACAGGAAGAAGTTGATGCGGCTGCGATAGACCCAGTCGGTATAGGCATAGACCTCGCCGCCATTGGCGAGCGGGATCCCGTAGCGCGCGGTCCAGTTTGCGATCCAGCGTGGCGCCTGGGGGAGATCGTTGCCGTCGATCATCGCAAACCCGTTCACGATCGGATCGAGCACGGTGCAGGTCGCGCAGACCCCCACGCCGATCGAGCGATCGCGGATCTCGGTGAAATTGTAGCTGCCGCTCGCGGTCAGCGACAATTCGGGTACCGGCCGCGCCTCGAACTCGCCCTCGACGCCATAGCCGATCGCCTTGTCCGCGCTGATCAGCCGGGCCGAGTTGCTGCTGCCGCCGACCGCAGTGATCTGCAGGTCCTTGGTGCTGTACCAATAGGCGTCGAGCGAGAAGTTCACTTTCCGGTCGAGCAGCGTCCCCTTGAAGCCGCTCTCGCCCGAAAAGGTCGTTTGTTTCGGAGCGGTGCTCTGGACGCTGCCGAACGTCACGCGGTCCTGGATCGCCGGCCCCTGATAGCCGGTCGCAAGCCGCGAATACACGTTGATCGCGGGCGTCAGCTCATAGGTTGCGCTTGCGTCCCAGGTCACGTTCGAGCCACGGACGACCGCACGCGCGGGCAGCGTGTCGCTGATCCCGGTCCCGGGGATCGGTGCGGTCACGAGGTCGTTGCGATAGTCGTGCGAATAGCGGACGCCCGCGCGCAAGGTCAGCAGCTCGGTCGGCTTCGCCTCGATCGATGCAAACGCACCGTAATTCTCGTTGCGATTGTCGTGGAAGATGTCCTGCGTCAGGTCGGTCGCACGCGATCCGGTACCGCCGAACGCATAGTCATATTGATGATAGCGCAGCGTCTGGTAGAAATAATACAGCCCGCCCTGCAAGCGGATGCCGTTCATGTCCTCGCTGGCGTAGCGCAGTTCCTGGCTGAACTCCTTGGGCTTGGTTAGGCCACCGGTGTTCGACGGGAACAGCCCGACGCCGATCGCGCCGATCGTGCCGCCCGTGAACGGGTAGCTGTTGCCGCCGTCGACGTCGCCGGTGCTCTCGACCTTGGCCTGTTCATAGCCGGTGACCGAATAGAAGGTGCCGATGCCGTCGAGGTGATAGTCGAGCCGCAGGTTGGTGCCCCATTGCGTCAGGCTCTGGCTGGTATAGCCGTCGAGCGTGACATGCTTGGGGTCGAAGCCGGTGTTGAAGTCGTTGGTGCCGGGTTTGAACAGCCCGGCGCGGAAGATGCGCGGCGAGCCCGTGAGGTCGCGGACGTGGACGTTCAGCAAGGCGTTGAAGTCGCTGCTGGTATAGCCGAGCTGGAAGCGGCCGGCGACATCGCGGTACCCTTCGAGCTTGCGATCGGCATTGCCCGTCGTGGAATCGTTGGTGACCCAATCGTCGCGCGACTGGATCAGGCCCGATGCACGGAATGCGAAGCCGTTGCCGATCGGCAGGTTCAGCGCCGCCTCGCCGTTGATCGTGTTGTAGGTCGCCCAGGATCCGGTCGCATAGCCCGAGGCCTTGTCCGGATCCGGCTTGGCGGAATTGATCTTCACGACGCCCGCTGGCGTGTTGCGCCCGAACAGCGTGCCCTGCGGCCCGCGCAGCACTTCGACGCTTTGCAGATCGAATACCGGGAAGGATTTCAGCATCGGATTTTCAAGCGCGACATCGTCATACACCACCGACACCGGCTGTGCGGCGTTCGGATCGAAATCGGTATTGCCGAGCCCGCGGATGTAGAAGCGCGGGAAGGTGCGGCCGAACGACGATTCCACCTGAAGGCTCGGCGTGCGACCGGCAAGGAACCGGATGTCGAGGCCGCTCGAGTTGAGCACGTCGAGCTTCTCGCCGCTGATCGCGGTGACCGCGAGCGGCACATCCTTCGACGATTCCCGACGGCGGGTTGCCGTGACGACGATGTCGCCAACGCCCTGTTCGCCGGACGGATCGCCGACGGCTTGCCCTGTCGGCGCCTGGTCCTGCGCGACCGCGGGTGTGGCACAGACGAATAACGGCGCGCTGGCGGCCAGCAGCCGGGCGATGGCAGACGTACGAACGGGCAAGCGAATCATGGATGGTCCCCCTTGGGCTTCGAACATCCTCCTGCGTCGATCCGTGTGGCCCGGATCCGTCCCCGACCGGTAACATCACTGCAACGTGCGGCAAGAGACACGATCGACGGCGAAGCATTTTTGCGGCGCACCGCGACATCTTTGCCCCAGTTGGCGCCGCAGTCATCCCCGCCGATTGGTTGCGGAGAGCGCAATGGTGAAGCTATTGCGGCCCGGCAGACGCGGCGATCGTGCCGGACCGGGGAATAGATATGCGCGTGCTTCTCATCGGGCTGGGTGACATCGCGCGCAAAGCATATCTTCCGGTTCTGTCGACGCGAGCTGATCTCGACATTCACCTGGCGACGCGCGATGCGAGCGTCCTCGACGAGCTCGGCCGCTCGTTTCGTATCGCGCATCGGCACACCAGCGCTGCAGATGCGCTTTCCACCATGTCGTTCGACGCCGCCTTCGTTCACGCGTCGACGCAGGCACACGGCGAACTTGTCAGGCACCTTGTTGAGAGAGGCGTCCCGACCTTCGTCGACAAGCCGCTCGCCGATAATCTCGGCGATGTCGAAGCGCTCGTCGCCTTGGCCACGGACCGTGACGTTCCGCTCATGGTCGGCTTTAACCGGCGGTTTGCGCCAGACTATGTCGCATTGCGAGGCGTCGACGCGAACCTCATCATCCTCGAAAAGCACCGCTACCGGCAACCCAGCGAACCGCGGAAGGTCGTCTTCGATGACTTCATCCATGTCGTCGATACGCTGCTGTTCCTGGCCCCAGGACCGGTTTGCCGACGCAACATCGAAACCCATATCGTAGACGGCATGCTCCACACGATCACCCTCACGCTCGCAGGCGACGGGTTTACCGCCATCGGCACAATGCATCGTAACAGCGGGCTCGACGAGGAACGCCTCGACCTCATTGGCGGTGGGGCCCGTCATACCGTGCTGAACCTTGCTGATCGCGTCGACGCGAGCGGGACACAGCGCTTACATCGACGAGGCGATTGGGTCTCGGTAGGACAGCAACGCGGCTTTGAAGCGATGTGCGACGACTTCCTGCTTGCGGCGCGTGAGCGAAGGCCGGTCGATGCCGCCGCTATTCTCGCAACGCATGAAGTTTGCGAGGCCATCGTCCGTCACGCGGAGGCGTGAAGTCTCGGACACGCGTTCCGTAATTTGAAGGCCTCGGCGCACAGCGCGCACCGACAAGGTCGCCCCCACTCCATGTACGCCAGTGCCGACAACCGCCTAAATGGCGGCATGCAGTGGCTTAGCCGGAAACCTCATTGAATGAGTGTCCGCAGCTCGGCGGGGGGAATGCCCTGCAACGTCAGCTTGTGGGTCGTAGGTGGAAGAAAGGTCGTGCGTGGCGGCAGCCCCTCGGACTGCCATGGGCCAGGTCTGTAGCGAATTGCGTTGCAGAACGACCCAAGGGTTATTGGCCGGCATTTGGACAACACGAGCCGGCGTGGACCCGTCAGCTGCTACGATCACCGTCACGCCGTCGCGTAAGCCCTAGAACGGGTTGCGTGTCTTCAGGGAAGCGTCGAACGCGTCGTTGGACGGCCCGGTCGGCTGACCTTCACGGTGTAAGGGGCCGTGCAGGAATAATGGATCGCCCGCTCGCAACAGGCGGGCCGCCCCGGCGAGAAACCCGAGCGTCGCCGACTACAGGCTGAGATGGACCATGTTGATGCACGATATCGGCGCCGCGCTTGCGATCGCTCAGCCTGCAACGGCAGTGTCGAGGCCGAGTGGCGGTCGGACATTGTCTACCTCGGAGCATCACGCAACGATCGAGGTGCGGGCGGCGAGTTCCGGATCGATCGATTGCCATCGGCGTCACGATCCTGCAACAATACCATACTAATGTAGTGGGATATGGAACCGAACAGCCCCGCGCATATGGCGCGAAGGATTCTCATTGGGAGGATCGAGACCCTGAGCATCGGCCAGCCCGTTGCAGCCCTCAGCTTCGAAGGGAGGCTGGCCGCAGAGAACGGATGGACCGGGTCGTTTGCAGACCGGGTCGCGACGGAATATCGTCGCTTCCTCGCGCTGGTCGCGATCAGCGACGAGCAGCTTACGCCGTCGGACGCGGTTGATCAGGCGTGGCATCTGCATATGGCCTATACCCGCGATTATTGGCACGGCCTCTGCCGCGACATCGTCGCGCGCGATATCCATCACGAACCGACATCGGGTGGCCCCGAGCAATGCGAGCACTATCGTGACCGCTACGCGCATACGCTCAATTTATACCGGGACACCTTTGGTGCTGCGCCGCCCGCAGATGTTTGGCCCGATCCCTCGGAACGATTCTCGGGAAATTTCCAGCGGATCGACCGGACCAGAAAGGTACTTCTGGGCGCGGAAGAGACGACGTTGGTCGGGTTCACTTGCGCCGGCCTGGTTGTCCTGATCGTTCAAGATATGGCGGCGCTGGTTGCCGTTTTCCTCCTTGCCGTCGCGATCGTCACATGGATCCAAGGTGCGCGACTAAAGGCCGGCACAGCGGGTCGTCGTTTCGATCTGAATTTCGACGGTGACGCTTGCGGCTCGGACGGGCACGGTAGCAGCGATGGCGGGTGCGGCGGGGGATGCGGCGGGGGGTGCTCATGACCCACCCCGTCTTGCAACGGGCGACGAGGAGGGGCGCACCGCCGCCAAGCGAGACATGCGCGTCGATGGCGGTGCACGCCAGCACCAACCCGAATACTGTAAAGCTGTTCGCACTACCTTTGCTCCGGAGTGGGGCCCGCGGGATTTGCCGCCACGCGCACTGCGTCCTGATATTCGCTCACGAGCGGCAGAGGTGAACGGATGTCCGCTTTCGGCCTGCTCAAAGACACTGCTGCACGAGTGGTTCTGGGTCTTTGCCATCCCGTCTTTCGAGCGGCCGTGAGCCGCAAGTTTTAAGCTGTGCAAGCGCTGAGGGGGTGCTCGGATGTGCGCAGGTGAGGCGACTGGCCTCCTTCCGAAATGGGATCTCTAGCTTTGGGTGTCGGCTAAGCTACGCTGACCGTCATGGATCTGGTCTTTGGCTGGCGCACGGCTGTCCTCACGGTGGCAGCGGCAATTCTGCTTCCGCTGGCGGTCGGCTTGTCGGCGTCGTTCCACAACCGGCTGGCGGCGCGCGCGCTCGCCGCGCTGCTGATCGTCATGACCGGCGTCTTCGTGCCCTGGCTGATCGGGTTTGCCGGCTTTTACGATCGCTGGTGGTGGCTGACCTTCGCGCCTTTCTCGAACGCGCTGCTGGTCCCGCCGCTCCTCTATCTTCACGCTTATGCTCTCGTCACCGGCCGCTGGTCGCCCGCGGCATGGCGACACCTGCTGCCGGGCGCGATCCAGTTCGCCTATCAGGCTGCCGCCTTCCTCCTGCCGACGCCGCTGAAGCATTACTGGGCGGATCTTGCTTTCACGACCGGCAATGCGATCGTCGCATCGCTGCTCGCGATCAGCTTCGTCGTCTATGGCGCGTGGACGATCCGGCTGTTGCACGGCTACCGCGACGCTCTGTCGCAAAAGCGCAGCGACGACGCGCGGTTCGCGACGGCGTGGCTCAGCCGCACCGCCGTCGCCTATCCGTTGCTGGCGATCGCCTGGGCGGGCTGGCTGCTGGTCGATGCGGTGAAGCCGCTCGGCTATAGGGGGCTGATGCCGCTCTACGCCGCGATCGCGGGGTTCGCATTGTATCTCGGGATCGCAGGATGGCGGTATCTCGCGTTGCCGTTTCCGGCGCTCGACACACTGGAGCATCCGGAGGTGCGATCACCCGCCGTTCGAAACTGGCAGGCGCAAGGGGAGGAATGGGCGACGCGGATCCGCGATAACGGGTGGTATCGCGACGACGCGCTGACGCTGCGGCGGCTGGCGAGCCTGCTCGCGACCAACGAGACCTATGTGTCGCGCGCACTCAATGAGGGGCTGGGCGTCGGCTTTTCGGACTTCGTCAACGGTCTTCGCTGCGAGGACGTGGCCGCGGCACTGGCGGCGGATGATTCCCGGCCAGTCTTGGCGATCGCGCTCGACGCCGGGTTCTCGTCGAAGGCAAGCTTCAACCGCGCCTTCCAGCGGCGCTATGGTCGCTCACCGAGTGCGTATCGGGCGTCTCACAAACGATAAATCGCATGGCATGGGCGATGATGAGGCGACGCGTACGCGCTCGGCCATGCTTGAAGGGGGTATCCATAACGTCGGAGCCGACATGACCGCATCGCCACCGTCCCGCCGCACCGTGCTCGGCGGCCTCGGCGCCACCTTTGCAGCCTCGCCGCTGCTCGCCCGGACCTCATCCAGTCCGACGCTCCTCCGCGCCGCGGCGATGCGCGAGGACGTCGCGTTACTGCGCAGGGCATATGCCGAGCTCCACCCCGGCATCCACCGTTACAATACGCCCCGGGAGATCGATGCCCGCTTCACAGCGCTGGACCAGGCGGCGGCCATCCCCATGACGCTACGGGCGTTCTACCTCACGCTGTCGCGCTTTCTCGCGACCGTGCGCTGCGGCCATAGCTATGCCAATTTCTACAACCAGCGACGCGAGATCGCCGTCGCGTTGTTCGGAGCAGCGGATCGGTTGCCGTTCGACTTCCTCTGGATCGGCGACGCGATGGTCGTCACGGCCGATCCATTCGCCACGGGGATCTCGCCGGGAAGCCGCATCCTGGCGGTCAACGGCCGATCCGCGAGCGCCATTCTCGCCGCGCTCATGCCGCTCGCGCGTGCGGATGGGCACAACGATGCCAAGCGTCGCCGCCTTCTCTCGGTCCAAGGAGACGACCGCTACGAGACCTTCGACATCTTCTTCTCGATGCTGTTCGGGCAGGACCGCTATCAGCTGACGGTGGAGGACCCCTCCGGACGGCGACGTGCCGCGACCGTTGCTGGCGTCTCGCTGGCGCAGCGCCGTACCACCGCGCACGCCGGCGTCGATGCGAGCGGCGACACGCCGGTCTGGACGATCGAGCGGCGTGGCGACGCCGCGCTTCTGTCGATGCCGAGCTGGGGTCTCTACGATAGCAAGTGGGATTGGCGCGGCTGGCTCGATCAGGCGGTCGACCGGCTGGTCGCCGAGCGGGTGCCGCGACTGGTCGTCGATCTGCGCGCGAACGAGGGGGGGCTCGACTGCGGTAACGCGCTTGCCGAACGGCTGGTAGAACGCGAGACGCCGTTCGAGGAGGTCCAGAGGCTCGTCCGCTACCGCACCGTGCCCGACGACCTGCGGCCTGTGCTCGACACGTGGGACCGCAGTTTCGATCATCTGGGAGAGAATGCGACCAGGATCAGCGACCGGTTCCTCCGGCTCGATGCGCAAGGCGACCGGGTGGACCCGATCAGACCGCGCGGTACACGCTATGAGGGCGACGTGCGCGTTCTGATCGGCCCGCAAAACAGTTCGGCGACGTTCCAGTTCGCCGATTTCGTCCGCCGTAATCGCCTTGCAACGCTGATCGGTGAGACGACCGGCGGCAACCGGCGCGGGATCAACGGTGGCTGCTTCTACTTCGTGCGACTGCCTGCGACCGGGCTGGAAGCCGACCTGCCGCTGATCGGCCGGTTTCCGACGACCCCGCAACCCGACCGGGGTGTGAAGCCGGACATAGCAATCCCGATCACGCGGGCAGACATCGCGAAGGGCACGGATGGCCAGTTGATCCGCGCACTTGCGTGACGAATGGCGGCGGCTCCGAGCGCTTGCGTTCGGGATGAACGAACGACCGGAGCTGGTAAGCGGGAACCACTGCGAATGTCCGGGTCTGGCGCACCGCTGCCGTAGTCGTCGGGAGGTCGACCAAGATAGAGGTCTTAACTACCTTCATCAGCATGATTGCGAGATCCGATCAGACCCCCCGATCTCTGCCTCGACGAGGACGGGGCCGAACTCATCGCCTAGGCGCTGGATGACGCCGCGCTTACCTACCTTGAGGGTGCCTTGGCTGCGCTTCTGACGGACGGGCCAGGCGTTCCGATCGGGAGAGACGCAAGCTTAAGCCGTTTCTAGAAGTCGCAGGACCGATCGGTGGGAGAGCCGCCACCGCGTTCGGACCCGACGCGCGTCCTAACCATGACGCTGAGAACTCGCTCAAGGCTGAAATGGTCAGCCGGGTCGACCTGATCTTCGTTATGAGGAAGGCGCATCGGAGCAAGCTCCAGCTTCAAATCCGGGTGGCTCTGGCAGACAAGCGCGCGATTTGTTTGACGTAATGAACAGTTTTGCATTTATGCAGCCGGAACTGGTCCGGCTGCTCGCGACGACGGTGAGCAGGCACCTACCAGCATGCGCCATGAAAACCGAGAAGCGGTCAAACTTGGAACATGAATTAGCAGCGATTGTGGGAAGCGGGTAGGCTGATCTGAGTGTCATCTATTGGATTTTACCAGCTGCAAAGCGGACCGGTAGCTAGCGCCCAATACCGGACGTTCAGAGTGGCTATACGGGCAACCCATAACGGCCATTCGTTAAGCGCCATCTCTCCCGTTTCTTGTCGCCGACAGGCCATTCGCGAATGCGCAATTGAGACAGACATTGAAAGTACGGCTGCGTCTACGGACGACTTTCGCTAGGCGGCCAGCCGCATCCTGTTGCGACCCTCGTTCTTCGCAACATACAGCGCGTCATCGGCGCGTCTCAGCAGCGCATCGCAACTCTCCCCAGGCGCCATTTCTGCCACGCCAATGCTCACCGTGACGCCTGGCGTACAGTTGTCCGTGCCGATCGCATGACGCACCCGTTCGGCGACCTTGCTTGCCGCATCCGCTGCGGCGTCCGGTAACACGATCACGAATTCTTCACCGCCGAAGCGGCCAATGGTATCGCCGCTGCGCAGTTCCGCGGCAGCGCCTGCTGCCACCCTCTTCAGCACCTCGTCGCCTGTGTGATGTCCATAGGTGTCATTGATGCGCTTGAAGTGATCAATATCGAACATCGCGACGGACATTGGGTGCCCGGTTTCGCGGGCGAGCAGCAACGTCTGCTCAAGCACGAAGCTGGTGCGGCGCCGGTTTGCAATTCCGGTAAGCTGGTCCGTCTCGGCCAGAATTATCGCGTTGCGGGCGGCAGTCTCAGCACGAATGCGGGCCCGTTCCATCTCGGCTTCGTGCGCAACCTGGGTCGTTATGTCCTGGATAATGCCGAACAGGCCAACCGACTCATTGACGCCGTTTCGGTCAATCTCACCCTTCGAAAACACATGGCGTACCTCCCCGTCGGGGCGGACGATGCGAGCGGTGAATTCAAAACCCACGCAGTGTTCGAGGGAGCGCCCGATATGTGCCGAAACCGCATCCCTATCGTCAGGGTGATAGGCGTCTATCGCGGTGTCGAGTGACGGCGGAACGCGGGTCTCCACACCATGAATGCGAAAGACTTCGTCCGACCATGTTATGAGTTGCGTCAACAAATCGAGATGCCAATGACCGACATGAGCCGCACCCTCGGCCAGCTCGAGCAACCGCAGCTTGTTCGCGTTGCTATCGATCAGCTGTTGTCTAGTCGCAAGCAAGGCGGCAATCGGCAGGGCGGCCGCGAACAGGGCCAGCAAATAGAATTGTAGAAAGATGCTACGTGCGTACGCCTGACCGTCGGCTATCGCCTGCGGATCAGAGCCGAAAATATGGGCGAGTGAGCTGGCCGTGGCAACGAGCAACACACTTCCGGCGGCGCCAAACGGACCCATTCGCAACGCTGCCAGAAGGACTGCAAGCATCGGCAGGAAAAGCAGCGAGTAGTTGACCTGAGAGAAAGCGATTATCGACACGCTGGCCACGAGCAGAAATATCGCGACGGCTTGCGGGGCTGCTGCCAGGCCATCGCGAAACCTTTTGCGATAGAAGGCTCGGCCCGCAATCAGGATGAGCGGGGCAACGATCAAGATCCCCAGCAGATCAGTCGTGAACCACGAAAGCCAGAAGCTGATCCCGACAGCCGTCGTCGCGCAGGCGGCGATCGTCGCGCTCAACGCTGCCGCGGCCGCTGCGGCGATGCAGAACCAGACCAAGCCCTTTGGATCGGTGAATGAATCACGACGCCGCGTTCGGTTTCGTAAAAGCCATGCCGCAAATCCGGACTCGGACACGTTAGCGAGCGTAAAACCGATCGAAAGCAGGACGCCATTCCCGCCGCCGAGGTTGGCAGCGAGACTGGCTATTGCAGCGGCGCCTATGTGCCACACGATGCGATTCCGAGGTTCGACCAGTAAGGCTGCGAACAGAATGCCGCTGGGCGGCCACAGCATCGCGATCCCGTCAGCACCGCGGGTGAGGTAGAGGGACGCGAAGGCCGCCAGATAGTAACCAACGCCTGTGGCGATCGGTAGCGCTGCAAAACGTGTGAGCTCGGTTACACGGTGGGCTATTCGGTTCATGCGCAAAATGTAGGAGGCGACGGTTAACAGGTCATAAGGACTGGTGTATTTTCAATCGGTTGTGAAGCCCGCTCCAAACTTCTGGTGTTGAGCCCCATCGCCAATAGCGAGACTTGGCCGGCACCATGCGAAACAGAGCAGGCCGTCTGATTTGCGCACCCGCCCTTGGGGATGCCAACGCGGCGTTATGTAAAGATTGCGGCGGAGAAACCGGCCGCCGCGGATCTTCAGCGCCTCAAGCTGATCCAGGGCAGCGTGGGTTTCGCAGAGCGTGGGGCCACGACGGACTCCAACTTGTTTCCCCGAAATCTGGCAGCACGCTTGGGGCGGCGGTGTTGGGCACCGTGCCCAATGCCAGCCTCGCCCGCGGACACGCTGAGACGCTGCAACAGATTCAGCAGATGCTCGTGGGCCAGGGGGCGGCGGCAAGCGCAGTGATGAGCCGGGCAGGGCGAGCGCACGGCCGGCCCCTGACGTTCCGGGGCATCCTTATGATCGCAGGCGGCACGCTGGCGTTCTCGGTGTTCGTACCGCAAGCGACGGAGGGGCACGGCGCGCCAACCTAAACCGATGTCTGAGCGCAAGCAGCTGAAGCAGCGGCATCAAAGTCTGCCTGTGCGTCAACATCGCAAAGGCGCGCGGCAAATTACGCCCAGGCCTATCCCCCCAACGCTACCGCTCAAACAGACGCCTCAAGAACACGGTTTCCACCTCGCGCCGCAGATCGTTGTTCGGCTTTTTCAAAAAGCCGTGCCCTTCGTCGGCGAACACCACATACCAAGTTTCGTTGCCGTTTGCGCGCAGGCGCGCCACGATCTGGTCCGATTCCGATTGGGGTACACGGGGGTCGTTGGCACCCTGCATCACCAACATTGGCTTGGTGATCCGCGCAACATTCGTGAACGGCGACACCCGCGTTAGTACCGCGCGCATCGCCGGATCGCGCTCGTCGCCATATTCTGCGCGGCGATTGTCGCGACGATAGGCCTCGGTGTTCTGGAGGAACGTGTTCCAGTTGCTGATGCCGTAGCGCTCGACCCCGCCGACCAGCCGGTCCGAATAATGCGTCATGACGGCAAGGCTCATATAGCCGCCATAGGACTGACCATAGACCGCGACACGGCCTGCATCGAGGCCCGGCTGTGTGCTGATCCAGTCGAGCAGGGCGCCGATATCCTTTACTGAGTCCTCGCGCTTCACGCCATTGTCGAGGTTGAGGTAGCGCTTGCCATAGCCGTCGCTGCCGCGGACGTTGGGAAGGATCACCGTCGCCTTCAACGCATCGGCAAAATATTGCGCGCCATAGTTTAAGATCGGGCGCGTCTGCGCTTCCGGCCCCCCATGGATGTCGATGATCACCGGCGTCCGCGTGCCTGCCGGCAAGCCCTTGGGTCGATAGACGAACGCCGGGACAGACAGGCCGTCGAAGGACTTGAAGCGTACGAGCTCGGGCTCGGCAAGCGTGGCGGGATCGAGTTCGCCCAGCTCCGACTTGGTCCAGCGTGTCAGGCCGCCTCCGGTCACGCCCCAGCTCCAGACGTCACCGGCGGAAGTGGCCGAGGTCAGGCCAATCGCCAGATTCCTGCCGTCGGGCGAAAATCTGAGCGCGGTCAGGACGCCGCGCGGCAGCACCGGTTGTGGTAGCGCGCGGCGGGTGACCCGATCCTGCACCACCACGCGCGAGAAGCCGTCCTCGTTCACGGAATAGGCGAGCACGCGCCCGTCATCCGTCAGATCGAAGCTCTCGACATCCCATTTAAGGTCCGGCGTCAGGACCGTCTGCGCGCCGGTGGCGATATCGATCTCGACCAGTCGGCGCGTGTCGCTGCCGGAATCGGAGATGGCGATCAGCTTCGGTCCGCCCGGCAGATAGCGGGGGTCGGCATAGACGGCAGCGTCAGCCTTCGGCGCGATGCGGTCCGCCTTGCCGGTCTTAAGATCCAGCTCGAACAGCTGGTCCTCACGGTTGGAAAGGCTGCGCACAAATATCAGCCGCGCAGCGTCGGGCGCGATATCGGCGGGCGCCACCGCGCCGTCGGACTGGTAAAGCGAGCGCGGGTTGCCGCCCGCCTTTGGGTCGACCCCCAGGATTGCATAAGCGGCGCTTCCCTTGGTCGCCCGCGCCCATGCCATCAGCGCGCCATCCTTGCTGAAAACCGGCGACTGGTTGCGGGTGCCGGCTTCGGTCACCGGCGTGGCTACACCGGTGAGGCCGCGCGTATAGAGTTGAAACCACTCGTCACCGCCCGTGTCGCGCGTCATCACGAAACGATCGCTGCGGGGGATCGTCGTCGCGGCGGCAATCGGCTCGGCGCCGAACGTGATCTGTGTGCGTGCGCCACCGGGGGTTGCGACGTGATGCAATTGCTGCGTCGCGCCAAAGCGCGTGGCGATCAGCATCGAGCCGTCCGGCAGCCAATCCTCGAACTGCGCCGCCCGACTATTCTGATAGCGCTGCACCGCCTCGCGCACCTCGACGGGGATATTGGGCACGCCAGAGAGCGTGGCGCTGCCGACCTGCTGCGTCGGCACGGTCTGCGCTGCGGTTCCGGTAGCGAGCGCGAACAGCGCGACGGTTGCGACGAGAGGCTTGATCATTCGCCGGTTGTCGGTCGCCGGGCACCGTTAGGTCAAGGGCGGGTACAGCGGGTCGGCTGAATTGCTAGCGGTCTCGCGTGATCGACATCGTGATTTATCGCCCCGATTCTATCCTCAGCCGATCGGCGAACATCTCGCGTCCATCGCAGGGAGTGCGATTTGCGTCTCAACAATAGAACGCTCGATGATCGCAAGCGTCGCCTACAGCTTGAGCCAAAAAAAATGGTCTTTATCGCAGTTCCAGCCGCTTCTCGACGCAAGCCGACACAGTTACCTGCTAACTTCAGCATCGATGGAATGCGTAGCCATGGCGGCGCTTCTCGTTAATATATCTAGGCAGGTCGTGATCGGACCGACGATGCCACAAACAGCCGAGCGAGATTCAATGTCCGGTAAGCCCGGAGGTGGGCTTTGGCGTCGGTACCGGAAGGGCGACCGGCGCCAACTTCTATTTCAGCACATAGCGCGGTATCAAATCGCATGGCTCGTGCGCAAAAGCTGAAGGTTTACAGGACGGCCGCTGGCTTCAATGATGCCTATGTCGCCGCAACGAGCCAGAAGGCTGCCCTCGAGGCCTGGGGCAGCGAGCGCGACCTGTTCGCGCGAGGCATAGCAGAGCTCGTCACAGACCCCGCGCTGACCGCTGAGCCTTTGGCCTCGCCAGGCCTGGTCGTGAAGCATTCTCGCGGCACGACTGCGGAGCAGATCAAGGCCATGCCGGCCCTCGAACTGCGGACAGCGCGGGGAGATGTTTCGGCGCGCCCCGAAACGTCCAAACAGCCGCAAAAACCGAAGTCTGCACCGAAACCGAAGCCGAGCAGCGCGAAGCTCGAGGCGGCGGAAGCTGCGCTTGAAACGGTGACGGCCGACTACGACGGCAGGATGAAGGGGTTGGCGGACCGGGAGGCAAAGCTGGCCCGCGATCGACGTGAGCTTGAAGAGCAACACCGCGCAGACGTCGGCGCGGCAGAGGCTGCAGTCGAAGCCGAGCGTCAACGATATGACGCCGCGATGCGACAATGGCGAAAGGGAAAAAGCGACACTTAAGTCGCAGCTGCCTACGGGCATGGTCTATCCCGCTCACAGCGTCCTGTGTCGCGACGCTGCTATTCATGGTTACCGCTTCGCTAACCCTCAATATCCGGAACGATCATCCTTCGACACGGCTTCTAGATCCGTGAGCAACCGAACTGTCGACAGGAATCATCATGAGCACGACCCTCGTATCAGCCGTTTTCGACAATCACGCCGATGCAGAGCGCGCCGTTTCAGAGCTGCGCGCTGCGGGCATTAGCGACAGCGCGATTTCGGTCGTGGCGCAGCACAATGGCAAGAACACGACCACAGACGGCAACGGCGACACGCAGGAGTTTGTCGGCAAGGTCGCAGCCGGCGCTGGTATCGGGACCCTGCTCGGTATCGCGGCGCTCGCAATACCCGGCGTCGGCCCTCTCGTTGCAGCGGGCGCGATCGCGTCGGCAGCGATCCCCGGTGCAGCCGTCGTCGGTGCGGCGCTCGGTGGCGCCGTCGGGGGGCTGGAAAAAGTCATGACGGACCATGGCGTCAGCCGGGTCGATGCCAGCTATTATGAGGGGCGCATCAACGAAGGTGGCGTGTTCGTGTCGGTCGATACCGCCGGGGCAGGGGTCGCTCCCGAGGACGCAGCCGATGTGCTGTATCGCTCCGGCGGTCACACATCGACGCGTGCCAAGGTCGCGTCGGCGTAATCCTCTCTGATTTGCTGGCTCGAAGAGACGGGGCGTTCCTAAGGGGGCGCCCCGTCTCGGCATTGGGTAGCATCGAAGGCAAGTATCGCGGCGCCTGAGCCGAACCTGTGTGCGCATCGCGCCATTTGCCAATGCGACCGGGCCCGCTACAGGCCGCCCCGCAATGGCGTATGTCAGGACCTCATGATGATCAGTACACCCCGCTCGATTGACGACCGCATCGCAGAGGTGGCCACGCACGGGGACGCGGCCTGGTTCAACAATAATCCAGATCGACGCATCCGGATACGCCAAGCGGTTGCAGGGGAGTTCGCCGAAAATATCGGACACCCCCCCGTTGGCATGCAGTGGTTCGTGCTTGTCCTCGAGGCGCAGCCCGGTGCTCGTCTTCGTCAGCCTATTGCCTTGTCGATCGGGTTTGACATCAGCGGTTTGGACGATGGCGCGCTGTTCAGCCTGTTCAAACAGGCGGCCCCCGTGGAATCACGCGATCTGCTGAGCAAGCTCCGCGCGGCGAAGCTACCAGGGATCACGAAGCCGGCGAGCTAATAGTATCCCAGAGCTCGACGATCTTCTCGCGGGCAGAGGCCTTCCCAAGGAGCGCTTGGGGTAGAGCCGGTCCACCGCGACGTTCACGAGGGCGTCGGCCGGGGAAGGGCATCGAGCGCTGCCGATACCTGCAGGCGCAAATCGTCGTCCCGGGAAATCTCGAGCATCGCGCTAAGACTGTTGCGGGCGCCGGCAACATCTTCTGCGACCAGCTGAAGTCTGGCTCGCTCCCACCAACCATGGGCGTGCGTGGGCGCCACGATCGTCATGCGGTCGTACAGGACTAGCGCGCGCGCGGGATTGCCTGCCTGCTCGGCACGGGCCGCCTGGTTGAGCAGCAGTCGAACAAGCGCCGATCGGTTCGACAGGGGCAGCATCCCGTCGGAAAACCGTGTCTGGCCCGTCATCTGCTCCAACAAGGCTTCCACCTGTTCGGGGGCGACGATGCGACCGTCATTGAAGGGATCGATGATCAGCGCCTCCGGTGCGTCGCCAAGGCGGACCAGGACGTGGCCGGGGGTATTGAGCGGCATCGCCGACCATCCAAGCCGTCGGGCCATTGCCACATAGAGGATCGACAGACTGACCGGCAGACCGAGCCGTCGATCGATGACAGCGATCAGGTCCGCGTTCTGAGGATCGTCGTAGTGCGTGCGGTCGCCGGAGAATCCGAAATCCTCGACCATGACGCTGCGCAGCGTCTGGGCCTGAGCGACGCTGCCTGCTGCGTTGTCGTCAGCAGCGCGCAGGGCCAATTCTATGCCAGTGAGCTCGTCGATATAGTCGTCTAGATCGATACCGGGATGATCGAGGGCGGCGAGTTCAAGGGCGGCCAGATCGAGCTCGATCTCCCCGTCCTCCATGAGCCCGAGATGAAGAATGCTATTGGTCATAAGACGCTAGATGGGGGCTCTTCCGATCGTTCCTATGCCCGACTTGACTGCCGGCATGATCAGCCGAGCGACAACCGGATCGGCGTCGAGGATCAACAGGCCGCCACCGATCGGACTGGCGTGGAGGCTGCGCTGACCCGAACGAAACTTACCCCGGAGCCGGCGCGTTGCGGCGGTGCCGGAGCAGTCTGCTTCGCAGCCATTTGCTTAGCGAGGATACTATCATGGGCCTGTTTTCCAAAGACATCGTGACGTTCGACGACCTGTTCCTGCACCAATTGCAGGATGTGTATTACGCGGAAAACCAGATCACCAAGGCGCTGCCAAAGATGGTGGCCAAGGCAACGGCGCCAGCCCTTAAGCAGGGTTTCGAAACCCATCTGCGTGAGACGGAAGGGCAGATCACGCGCCTCGAGCGGATCTTCGACCTGCTTAGCGAGAAGGCGAAAGCCGTGACCTGCCCGGCGATCGACGGCATCATCAAGGAAGCCAACGAAGTCGCCGGCGAGATCGAGGACAAAGCCGTTCTGGATGCCGCGCTGATCGCGTCGGCACAGGCCGTCGAGCATTACGAGATCACGCGCTATGGCACGCTGATCGCTTGGGCGAACCAGCTCGGCCGCGCCGATATCGCTGCGATCCTGAAAGAAACGCTCGATGAGGAATATGCGACCGACGACAAGTTGACCGCGATGGCAACGTCGAGCGTGAACGTCAAAGCGGAAGCGGTCACCGCATAAGCGTTTCGGTGTCGGGGGGCCCAATGCCCCCCGACCAAATCTAGTTCATGAAAGGCACGTTCGATGGCTGATGATATCGCGTTCACGCTTCCCGAAGCCTTGCGTGCGCAAAAACACATGCGTGATGCGCTGGGCCTGGGTGAGGAACGGTTCCCGGTCCCCGCTTTCATCAACATGGTAAGCGACGAGATCGAGCAGCTGCGCAACGCCGGGAAGACCAATGGCGAAATCGCCGCGCTTGTTGAAGAGTCGAGCGGTCATGCCCTCACCGAAGCGGATATCGCGCGCTATTATACGCCTGCCGAAGACCGGCGTTCCAACGAGCACTGAAACTGCCCCGACCAGCTCGGGAATTGT
Organism: Sphingomonas sp. CFBP9019; assembly: GCF_034045155.1. Classification (NCBI taxonomy): domain Bacteria; kingdom Pseudomonadati; phylum Pseudomonadota; class Alphaproteobacteria; order Sphingomonadales; family Sphingomonadaceae; genus Sphingomonas; species Sphingomonas sp. CFBP9019. The sequence goes on along the minus strand of NZ_JAXCWK010000006.1, from coordinate 126,276 downwards.
GCCTCTTGTTGAGGGCAGGGGACACAGATTTGCTGTCCTGAACAAGACCGCCACTTCCAGCGTCGAGCGTCCTACCGGTCCTGATACTGTGATCTACGCGTGGGTGGGCGATCATAAGCAACGGCGATGCGACCCATCTCAGGGCGATACGCCATAGGCTGCGAACTCGTCGACGGGTGCGCTTCGCGGTGAACACGCTGCCCTTTAACGTGACACGGCGGCGATATTCGGTGCCCGCGACTGTCCTGGCGATATCGTTCTTGCGGCAACAGGATCGTTTCCACCGTGCGCGTATGCTGTGGCTAGGGGACGGCGTACGGCGCGGCACCGTCGGGCGCGGCGTCGCGGGTCAAATCAGCACAATAGCCGATCGTCATCCCGTCGGTTGGATCCAGCCTGAAGTTCAGTCCATGCGCGCCTTACCCGTCATCGAAAGGCGTCGCTCGCCCGTCTTCGGATCGAAGCTGCTGGCGGTCGAATCGACATCGACAAAGTTGGATTCGCTCTTCCAATAGTCTCGCAACGCCCGGTCGCGCGCATCGCCGACCAGCCTGTGCCGGTAATCAGGGCGAAGATGATCAGGTCGCACCCCTTGCCGGAACTGGTACCCGATGGGAGGCAGGCTCAAGACCTATCCAGGCTATCCGCATGACACGCCGACGTCATCAACGCCGACATCCTCGCGTTCATCCGCAGATAACCGTCGGCGGCAGGCGGGATACGTATCGCGCCTGCCGCCCTCTACCTAAAAAGGTCGATGCCGGCGATGGCCATATGCCTCCTGGGGGATGCAAGACCGATGAAGGTCATGCGGACGTAGACAGCGTTAACCTTCGTATCGAACACGATGCGCTGCGGCGAGAGCGCGTTGGCGATGTTCGAGAACTCGTCGGCAGCCGCCTTGACCCATGTCTTCCCGTCGAGGCTTGTCTCGACAAGGAACCGTTTCGGTGGCGCGGTATCCGTCATCACCGCGCGCGAGGGCGTCAGGATGAAGCCAGCCAAGTGCTGAGGCGTGGTCAATTTGAATGTGACGGTCGGCCGATCCGCCGTCGACGCAACGGGAACCTGCCAGACTGTGTTCGAATCATTGTCGAGCACGGCGCCGGCAGTCTGTCCCGATGCCGAGACGATCGATATCTCGGAGGGCTGCAGCACATCGCGGCTACGCGCGGCGGGCAGCGCGACCGCGATCGGCGCGATCTGGCGGAACAGCGCGATCTCGCTGATCGCCGGACACGCCTGTGCGGCGACGATCCGCAGTCGCAGCCGTCGTGCGACGACGGGCGCGGGCAGGCGGACGACGCGCTGGGCGGCGATGCACGTGCCCGATGCGATCTCCGACCACCCCTTGCCGCGATCGACGTCGATCGCAAAGCGGTCGACGCGGACGCCAAGCGGCAGGAACTCTCGGATCCGGACGAGATCGAAGCTGCGGCCGGGCGGAAGGTCGAGGACAAGGCTCGGCGTATGCACGGCGTCGGGGGTCGACCAATAGCTTTCAGGATTCTGATCGAGCACATTGGCCGCCGCAAAGCCCGGCCCGCGAATGTGATCGGCCGACGCGATCGCGCCAGTCGCACGATTGTCCGCGAACGTCGCACGCTGCGCGGTACCGAATGACTGCAGAATGGCGACGTCGGGATCGGCGAGACGGCCGCGCCGGTCGGGTGGCAGATTCAGGATCAGATTGGTGCCGCGTGCGATCGATTCGTCGAACAATTGCAGCATCCGCTTGGGATCCTTGACCTTCGCATCCTCGTCGGCGTGGTAGAACCAGCCCGGGCGGATCGAGGTGTTGGTTTCGGCGGGCCACCATAAGGCGCCGTTGCGAAGACCGGCGTTGCCGTCCGCCTGGCTCGGTTTGCGGTTAGCCATGGTCGGCCAGCACGGATCGCCGGCGACACCATCCTCATTGCCGACCCACCGCACGTCGGACCCCAGCGGTTCGAAGGTGCAGGCCATGGGCTGATGCTGATGCACCAAGGCGAAGATTGACGGCCAGTCATAATAGGTCTCGGAGTCGATCTTTCGTGTCTCGCGGGCGCCGCCATAATAGCCGTCGCCGCCGTTGGCGCCGTCGAACCAGAATTCAAACAGCTGGCCGTAGCGCGTACAGAGTTCGACGATCTGTTTGCGATAATAGTCGAGATAGCCAGGGCGGCCATATTCGGCGTGATTGCGGTCCCAGGGCGACAGATAAAGGCCAAAGTCGAGGCCGGCACGCCTGGCCGCTTGCTCGAATTCGCTGACCACATCGCCCTTGCCGTCACGAAACGGGCTGTTCCTGACGCAATGCTCGGTCAGCATCGTCGGCCACAGACAGAATCCGTCATGATGCTTGGCGGTCAGGACGATCCCGCGCAGACCGCCGGCCTTGGCCGCTCCGACGATCTGATCCGCCGAGAAGTCGGTTGGGGCGAACAATCTGGGGTCTTCATCGCCATAGCCCCATTCGCGATCGGTGAAGGTGTTGATCGAAAAATGGACGAAGGCGTATTGCTCGCGTGCGTGCCAGGCCAGCTGGCGCGGGGAGGGGGTTGCTCCCCAGGGCGCGGGTGAAGTTCCGGGCGATGGCTTGCGCGCCCAGCCGCTAGACGACGCTGTCGATGCCAGGCCGGAGGCGAGCCCCGAGGCAAGCATAGCGCGGCGGGTGATGATCGACATGGGGACTCCTGGAACGTTTCGGGTCATGTGGCATCGCTCTCGCGTGGCGTGCTGCTGGCGGCGCCCGGAGCGGTTCTGCGTAGCGCGACGTCGTAGCGTCGGCCCTTCACAGTCTCGAACGTGATAGACTGTGCATCCTGCTCGAACCGGACGATCGTCCCCCGCTGAACAATCTTGAGCAATTCGAACCCTGACGGCAATCGGACCGAAAGGCGCGTGTCGCCGGCAATTACCGTCGCGTCGACATGGCCATCGCTCCACGCGATCGCAACCTCGTGACCGCCCCGCGCGCGGAGCCCGACGACGCGACCGTTGGTCCATTGCGAGGGGACCGCAGGCAGCAGCGCGATCTCGGTTTCGCGGCTCTGTAGCAGCATCTCCGCGATCGCCGCGGTGATGCCCAGATTGCCATCGATCTGGAATACGGGCCGTGGCTTTGCCGGATGCGTGTCGAGCAGGTTCGCTGCGACGCTGTTGGCGATGAACGCGGAAAGCGATCGCCCGGCCTGCGCGCCGTCACCCAGCCGGGCCCAGACCGCGGTCGCCCAGGCACGGCTCCAGCCCGTGCTGGCACCGCCATGCGCCTCGCGGCGCGCGATCGACGCGCGCGCAGCCCGGGCGAGCGCGGGCGTCCGGACGGGGTCGATCGCATCGCCGGGATAGAGCGGATAGAGATGCGAGATGTGTCGGTGGCCCGGGTCCTGCTCGGCGAAGTCGGTCGCCCATTCCTGAAGTTGGCCATATCGGCCGGTGCGATAGGGCTCGAGTTGCTTTAGCAGCCCGGCGAGGCGCACCGTGAGCCCGTCGACATCGCCGATTACCGCCATGGCTGCGATGCAGTTCGTGAACAGTTCGCGGATCAGCGCGAGGTCCATCGTGCAGCCTGCCGAGATCGCGGCGGACTTGCCGGCCGCGGTCAGAAACAGGTTCTCCGGCGAGATCGACGGGGCGGTCGTGAGATGGCCGCTTCGCGGATCGCGAACCAGCCAGGCTGCACAGAATTCGGCGCAGCCCCGCATCAATGCAAAGCCGCGCGTCTTGAGGAAGTCGCGATCGCCGCTGAAGCGGTAATGATCCCAGACGTGCTGTACTAGCCATGGGCCCGCCATTGGCCAGTTCGCCCAATTCGGATCGCCGACGCCCGCGCCGACGGGGTTGCTCATCGCCCACAAATCGCTGTTATGATGCACACACCAGCCCGGCATTCCGTAGAATTGCCGCGCGGTGCGCGCGCCGGTGACCGCGAGCCGCTCGATGTGATCGATCAGCGGAAAATGGCAGTCTGCGAGATTGCAGGTCTCGGCGGCCCAATAGTTCATCTGGAGATTGATGTTGGTGGTGTAGTTCGAGCTCCAAGGCGGGCGCACCGCGGCATTCCATACACCCTGGAGATTGGCGGGCATCGTATCGGCACGGGAACTGGCGATGAGGAGATAGCGGCCGAGCTGGAACAGGCGTTCGGCACGCGGTGTATCCCCGTCCCCGATCGTGCCGTTGAGTTCGAGCGAGGCGCGGCGGTAGAGCGCCTGATGATCGCTGACGTGACGCTTTACTAGTGTCGTATAGTCATGATGTCTGGCAGCCGCGAGGTCGCGTTCGGCCGAAGCGCGGACCGCGGCGATGGGTGTGTCGGGCGCCAGGTCGAAGCGGCGAAACCCTGTGGCGGCTGCGATCCGGACGATCGCGGTTGTGGCGCCGCGGATGTGCAGCGCGCCCTCCGACGCGGTGATTGCGCCGCCATCGGTTTCGACCGACAGGATCGTCGCGAACGCCATGCCCCGACCGGGGCTATCCGAATACCGAATGGGGTCGGGGACATCGCGGTAATCGGGCTCGCTCTGCGTCGGCGCCTTGCCGAGCAGGGTGATCTGGTTGCTGCCCGGTTGCGCGGTGGACGTCGCCGTCGCGCGCAGCTTGCTCGTCAGCATCAGGCGGCAATCGATCATGCCGCGTCGATCCGCGGTGAGGCGCTGCAGGATCACGCCATCGGGGTGCGAGGCGAACAGGTCGCGGCCGAAGCCTGTCCCGCCAGAGCGATACGTGACAGATGCAACCGCGCGATCGAGGTCGAGCGTCCGGCGATAGTCCTGCGGGGCTTCGCGATGGTCCATCTCGAGGTGGAGATCCGCCATCGGTGCATAGCTCGCACTGAACGGCCCCTGGAGCGCATGGCTCAGTTGATCGGCACTGATCGGATCATCGGCGAACACGGCGCGGCGCACCGCAGCGAGCGCATCCCGGTTGCGAGGATCGGCATGGTCTCGATCGCCGACCGCATGCCCGGGGCTGACGTCGGGCTGGCCGCTCCACAATGAATCGTGATTGAGCGATAGCATGTCGCGTACGACCCCGCCGCCCATCATCGCGGCGAGCCGGCCGTTACCGACGGGATGCCCGAGCAGCCACTCGCTCGCGGGCTCGGTCGCCGTGATCCGGTGGCGCTCGTCCGCGCCGGGGGCGCTGGCTTCGGCGGCGCCCAGCCCTGTGAAGAGCCCGGCGAACATGGATCCGGTCCCTGCTGCCATGACGCGGCGACGTGATACGCTGGCGAATGCGTCGGCGACGCCCGGTGGTTGACCCGTCATGCTTTCCCTTCCCGCATGGCGGCGCGTCCGGTGGCGCCGTCATGCCTGGCTACGGCCCTAGAAATCCAGGGTCGCCCCGATGTTGATAGACCGGCCGAGCGCATCATAGACCGAAGGCGAGGTGTTGACGCGCTCCGCCGCCTCGAGCGGGGGGCTGGGACGAACCGGCGCCGCCCTGTTGAGCACGTTGTTGACGACCAGTCGCAGCGTCAACGCCCGCGATACGGTGACGCTCCCGCTCAGGTCGAACACGTCATAGGCGGGCAGATACTTATATGCGTCCGGCACGCTCGGATCGTCCTCGCCGAAGATCGGATTTCCATCAAGGCGCGAGTTCTTCAGCCCCGAATTATGCCTCCAGTTGACCGAGACCAGCGCCTGAGTCTGCGCAGCTTCGGGCGAGCTGAGCGTAAACCGGAAATTGTGCTGATACCGGCGATAGCCCTGCCCGGCATAGGGCCCGAACAGCCCGACCACGTTGAAGTCGGTGTCGGGGAGGCCGAGATCACCGCCCTTGGCGGTCTGCAGCGTCGCGACATAGCTGGTGGAGAACCGCGCCCAGTTGCCCATCCGCGTGTCGTAATTGGCAGAGAAGTTGAACCCGCGGGCATTCGTTCGGCCAAGGTTGCTGTATCCCTGGTTGATATAGCCCGTTGCTGCTCCGGCGTTGCTGAACAGCGTCCCGTCAGCGTTGCGCTTGAGCTGTCCGCAGAAGAAATCATAGCCGGTGTTCGCGCAGGTCTGCAGGAAGTCGATCGCGCGGTAATAGCCGATGCCGTTCTGGATCTCGATGCTGTAATAATCGGCGGTCGCGGAAAAACCGCGCAACATGCGGGGCGTCAGGACGAGGCCGTAGGTGTAGGTGTGGGCGACTTCGGGCGTCACCAGACCTTCGGAACCGTTGCGGACAGTGCACAGGAAGTCCGGACATTGCTGGATCGCGCCATATTGGGCGGCGGTCACGCCGGTGCTCGCGCAGACCTCGCGGCTCGCAACGGGGCTCGTCCCTGCGCACGGATCGCCCAGCGTGTTCGTGTCGAGCACGCCGTAACTGGCGTTGGCGTTCGACGAGAGTTCGTAGATGCTCGGTGCGCGGGTTGCCTTGTTGTAGCTCGCCCGGAAGAGCAGATCCTCGATCGGCCGCCAGCTGCCGTCGATCTTGTACGTCGACCGCACCCGTTCGACCCCGGAATATTTCGATCCACGGATCGCGGCGCCGATACTCAGGTCGCGGATCAGGGGGCGATCGCTGACCAGCGGCACGTTGACCTCACCGTAGAGGTCGACCGCGTTGTTGGACAATGTCGAGGGCGTCGACCCGAACGCAGCCTGATAGGCGGCGTCGGGGCGGGAACGATAGCCGCTCGACCGATATTCCCCGCCAACCGCGATGTTGATGCCTTTGGTCGAAAACGGGCTTCTGATGCCATATTCGCCGAGGTCGCCGGTGACGTTGGCATTTCCCACCCATTGTTCATACCGCTCGCGGAACACGCCGCCGCCCTGCGCGAACGACAGATAGTCGACGGCCGCGGCGCTGGGCCCGTTGGTCGAGAAAATGTCGAGCGGGACGCAGCTCGGGTCGGATCCGCTGACCACTGCGGCGCAGGTCGGCGTGCCGTTGACGTCGACCACCTGCAGTGCGGTGGCGACCTTGGCGGGGTCGATGCGGCCGAGTTGTTGCTGGCGGTAGAGCGTGGTCGAATAGACGCCGCCTACGTCGTAATGCCATGCGCTGCCCAGATCGCCGCGAAACCCCGCCACCGCGCGATAGATCTCGTTGGAAGACAGCGTCGACTGCGCGTCAGTAAAACGGTAGCGGACATCGGTGCGGACGTTCGTCGCCGTCCCCGCGGCAGTACCGCACAACGCGCCTGCCTGCTGCTGCGATAGAAGCGGGTTGTCGCAGTTGATGTCATAGGGGATCGAGCCGGGCTGGATCGTGGCCGGATCCGACTGGCTCCGCGACTCGGACCTTAGATAGAGCCCGTTTGCGTAGAGCTGCAGCGCGGGGGAAACCTCGTAGTTGAGGAAGACGGCGCCGTTGTATCGCTTGTTCTCGCGCTGGAAATAGAAGCTGTCGTTGTAGTTGTAGCCGTTGGCCCCCGTGAACGGGACGAACTCGCGATCGCCACCCGCCGCGTTCGTGAGAACGGAGCCATTCTGCGCCGGCCCGGACAGCGCCTGGAAATAGCCAGCCGGCGTTGCCGAGGATGGTGAGGCGCAGACGACCGACTGCCCCGACAAGGTGATCGGGCAGACGGAAAACGACCGCGACGACGCAAGGACAGGCTCGACCTGGCTATAGGCCCCGAACAGCGAGATGTTGCCGCGACCGCCGGCGAAATTTTTGCCCATGCTGATATTGGCGTCGAACCGGCCGCCATCATTAGCCATGCCGCTGGGCACGGCGAAGCCTGCGTCACGCGCGGCCTGCGCCGCGATGTTGTCGCGGTTGTCGGCGTTGTAGAAGCCGTAATTGACGTTCGCGTTGACGCCCTCGAAATCCTTGCGGAGGATGAAGTTCACCACGCCGCCGATAGCGTCCGAGCCATAGACGGCAGAGGCGCCGCCGGTCAGCAGATCGACGCGCTCGATCAATCCGACCGGTACGACGGACGCATCGATGCCCTCGGTGACACCGATCCGCTGACCGTCGATCAGGGTTAGCGTCCGGTTGGTCCCGAGCCCGTGGAAATCGAACTGCTGGCGCCCGTTGCCGTTCGATAAATTGGTGTCGTTGTTCTTGATTGCCGGAACGCGGTTCAGCACCTCCTGGACACTGAAGGCTGCCTGCAGCTTGATGTCCGCCTGGCTGACGCTGGTCACCGGTGCGGTTTCGACGAGGTTTTTCGACCGGATGCGCGAGCCCGTCACGACGATGTCGCCACCAGGCGGCGTCGGACCCGTCGTGTCGTCCTGTTCCGTGTCGGGCTGGTTCGCCGGGCGTTGCGGCAAAACCTGTGACTGAGACCCCGTCATCGCCACGCGCGTCAGCGCGGCGGGGCGTGCGATCACATAGACGCCCTGTCCCGTTCGCGACGTGACGAGACCACTGCCTTGCAAGAGCCGGTCGATCGCCACGTCCGGCGTCATCGATCCGCTGATCGTCGGGGATACGCGGTCGGCGAGGAGGGTTTCGTCGAACACCATCTGCACGTGCATCTGGCGGCCGAGCAACCGCAGCGCCGGGCCGAGTGGCTGGGCCTTGATGTCGACGCGAACCACCCGCTGCGCCTGTGCCGGAGAGACCGCCATGACCGTCGCGATTGCCACGCAGCTTACGCCGAGAATTCGTCGGTCCCTTAACATCATCGATCGCCCCTCTTCCTCTGTTATACTTTTGTGACGTGCGAGGGTGTCGAACACTCACTTCATTACGAAAATTATCTTATAATTTCGTTTTATCTTGGTTTCAGCGACTGCGGCTCAAGCGGATCGTCTCGCCGTTAACAGCGGCATCAACCGGGAAGGTTGTGGCAATTGCCTCGGCAAAGGCATCGACGTCGCCATTGTTGAAGACCCCGCTGACGCGAATGTCCGCGGCACCCGGATCAACGATGATCCGGCGGCGCTGGGCATAGCGGTTCATGCGTTCGGCGGCGGCGACGAGTGTCTCCGACGTAAAACTCACCTGCTCCGCGCCCCAGCCGTCGTTTCCGATCGATGAGCTCACGGATCCGACGAACCCCGATACCGGCAGGCCGATCTCATGCCCCGGGGTCAGCGCGCGCTCTGCGGTCAGCCGGTGCCCACCCAGCCGGACGACCTCGTTCATCTGCCCTTGGGGGGTATCACGCAACACCGCGACGCGACCCTCGAACAGCGCGACCCGGACTTCGCGGCTGAGCCTTTCAACCGAAAACTCGGTCCCGGTCGCGATCACCACGTTTCGCCCGCTGCGTACGGCGAACGGGCGCAGCGGATCCTTTGCGACCTTGAAGCGCGCGCGGCCCTTCTCAAGGACGATGTCGCGGCGTTGCGGGCTGAAAGCGACCGTGACCATGCTGTCGGCGTCGAGCGACAGACGCGAGCCATCGGCCAGCGCGATGACGCGCCGTTCGCCAATCGCGGTGCGATATTCGTCGCGGCCGCCGTGGCGCCACGCCAGCGAGCCCAGCGACAGCGCAAGCAGCAGCACAGCCGCGATCGCCCAAGCCACAGGTCGGGACACCATCGGCGTCCGGAGCCAGCGACGCTGCCCCGCGCGATGTACGGCACCGAGCGCTTCGCGGCGTAGCGCGAGCATCTCGGGAGCGTCGGCATTTTCCTCAACCGCGTCCCAGGCGGCAAGCGCTGCGCCCAGATGCTCGCCTCGGCGGGGGTCATCGGCCAACCACACGTGCAGGTCGGTGCGCTCCTTCGGGGACAAGGGCCCGTCGGACAACCGCAGGCACCAGTCGATGACGGTGTCCGCATCGGATTGCGGCGCGGTCATTACGAGTCTCCCATGGCGGCAAGCAGCGCACGCATTGCATTGGCGATATGCTTCTCGACCGCGCTCACGGAAATGCCGAACGCATCGGCGATCGCCTTACGCTGCATGCCCTCCAACCGGTAGAGAATGAAAATTTGGCGAGTCCGGTCAGGCAGGCCGCCCAGCGTGCGCGCGACGCACCCGACGCTCTGCCGCGCGGACAGCAACCGCTCGGCGTCGATCGGATCGACGCCAAGGTCAGCATCGGTCGCTCGTGATTGCTGATATCGGTACCTGGTCGCATCACGTCGATATTGATCGCGCAACAGGTTGGCGGCTGCTTGGAAAATATAGCCTTCGGGATTGTCGGTGGCCGGCCCCCTCATCGTCGCCATGCGGATGAAAAGATCCTGGATCAGATCTTCCGCCTGCACGGGATCACTGAGACGACGGACGAAGAACGCCATGAGCGCCGGCCGCATGCGTTCCATGACCGCCGAAAGATCGCGTCCCGGCATCGCGCCGGCCGGAGGCCTATGCTTCATCATGCTAGATAGACGGGCAGGCGCGCAATGTGCACAGTTTAAACGAGCGCTTTGGTCGGTGGGGTTCGTCAGGCAAATCCACGATCAGGAGCGCGTACCGCGGGCGGGGTGGGTAGATACATATTGCCAGCTCGGCGAGAACGGCCGAACGCAACGTCCTGGCGCGAGAGCTCGAACGCGGACTGAGAGCCCTGCGGCGCATGCGACGACGAGGATGGCGATGAAGCAGAGGATGATCCCGGTTCCCCGTCTGACGACTTTCGTTGCAGTGCCGCTTGCGTTGCTGCCGTGCGCCTGCGCGGGTGGGCCGAGCACCGCGTCGATCGCCGCGCAACCGGCCTTTGTCGCCGAACGGTTCTTCGCCGGGCGGCTGGACGGCACGGGCGTGCTCAAGATCGCATTTCGGGCGCCGGTCCGGACGCATGTCGCGAGCGTCGGTCGCGTCGCTCCCGACGGCACCTTGATCCTGGATCAGCATATCGAGCAGCAGGGCAAGCCGCCGCGCGATCGGCAATGGCGGATCGTTCCGCTCGGGCACGGGCGCTACACGGGCACGCTGACTGACGCGTCCGGACCGGTGACGGGCGAGGCGGTCGGCAATCGCCTGCATCTGGCCTTTCGTATGCGCGGGGGCATGATGGTCGATCAGTGGCTGACGCTGTCGCCCGATGCCCGGGTCGCGCAGAATCGGCTGATCGTCCGCAAGCTCGGCATGACGGTGGCGACACTCGGCGAAACCATCAGGATACTGCCATGAGCGCGCATAGCGAACGTCATCTTGTATCGCGGAGCGGCTGGCTTCGTGCCGCGGTGCTCGGCGCAAATGACGGGATGGTGTCGACCGCGAGCCTAATCGCGGGCGTTGCCGCATCGGGCGCAACGACCGGCGCCGTGTTCGTAGCCGGCGCGGCGGCGATGGTCGCGGGGGCGATGTCGATGGCCGCGGGCGAATATGTGTCGGTCAGTTCGCAGGCTGACAGCGAGGCTGCCGATCTGGCGCGCGAGCATGGCGAACTCGCCAGCGACTGGGCGCATGAGCATTACGAGCTCGCGCAGATCTACGTGGCGCGCGGTCTCGATGCGACGATCGCGAGCGAGGTCGCGCGGCAATTGATGGCGCATGATGCGCTCGGCGCGCATGCCCGTGACGAACTTGGCATCTCCGAAATCGTCATGGCCCGCCCGCTCCAGGCGGCATTCGCGTCCGCTGTCAGCTTCGTCGTCGGCGCGATACCGCCGCTGCTGGTGGCCATCCTGACGCCTGCGCCACACCGGCTGCTAGCGGTGACGGCAGCGACTCTGGTCTTCCTCGCGCTGCTGGGCATCGTCGGGGCGCGAACAGGCGGCGCAAGCCCGTGGCGCCCGGCGCTTCGCGTCCTGTTCTGGGGTGCGGCGGCGATGGCCGCGACGGCCGCGATCGGGCATCTCGTGGGTCGCGCGGTTTGATACCTGGCCCCAATCCGGGTGCGGATTTCCGCGGCTCGCGTGAAAGTGCGCGCGGCGGCTTTGACGAAAGGGCGCCAATAGCGGCGTTTTTGATCGTGGGTGCGACTGGTAACCGCCTCCTATCGGCGTATACGACCGGATCGTAGACGGAAGGGCCGGCGATCGGCCCGCAAGGAAAGATGCTGCTGCACCCTTATGGATTCTGCTGATCAGACCCTGGAACAGCTTGGCTGGGACGCACATTTCGAGAGCCAGATCTCGGCCGCCGAAGCCGCCTATTGTCATCCCGCCAGGGTCATGGCCGTCCACCGCGGCCAGATCGCCGTGACAGGGGCGGGCTGGGCCGGCGACCTGTCGCCCTATATCGCCGGTGCCACGCCGTCGGACGATCACCCGACCGTGGGCGACTGGCTGCTGACCAGCGCGGACAGGGCGCAGGCGCTGCGTGTGCTCGGTCGAAAGAACCTGTTCAAGCGCCGTGCGCCGGGTGATCCGCGCGGTGAGCAGATGATCGCCGCGAATGTCGACACGGTCTTCCTCGTCGCGTCGTGCAACCAGGATTTCAGCGTCGCGCGGCTGGAGCGCTATCTGGTGCTGGCACGCGAGGTCGGGGTCGATGCGGTCGTGATCCTCACCAAGATCGACCTGACGGACACGCCGGAGACCTATGTGGACGCGGTTCGCGCGATCGAGCCCGGGCTGATCGTCGAGACCGTCGACGGCCGCGAACCTGACGCTGTGGCGCGGCTCGCCGCCTGGTGCGGTATCGGCAAGACCGTCGCCTTTCTGGGGTCGTCGGGCGTCGGCAAGTCCACGCTCGTCAATACGTTGCGCGGATCCGCCAGTATCGCCACCCAGGCGATCCGCGAACATGACGGGACGGGGCGGCATACGACCACGGTGCGCCAGATGCACCGGCTCGACCAGGGCGGCTGGCTGCTCGATTTGCCGGGCATGCGCGAATTACAATTGTCCGACGCGGCCGCGGGCATCGCTGAAGTGTTCGACGACTTTACCCTCGCCGCGCAGGATTGCCGGTTTTCGAACTGCGCGCATGGCGGAGAGCCGGGCTGTGCGGTGCGCGCGGCGATCGACGCAGGCATTTTGACGCCCGAACGCTTTGCGCGCTGGCGTGCGCTGGAAGCGGGCGAGACCGCCGCCACCGCACGCACGTCCCGACGGCGCCCCCGCTAGCGCCGCGTCGGGGGGCTCGAAGCCGCGGTCGAGGTCGAGAACGGGCGTGACGATGCGCTCTTCCCCCATTGCCGGTTCGGCCGGGCGCTCATCACGAACCGCAAGTCGCCGCCCTGCCGGATCTCGTCGTCGCGAAGATAAGTGCGGGTGAGGGGCCGGCCGTTCAGGGTGACGGACTGGACGTAGCGATTGGCGGTCGAGAGGTTGTCCGTGCTGATCACGAACTGCTTGCCGCCGGGCAACATCAGTGTCGCCTTTGGCAGGAAGGGGCGGCCGATGACATACTCGTTCGCGCCCGGTGCGACCGGGTAGAAGCCTAGCGCGGTGAACACGAGCCAGGCGGACATCTGTCCGAGATCGTCGTTGCCGCTCAATCCCGCCGGCGTGTCGGCATATTGGCTGGCGACGATCTGCCCCAGCCGCTCCTGCGTCCGCCAGGGCGCCCCGGCATAGCTGTAGAGATAGGCGACGTGATGGCTCGGCTCGTTGCCGTGGATATACTGGCCGATCAGCCCGGCAATATCCTCGGCGTGGCTGTAGTCGATCTTCGACAGGTCGAAATCGAACATCGCGTCGAGCTTCCGGATCGTCCTGGCGTCACCGCCCAGTAGCCGGAAGAGCCCCGCCTGATCCTGCGGTACGAACCAGCTATATTGCCACGCATTGCCCTCCGTATAGTCGGAGCCGTAGTTGATCGCGGTCGGGTCGAAGGGGGTGCGGAACTGGCCGTCGGTCTTGCGCGCGCGGAGCCAGCCCGACGACGCGTCGAAGCTGTTGCGCCAGTTGCCTGCCCGCTTTTCGAAGCGCGCGGCGATGTCCGACCGGCCGAGTTTCCGCGCCATCCGCGCGATGGTCCAGTCGTCATAGGCATATTCGACGGTCTTGGAGGCGGCTTCGGGTTCCTTGTCGATCGGCACATAGCCCCGCGCGATATACTCGCCGAGCCCCCCGTAGCTGGCATGGTCGGCGCTCGCGACCATCGCGTCCAGCGCCGCATTGGCATCGAAGCCGCCAATGCCCTTCATATAGGCATCGGCGATGACGGGAACGGCGTGATAGCCGATCATCGTCCACGTCTCGCGCCCGGCGAACTGCCAGACCGGGAGGATGCCGTCGGGGCTGTGCGACTGGCTGGCGAGCAGCGAGCGGACGATGTCGGTGTTCGTCCTCTCCGGCTGGATCAGCGTGAGCAGCGGGTGTTCCGCGCGGAACGTGTCCCAGAGCGAGAAGGTCGATCGGACCGTGAAATCGGTCGCCTGGTGGATCTGGTCGTCGGGCCCGCGATAGCGGCCGTCGCGGTCGCTCCAGATGCTGGGCGCGAGCAGGCTGTGGTAGAGGGCGGTGGCGAAGATGCGGCGCATCGGTGCCTCGGCCTCGAACGTGACGGCGCCGAGCGCGGTGTCCCAGGCAGCCTGCGTCTGCGCACGGATATCGTCGAAGCCGCCCGCTTCACCGTCGAGATTGGCGAGCGCGCCGGCTTCGTCGACGCCTGAGATCCCGACCTTCACCTCGAGCGGTTTCGTCAGGACGCCGAAATCGAGACGCGCCTCGAGCGCCTGGCCGAGCTTTTCCGCGAGCGCATCGCTGTCGCGGCCCGGCCCCTGGAAACCCTTATAGGGAATGGCGGTCTCGCGGTTGACGAGTGCGTGGCCCGTCAGGGGGGCGGAGAAGCGCATCGCGAAAAAGAGTTTGCGCCCGGGTGCCCATCCGCGGGTTTCGCGAAAGCCGGTCAGGACGCCGTCGTCGCGCAGGTGCAGCCCCGACCACAGGATCTTGCCGGGATAATTGTAGAGTGACGATCGGAGGTCGAGAACGAGATGCGCGGCCTTGCCCGCGGGAAAGCTGTAGCGGTGCACGCCGACCCTGGTGCCGGCCGTCATTTCGGCGCGGATGCCGCGATCGGCGAGCGTGACGGCGTAATAGCCGGGCTTCGCGGTTTCGGTGGCGTGCGAGAAGCGCGAGCGATAGCCGGGGGCGGCGGGGGTTCCCGGGTCCATCGGCACGTCGTCGCCGGCGACCGGCATCACCAGCACGTCGCCGAGATCCGAATGGCCGGCGCCGGAGAAATGGGTGTGGCTGAAGCCGACGATCGTCGGGTCGTCGTAGCGATAGCCCGCGGCGTGCGGATAGCAGTCGCGGAGGACGCAGGAGGTGTCGGTGTCCGGCGAGAGCTGCACCATGCCGAACGGCGCGACGGCGCCGGGGAAGGTATGCCCCTCGCCACCGGTGCCGATCAGCGGATCGACCGAGTCGCTCGGTCGCGGCGCGGTCTGGGCGAGGGCGGGGGCGGGGCACACGGCGAGCAGGGCGAGCGCCGATCCGGCGAGGCAGAGACGCTTGAGCATTGGCATGGCGGTCACCCGGTCTGGGAGGGGAAGGGGCTCCGGAGTCTGGGGCCGGAGCGGCAAGGCCGGGTGCTGATACCGGCCGAGTTGAAGACGACAGCATTCAGTTTGCGGCGCGATTTGGCAAGACGGCGCGCCGCCGACGAACCGCCCGGCAGGATTAGTGCCGGTTCGGCCAAGTTCCGAGCCGCGGCGAATGTTGCGAATGTTGAGACCGAAACGGCATAAATCTGCTCCGCATAATCCATTTGACAATTTACTTTTATAATTGGCAAATAGGCAAGCAAAGACGACGTACCGTGACGATCCGATGAACCGGACGTCCCACCCGAATACGGGGGCAGGCACGCGATCGGCAGGGAGACGTGAGGGGGCAAGGACGTCCCGCACGCCGAAAAGGGGAAGTCTGATGAGCGCAACCAAGACAATATATGCCGTTCCGTCGCATCGCCGCCGCGCGCTGCGGTTTCTGCTCGCGGGCGCAAGCCTGAGCGCGGCACTGGCCGGGACGGCGCGTGCGCAGGAGGCGGCGCCGCCATTGCCCGCAGCCGCCACGACACCGCAGACCGGCGACACGACCGGAACGCCCGACGCGGCAACGCCCGCATCGACGGCGACCGCGCCCTCGGGCCAGACGGCGGACACCGCGTCGGCCGTTGCGGGTGAGCAGGATATCGTCGTCACCGGCTATCGCCGCTCGATCGAGAAGAGCCTGAACCAGAAGCGCGAAGCCAACGCGTTCGTCGACGTCATCACCGCCGAGGATATCGGCAAGTTCCCCGACAAGAACGTCGCCGACGCGCTGCAGCGCGTGCCGGGCGTGGTCATCACGCGCGACGGCGGCGAAGGCGCGCGGGTCAGCATCCGCGGGCTCCAGTCCGACCTGACGCTGACGCTGCTCAACGGCAACTTCCTGGCCGGCGCGGACAGCGGCGATCCACAGCGGTCGTTCAACTATGTCCTGCTGCCATCGAGCTTCATCGCCAGCACCGAGGTCTACAAGTCGCCCGAGGCACGGCTGGAAGAAGGCGGTGTCGGCGGCACGATCATCCTCAACACGCGCAAGCCGTTCGACGTCCCGGCCTGGTCGGGCTTCGTCTCGACCGAGGGCACCTATTCGGACACCACCGAGAAGTTCGAGCCGCAGCTCGGCGGCCAGCTGTCGTGGAAGAACGAGGACGAGACGTTCGGCCTGCTCGTCGGCGGCGTGTGGCAGAAGCGGACCAACCGCGAACTGCGCAGCAGCTCGGAAAGCTGGCTGTGGTGGAGCGACCGAGACGCGCAGGGCAATGTCCTGACGCCCGCGACCGACGTCAACGGCAAGCCCTTCGCCAATGACGACGCGATCTCCTATTGGCCGGGGCAGGGCACGACCGCGCGCGACGGCACGCATTATTCGGGCTATTGGGCGCCGCAGTCGGTCAATGCGCAGGTGTTCGACCAGGAACGCGAACGCTATGGCATCCAGGCGACCGCGCAGTTCCGTCCGTTCGAGAACGTCACGGTCACCTCGAACTATTTCCGCTTCGGCTATAGCAGCGACTATACTGCCAATAATTTGAAGATCCCCGAATGGGGCTATAACGACTTCTTCACCGGCGCGACGCTCGACAAGAGCGGGACGATCTTCCAGTCGGCCAATTTCGCGGTCCCGGCAGCGGGGACGGGCTGTCTCGCGCGAGCGACCCCGTGCACGATGGAGACGCCGCAGATCGGCGGCACGTACAGCCGCGAAAAGCAGGTCTCGAACACGTTCGAAACCGAAGTGAAGTACAGCCAGGACCGGTTCGACGCGGTGCTGAAACTCGGGAAGACCAAGTCGAGCGGCGGCCCGTCGGCGCGGTTCAGCGTCGCTTCGAAGCCGCGGCTGACGATCCCCGGCCAGGAGCAGAACGGCAATCTGGTCAGCAACTGGGACATTTCGAACGGCATCGCCGATTTCACCTTCTCGCCCGAATTGCAGCAGAACATCCGCAACGGCATCGCGCAGATCGACGTCGGATCGACCAATTCGAGCTTCACGAACAGCGATCTGGCGCAGCGGTATCTCCAGCTCGACCTGACGCGCCGGTTCGACGGGTTCCTGAAGTCGGTGCAGATCGGCGGCAAATGGCGTGACCTGAGCATCCACCGCGAGACCGGACGCAATGAATGGTATGCCGATGCGGCCAACGAGATCCGCTATCAGGATACCGCGGCCGGCGCGGTCGCGCGGCCCGAATTCTTCTATGAAAATCCGATCGGCAACATCAACGGCGGGTTCAACGCCAACGTCGTGCCGGGGATCAATTTCGACAAGTATCTCAGCTATCTGAACGCGACCTATGGCGACGCGGTCCGCGTCAACGAGCGCGACTTCGTCTATGATTTGGGTGAGCGCGTGTTCGCGGGGTATGCGCAGGCGAACTTTGGCACCGGCGGTCTGCGCGGCAATATCGGTGTGCGCATGGCCAATACGCGTCAATCGGGCAACACGTCCGACCGGCTCCAGTATCTGAACGACTATTGCGTCAACGGGCCGAACGGGTCGTTCGATCCGAACCGCCCGCTGGGCGCGGACGGCAATTGCCAGGTCCTGCCGCTGAGTGTCCGCGAGACGATCGTCAACACGCGGGCCGACCAGACCAAGACCTACACGGACTGGCTGCCGAGCTTCAACATCTCGTACGAGATCACCCCGGACCTGCTCGTCCGCGGTGCGGTCGCCAAGGTGATTTCACGGCCGTCCTTCGCCAATCTCGGGTCCGAACGGTCGCTGACCTATCGCTCGCCGCAATATGCGTTCGACCGCGGTCAGTTCGGCGAATTCGAGGGCTGGTCGGGCAGCGGCGGCAATTCGGAACTCAACCCGTTCTCGGCATGGCAGTATGACGCCGGCATCGAATGGTATTTCCATCGCGGCTCGGTGCTGGGCGCGACGCTGTTCCGCAAGGACGTGTCCGATTTCGTCGTGCCGCTGGTGCTGAACGTCACGCGCGAGGTGGCGGGCGAGCAGGTGCTGATCCAGCCCTATTCGACGGTCGCGAACGGATCGAACGCGCGGTCGCAGGGTGTCGAGCTCTATGCGCAGCACACTTTGTCCTTCGGGCTGGGTGCGCAGGTCAACTTCACCTATAACGACACGTCGGTCGCCGACGTGACGCTCGACGGCCAGTCGGTCGGCTCGTCCGCGCTGGTCGGGAGCGCGAAGACGCAGATGAACGCCTCGGTCTTCTACGAACATGGCAAGGTGCTGGTCCGCGCATCGTACAACCGCCGCGGCGAGGTCGTCGGCGGGCTTCAGTCGGGGCTGAACGTCTATACCAGCCCGTATGAACAGGTCGATCTCAACGCCGCCTATGCGCTGACCGACCGGCTCAACATCACCGCCTCGATCATCAACCTGACCAAGTCGGAAGAGAGCCAGCATCTCGGCAACGATACCAAGGATCGCTTCGTCTATCGGAATTACTTCGGGCGCCGCGCCTATGTCGGCGTGTCGTTCAACTTCTGATGGCGGGGCCAAAACCTTCCTCTCCCCTGGTGGCTCCTTCGCGGAGCCACCGCTTTTTTGATAGATATCCCCGCGTCCTGCGCCGGGCGCTGACGCTGGCGGGCCTGCTCGCGTGCGGAGCGGCGACCGCGTCCAACCCGATCGTGCCGGGCTGGTATGCCGATCCCGAGATCCGCGTATTCGCGGGGCAATACTGGATCTACCCGACCTATTCCGACCATGCCGGAAAGCCGGTCGCGCCGAGCCGCTTCACGCCCGCGCAAAAGGCGGCCCGACTGCGCAAGACGGTCCGCCCGTCCTATGGCATGCAGACCTTTTTCGACGCGTTTTCGTCACCGGACCTGGTGCACTGGACAAAGCATCGCCGCGTGTTCGACGTGCAGGACGCGGGCTGGGCCGCCTATGCGATCTGGGCGCCGTCGGTGCTCCAGGCGAACGGGCGCTATTACATGTTCTTCAGCGCGAACGACATCCAGAGCGATGCCGAGCTCGGCGGGATCGGGCTCGCGGTCAGCACAACGCCGGGCGGTCCGTTCAGGGATGCGCTGGGCAAGCCGCTGGTCGGCGCGTTCCATAACGGCGCGCAGCCGATAGACCCGTTCGCGTTCCGCGATCGCGACGGGCAGGTCTATCTCTTCTATGGCGGGTGGAAGCATTGCAACGTCGTCCGGCTGAGCCCGGACCTGAAGCGCGTCCTGCCGTTTCCCGACGGGACGATGTTCAAGGAGATCACGCCGCCCGGCTATGTCGAGGGGTCGTTCATGATCGAGCGTCGCGGCGTCTATTATCTGATGTGGTCGGAGGGCGGGTGGACCGGGCCGGACTATAGCGTCGCCTATGCGACTGCGCCGAGCCCGACCGGGCCGTTCACGCCGAAGGGCAAGATCCTGTCGCAGGACCTGCGCATCGCGCGCGGCGCGGGGCATCATTCGGTCGTCAACGTGCCCGGCACCGACGACTGGTACATCGCCTATCACCGGCGGCCGCTCGACACCGATCGCGGCGAACACCGGCAGATCGCGGTCGACCGCATGGTCTTTGCCGCCGACGGTACGATCGAGCCCGTCGTCATGACCGATACCGGCGTCGCGCCGCGGCCGATCCGTGCCGGGTCAACCGCCGGGCCAACCGCTTCAGGGCGCGACCAACATTCATCTGGGAGAGCGATGTGAGACACAGGGTAATCGCCGCATTGCGCGGCACGGTGGCGGCGGTCGCGTCGATCGCGCTCGTCGCACCGGTGCCGCTGTCGGCACAGGCTGCGGCCAGCGCCGAGGCGCAGCCGTCGGTCGACCTCGTCAACCCGCTGATGGGCACCGATTCCGACTATACGCTGTCCTACGGCAACACCTATCCCGCGGTCGCGGTACCGTGGGGGATGAACTTCTGGACGCCGGTGACGGGCAAGCCCGGCAGCGGCTGGGGCTACACCTATGACGGCAACAAGATCAACGGCATCAAGCAGACGCACCAGCCCAGCCCGTGGATGAACGATTATGCCGCGTTCGCGCTGATGGCGACGACCGGCGCGCTGAAGGTCAAGGCGGACGAACGCGCCTCGTGGTACAGCCACAAGGCGGAGGAGAGCCGGCCCTATAGCTACAAGGTCTATCTCGCCGATTACGACGTGACCGCGGAGGTCGCGCCGACCAACCGCGCCGCGCAGTTCCGCTTCACCTTCCCCGAAAGCGACGACGCGCACATCATCCTCGACGGCTATGCGGGCGGATCGATGGTGTCGATCGACCCGGTCAAGCGCCGGATCACGGGCTATGTCCGTAACAATCACGGCGGCGTGCCGGGCAATTTCCACAATTACTTCGTCGCCGAATTCGACCACGCCTTCACCGTCAGCCGAACCTGGGACGATAACGGCCAGATCGCCGCGACGCCGGTGCGCGAGGGCGATCATGTCGGCGCGGTCGTCAGCTTCAAGACGCGCAAGGGCGAGCAGGTCGGCGTCAAGGTCGCGTCGTCGTTCATCAGCCTCGACCAGGCCGAGCGCAATTTGCGCGGCGAGATCGGCGGCGATGGCTTCGAGCAGACCAAGGCCAAGGCGAAGGCGGTCTGGCAACGCGAGTTCGACCGGATCGAGGTGAGCGATCCCGACATCGACAACCGGCGCACCTTCTATTCCGCGCTGTACCGCATGCTGCAGTTCCCGCGCATGTTCCACGAGGTCGATGCCAAGGGCCAAACGGTCCATTACAGCCCCTATGACGGCAAGGTGCATCCGGGCTTTCTCTATACCGACAACGGCTTCTGGGACACGTGGCGCGCGGTCTTCCCGTTCTTCGCGCTGATGTATCCCGAGCGCGACAGCGAGATCATACAGGGGCTGGTCAACACCTACAAGGAGTCCGGCTGGCTGCCCGAATGGGCAAGTCCCGGCCACCGCGACGTGATGATCGGGTCGAACTCGACGAACCTGATCGCCGACGCGTATCTGAACGGCGTGCGCGGGTTCGACGTCGAGACGCTGTACGAGGCGATGGTCAAGAACGCGACCACGTCGCAGGGGCGCCCGGTCGACAAGAAGGGCAATGTGGTCGGCGCGGTCGGGCGTGAGGGCGTCGAATATTACAACCGGCTGGGTTATGTGCCCTATGACGTCGGCATCAACGAGAATGCCGCGCGCAGCCTCGAATATGCGACCGCCGACTTCTCGATCTCGCGGCTGGCGAGTGCGCTCGGCAAGACCGAGGATGCCAAGCTCTATGCCGCGCGGGCGCAGAATTACCGCAAGCTCTACGACGCGCAGAGCGGGTGGATGCGCGGTCGCAACCAGGACGGCAGCTGGTCGACCCCCTTCAACCCGTATAAATGGGGCGACGCGTTCACCGAGGGCAATGCGCTCCATTACAGCTGGTCGGTGATGCAGGACGTGCAGGGGCTCGCCGACCTGATGGGGGGCAAGGACGCGTTCGTGAAGCGGCTCGATTCGGTCTTCACCACACCGCCGATCTTCGACGACAGCTATTACGGGCAAACGATCCACGAGATCCGCGAGATGCAGATCGTCGACATGGGCCAATATGCGCATGGCAACCAGCCGATCCAGCACATGCCCTATCTCTATGACTGGGCGGGGGCGCCGTGGAAGACGCAATATCATGTCCGCGACGTGATGAAGAAGCTCTACGCGCCCACGCCTGACGGCTATCCGGGCGATGAGGATAATGGCCAGACCTCTGCTTGGTATGTGTTCTCCGCGCTTGGTTTCTATCCGGTCACGCCCGCGGTCGGCCAATATGCGATCGGCAGCCCGCTGTTCCGCACCGTCAGACTGACGATGCCGGGGGGCAAGAGGCTGACGATCGAGGCGGCGAACAACGGGCCGGGCAATGTCTATATCCAGTCGGCGAGCTTCAACGGGACGCCGCACGACAAGCCGTGGCTGACGCGCGAGGCGCTGCAGAAGGGCGGTACGCTGCGCTTCGTGATGGGAGCGACGCCGAACCTGAAATGGGGGGCGGCGAGCAGTGCTGCGCCCTTCTCGATGAGCGCACCGGTGGCCAAGCCATGAGCGGCGCGCGCTTCACCCCCCGCCGCCGCGACGTGATGACCGGCGCGGCGGCGCTCGCACTGACGGCGGCGCTGCCCGGTGGGGCGGTCGCCGCGCCGCTGGCAAGCAAGCGCCCGCCGCGTGGCGAGCGTCGCTTCGTCAGCGCCGCGGTCGAGGCCGAGATCGCGCGCGTGAAGGCGAAGATTGCCGACCCCGAACTCGCCTGGCTGTTCGAGAATTGCTACCCCAACACGCTCGACACCACGGTCCGGCTGGGCATGGTCGACGGCAAGCCCGACGCGTTCGTCATCACCGGCGATATCGAGGCGCTGTGGCTGCGCGACAGCTCGGCGCAGATGCAGACCTATGTCCATCTCGCGCCCAAGGACGCGGGCCTGCGCCGGGTTTTTGTCGGGCTGATCGCTCGGCAGGCGCGCTGCATCCTGATCGACCCGTACGCCAACGCGTTCATGGACGACCCGACCGCGAAATCGAACCTGGGCGCGCGGACCGACCAGACCGAGATGAAACCCGGCGTCGCCGAGCGGAAATGGGAGATCGACTCGCTCTGCTACCCGATGCGGCTCGCGCACGGCTACTGGGCAGCGACGCGCGACAAGACGCCGTTCGACGACCTGTGGGCGCAGGCGATGGTCCGCGCGGTCGCGACCTTCCGCGAACAGCAGCGCAAGGACGGCAAGGGCCCGTATCATTTCCAGCGGCTGAACGTCTCGCCGACCGAGACGCTGATGTTCGAAGGCTATGGCGCCCCGACGCGCAAGGTCGGGCTGATCCATTCGATGTTCCGCCCGTCGGACGATGCGTGCCTCTACCCCTTCCTGATCCCGTCCAACCTGTTCGCGGTGTCGGCGCTGCGCATGCTGGCGACGGTCCAGCGCGAGGCGCGCGGCGATACCGCGGGGGCGGCGGACAGCGAGGCGCTGGCGACCGAAGTCGAGGCGGCGCTGCGCGCGCATGGCCGGATGCCGGACGGGCAGGGGGGCGAGGTCTGGGCCTATGAGGTCGACGGCTTCGGCAATGCGATCTTCATGGACGACGCCAACGTGCCGAGCCTGTCGGGCCTGCCGCTGCTTGGCGCGGCGGACCGCGCCGACCCGCTGTTCCGCCGCACCGCCGCGCTCGCCTGGAGCGATCGCAACCCCTATTTCTTTGCGGGCAAGGCCGCGCAGGGAATCGGCGGGCCGCATATCGGCCTCGACATGATCTGGCCGATGTCGATCGTCACGCATGCGATGAACAGCGATGACGACGCCGTGATCCGCCAGTGCCTGACATGGCTGAAGACGACGCATGGCGGCACGGGCTTCATGCACGAATCCTTCCACAAGGATGATCCAACGAAATTCACGCGCAGCTGGTTCGCCTGGGCCAACGGGCTGTTCGGCGAGCTGATACTCGACCTCGAGCGCCGCAAGCCCGGCTTGCTCGCCGCGCGCTACTGACATGGACCCACGGGAGAGACACATGACCACCGCCAACCGCCGCCAGGTGCTCGCCACCACCGGGCTTGCCGGCCTTGCGGGCGTGCTGCCCGCCGCCGCTGCCACCGCGCAGGGCCAGCGCCCGACCGCGGGCAAGCCCGATCTGTTCATCGGCACGGGCGGGCACGGCCACACCTATCCCGGGCCGTCGCTGCCGTTCGGGATGGTCCAGCTCGGCCCCGACACCGACAACAGCCGCTGGGACGCGTGCTCGGGCTATCACCAGGATGACGGCTCGATCATGGGGTTCAGCCACACGCATCTGTCGGGGACGGGAATCGGCGACATGCTCGACGTCCTCGTCGTCCCGACGCGCGGGCCGCTGAAGCTCAAACCCGGTGCGCTCGACAAGCCGCAGGACGGCTATCGCCAGCGCTTCTCCGATGAGCTGGCCGAGCCCGGCTATTACCGCGTGAAGCTCGAATCGGGCGTGCTCGCCGAGCTGACCGTGACCGAGCGGACGGGGCATCACCGCTATACCTTCCCGCAGGGCGCGGGGCACATTCTGATCGACTTCGCGCACATGATCCTCGACGTCTGGGACAAGGGCGTGCTGATCGACGAGGCGTCGCTGGCGCTGTCGCCCGACGGCATGCTGACCGGCAGCCGCCGCGTCCACCGCTGGGCGAAGGGACGGCGGATCCATTTCGCGATGCAGCTGTCGCGCCGCCCCGACCGCGTCGAGTTCTTCGGCGACGACGACAAACCGGCACCGGCGGGCGCGAAGGCGATCACCGGCAACCGGCTGAAGGTCGCGCTGTTCTTCGACCAGGCGGGCGGCGAACCGATCCTGATCAAGACGGGCATCTCCGCGGTCGACGTCGCGGGCGCCAAGGCCGCGCTGGCGGGCGAGGCCCCGGGCTGGCAGTTCGACAGCGTGCGCCGGTCGGCGGCGCGGACCTGGCAGACGCAGCTCGACTGTATCCGTGTCGAGGGCGGCACGCCCGATCAGCGCACGATCATGGCGAGCGCGCTGTATCATACGTTCCTGTCGCCCACGCTCTTCACCGACCGCGACGGCCGTTATGTCGGGCTCGACCGCAAGGTGCACACAGCGGCGCCGGGTGATCCCGCGTACAGCACCTATTCGCTGTGGGACACGTACCGCGCGCTGCACCCGCTGCTCAATCTGGTCCAGCCCGACAAGGCCGCGCAGTTCACGCGCGATCTGGTCCGCCAGACGACCCAGAGCCCGGCGGGCTCGCCGGTCTGGCCGCTCCAGGGTGTCGAGACCGCGTGCATGATCGGCTGGCATTCCGTGTCGGTGCTCGCCGAGGCGTGCGTGAAGGGTGTGAAGGCGGACTATGCCGCCGCCTGGCCGCAGATCCGCCGCCGCGCGTTCGACCGCAGCTTCCGCGATCTGGAGAGCACGCTCGGCCGTGGCTATTATTACGACCTCGGCTTCATCCCCGCCGACAAGGTCTGGGAATCGGTCAGCCGGACGCAGGAATATGCGTATGACGACTGGGCGATGGCGGTGCTCGCGGACGCGGCGGGCGCCTCCGCCGACGCGCAGGCGTTGCGCAAGCGCAGCCTCAACTATCGCAACGTCATCGATCCGAAGATCGGCTTTGCACGGCCGCGCTTCGCCGACGGGACCTGGTGGGCGGACTATGATCCGATCCAGCTTGGCCACAACCCCGACAAGCACCGCGATTACACCGAGGCGAATGGCTGGCAGGCGACGTTCCTCAACCAGCACGATATCTACGGGCTGATCGACCTGTTCGGCGGGGATGCCGGGTTCGTGAAGAAGCTCGACGCGCTGTTCGTCGCGCCCTCGACGCTCCCCAAGAATGCGCCGCCCGACATTTCGGGGCTGGTCGGCCAATATGCGCATGGCAACGAACCCGACCAGCATGCCGCGTACATGTATGCCTATGCCGGTGCGCCGTGGAAGACGCAGGCGATGGTTCGGCGGCTGTGCACCGAGATGTACAAGGCGGATCCCGACGGCGTGATCGGCAACGACGATTGCGGGCAGACGAGCGCGTGGTTCATCTTCTCCGCGCTCGGCCTCTATCCGGTCGATCCGGTCAGCGCGGTCTATGTCTTCGGCTCGCCGCTGTTCGATGCCGCGGAGGTCGCGCTGGGCGGCGGCAAGACGCTCAGGATCACCGCGTCGGGCAACGGTCCGCAGGCACCCTATGTTCAGTCGGTGCGGTGGAACGGCAAGCCCTGGACGAAGAACTGGATCGGGCACGCGGACCTCGCCCAGGGTGGCGAGCTCGCCTTCGTGATGGGGGACAAGCCGTCGCGGTTCGGCACGGCGAAGGCGGATCGTCCGCCATCGTACCACCCCGGACCGCGCCTGACCCGGGCTTGAAGGCGACCGCGCCGCGCCGGGTAACCCGGGCGCGGCGCGGGGGTGCGTCAGCGGACGACCAGACGCGTATAGAGGTGCCAGGTCGCATAGCCGAGCCAGGGCAGCACCACCGCCAGCCCGATCGCGAGCGGGATCAGCCCGAGGACGAGGAGCCCGGCGACTCGCGCCCCCCAGCCGAACACCGCGCGCGGGTTGCGCCGCGCCGCTGCGAGCGAGGTGCGCAGCGCGAGGCCTGCATCGACCGGCTGATCGACCACCATCGGGAACGCGACCAGCGCGAAGACCAGCGTGGCGATCGCGAACGGCGCGCCCGCCAGATTGCCGAGCAGGATCAGCGTCCACCCCTCCTGCGTCGTGAACAGCCGGCCCGCGACGTCGCCGATCCGCAGCGGCGCGGTCGCACCGAAGGTCAGGTCATAGACCGCATAGGCCGTCGCCAGCCATCCGACCATAAGCGCGGCGAGCCCGGCGGTGAGGATCGCGAGCGGCAGGCGGCTGCGTCCGTTGAGCGGATCGAGGAAATGCCACCAGCTCGAGTCGCGCCCCTCTTCGCGGCGGCGCGCGAGTTCGTAGAAGCCCGAGGCGGCGGCGGGGCCGAGGATCGAGAGCCCGGCGACCAGCGGGAAGAACAGCGGCAGCAGCGGCGCGTTGTACGTCACGACCGCGGCGACGAGGCAGACGATCGGGTAGAGCAGGCCGATCACGATCAGGTCGCCGCGCTTGGCGAGAAAATCCTTCCACCCCTCGGCAAGGGCCCAGCGCAGGTCGGCGGTGCCGATCTCGCGGATCTCGGGGATGGCGGGTGCTGGCGCGATGAAGCTGTGCGGATGGGTGGCCATGATCTGCTCTCCGTTCAGGGGGTGGCGTATATCCTCGTCATGCGGGGTATCGTTGGGCGGCGTGACCGAACGGCCGGTTCAGCCGCACGATCGCCCAGTTGAGCCAGGCCGCAAAGCTGACCCACAAGAGATAGGGCGCGATCAACAGGCTCGCGAAGCGGTCGATGGGCCACAGCCCGACGACCAGCGCGACGAGCGACGCCCAGAGAAACACGACCTCGATCAGCGCCCAGTCGGGGCGCCGGGCGCGGAAGAAGAGAGGGCTCCACAGCAGATGGAAGACCGCGTTGACCGCAAACAGCGTCACCACCTCCGCGCGCGTCGCGGCGTCGGGCGCGGCGGTCCAGGCGATCGACGCGGACCAGGCGGCCAGGCCGAGGATGATCGTCCAGGCGGGACCGAACAGCCAGTTTGGCGGCTGCAACCGCGGCTTGCGCAGCGTGCGGTACCAGGAGCCGATCGGCGTCATCAAGCCGCCGACGACGCAGAGCGCGATGGCGGCACTGCCGCTCACGACAATCGGGTTAAGCATTACATTGTCCATCTTGCCGAGTGTCCAATGCGTGTTACACCTTTGGCATGCGCGTGTCTTTCCCCTTTTCGGCGATCGTCGGTCAGGACGAGATGAAACGCGCGCTGCTGATCGCTGCGGTCGATGCGCGGATCGGCGGGGTGATGGTGTTCGGCGATCGCGGCACGGGCAAGTCGACCGCGGTGCGCGCGCTCGCCGCGCTGCTGCCGCCGGTGCGCGCCGACCAGGCGGGGTATCAGGACGGGACGCCGCGCAGCGGGCAGGTGCCGGTGCCGTTCGTCGACCTGCCGCTCGGCGCGACGGAGGACCGGGTGGTCGGCGCGCTCGATCTCGAACGCGCGCTGGGCGCGGGGATCAAGGCGTTCGAGCCGGGGCTGCTCGCGCGCGCCAATGGCGGTTTTCTCTATATCGACGAGGTCAATCTGCTCGAGGATCATATCGTCGACCTGCTGCTCGACGTCGCCGCGTCGGGCGAGAATGTCGTCGAGCGCGAGGGGCTGAGCGTCCGTCATCCGGCGCGGTTCGTGCTGGTCGGGAGCGGCAATCCCGAAGAGGGCGAATTGCGGCCGCAGCTGCTCGACCGGTTCGGGCTGTCGGTCGAGGTTCGCACCCCGCAGGATCTGGACCAGCGCGTCGAGATCCTCCGGCGCTGCGACGCGTTCGAGCGGTCGCCGGCGGCGTTCGTCGGGCACTGGGCGGCGGACGAGCGCGCGACGCTGGCGGCGATCGCGCGGGGGCGGGCGGGGTTGCCGATGGTCGCGCTGCCCGACGCGGTGCTCGCCTTCGCGTCGCGGCTGTGTATCGCGGTGGGGGCTGACGGGTTGCGCGGCGAACTGACGCTGATGCGGGCGGCACGCGCGCTCGCGGCGCTCGAGGCGGTGTCGGAGGTGACGCAGGCGCATGTCGCGACGATCGCGCCAATGGCGCTGCGCCACCGGCTGCGGCGCAACGTGCTCGACGAGACCGGGTCGACCGCGCGGATCCTGCGCGCGCTGGAGGAGGTGGCGGGGTGACCGGGCCGGCGGCGGGGGCGCCGGATCCGCTGGCCGATGCGCTGATCGCGGCGCGGCTCTGTGCTGCCGATCCCGGGCTTGGCGGCATCGCGCTGCGCGGCGGCGGCGCGCTGCGCGATGCGGTGATCGCGGCGCTGCGGTCGCATCTGCCGGCCGATGCGCCGCTGCGGCGGGTGCCGGTCCATGTCGACGACGACCGGCTGTTCGGCGGGCTGGATCTGGTCGCGACGCTGGCCCAGGGGCGGGCGGTGCAGCGCGCGGGGCTGCTCGTCGAGGCGGCGGGCGGGGTGCTGGTGCTGGCGATGGCGGATCGGCTGTCCGATGCGGTGGCGGGGCGGATCGTCGCGGCGATGGACGGCGGCGGCGACGGACGATGCCTGGTCGTGGCGCTCGACGACGGGGACGGTCCCGACGAGTGCCCGCCGGCGGCGGTGCTCGAACGGCTCGCGTTTCGCATCGACCTGCACGACGCGAAGCCCGTGGCGGCGATGCAGGACGGGGAAGATTTCGGGGATGCGGGGACGCCGCCGACGTCCGAGGCTGTCCTTGCGACGCTGGTCGCGACCGCGGCGGCGCTGGGCATCGAGACCGCGCGTGCGCCGCTGTTCGCGTTGCGTGCGGCGCGGGCTGCGGCGCGGTGTGCGGGGCGCGACGCGATCGGCGATGGGGATCTGATGCTCGCCGCCCGGCTGGTGCTCGCGCCGCGCGCGACTCGTCTGCCGGCCGAGCAACCCGACGACGCGCCGCCGCCGCCCGAGGCGCAGCCGCCTGACGCGCCGCCGCCGGACGCGGGGGATCGCGACCAGCCGGAAGGCGAACCCCGGCCGCTCGACGACGTCGTGCTGCAGGCCGCACTCGCGGCGCTGCCGAAGGATGTGCTGGCGCAGATCGCGGCGGGGGGCGTCCGGCGCGGCAGGACGCGCGCGTCGCGCGGTGCGGGCGAGCGGCGTCGATCGCCGGCGCGCGGTCGGCCCGTCGGGGTGCGCCCGGGGGTGCCGGGCGGGGGGCAGCGCCTGAGCCTGATCGACACGCTGCGCGCGGCGGCGCCGTGGCAGCGGCTGCGGCGCACGGCGGACAGCGCGTCGCGGGTGCTGGTCCGCCGCGACGACCTGCGGATCCGCCGGTTCGAGACGCGCGCGGAATCGGTCACGATCTTCGTCGTCGACGCGTCGGGATCGGCGGCGCTGTCACGACTCGCGGAGGCGAAGGGCGCGGTCGAGCTGCTGCTCGCCGATTCCTACGTGCAGCGCGCGCAGGTCGCACTCATCGCGTTCCGGGGCAGCGGCGCGACTGTGCTGCTTCCGCCGACCCGGTCGCTGGCACGCGCGCGGCGGTCGCTTGCCGAGCTGCCGGGCGGGGGTGGCACGCCGCTCGCGGCCGGGCTGCGCGCTGCGATCGACGTCGCCGATGCGGCGCGCGCGCGCGGGCAGACGCCGTTCGTGGTCCTGCTGACCGACGGGCGCGCGAACATCGCCGCGGATGGCCGGGCGGTGCGCAGCGTCGCCGCCGCGGATGCGAGCGCCGCCGCGGCCGCGCTCGGCCGTGCAGGGATTGCCGCGGCATTCCTCGACATCTCCGCGCGGCCGGGACCCGAGGGCGCGGCGCTCGCCGCGGCGATGCAGGCGCGCTATCTGCCGCTGCCGCGCGCGGATGCTGCGCGGATGCACGCGGCGGTCCGCGCGGTGCAGCCCGCATGAGCGCGCCGCGCTGGAGCGTGGAGGGACGCGACTGGCCCAATCGCGCCGCCAGCCGCTTCGTCACGGCCGGTGGCCTGCGCTGGCATGTCCAGACCTTTGCGCCCGAGGCGCCAGTAGTCCAGGACCCGCCCGCGACGATCCTCCTGCTCCACGGTACCGGGGCGGCGACGCATAGCTGGCGGACGCTCGCACCGTTACTCGGCCAGCACTACCACGTCGTCGCGGTTGACCTGCCCGGGCATGGCTTCACCACCGGCCGCCCGGTCGGCGGTCTGTCGATCGCGGGCATGGCGGGCGCGGTCGCGACGTTGCTCGGTGCGCTGCAGGTCACGCCGCAGGTGATCATCGGCCATTCGGCGGGCGCGGCGATCGCGGCACGGCTGGCGATCGACGGCACGGCGTCCCCGGCGGCGATCATCGGGTTGAGTGCGGCGCTGCTGCCCTTTCCGGGGCTGGCCGCGACATTGTTCCCGACGATGGCGCGCGCGCTGTTCGTCAATCCGATCGCGCCGCATCTCTTCGCGCGGATCGCCCGCACCCCGGGCGAGACGGGTCGGTTCCTGTACCGGTCGACCGGATCGCGGATCGATGACGCGGGCGTGGCCTGTTATGCAGCGTTGCTCGGCACGTCGGCGCAGTGCGCGGGCGCGATCGGCATGATGGCGGCCTGGGATCTGGTCGGGTTGCGGCGGGATCTGGCGCGCCTGAAGACGCCGGTGCTGCTCGTGCACGGCGACGCCGACCGGGCGATCCCGTTGTCGAATGCGCGCGAGGCGGCGGCGGCGGTCGGTGACGGGCGGCTCGAGACGCTGCACGGGCTCGGCCATCTCGCGCATGAGGAACGCCCCGAAGAGGTCGCGGCGATCGTCCGGCAGTTCATGGAGGCCCGTATATGACCGGCATTCTCGGCCTGCTCGACCTGATGATCGCGGGCGCGCCGGTCATCATCTTCTGCGTGTGGCAGCTCGTCTCGGTCAATCGGGCGATCGCGAAGGGCCGGAACGCGAAGGACCCGCCGCCGCCGCCGGACGTCGCGTCACCAGAAGGCGCGGGGCATCCGGTAGGGGAGCATCGACTGGACGATCGGTGACCGGAAGCGGCCGAGCGCGAGGCTTTCATGCACCGCGCGCACCTCCTCGCCGAACAGCCGCGTGGCCAGCGCGGAGCGGGCATAGAAGGGGGCATCGATCCACGTCTTCACCACACGCGGGCGATGTCCCGCATCGGCCCGCGTCGCGCGCTTGATGAGCCAGCCGGTCCGCGGCAGGGCCGCCGGGGCGGGCTGGATGACGTCGTGCCACCGGCCCTGCGCATCGAATTTCAGCGCGAGGTCGAACGGCGTGCCGTCGCGGCGTCGCCCCTCGTACAGCACTGCGACGTCGCTTTTCAAATGCGCGCGTGACCAGTGCCAGTCGTCGAACCCCGCCTCGAGCGGTTCGTCGCCGAAGTTCGAGTCGAAATAGCCGGGGCCCGACCAGCGGACGCCGGGATGCGTCATCGCGACCTCGACCTGTGCGCGGGGTGCGACCGGATGCCAGCGATGCCGCCCGCCCGGATCGAGCGCGAAGGCGGTGGTGCCGATCATCGCGGGGATGACGCGGATCGTGCCGCGCACAGGGTAGGGCAGCGGCGCGGATCGTTCGCGGATCTCGATCACCAGCGTGTCGCCGTCCCAGCTGAGGCTGCTCGGGCCGACGACGAAATGATCGGTGCCCCGGTCGACGCGGTGCGCGGGACGTTCGGTCATCGCCCAGGCGCTGCCGCGCGGGCCGGTCAGCGCGACGTTGATCGCGCAGTGGTTTTCGGGGGTCTTCCGGCCGCTAAGCTTGTAATAGGGCGAGAAGACGCTGCCGATGAAGGCGATGATCGTCAGCCCGTGGGCGCCGTCCGCGCTGGTCGCGTCGACATACCACCAGGCATAGCCCTGGGCATCGACACGAACGTCGAAGCGTGGTCCCTGAGCAGGCAGTCGACGGCTAGCCGGCCGGAAAGCGCCGCCATCGGGACGCCCGCGCCGGGGTGGGTGCTCCCGCCCGCGCAATAGAGCCCAGGGATCCGAGTCCGGCTGCCCTGCCGGCGGAAGGACGCCGCCCACCCGTGCGAGGCCCGTCCATAAAGGGCTCCACCCGTCGAGGGACACAGTGCCTCGAACGCGTGCGGCGTCGTCATGACGGTCGAGGGCGCCAGATCGAGCGAAAGTCCCGCCTGCGAAACGCCCTCGAGCATGCGCCTCGTCCATGTCGCGATCTCCTCCTGGCTGGTGTCCGGTCCGTCGCCGGTGGGCGGCGCGTTGACGATGATCTGCACGCGTTCGGGGCGGGCCGGGGCGGGCGCGCCGCGGCGGTCGTCGTCGCCGCTGTCGCTGCGATCCTGCGCGCAGACATAGACGCTCGGCCGGGCGGCGGCGCGACCGGCCGACAGCGCGGCGAATTCGGCCGGATAGTCGTCCGAGAAGAAGACGGTGTGGCGGGCGAGCGGAAAGCCCGCGGCCTGCGCGTGTCCGGTCCACACCATCGCGCTGAGCGATCGGTGCGCGGCGGGAACGGGGGCGACCGCGTGACGGACCGCGGCGCCGAACCGGCCGACGGCGATCGCGGCGGGATCGGCGTTGCAGATCACCGCCGACGCGGCGATGCGCTCGCCGTCCTCGAACATGACCCCGGCGGCGCGGCCGCGCTCGATGAGGATCGCGCGGACCGGTGCGTCGTACCGGAAGCGGACGCCGTTCTGCCGGCCAAGCGCCTCCAATGCGAGTGCGAGCCGATACATGCCGCCGTCGATCAGCCACACGCCGCTCGCCTCGACATGCGCGATCAGCATCAGCGTCGCCGGGCACTGCATCGGCGACGCCCCGCAATAGGTCGCATAGCGCGCGAACAATTGGCGCAGGCGCGGGTCGGTGAAATAGCCGCCGAGCGCGTGCCACAGCGACGTATAGGGGCGCAGCGTGCAATAATCGCCAAGGCCGCGCAGACCCATCCGCCAGCCCAGCGTCAGAGGCCCCGGGCGTGTCGCGTGGAGAAAAGGCCGGTTGAGCGCGGTAAAGAGCCGTTTCGCCTCGGCCCGGAACGCGCGATAGCCGCGGGCATCGGCCGCGCCGGCAAAGGCGCCGATCGCGTCCTCGCTCGCGGCGGGATCGGCGAACAGGTCGAGGCGGGCGGGACCCCAGGCATGGCGGGCGAGCAGCGCGGCGGGGCGCATCGTCACGTGCCGGTCGAGCGTGTCGCCGCATGCCGCAAAGACATCCTCCATGACCGATCGCAGCGTGAACACCGTCGGCCCCGCGTCGATCGCGTCGCCATCGACCGCGATCGTGCGCAGCTTGCCACCCGGCCCGGGCTGCGCCTCGACGACCGTCACGGTGCGGCCCTGCGCGGCGAGCAGCGCGGCGCTGACCAGCCCGCCGACTCCCGCCCCGATCACCACCACGCCCGCATCCGACACCGGCATCCTCCAATTGACGCGATGCTAACACCTGTCCACAAATATGGACACATGAAAACGTATCATCATCTTTTCGCCCGGGTGCGGGAGCGGTGGCTGGATTGTCGCAACCGCCTGCTCGCCGATCCGCGTGTTCAGCACGCGGCGCAGCGCTTTCCGCTCAGCCGGCCGATCGCGCGCCGCCGGGCGGGCGCCCTGTTCGATCTGGTCGCAGGGTTCACTTACTCGCAGATCCTTGCGGCCTGTGTCGAAACCGGGCTGCTCGCGCTGCTGGCCCGCGGCCCGGCGGACGCGCGGACGATCGCGGCGCAGCTCGACCTGCCGGTGGCAGGCGCCGAACGGCTGTTGCGCGGGGCGGCGGCGCTGCGGCTCGTCGAGCCGTGCGGGGCGGACTGGGCGCTTGGCAGCGACGGCGCGGCGCTGCTCGGCAATCCCGGCATCACCGCGATGATCGCGCATCACCGTCTGCTCTATGCCGATCTCGCCGATCCCGTGGCGATGCTGCGCCGCGGGGGCGGGGGCGGGGCGGTGTCGGATCACTGGCATTATGCCGAGTCGGCGGGGCAGGGCGATGCCGCCGCAGTCTCTGCCTATTCGACGCTGATGGCGGCGTCGCAACCGATGGTCGCGGGCCAGACACTCGCCGCCTATCGGTTCGACCGTCATCGCCGCGTGCTCGACGTCGGCGGCGGCGAGGGCGCGTTTCTCTGCGCGCTCGGGACCCGGTTCGCGACGCCCCGTCTCGGGCTGTTCGACCTGCCCGCGGTCACCGAGCGCGCGCGTGGGCGGTTCGACTCGGCGGGGCTGGGGACGCGCGCGACGCTGCACGGCGGCGATTTTCTCGCGGATCCGCTCCCCGAGGGCTATGATCTGATCACGCTGGTGCGCGTCCTGCATGATCATGACGACGCGGTGGCGCTGACGTTGCTGCGTCGTATCCATGCCGCGCTGCCCCCCGGCGGGACTTTGCTGATCGCCGAACCGATGGCGCAGACGCCCGGTGCGGAGCGGTCCGGCGATGCGTATTTCGGCTTCTACCTGCTCGCCATGGGCACCGGGCGACCGCGCAGTGTCGCGGAGATCCGCGCGATGCTGCACGCCGCGGGCTTCGGCCAGGTCCGCACCCGGCGCACCGCGCTGCCGCTCATCGCCTGTGTGATCACCGCGACACGATAATGTGTCCAATCAAGTTGACAACCTTATCTGTCTAGAGCAGATTACGGCCATGATCTGATGGAGGACGGAGCGGTGGGCAACGGACGTATGGACGCACTGGCGGT
Source organism: Sphingomonas sp. CFBP9019 (assembly GCF_034045155.1). Classification (NCBI taxonomy): domain Bacteria; kingdom Pseudomonadati; phylum Pseudomonadota; class Alphaproteobacteria; order Sphingomonadales; family Sphingomonadaceae; genus Sphingomonas; species Sphingomonas sp. CFBP9019. The sequence continues at coordinate 91,446 of NZ_JAXCWK010000006.1, read as the reverse complement.
CATACTGGAAGCGCCGGAAAGGCTTGCGCTCCGCACGCTGTCGCTCACGCCGATGGGCGATGCCGATCTGTGCGTCGAGATCGACTGGAGCGGGATCAGCACCGGCACCGAACGGCTGCTGTGGAGCGGTCGGATGCCCGAATTTCCCGGTATGGGCTATCCGCTGGTCCCGGGATATGAATCGGTCGGGCGGATCGTCGATGCCGGTGTCGATGCGCGCGCGCGGATCGGCGAATATGTCTTCGTCCCCGGCGCCAATTGCTATCGCCAGGCGCGCGGCTTGTTCGGAGGGGCAGCCCGGCGCGTGATCCTGCCCGGTGCGCGCGCGGTGCCGATCGACGCGACTCTCGGGCGCAACGGCGTGCTGCTCGCACTCGCCGCCACCGCGCACCACGCGATCGCGGTCGGCGGCGCGCCCGACCTGATCGTCGGTCACGGCATATTAGGACAGCTGATCGCGCGGATCGCGGTCGCCTCGGGGGCGGGTGCGCCGACGGTGTGGGAGGTCCAGCCGGCGCGTCGGATCGGGTCCGGCTACCGCGTGATCGACCCGGCCGACGACGAGCGCTGCGACTATCGCACGATCTGCGACGCGAGCGGGACCGCCGATATCCTCGACCTCGCCTTCGCGCGGCTCGGCAAGGGCGGCGAGGTGGTGCTGGCCGGCTTCTACGATCGGCTGTACTTCGCCTTCCCGCCGGCATTCCTGCGCGAGGCGCGGATGCGGGTCGCGGCCGAATTCACCCCTGCGGACATCGCCGCGGTGCTCGCGCTGATCGAGACCGGGCTGCTCGAGCTCGACGGCCTGATCAGCCACACCAGACCGGCCGGCGAGGCGATGGACGCCTATCCGCAGGCCTTCACCGACCCCGATTGCGTCAAGATGGTCCTCGACTGGAGAGCGCTATGAGCATGTTCGATCCCGGACCCCTGCGCGGCGAGGCCGAACAGGAGCCGGATCCGGTCCCGACCGGCCCGGTCACCAAGGACACGCAGATCATCGCGATCTACGGCAAGGGCGGCAGCGGCAAGTCGTTCGCGCTGGCGAACCTCAGCTACATGATGGCGCAGCAGGGCAAGCGCGTGCTGCTGATCGGCTGCGATCCCAAGAGCGATACCACCTCACTGCTGTTCGGCGGCAAGTCGACCCCGACGATCATCGAGACCAGCTCGCGCAAGAAGCTCGCGGGCGAGGAGATCGGGATCGAGGACGTCTGCTTCCAGCGCGACGGGGTGTTCGCGATGGAACTGGGCGGCCCGGAGGTCGGGCGCGGCTGCGGCGGGCGCGGGATCATCCACGGGTTCGAGACGCTCGAGAAACTCGGGTTCCACGAATGGGGCTTCGACTATGTCCTGCTCGACTTCCTGGGCGACGTGGTGTGCGGCGGCTTCGGCCTGCCGATCGCGCGCGACATGTGCCAGAAGGTGATCGTCGTCGCGTCGAACGACCTGCAGTCGCTCTATGTCGCGAACAACGTCTGCAAGGCGGTCGAATATTTCCGCAAGATGGGCGGCAATGTCGGCGTCGCGGGGATGATCCTCAACAAGGACGACGGCACGGGCGAGGCGCAGGCGTTCGCCGCCGCGGTCGGCATCCCGGTGCTGACTGCGATCCCCGCGAACGAGGACATCCGCAAGAAGAGCGCGAACTACCAGATCATCGGCAAGCCCGGCGGGCAATGGGCGAGCCTGTTCGAGGAGCTTGCGGTCAATGTCGCCGAAGCCCCGCCGCTGCGTCCGACACCGCTCGACCAGGACGGGTTGCTCGGGCTGTTCTCGGCGGATGTGACGGGCGCGGATTATGCGCTGAAGCCTGCGAGCCAGGCGGACATGCGCGGGGTGGCCTATGTGGCCAAGCCGACGCTCGAGGTCGTGTACGATGCCGTCTGAGCTGGGACTTCCTTCTTCTGCTTCGAAGCCCCTCCCCTTCAGGAGTGAGGCGGCAGCCCTGTCCCCCGGACAGGGCCAAGAACCGCCTCACTGGGTTGGGGGTGGGGCCGTGCCTGCTTCCGGCGGCGTGTCTGCTGAACTGCCCCACCCCAACCCCTCCCTTGAAGGGGAGGGGCTCAAGTGCAGTAGCGCGCCAACCCTCCGCGAAGCCGCGGAACTGGCCGGAAAATCCGACATCCTCGCGCGCTACGACGCCGACTACCCAAAAGGCCCGCACGACCAGCCGCAATCCATGTGCCCAGCCTTCGGATCGCTCCGCGTTGGCCTTCGCATGCGCCGCACCGCGACCGTCCTCTCGGGTTCGGCGTGCTGCGTCTACGGCCTGACCTTCACCTCGCATTTCTACGGTGCGAAACGCAGCGTCGGCTATGTGCCCTTCTCGTCCGAGACGCTGGTGACCGGCAAATTGTTCGAGGACATCCGCGACGCGGTCCACCAGCTCGCCGATCCGGCTTTGTACGACACGATCATCGTGACCAATCTCTGCGTGCCGACCGCGTCGGGCGTGCCGCTGCAATTGCTCCCCGACCAGATCAATGGCGTGCGGATCATCGGGATCGACGTTCCCGGTTTCGGCGTGCCGACGCATGCCGAGGCGAAGGACGTGCTGGCGGGGGCGATGCTCGCCTATGCGCGCAAGGAGGCCGAGAGCGGCCCCGTCGCCGCGCCAAAGCAACGACCGGACCGGCCGAGCGTGACTCTCCTTGGCGAGATGTTCCCCGCTGACCCGCCAGGAATCGGGCTATTGCTCGAACCGCTGGGGCTTGCGGCCGGCCCGGTCGTCCCGATCCGCGAATGGCGCGAGCTCTATGCGGCGCTCGATTGCGCGGTGGTGGCCGCAATACACCCCTTCTACACCGCCAGCGTGCGCGAATTTGAGGCAGCGGGGCGGACGGTGGTCGGCTCGGCGCCGGTCGGCGCGGACGGCACCGCGGCGTGGCTCGACGCGATCGGCGCGGCGTGCGGGATCGCGCAGGACAAGGTCGATGCCGCGAAGAACCGCTTCCTCCCCGCGATCCAGGGCGCACTCGCCGCGCGGCCGATCGCCGGGCGGATCACCGTGTCGGGCTATGAAGGCTCCGAACTGCTCGTCGCGCGGCTGCTGATCGAAAGCGGCGCGGACGTGCCCTATGTCGGCACCGCCTGCCCGCGCACGCCCTGGTCCGAACCCGATCGCGACTGGCTGGTGAGCCGCGGCGTGCAGGTCCAGTATCGCGCCAGCCTCGAACAGGATCTTGCCGCGGTCGACGCGTTCGGCCCCGATCTCGCGATCGGCACCACGCCGGTGGTGCAGCACGCCAAGCAGAAGGCGATCCCGGCGCTGTATTTCACCAACCTTATCTCGGCGCGGCCGCTGATGGGGCCGGCGGGGGCGGGGAGCCTTGCGCTGGTCGTCAACGCGGCGCTTGCCAACCAGGCGCGGTTCGACCGGATGACCGCGTTCTTCGACGGTGTCGGCACGGGCGCGACCGCAGGTGTGTGGGAAGACACGCCGGTCGACCGGCCCGAATTCAAGGCGAAATACGCCGCCAAACGCATCGCTGCGGCGAAGGCCGAAGAAAGCGTCGGGGTATGACCCTCATCCTCGATCATGACCGCGCGGGCGGCTATTGGGGGGCGGTCTATGCCTTCACCGCGATCAAGGGATTGCAGGTGATCATCGACGGGCCGGTGGGGTGCGAGAATCTCCCGGTCACCTCGGTGCTCCATTATACAGACGCGCTGCCGCCGCACGAACTGCCGATCGTCGTCACGGGCCTTGGCGAACAGGAGCTCGGGCGCGACGGCACCGAAGGCGCGATGAAGCGCGCCTGGGCGACGCTCGACCCGGACCTGCCCGCGGTGGTGGTGACAGGGTCGATCGCCGAGATGATCGGCGGCGGCGTCACGCCCGAGGGCACCAACATCCAGCGCTTCCTGCCGCGCACGATTGACGAGGATCAGTGGCAGTCGGGCGACCGCGCGCTGACCTGGCTGTGGACGCAGTTCGGCCCGAAGAAAGTCCCCGCGCCGCGTCCGCCCAAGCCCGGCGAGCGCCCCAGGGTCAACATCATCGGGCCGATGTACGGCAGCTTCAACATGCCCTCCGATCTCGCCGAGATCCGCCGCCTGATCGAGGGGATCGGCGCGACTGTGGGCATGGTCTTCCCGCTCGGCAGCCATCTCGCCGATGTCCGCAAGCTCGCCGACGCGCAGGTCAATGTCTGCCTGTACCGCGAGTTCGGACGCGGACTGTGCGAGGTGCTCGAACGGCCCTATCTGCAGGCGCCGATCGGGCTGGAGAGCACGACGCTGTTCCTGCGCAAACTCGGCGAGCTGCTCGGGCTCGATCCCGAACCGTTCATCGCGCGCGAGAAGCACACGACGATCAAGCCGCTCTGGGATCTCTGGCGCTCGGTCACGCAGGATTTCTTCGGCACCGCGAGCTTCGGCATCGTCGCGACCGAAACCTACGCACGGGGTATTCGCAACTTCCTAGAAACCGACATGGGACTGCCTTGTCACTTCGCGTTCGCGCGCTCGGCGGGGGTGAAGCCCGACAACCAGGCGGTGATCGAGGCGATCCGGAGCAATCCGCCGCTGATCGTCTTCGGCAGCTTCAACGAGCGGATGTACATGGCCGAGGCCGGCGCGCGGGGTGTCTACATCCCGGCGAGCTTCCCCGGCGCGGTGATCCGCCGGCACACCGGTACGCCGTTCATGGGCTATGCCGGCGCGACCTATCTGATCCAGGAAGTGTGCAACGCGCTGTTCGACGCGCTTTTCCACATCCTTCCGCTCGCGGGGCAGCTCGATCAGGTCGAGGCGACGCCGGCGCGGATCGAGCGCGACGTGGCCTGGGACGACGATGCCAAGGCCGCGCTCGACGCGGTGATCGAGCGCGAACCGGTGCTGGTGCGGATCTCCGCCGCCAAGCGCATCCGCGACGCGGCCGAACGCGGCGCGCGCCGCGCGGGCGAAGCGTCGATCAGCACGGACCGCCTCGCGCACGCGATCACCGAAAGCCGCGGGCGATGACCCCGGCACTGCCTTTCCCGTCCGGCCCGAGCGGTGCCGATGCGGGTGACTCCTTCCTCGCGGGCATCCGGTCCGCCTGGATCCAGGGAGCGCGTTTCACGCTCCCCTTCTCCTCGGGAACAACGGAGACGTCATCATGAGCGACCTGAGAGACAAGGACGAGAGGATGGGGCTTGGCACCTACCTCACGCCCGAAGAGGCCAAGGAATTTCACAAGCTGTTCATCACCAGCTTCCTGATCTTCACCGTCGTCGCGGTCATCGCGCATTTCCTGGTCTGGAACTGGCGCCCCTGGTTTTGAGCCGCACGCCCTAATCGCAAACCAATGAGAGGAACCACGTCATGTGGAGAATCTGGCTGATCTTCGATCCGCGGCGTTCGCTCGTCGCTCTGTTCACGTTCCTACTGGTGCTGGCATTGCTGATCCACTTCATCCTGCTCAGCACCGATCGCTTCAACTGGCTCGATGGCCCGCACAAAGCGCCCGCCGTCACCGCGCCCGCGGGCAGTTGATGCGACGATCGGCGGTTGCGGAGGACGGGGGCAGACCGAACCCGTCCTCCCATACCCCCTGGCTCCACCGCAGTCCCGACCCCGGCCGATCGGCACGGGTGATGGGACGGCGTGACGGGATGCCGTGACGAAACGGGGAAACGGAGACGTGCCATGGCGCTGTTGAGCTTCGAGCGAAAATACCGGGTGCGCGGCGGGACGCTGCTTGGCGGCGACCTGTTCGACTTCTGGGTCGGGCCCTTTTACGTCGGCTTCTTCGGCGTCACGACCGCGATCTCCGCGTTGCTCGGCACGTTGCTGATCTTCTACGCCGCCTCGCTCGGGCCGAGCTGGAATCCCTGGCTGATCAGCATCGCGCCGCCCGACATCGCCTATGGCCTGGGGCTGGCGCCGCTGCGCGAGGGCGGGTTCTGGCAGGTCATCACGATCTGCGCGATCGTGGCCTTCGTGTCCTGGGCGCTGCGCGAGGTCGAGATCTGCAACAAGCTCGGCATGGGCTATCACGTGCCCTTTGCCTATGGCTTCGCGATCTTCGCCTATGTCTCGCTGGTCGTCGTCCGACCATGGCTGCTCGGCGCATGGGGCTTCGGCTTTCCGTACGGGATCTTCAGCCATCTCGATTGGGTGTCGAACACCGGCTACCAATATCTCCACTTCCACTACAATCCCGCGCACATGCTCGCGGTGAGCTTCTTCTTCACGACCGGGGGCGCGCTGGCGTTCCACGGCGCGCTCGTGCTGTCCGCGGTCAACCCGGCGGAGGGCGAACCGGTCAAGTCGCCGGAATATGAGGACGCGTTCTTCCGCGACACGATCGGTTATTCGATCGGGACGCTCGGCATCCACCGGCTGGGCCTGTTCCTTGCGCTGTCAGCGGGGTTCTGGAGCGCGATCTGCATCATCATCTCGGGGCCGCTCTGGACGCGCGGCTGGCCCGAATGGTGGACGTGGTGGCTCAACCTGCCGATCTGGTCCTGAAGGGGGTATGGCGATGGCGCGCTATCAGAACATGTTCACCCAGGTGCAGCTGCGCGGTCCGCTCGAGGCGGGACCGCGACTTCCCCCGGGCAGCTTCCCACGGGTCGGCACGGGGACCTATAATTACTGGATGGGCAAGCTCGGTGCGGCCCAGATCGGTCCGATCTATCTCGGCAGGCTGGGCCTCGCCTCGCTGATCTGTGCGTTCCTGTCGTTCGAGATCATCGGGCTGAACATGGCCGCCAGCGTCAACTGGGATCCGGTCCAGTTCGCGCGCCAGCTGCCCTGGCTCGCGCTCGAGCCGCCCGGCCCGCAATGGGGGTTCAAGCTGCTGATGCCGCTTGCCGAAGGCGGCTGGTGGCAGATGGCGGGCTTCTTCATGAGCGCGTCGCTGATCCTGTGGTTCGTGCGGACGTACCTACGCGCGCGCGCGCTCGGCATGGGGACGCATGTCGCCTGGGCGTTCGCGGCGGGGATCCTGCTGATCCTGACACTCGGCTTCATCCGGCCGATGCTGATGGGCAGCTGGGCGGAGGCGGTGCCGTTCGGCATCTTCCCGCATCTCGATTGGACCGCCGCCTTTTCGATCCGTTACGGCAATCTGTTCTACAACCCGTTCCACTGCCTCTCGATCGCGTTCCTCTATGGCTCGACGATGCTGTTCGCGATGCACGGCGCGACGGTGCTGGCGATCGGCCGCTATGGCGGCGAACGCGAGATCGAGCAGATCACCGACCGCGGCACCGCGTTCGAGCGCGGCGCGCTGTTCTGGCGCTGGACGATGGGGTTCAACGCAACCGCCGAGTCGATTCATCGCTGGGCTTGGTGGTTCGCGGTGCTCACCCCGCTGACGGGCGCGATCGGGATCCTGCTGACCGGGACCGTGGTCGACAACTGGTATCTCTGGGCGGTGCTGCACGGCTATGCGCCGGGTTATCCGGACACCGGCGTCGTCGATCCCGCCTTGCTCCCGGGAGGTGTACGATGACCGCATTACCCACCAAGACGCCCACCAAGGCGCCCACCAAGACAATGGTACTCGGCGTGGCGCTCGTCCTGCTCGGGGGGTGCGAGATCGGCCCCAAGACAGCCACGCAGACGGGCTATCGCGGCGCCGGACTGAACCAGATCATCAACCCCAAGCTGATCGCGGCGGCCAGTGCGATACCCGAAGCGCCCTATCCGTTGCCGCCCGAGGGCGGTCCCACGGCGGGCGAGAGCTATGAGAATGTGAAGGTGCTCGCCGGGCTGGGCCGCGAACGGTTCGACCATCTGATGGCCGAGATGACCCAGTGGGTCGCGCCGCCCGAACAGGGGTGCAATTACTGCCACAATCCGGAAAACATGGCGTCGGACGAGAAATACACCAAGATCGTCGCGCGCCGGATGCTGCAGATGACTCAGGCGATCAACGGTCGCTGGGCGAGCCATGTCAAGCAGACCGGGGTGACCTGTTACACCTGCCATCGCGGCAATGCGGTGCCCGCGTATAAATGGGCGATCGCCGAGGGGACGCCCGAGCCCGGCAAGGTGCTGGGCAACCGGCATGGCCAGAACGCGCCGAACCCGAATGTCGGCTATGCGTCGCTGCCCTATGATCCGTTTGCCGAATATCTCGGCGGCCGGGCGCAGATCCGGGTCGCCAGCAGCAGCGCGTTCCCGAACGCCAACCACATCGTCTCGATCAAGGCGGCGGAGAAATCCTATGGGCTGATGATGCATGTCAGCGGCGCGCTGGGGGTCAATTGCACCTATTGCCACAACAGCCAGTCGTTCCGTTCGTGGAACCTCAGCAGTGCGCAGCGGGGCACGGCCTATTACGGTATCCGCATGGTCCGCGACATCAACCAGACCTACATCACACCGCTGCAACCGATCTTCCCGGCCAGTCGCAAGGGGCCGCATGGCGATCCCTACAAGGTGAACTGCACCACCTGTCACCAGGGCATCAACAAGCCGCTGGGCGGGGTCAGCATGATCGACCAGGCGCCGATCCTGAGGGGCGCGTCGATCGCCCGCGCGGTGCCCGAGGGTGGACCGGGCGCCGGCGTCGCGGTGCCAGCCGCCTTTGCCCGGCCGGCGGCGATGACGGACGCAAAGTGATGCGGTCCGCGCCGCCGGGGGCGCGGATCTCACCGCTATCGGCCGGGCGGGCCTGACGATGCACAATCACCCGTTGCGCGCGGCGCTAGCCGAGGAGATGCACCTTCGGCGACTGCCGCGCTTTGCCGCGCCGTGCCGGCTGGTGCAGATCGTGACCGTGATCGAGGAGGCTGCAGCGGACGCAGCCCGCGCGCATATCGCGGCGCTGGCCGAGCAGGGCCGCGAGATCGTCCCCGTGGCGGGGAAATATGGCGTGCTGGGGCTGGGGCCGGTGACACTGGTGTGGGAGCGCCATACGGAATTCGCGACCTATACGCTGTTGCGCGGCGGTGCGGGCGAGACTGAGGCTGGGGCAGAAGCCAGGGCCGGGGCCGCCGCCGGCACGCCGTCGCGATACGCGCCGTCGCTGTTCGATCCCGGCCCGTTCGAGCCCGCGCTGTCGGCCATATTCAAGGACCTGCCCGGTGCGATCATCCGGGCAACGCAGATCGCGCTGGTGCCGCGCGCGGCGGGCGATCCGACACCTGACGATCTCGAACGCTGGTTTGCATCGGAAGCGACGATCCTGTGCGATGTCGCGGACGGGGCAGCGCGGATCGTGTCGGATTTCCGGCTCAACCCCGACGGCTATGGCCGGCTGCTCGTGCTCGACCGAGGCCTCGAGCGGGACGAACCGGCGCAGCTCGTCATGCGGCTTCAGGAACTGGGCAATTACCGGAACATGGCGCTGCTCGGCCTGCCGCTGGCGCAGCGGCTGACGCCGAGCGTCACGGATCTGGAATCGCGTCTGGCGCATCTGACCCAGGCGGTCTCCGAACGGACATCCGAAGACGACCGGCTGCTCGACGAGCTGACCTACCTGTCCGCCCGGCTCGCCCGGCTCGTCGCCGAGACACGCTATCGGATGAGCGCGACGCGCGCCTATGCGCAGTTGAGCACCGACCGTCTTGCCAGCCTGCGGATCGGCGGGGTGCGCGGCTATCAGACACTGGGCGATTTTACCGAACGGCGGCTGGTGCCGGCGGTCCGGACCTGCGATTCCTTCTCGGCCCGGCTCGAGGATCTGTCGCAGCGCGCGGCCTGGACGAGCGAGCTGCTGCGGACGCGGATCGACATCGCGCTCAGCAAGCAGAATCGCGACCTCCTCTTGTCGATGGACCGTCGCGCGACGGTGCAGCTGCGGCTGCAACAGACGGTCGAGGGCCTCTCCGTCGTCGCGATCAGCTATTATCTGGTGTCGCTCATCGGCTATCTGCTGACGGCCATTCCAGGCGTCCATCATGACGTCGCCACGGCGGCGGCGGTGCCCGTGGTGATCGCGCTTGTCGCGCTTGGGCGCTGGCGGATGCACAAACACCTGGCGGCGTGACGCCCGGCGGCGGCGGTCCAGAGCCGTCGGCGCCTTTTAGACGCCGACGGCACCCGGTCAGGCCGCCATCGCCCGCCGCGCCAGCGCGCATTGCGACCATATCTCGCTGAGCGCGGTCACCAGCGTGTCGATATCGGCATCGCTATGCACCGGCGACGGCGTCAGCCTGAGCCGTTCCGTGCCGACGGGGACGGTCGGGTAATTGATCGGCTGGACATAGATGCCGTGATGTTCGAGCAGCCAGTCGCTGATCCGTTTGCACTTGTGCGCATCGCCGACCATTACCGGGATGATATGGCTTCGATTGTCGACCGTGGGAATCCCGGCGGCGTCGAGCCGGCGGCGGACGGTCGCGACGCGATCGCGGTGCCGCGCACGCTCGACCTGGCTCACCTTGAGGTGGCGGATGCTCGCGGTCGCGCCCGCGGCGAGCGCGGGGGGGAGGGCGGTGGTGAAGATGAAGCCACTGGCGAAGCTGCGGACGAAATCGCACAGCGCCGCCGACGCGGCGATATAGCCGCCCATCACGCCAAAGGCCTTGCCGAGCGTCCCCTCGATCACCGTGACCCGGTCCATCAGCCCCTCGCGCTCGGCAACGCCGCCGCCGCGCGGACCATAGAGACCGACCCCGTGCACCTCGTCGAGATAGGACAATGCGCCATGCGCCTCGCAGACGTCGAGCAGTTCGGCGATCGGCGCGATGTCGCCATCCATCGAATAGACGCTTTCAAAGGCAACGATCTTGGGCCGCGACGGATCGATTTGCGACAGCCGGCGATCGAGATCCGCAGGGTCGTTGTGCGTGAAGACCTGCACCTCGGCGCGGCTGTGGCGGATGCCCTCGATCATCGACGCATGGTTGAGCGCGTCGGACAGGATCACGCAGCCGGGCAGCCGCGCGCCGAGCGTGCCGAGCGCAGCCCAGTTCGAGACATAGCCCGAGGTGAAGAGCAACGCCGCCTCTTTCCCGTGGAGATCGGCCAGTTCGGCCTCGAGCAGCACATGGCTGTGGGTCGTCCCCGAGATGTTGCGCGTCCCGCCCGCGCCCGCGCCGCACCGGTCGATCGTCGCATGCATCGCCTCGAGCACCGCGGGGTGCTGGCCCATGCCGAGATAATCGTTCGAGCACCACACCGTCACCGGTCGCCGGGTCCGGCGGATGACCTGTTCGGCGGCGGGAAAGGCGCCGGCAGTGCGCTCGAGCTCGGCAAACACCCGGTAGCGCCCATCGTCGCGGAGCGCCGCGAGTTCGCCTTCGAAAAATGCCTCATAGTCCATGCGATCGTCCCCGTCCGTCGGTGATGGCGGCCTGTGCCGCTCGTGTGGAGGAAGCGGCCCAGCGCCAGAGGCGCGCATCGCGCATCGGCAGGACCAGAAACAGATGCTCGACGAGCCCGAGAACCGCCAGCCCCGCGAGCAGCGCACCCGCGGCCGCAGCGCCGCTGCCGGCGGGGGCGGCTTCCGCAACCGTCCAGGCCCAGGCGGCGGTTGCGCCACTGGCCAGGATCGAGACCGGGAACAGCGCGTTCAGCCGGCGCTTGCGGAAATAGCTTTTGAGATAAGCCAGATGCGCGGGAAACACCTCGTCGCTGAGATTGGGCACGCCCAGGTACAGGTTGAACTTGGCCGACAGCCGCAACACGAACAGCAGCAGGAAGGTGAGCGGCGCGGCCTGGTTCGGCCCGCCCCAGCTGACCGCGAAGAGCAGGATCGCGGTCGCGGCGATCGCGAGCTCGTGATGGATCACGGTGGCGGTCGCGGCGCGGAAGCGGGGCCAGCCGGTCGCGTCGGGCGGACATTCGGTGCGACGCGGACCCGCGACCGCCCCCATGAGAAAGCTCATTTCGTGCCAGCCCCAGATCAGGATCGCCGCCGCGAACCCGGTATAGGCGGCGCCGGCGCTCGCATCGTCGGCGATCGACCCGACCAGCGCGACCGCGGCGATCGCGACCAGCCCGGCCAGCGTCAGGCTGGTGCGGAACGTCGCCGCGGGGCGGCTGTCGAGCCAGACCACCGCGGCAGTCCCGATAAACCACATCAGCAGCGCGAAAAGTAGCGGGGGAACGCTCACCACGCCGGGACCAGCCGCACCGTCGCGGGCGCGGTGTTGCGCTTGACCGGCGTGAGATACAGCCAGACGAAGCTGACAGCGGCGGCGGCAGTCAGGCCGAGCCGCTGGATCTGCCCGACCACGCCGCCGCGCGCCTTGGCCGCGTCGATCGCCCCCGCGATCCGCCGCATCCGCTCGAGCCCGGCGCGGAAGCGCGGGCTGTCGGTGTCGAGTACGACCGGGAACACCTGCCGCGTGATCGCCGAACAGATCGAAAAGACGCGCATGTCATAGTCGGTCGGGTCGATCCCCAGCGCCTTGTGGAAGGCGGGCCGGTTGTGATCGCGCACGTACATCGTCGCATAGACCGCGACGAGGAAGAAGCGGATCCACCATTGGTTGACGCCGCGCAGCAGCTTCGGATCGGTGCGCATCAGGATCGCAAAGGCATCGCCGTGGCGGAACTCGTCATTGCACCAAAGTTCGAACCAGTCGAAGATCGGGTGGAAGCGCAGCTCGGGATGCCGGGCGAGGTGCCGGTAGATGGTGATGTAGCGCGAATAGCCGATCTTCTCGCTGAGATAGGTCGCGTAGAAGATAAATTTCGGCCGGAAATAGGTGTATTTCTTCGTCCGCGTGAGGAAGCCGAGATCGACGCCGATGCCTGCATCCTTGAGCGTGTCGTTGATGAAGCCGGCATGGCGGCTCTCGTCGCGGCTCATCAACTTGAACAGCTGTTTGACGTCGGGGTTGGTCACACGCTTGGCGATCTCGGCATAGAGGATGCAGCCGGAGAATTCGGCGGTCAGCGAACTGACGAGGAAATCGGTGAATTCTTCGCGGAGGCCGTCGGGGAGGCTTTCGATCACGCCGTCGAATGCGGCGGTGCGCTTGAAGTGGAGGCGGTTGGGATCGCTCGCCATCTCGCCGATCAGCGCATCCCATTCGCCGCGCACCGCCGAGACGTCGATCCGGTCCATCGCCGCGAAATCGGTGGTATAGAAGCGGGGCGACAGGACGGTGTCTGCGCGGGCGATCGCGAGTGTATCGAGCAAGGGCGCAGGCGACGCGGCGGGGGCGGCGGCGAGCGGCGCGGGGGCGAGGGTGGTGATCCTGTTCATGCTATCGTCCGATCCGAAAAGCTGACCTCGTATAATTCCGTCATCGCGAAATGGCCGGCGAACTGCGTCCAGAGCCGCCCGGCCAGACCCGCGCGTTCGACCGTCGCGATCCGATCGACCACGCAGCGCTCGCCGAAACCGACCCGGATCGGTGCGCCGTGCACCCGGACCCGGTCGCCGGGCCCGATCGCGACATCGCCCGCGAGCACGACATGCGCGCAGAGGAACGCGTCGCTATGCTCGATCTCGACGCGGCAGGGCGTGTCGAACCGGGTGGACCGCAATAGCGTCATGTCCCGGGCGCCTGTGCGGGGAGCAGCGCGGCAAAGGTCGCGCGGTTGGTCGGGCCGAAGGCGCTGAGCTCGATCGTCCGGCCCGTCGCGGTGTCGGTCAGCGACAATTCGCCGTCGCGCCAGAGCGTCAGCGTGAAGGGGGGGCGGTTGTCGATTCCGCGCGCGCGCCGGTCGCGCGCCAGCCCGCGCATCACGCCGCGGACGAATCCCGTCTTCTGCCCCGCCGCGATCACCGCCACGGTCCCGCCGCGCGCATTGCCAATCACCACCGAGCCATCGGCGCGGTCGACGAAGCGCAGGTCGCGCGACGCGACGGGGGCGATCTTGGCCTGTTCGCGCATCAGGACGGGCGAGGCCGCCGGGGCAATGTTCGCGATCCGGACGATGCTGGTCGCCGCGAGCGTGAAGGCGAGCAACGCGCCGGCGCCGATGAGCGTGGTGCGCGGGACGAGGTCCGGATGGCGGTGCGTGCCGCTCATGCCGCCTGCGCCTTGGCGAAGACGCTGTCGACAGGAGCATTTTGGGTTGTCTCGGAAGCCGCCAACTGCCCTGCCGGGTGCACCGTCAGGCAGGTCCGGGCGATCAGCGCGGCGACGGTCGCCGCCTCGGGCACGGCGCGGAGCATCGGCCGGGGCGTGACGATCCGCCAGGGCCGGGCGTGCGGCCACAAGGCGAGATAGCCGAGCTTGTAGCGGCCGGTGACCGTCAGCGGCATGTCGCCGGTCCCGTCGGCGCGCTCCGCGAGATCGACCGCGCCGATCAGCGCGAGCGGCAGGTTGATGCATTTGGGCAGCGCCATGCCGATCCGCAGCACCACGCGGCGCGTGGTCAGCGTATAGAGCGTCGTCCGCGCCGCGCCCCAGGCGAGCAGGTGGAGCAGCGCGACCCCCAGCAGCCCGACGATCGCGGTCATCGCCGCTCCGACGAGGTCCCGCGGACCGTCGATCCCCTGCCGTCCGGCCTCCGCCAACGCCCACAGGGTCAGCGCCGCGAAATAGGCCGCGACCAGCCGGGTGTGGAAGGCGGTGCGCGCGAGCGCCCGCCAGTCGGGTGATCCCTGCCACAGGATCCGCTCACCCGGCGGTGGCACCCCGGGAAGGCCGGGGATCGGTTCGACGTCATGCTCGGTCACAGCAGCGGCTCCTGACGTGCGGGCGTGGCATAGAGATAGCCGCCGCCGAAATAGGCCTGGACGCGCTCCTCCTCGTACAGCGTGATCCGGTCGGCGGCCTCGATCGGCGGGACGTCGGCGAATTGGCTGGCGAGCAGCGCGTCGATGACGACGCGGCGGCGGCGACGATCGACCTTGGCCATCATCATCGGTGCGAGCACCGCGCGGCCACCGACCGATACCTGCATGTAGCGGATCAGCCGGTCGGCGCGGTCGATCCACAGATCGTCGATCGTCCCCGCGACCACGCCATCCGCGCCCAACATCGGCCAGCCGAGCAGGTCGGGATCGCCGACCGCGACCGCATAGTCCGACGCCACGCTAAGCGGGACGATCCGCGGATGCCCCTCCATGTCGAGATCGGGATGCCGCGCGCGCTCGGCCCAGGCGGCGGGGCCGATGCCGTCGACGAGCGGGTTGCCGGTCGGCGCATAGGGCGCGCCCGCAAACCGGTCGGTGCGCCGCGCGGCGATGTCGACGGGCTCGCGCCCCTGGGTCGGCGCGGTGACGCGGCCGCGACCGAAGGGCAGCAGGAACGACTTGGTCGAGGCGGTATGCAGCGGGCCACCGACCGTATCGAGCCGGCCGGTCAGTTCGTCCTCGAGCGGATAGCCCTCGCGACGGTCCTCGCGGCGCAGGTAGAAGACGAGCACGAGGAAGAACAAGGCGAACGCCCAGAGGACCAGGAGCGCGACGTCGATGCCGGATGTCAGATGCGGGTTCATGATCGTCCCTTCAGACCGGAAATTCGCTGAGACCGAAACGCGGCACCGGCCGCTCGCCGACCGCGTCGACGGTGGCGCCCCGACCGCGCACGAGCGGGCCGAGCGCGACGAGCGTGCCGAGCAACAGGAGGATTTCGACGCCGTAGACCGCGGCATAGCCGGTGACCCGGGTTGCCAGCGTCGGGCCGTACGCCCCCGCCATCGCTGACGCCGAGACGAGGTCGCGCAGGACTGCGCCGAGTGCGATCGCGACGCCGGCGCTGCTTGCCTGCACCGCGCCCCAGGCCCCCAGCGCGAGCCCGGTGCGTCCGTCGAGTGGCCCCGCGTCGGCGATCGCCATGGCGGCAGTCAGCGTACCCACCGAGAACAGTCCGCCGCCAAAGCCGATCAGCGCCGCGCCGGTGCCGAGCAACGCGACCGACGACAGCGCGCCGGCGAAGATCACGCACAGGAACGCGGTGACGCCGAGCACGCCGCCAAAGCCCGCCAGCTGATGCGGATCGTCGCCCTCACCAAGCCGTCTGGCGGCGAGCGCGAACCCGCCCAGCATGCCGAGCGCCCAGAGCGCGGTCAGCGCGGTGGTCGCACCGACCGTCATGCCGAGCACCTGTCCGCCATAGGGTTCGAGCAGCACGTCCTGCATGCTGAACGCCGCGGCGCCCAGCCCGACCGCGACGAGCAGCCGCAGCGTGCGCGGGCGGGCGATGAAGATCGCCCAGATCGCGCCGAAGTTCGGGCGATCGGGCCGGGGCACGACCGGGCGAGGCCCCCGCGCTTCCTGTTTCCACATCGCGACCAGATTGAGGACGACGGTCAGCACCGCTGCGCCCTGGATCAGCTGGACCAGCTTGGTCGGGGTAAAATCGGCAAGCAGCCGGCCGATCACGATCGCGCTGACCATCATACCGAGGACCAGCATGACGTAGAGCAGCGCAACGACACGCGGCCGCGCATCGTCGGGGGCGAGATCGGTTGCGAGCGCCAGCCCCGCGGTCTGCGTGGTGTGCATCCCCGCGCCGACCATCAGGAAGCCGAGCGCCGCGCCGATCTGCCCGAAGATCGCGGGGCCCGTGCCGCCGCCGGTCATGACCAGCAGCGCGAAGGGCAGGATCGCCAGGCCGCCGAACTGCAAGAGCGTGCCGAACCACAGATAGGGCACGCGCTTCCACCCGAGCAGCGAGGCATGGTGATCCGAGCGGAACCCGATCAGCGCGCGCAACGGCGCGAACAGCAGCGGGAGCGAGACCATCGCCGCGACGAGGCTGGTCGACATGCCGAGCTCGACGATCATGACCCGGTTGAGCGTGCCCGTCAGCAGCACCGCGGTCATCCCGACCGACAGCTGGAACAGCGACAGCCGCAGCAGACGGCCGAGCGGCAGGTCGTCGGTCGCCGCGTCTGCGAACGGCAGGAACCGGGTGCCGAGCCGCGCCCAGAATGCGCCGGTCTTTAAGGCGACCAGCCGGTTCATGCGGCGACCATCTCCAGCGCGTGGCTGGTGTAGAAACCGCTGGCGACGCGCGCGTCGCGACCGATCCGCGCATGACCGACGCTCGCGTGCAGCTGCCCGCGCAGGACGCGTTCGCGG
Source organism: Sphingomonas sp. CFBP9019 (assembly GCF_034045155.1). Taxonomy (NCBI): domain Bacteria; kingdom Pseudomonadati; phylum Pseudomonadota; class Alphaproteobacteria; order Sphingomonadales; family Sphingomonadaceae; genus Sphingomonas; species Sphingomonas sp. CFBP9019. Next base: position 74,567 of record NZ_JAXCWK010000006.1, on the reverse strand, counting down.
ACGGGCTCGATCGCCGGCGCACGGTCGGCGCGGGGAAAGAGCGTGCCGATCGCGTGCATTACGACCAGCGGCCGGGTCGACGGCGCGAAGGTGAACAGCATCGAACCGCGCGTGCGTCGGGTCAGCGTCTCCACCAGCTCGACGAGGTCGGTGCTGCGGTAATGGATCAGCGAATCCATCGCGACGACATGATCGAACATGCCGAGCGCAGCGTCGCGCATGTCGCCGACACGCCAGTCGATCGCGAGCCCGGCCGGCGACCGGTCGCGCGCTACCTCGACCAAGCTGGCGGCGAGATCGATCGCGACCACCGAAGCACCGCGCCGCGCCGCCTCGACCGCCAGCGCGCCCGTGCCGCAGCCCGCATCGAGCAGCCGCAGTCCGGTCATGTCCGCGGGCAGCCAGGACAGCAATGTCTTGCGCATCCGGTTGCGGCCGGCGCGGACCGTGGCGCGAATGCCGCTGACGGGCGCATCGGACGTCAGCCGCGCCCAGGTCTGCGATGCGGTGCGGTCGAAATAGGTTTCGAGCCGGTTGCGCCGCGCGGCATAGCCGGTGGAGGGAACCAGGCTGGCCATCATTCGAACCCCAGAAATTCGAAGATGTCGCGATCCTTCATCGGCATCGCGTCGAGCGCATCGCAGCCCGACCAGAGCAACGCAGCGAGGCGCTTATATTCATCGCACGCGGCGGCGACCTCGGGCGTCTGCTCCATTTCGAACAGCGTGCATTTCTTGAGGCGGCTGCGCCGGATCGCATCGAGATCGGGAAAATGCGCGAGGCGCTTCAGCCCGGTGGCGGCATTGTAGCGATCAATCTCGTCGGTCGCGGCGGACCGGTTGGCGATGACGCCCGCCATCCGCACCTCGTAATTCTTCGCCTTGGCCTGGATTGCGGCGGCGATGCGGTTCATCGCGAAGATGCTGTCGAAATCATTCGACGCGACCACCACCGCGCGCTCGGCATGCTGCAGCGGGGCGGCGAACCCGCCGCACACGACATCGCCGAGCACGTCGAACAGCACGACATCGGTCTCCTCGAGCAGATGATGCTGTTTGAGCAGCTTGACGGTCTGGCCGACGACATAGCCGCCGCATCCGGTGCCCGCGGGCGGCCCCCCTGCCTCGACGCACATCACGCCGTTATAGCCTTCGAACATGTAATCCTCGGGCCGGAGTTCCTCGGCGTGGAACTCGACGGTCTCGAGCACGTCGATCACCGTCGGCATGAGCTTCTTGGTCAGCGTGAAGGTGCTGTCGTGCTTGGGATCGCAGCCGATCTGCAGCACGCGTTTGCCGAGCAGCGAAAATGCCGCGGACAGGTTGGACGAGGTCGTCGACTTGCCGATCCCGCCCTTGCCATAGATCGCGAACACCTTCGCGGAGCCGATCCGGTCGGCGGGATCGAGCCGGACCTGGACGCTGCCCGCGCCATCGGGTCGGGATGCAACGGGGCGGGTAGGGGGATCGAGCAGGGCCATGATATCGTCCTTATGCCGCGACCGCGGTGATACCCTCGAGGCGATCCTCGAGGTCGTCGCTCGCCGCATGGAGTGCGGCCAGCGTTGCTGCGTCGGGTGACCAGAAATGCCGGTCGCTCGCTTCGATCAGGCGGTTGGCGACACGCGCCGACGCCTTCGGGTTCAGCGTCGCCAGCCGTTCGCGCATCGCGTCGTCGAGCACATAGGTCTCGCTGATCCGCTGATAGACCCAGGGGCTGACGTCCCCGGTCGTCGCCGACCAGCCGAGCGTGTTGGTGACGTGCGCCTCGATATTGCGGACGCCTTCGAAGCCGTGCTTGAGCATCGCTTCGTACCAGAGCGGATTGAGCATCCGGGTGCGCGTCTCGAGTTCGACCTGTTCGGACAGCGTCCGGACCTTGGTCGCGCCCTGCGTCGCATCGACGATATAGACCGGGGCCGCGCTGCCACGTGCGCGCGTGATCGAGCGGCTGATCCCGCCGAGCGCATCGACATAATGGTCGATATCGGTGACGCCGAGCTCGACCGAGTCGAGATTCTGATAGGCGAGGTCGACCCCGGCGAGCGCGGCCTTGAACAGATCGGCCTGGCGCGCGGGGGTGCCGGTGCGGCCATAGGCATAGCCCTTTTGCCGTTCGAACACCTCGGCAATCTCGTCGGGATCGCTCCACGCGCCATCGTCGATCAGCAGGTTGACGTTCGCGCCATAGGCGCCCTCGGCATTGGAAAAGACGCGCAGCGCCGCGGTTTCGAGATCGCAGCCGGTCCGCTCAGCGTAGGCCAGCGCGTGACGGCGCACCGCGTTGCGGTCGAGCGGTTCGTCCGCGGTCGCGGCGAGCCATGCGGCCTCCGCGATCATCCGCGTCTGGAGCGGCAGCAGGTCGCGGAAGATGCCCGACAGCGTGACGATCACGTCGATCCGCGGGCGACCGAGATCGTCGAGCGCGATCAATTCGGCACCCGCGAGCCGGCCATAGCCGTCGAACCGCGGGTGTGCACCGATCAGCGCCAGCACCTGCGCGATCTGTGTCCCCTCCGATTTGAGATTGTCCGTCCCCCAGAGCACCATAGCCAGCGTCTCGGGGAAGGCCGCGCCGCTCGCGGTGTGGCGTGCGATCACCTCGTCGGCCTGTGCGAGGCCCTGCGCCATCGCGAAGCTCCCGGGGATCCGGAACGGATCGAAGCCGTGGATATTGCGCCCGGTCGGCAAGGCCTTGGGGTTGCGCAGTACGTCGTCGCCCGGCGCCGGGCGGACGAACCCCGCATCGAGCGCATGGATCAGCGCGCCGAGTTCGGGATTGTCGGACGACAGCGACGGATCGGCGCCCGTGGCGATCATCTGCGCGCGCATCGCCTCGGGCAGCGGCTGGCCGAGCACATGCAGCCCGTAGGGAATGAGCTCGCGTTCGACTTCGTAGAGATTGGCCGACAGGGCATCGAGGTTGCGCGCGTCGAGATCGAGCGCAGCCGCCGACGCGACGATCATCGGATCGAGCAGGTCGCGCTCCGCGTCCGACGGCGACGAGCGCCACCGCTCGAGCAGCGCCTTCAGCTCGGTCATCCCCTTGTAAAGCCCCGCTTCCGCGAGCGGCGGCGTCAGATAGCTGATCAGCGTCGCGCCCGAGCGGCGCTTGGCGATCAGCCCTTCGGACGGATTGTTCGCGGCATAGAGATAGAGGTTGGGCAGATCGCCGATCAGCCGTTCGGGCCAGCAGTCGCCGCTCAACCCCGCCTGCTTGCCCGGCATGAATTCGAGCGCGCCGTGCGTGCCGAAATGCAGGACCGCATCGGCGGCGAAATCCTCGCGCAGCCAGCGGTAGAAGGCGCTGAACGCGTGGGTGGGGGTGAAGCGATCCTCGAACAGCAGCCGCATCGGGTCGCCCTCATAGCCGAAGGCGGGCTGGATCCCGACGAACACCTGCCCGAACTGCGCGCCCAGGACGTGGATCGACGCGCCGTCGCTCTGCTGCCGGCCGGGGGCGGGGCCCCATTGCGCCTCGATCGCGGCCAGATGCGGCTCGCGGCGGACATGATCGTCGGCGGGGATGCGGGCATGGACATTGGCATCGGCACCGTAGCGCGCGGCGTTGCCGTGGAGCACCGCCTCGCGCAGCGCGTCGACGTCGGCGGGGACGTCCACCGCATAGCCCGCGGCCGCGAGCGCCGTGAGCGTGGCGTGGAGCGATTCCCAGACGGCGAGATGCGCCGCGGTACCCGTCGCGCCGGCATTGGGCGGGAAGTTGAAGAGCACGACCGCGAGCCTGCGCGCGCGTCGTTCGGACCGGCGCAGGTCGACCAGCCGCGCGACCTTGCCCGCCAGCGCCTCGGCGCGGTCGGGACAGGAGCGCATCTCGCGCGTCAGCCCGAATTCGGTGAAGGTGCAGCGGCGTGCGCACCCGCTGCACGCGCCCGATCCGTCCGCGCGACCGCCGAACACGCTCGGGACGACCGCGCCGTCGAGTTCGGGGATCGCGACCATCATCGTCGCCTCGAGCGGCAACAGCCCCTGGCGGCCCGCGCCCCATTGCTGGAGCGACTGGAATTCGAGCGGATGCGCCGCGACATAGGGCACGTCGAGCGTGGCGAGGATCGCTTCCGCCGCCTCGGCATCGTTATAGGCGGGGCCGCCGACCAGGCTGAACCCGGTGAGCGAGACGACCGCATCGACGATCGGCACGCCGTCGCGCATGAAGAAGCGCTCGATCGCGGGGCGCGAGTCGAGCCCGCTGGCAAAGGCGGGAATTACGCGCAGCCCGCGCGCTTCGAATGCGGCGATCGCGCCGTCATAATGACCAGTGTCGCGGCCGAGCAGATAGGAGCGCAGCATCAGCACCCCGACCGTGCCGCGCGAGCCCCCCACCCCGGGCAGCGCGTCCGCCCGGTCGGCGATCCGGCCCGGGATCGCGGGGTGATAGACGCCGACCTCGGGATAATCGTGCGGCGCCGCGGCGCGGACCGCGTGGCCTGCATAGCGGCCGGCGAGCGCCTGGATCATGCCGACGACATTGTCGTCGCTGCCCGCCAGCCAATATTGCAGCGTCAGGAAATAGGCGCGGACGTCCTGCGCGGTGCCGGGGATGAACCGCAGGATCTTGGGCAGCCGGCGCAGCATCCGCATCTGTCCCGCGCCCGACGACGCGCCGGGCTTGGCCGATCCGCGCAGCCGCTTGAGCAGCGCGAGCGGACCGCTGGCCGGCTTGTCCATGCGATAGTCGCCGAGCTTGGTCAGCCGGACGATCTCGCTGCCCGACATCAGCCCGACCATCGCGGCACAGGCCTCGCGGCGCGCGGTCAGCGCGGGGAGCACCGCGCGGATATGGTCGTCGAGGAACAGCATCGTCGCGATGACGATGTCGGCGCGGCCGATATCGGCGATGCAGCGATCGAGCGACCCGGTGCCGCGATCCCAGTCGGCCGCGGCGTGGAAGCCGATCGTGATCCCGCTATCGTCCGCGGCGAACCGTGCGGCGGCGCGTTCGGCGGCGCCCGACAGATGGTTGTCGAGCGTGACGATCACGACATGCAGCGGGACCGGGCGGCGGATGGCGCTATCGGGCATAATGGGCCTTCGCATCATAGAGCGTGTCGATCGTGATCGTCGCGACGTCGCGCTCGGCGGCGAATCGCTCGGTGTTGCGACGCGCCTTCCCGCGGACGAAGAAGGGGATCTTGAGCAGCTCGCTCTCGGCATCGGCGGACCAGACGCGCGGGGCGCTGGCGTCAGGGACGGGGCGGGGCGCGACCTCGGGCGATACCGCCTGCAGCGCGGGCTCGGGCGCCACCGGGAGGGGCGCGAGATGGCTCGCGCCGGCTATGTCGCTGAACTCGAAATCGTCGCGGAACATCGTCAGCAGATGCTCCTCCAGCCCCATCACGAGCGGATGGACCCAGGTGTCGAACAGCACGTTTGCCCCCTCGAACCCCATTTGCGGCGAATAGCGTGCGGGGAAATCCTGGACATGGACGGGCGCAGAGATCACTGCGCACGGTATTCGGAGCCGCTTGGCGATATGCCGTTCCATCTGCGTGCCGAGCACCAGTTCGGGCTGCAGCGCCTGGATCGCCTCCTCGACGACCAGATAATCGTCGGTGATCAGCGGCGTGACGCCGTAGAGCGCCGCGGCGGTGCGCAGGTTGCGCGCGAATTCGCGGTTGTAGCAGCCGAGCCCGACGACCTCGAACCCCAGTTCGTCGCGCGCGACGCGGGCGGCGGCGATCGCGTGGGTGGCGTCGCCGAAGATGAAGACGCGCTTGCCCGTCAGATAGGTCGAGTCGACCGAGCGGCTCCACCAGGGCAGGTGGCCAAGGTCGCATGCATCCGTCGGATCGATCCCGGTCAGCGCCGCCAGTTCGGCGATGAAATCGCGCGTCGCGCCGTGGCCGATCGGCACGGTGGTGACGACGGGCTGGCCGTGTTCGCGCGCGAGCCAGCGGCAAGCGGTGTCGGCGATCTCGGGATAGAGGCAGATGTTGAAATCGGCCTCGGGCAACCGGGCGATGTCCGCGGTGGTCGCGCCGAGCGGCGCCACGACGTTCACGGCGATTCCCAGCGCATCGAGGATGCGGCGGACTTCGATCACATCGTCGCGGTGCCGGAAGCCGAGCGCGGTCGGGCCGAGGATGTTGGCGGTCGGGCGCGCGTTTGCCCGGTTGGGCGCGGGGCTGGGCGCGAGGGTCCGGACGAGCTGGTAGAAGGTCTCCGCCGCGCCCCAATTCTCCTTGCGCTGATAGCTGGGGAGTTCGAGCGCCACGACCGGGCAGGGCAGGTCCATCGCCGCGACCAGCCCGGCGGGATCGTCCTGGATCAGTTCGGCGGTGCACGAGGCGCCGACCAGCATCGCGCCCGGCGTGAAGCGCGCATAGGCATCGCGCGCCGCGGTCTGGAACAAGGCCGCGGTATCCTTGCCGAGGTCGCGCGCCTGGAAGGTCGTGTAGGTGACCGGCGGGCGCTTGCCGCGCCGCTCGATCATCGTGAACAGCAGGTCGGCATAGGTGTCGCCCTGCGGCGCGTGGAGGACATAATGCACGTCCTCCATCGCGGTCGCGATCCGCATCGCGCCGACATGGGGTGGTCCCTCATAGGTCCAGACGGTCAGCTGCATCACACCCTCAGCAGGTCGCGCCGCCGCAGCGGTCGCGCGAAGAGGTCGGCGAGGTCGCCTGCCTGGTCGAAGCCGTGGACGGGCGAGAAGACGAGCTCGATCGCCCATTTCGTCGTCAGCCCCTCGGCCTCGAGCGGATTGGCAAGACCGAGGCCGCAGACGGTGAGGTCGGGGCGGTCCGCACGCAGGCGGTCGAGCTGACGATCGACATCCTGCCCCTCGCTGAGCCGCGTCGCGGCGGGGAGCAGTGCGAGTTCGCGCGCGAGGTGGCGGCGGTGAAGATAGGGCGTGCCGACCTCGACCGGGATCATGCCGAGCTCGGTCGCGAGAAAGCGCGCGAGCGGGATTTCGAGCTGGGAATCGGGGAGGAAGCTGATCCGCCGTCCCTCGAGCAGCGGACGTGCATGCGCGAGCGCGCGCTTGGCGCGTTCGCGGCCAGGCGCGATCGTGCGCCGGAACTGCATCGCGTCGACGTCGAACGCCTGGGCGGCGGCGTGCAGCCAGTCGGTCGTGCCCTCGGCGCCGAACGGGAACAGCGCGTCGAGTCGGGTCGCGCCGCGATCCTCGAGTGCGCGCGCCGTCTCGCCGAGAAACGGCTGGGCAAGCAGGAAGCGCGTATTGGGCCCGACCGGCGGCATCGCCCCCGCGCGCCGTGCGGGCAGGCTGTGAACCGGGCCGATGCCGAGCGCGTCGAACAGCCGGAGGAACTGGTCCTCGACGACATCGGGCAGCGCGCCGACGATCATCAGGCTCGGCGCGGGGGATGCGTCGGCGGCGAGGCCGGGGACCAGTGCCGCGAGGCAGGCATCCTCCCCCTCGGTGAAGGTCGTCTCGATCCCGCTGCCCGAATAATTGAGGATCCGGGTCGTCCCGCCATGCTTGACCGACAGCCGGGCCGCGGCGCGCGACAGGTCGAGCTTGATCACCTCCGACGGGCAGGAGCCGACGAGGAACAGCAGCTTTATGTCGGGCCGGCGCAGCAGCATCTGGTCGACGATGCGGTCGAGCTCGTCGTTGCAGTCCGCCATCCCCGCGAGGTCGCGCTCCTCGATGATCGCGGTGGCGAAACGCGGCTCGGCAAACACCATCACACCCGCCGCCGATTGCAGCAGATGCGCGCAGGTCCGCGAGCCGACGACGAGGAAGAACGCGTCCTGAATCTTGCGGTGCAGCCAGATAATCCCGGTGAGTCCGCAGAACACCTCGCGCTGGCCGCGCTCGCGCAGTACCGGCGCGGCGTCACACCCGGTCCGGCCGAGATGCTGCGCGGTTGGCAGGGGGGCGGTGGGCAGGGGGGTGGAAAGCGGGGCGGTCATGACGCGGCCATGCCCGCGGGTGCACGCTGCAACCGCGCGGCCCGCAGCTTGATCAGGAACTGCGCGGCATTGACGACGTAGCTCGCATAGGCCGCGAGCGCGAGCCACATGCGTCCCGCCTCGCTGCCGAAGTCGCGGGCGAGCGCGACGAGATAGGCGGTGTGCAGCGCGAGCACGAGCATGCTCACCACGTCCTCCCAGAAGAAGGCGGGGGCGAACAGCCATTGGCCGAACACTTGCTTCTCCCAGATCGCGCCGGTGATCATGATCGCGTAGAGCGCGCCCGTCTTGACCATGATCGATATCGTGGCGGCGACCACGCCGTCGCCCGTCGCGAGATAGCGCAGCACCAGCGTCAGGCTGACGAGGAAGATCAGGAACTGGATCGGGGCGAGCACCCCCTGGACCAGTGTCCAGGCCGACGAGTCGCGGCGCTCGCGCTGGTCCGGCGTGTAGAGCGGGGCGGCTGCCCGGCCGGAGCCCGGGACGGCCGCGCCGCCCTGCCGATCTGCCGGAGAAAGGTCGTTCGCTTGCATCGCGCCCCGCCTGCCCAAGTTCCGATCGGACCTTACGCCCGCCCCTCAAAAAGTGTCAAGTTATTTGGACGTCCATAATTCGGAACAGGTTGTGCGGTGCAGCAAAACCGTCCGGTTGTCAGTCAATTGCAAGTGGGATATGCTGCGAGTCGCCGCTAATCTGCCAAATGCAGGTCCCGGTCTGTAGTTGTTGGCGTGTCGACCAGGCTGGGGAGAGCCGGTAATGGCAGCGGTTACTCACTATTCGCGCGGTTTCCGGTGGAGCACCGGGTCGTTTGCACGTCGGGACTGGAGCGATGGCCGCCGAGATCTTGGTCCGGGGCCGCGTCGCGATGACGGGGACTATGATCGCCCTTTGTCGGCGCTGATCGAATGCGAGATCATTCCGCGGCTGATGGCGGCACATGCCAGTGCGGCGATGCCCTCTGCCGAGATCGGGACGGATGGCCCGATCGACAGCGTCGAGGTGGGCATCTTCGCGCCGCTGGTGATGCAGGTCGATGCCGACCGCCTGCTTGCGCACATCGAGACGATCCTCGACCGCGGTGTTTCGGTCGAGACGGTCATGGTCGATCTGCTCGCACCCGCCGCGCGCCTGCTCGGTGAATATTGGGATGATGATCGCTGCGATTTCGTCGATGTCACGATGGGGTTGTGGCGGCTGCAGGAAGTCGTGCACGAGATTGCCGGCCGCATGCCCAGCATTCGGACAGATCCGGGCGATCGACATCGGGCATTATTCGCGTCGTTACAGGGCGATCATCACAGCTTCGGGACGATCGTCCTCGACGAGGTCTTTCGGCATGGCGGCTGGCTGACGGACCGGATCAACGACGCGGAAACGCCCGTGTTGCTGGATGCCGCGACGGCGGACTGGTTCGATATCATCGGATTGACGATCAGTTGCGACTGCCATATCGCCGGACTTGCATCGATCATTGCTGCGTTGCGAGGGGTTTCGCGAAATCCTCGTGTCTGCATCATGGTCGGCGGTGCGATTTTAAATGCAGACCCGGATCTCGCCACCAAAGTCGGCGCCGATGGTACCGCGTCCGATGCGAAACTCGCGCTGAAACTGGCCGGCGATCTTCTCCGCGAAAGCGCATGGGGGACCACGGCGTGTAATTGATTGCTGCAGATTGGAGCGCGACGCTCGTCGATGGACAAGACTATCGCCTCTTCCCCGCATCTGGCCTTCGCCCGCCCCGACGCCGCGCCCGGGGCCTTGAGCGCGCGCGTGGCCGCGTCGCTGCTCGCGGCCGTCGGCGACGTCGCCTTCATCCTTGCCGCCGATGGGCGGATCCTCGACGTGGCGGTGTCGCAGGGTGATCTTGCCAATCACGGCTTTGCCGGCTGGGTCGGCGAACGCTGGATGGACACGATGACGGTCGAAAGCCGTCCCAAGGCGGCCGAGATGCTCGCGGCGGCGGGCAGTCCCGAACCCGCGCGCTGGCGACAGGTGACGCATCCCGCGGCGGGTGGCGACGTGCCGGTCCGCTATCTGGTGATGTCGCTGGGAACACCCGATCGACTCGTCGCGATCGGTCGCGACCTGCGCGGCGCGGCGGCGACGCAGCAGCGGCTGCTGCAGACTCAACAGGCGCTGGAGCGCGACTATATCCGCCTGCGCCAGGCCGAGACGCGGTACCGGATGCTGTTCGACATGGCGTCCGATGCGATCCTGGTCGTCGATGCCGGCTCGCGCCGTATCCGCGAGGCGAATCCGGCGGCGCTGCGGCTGCTCGATGCCGCCGCCGATACGCTGGTCGGTGCACCGGTCAGCACGATCGTCGATCCGCATGATCGCGACGACCTGGTCGCGCATCTCGGTGCGGCGGAGGCGGCGGACGATGTCGCACCGGTCGCGCTGCGGCTGAACGATCGCGCGGTCGACGTGCGGATCGATGCGAAGCTGTTCCGTCAGGCGCGCAGCCCGTCGCTGATCGTCCGGATCGAGGCGGTCGAGCCGGTCGTCGGTGCGCGGCGGCACGAGGCGACACTCGGCGACGTGGTCGAGCGCATGCCCGATTCGTTCGTGCTGGTCGATCGCGACTTGGTGGTGCTGACCGCGAATGCCGCCTTTGTCGAACTGACTGAAATGCCGTCGATCGAGCGGCTGATCGGCGCGCGGCTGGGCGCGTGGCTGGGCCGGCCGGGCATCGATCTCGAGCTGATCGTCGCGCAGCTGCGTGAACATGGCTCGGTCCGCAACGTCGCGACGATCCTGCGCGGCGCGGCGGGTGCGCAGGCCGAGATCGAGGTGTCCGGCGTGGTCGCGCCGATGGGTGGCAGCGAGTGTTTCGGCTTCACGATCCGCCATGTCGGACGTCGCCTGCGCCAGGTGCCGCTGGTCGCGCACGACACGCCGCGATCGGTCGAGCAACTGACCGAGCTGGTGGGGCGCATGTCGCTGAAAGAGATCGTGCGCGAGAGCACCGATCTGATCGAGCGGCTCTGCATCGAGGCGGCGCTGGCCTATACGTCGGACAATCGCGCATCCGCGGCGGAGGTGCTCGGCGTGAGTCGGCAAAGCCTCTATTCGAAGCTTCATCGCCACGGCCTCGGCAATCTCGTGTCGGGTGACGGCTGAGCGCGCGAGGGTCATCGGCATTGGTGTCAACATATGTTGACAGATAAGGGTGTCTGATCCTAGCTTCGCGACATGGATCGCCTGTCCGCTTCCCGTGTCGCGATGCCGCCGCCCGCGGCTCGCGACGTGCTGGAACTGCTCAAGCCGGTCACCTGGTTTCCACCGATCTGGGCGTTCCTGTGCGGGGTCGTGTCGTCGGGCGTTCCGCTGGGCGATCGCTGGCCGTTTCTTGTCGGGGGTATCCTGCTGACGGGGCCGCTGGTCTGCGGAACGAGCCAGGCGGCCAATGACTGGTTCGACCGCCATGTCGATGCGATCAACGAGCCGCTGCGGCCGATCCCGTCGGGGCGGATCGCCGGCAGTTGGGGCTTGTGGATCGCGATCGCGGGCAGCCTGATCTCGGCAGCGGTTGGGGCGGCGATGGGGCCGCTGGTGTTCGCGGCGACCGGCGTCGCGCTGGCCTGCGCCTGGGCCTATAGCGCGCCGCCATTCCGGTTCAAGGCGAGCGGGATCTGGGGGCCCGCAGTGGTCGCGCTGACCTATGAGGGGCTGACCTGGTTTACCGGCGCGGCGGCGATGACCGGCGACTGGCCCGATGCTGCGGTGCTGGTCATACTTGGCCTCTACACCGCCGGCGCGCACGGCATCATGACGCTCAACGATTTCAAGGCGGTCGAGGGCGACCGGATGATGGGGTTGCGCTCGCTGCCGGTCGTGCTGGGGGTGGATCGCGCCGCCCGGCTGGCCTGTATCGTCATGGCGGTCCCGCAGGTCGCGGTGATCGGCCTGCTGGCATTGTGGGGGCACGGGCTGATCGCGCTGTTGGTCGCGGCGTTGCTGGCGGGGCAATTGGCGCTGATGGTGCGGCTGCTGCGCGATCCGCTCAAGAACACGCCGTGGTATAATGCGACCGGCACGACACTCTATGTGCTCGGGATGCTGGCGTCGGCGTTCGGGCTCGGCGGGGTGGCGGGGTTGTGAGCGCGGTGCCGCTCGGCTGGCTCGGTATCGTGCGGCTCGGGCTGGTGCAGAGCGCGATCGGCGCGATCGTGATGCTGGCGACCTCGCTGCTCAACCGCGTGATGGTGGTCGAATATGCTCTGCCCGCGGCGCTTCCCGCCGGTCTGGTCGCCTGGCATTATGCGGTCCAGCTGTCGCGACCGGTCTGGGGGCATGGTTCGGATCGCGGCGCGCGGCGGACACCCTGGATCATAGGGGGCATGGCGGTGCTCGCGCTCGGCGCCTTGCTCGCGGTCGGCGCGCTGCCGCTGCTCGCCGCACGCGCGCCCGGGGGGCTGGCGCTCGCGATTGCCGCGTTTGCGATGATCGGCATGGGCGTGGGCGCGGCGGGCACCTCGCTGCTGGCATTGCTCGCGACCCGAGTCGCGCCCGAGCGGCGCGCGGCGGCGGCGGCGATCACCTGGATCATGATGGTCGCGGGGATCGCGGTGACGGCGGGGATAGCCGGTGCGCTGCTCGAACCGTTTTCCGCAGCGCGGTTGACCCGGGTCGCGACCGGCGTCGCGGGGTGCGCGTTCGCGCTGGCGGTGGTGGCGCTTCTCGGCGTCGAGGGGGCTGCACCGTCCAGGGCGCTCGCCACGCCGGTCGACGCGTCCCGGCGGGGGGGGAAGCGATCGGCTAACCTGACGACGGCGTTGCGGACGATCTGGGACGATGGCGAGGCGCGCCGCTTCACGCTCTTCGTCTTCGTCTCGATGCTCGCCTATGCGATGCAGGACCTGATCCTTGAGCCGTTCGCCGGGCTGGTGTTCGGGCTCGCGCCGGGGGCCTCGACGCAGCTGTCCGGGGTGCAGCACGGGGGTGTGCTCGTCGGGATGATCGTCGCGGGGGTCGGCGGCGGGGCGTTTGGCGGCGGGCGGGGTGAAGGCGGCGAGACACGCGGGCTGCGCTGGTGGATCGGTGGCGGGTGTCTCGGGTCGGCGGCGGCGCTGGCGGGGCTCGCACTGGCGGCGCGGATCGGGCCGGGCTGGCCGCTGACCGCCAATGTCGCGCTGCTCGGGCTGGCCAATGGCGTCTTCGCGGTCGCGGCGATTGGCGCGATGATCGCGCTGGCGGGACGCGGGCAGGCAGAGGGGCGGGAGCAGGCGGGACTCCGCATGGGCGTGTGGGGTGCGGCGCAGGCGATCGCCTTCGGGCTTGGCGGGCTGCTCGGCGCGACGGGCGTCGATCTCGGGCGGAGCCGGATCGACTCTCCCGCCACCGTCTTCACCCTGGTCTTCCTGGTCGAGGCGCTGGTCTTCGTCGTCGCCGCAGCGCTGGCGATGCGCAGGCCGGGTCGCCGGCAGGACATGACGCCAGTCGCGCGCGCGCGCGGCGGCATGACGACCTATGACTGCGTTGTCGTCGGCGGCGGCCCGGCCGGGGCAACCGCCGCTGCCGAGCTCGCGCAGGCGGGGCGATCGGTGCTGCTGCTCGATCGCGCGGGCCGGATCAAGCCGTGCGGCGGCGCCATCCCGCCGCGGCTGATCCGTGATTTCGCAATTCCCGATCATCTGATCGTCGGGCGGGCGCGAACCGCGCGGATGATCGCGCCGTCGCGGCGTGCGGTCGACATGCCGGTCGATCCGAGCGGCGCGGGCGGCTATGTCGGCATGGTCGACCGCGACACGTTCGACGAGTGGCTGCGCGACCGCGCTGCCAAAAATGGCGCGGAGCGGCGCACCGGGCGGTTCGAGGCGATCGTCCGCGACGGCGATGGTGGCGCGCAGGTCCGCTATACCGATGGCGAGGGCGATCATCGCGTCCGCGCGCGGTGCGTGATCGGCGCGGACGGCGCCCGGTCGCGCGTCGCCGAGGCGGTGTTCGACGATGCAGTGCGCAACCCGTGCGTCTTCGCCTATCACGAGGTAATCCGTACGCCGCAACCCGGCACCGCGGCGTTCGATCGCACCCGGTGCGACGTCTTCTATCAAGCCGAATTTTCGCCCGATTTCTATGGCTGGCTGTTCCCGCACGGCGACACCGCGAGCATCGGCGTCGGCAGCGCGCACAAGGGGCATGGTTTGCGTGACGCGACCAGCCGGTTGCGCGTGCGGCTCGGACTCGAATCGTGTGTGACGCTGCGTCGCGAGGGTGCGCCGATCCCGCTCCGCCCGTTGAGGCGATGGGATAATGGCCGCGACGTGCTGGTGATCGGCGATGCCGCGGGGGCGGTCGCGCCGGCCTCGGGCGAGGGGCTTTATTACGCGATGCTGTCCGCGCGGTTCGCTGCCGAGGCAGTCGATACCTTCCTCGCTAGCGGAGACCCCAAGGCGCTCGGCGCGGCGCGGCGGCGGTTCATGCGCGCGCATGGGCTGGTGTTCCGCATCCTCGCGATCATGCAGCATTTCTGGTACCGCGACGATCGCCGCCGCGAACGCTTCGTGGCGATGTGCGCCGACCGCGACGTCCAGCATCTGACCTGGCACGCCTATATGAACAAGCGGCTGATCTATGCGCGGCCGCTCGCCTATGCACGGATCTTCGCCAAGGACATGCGGCATCTGCTGCAGACTGCGAGCTGATGCGCGATGGATAGGGTCTGGATCTTTCCGGTGTGCATCGCGGCGTTGCTCGCGACATTGGTGGCACTGGTGGGCGCGACAATCATCGACACCGGATCCTGGTATGCCAGTCTGCTCAAGCCGCATTGGGCACCGCCCGACGCCGCCTATGGGCTGGCCTGGACCGCGATCTACAGCTGTACGGCCCTGGCGGGCGTCACGGGATGGCGGGCGATTGCGGGGTGGCGCGAGCGCGAATGGCTGCTCGGCCTGTTCGCGGGCAATGGGTTTCTCAACATCCTGTGGAGCCTGGTTTTCTTCCGCCTGCAGCGGCCCGACTGGGCGGTCGCGGAGATGGTCGTGCTCTGGCTGTCGATCCTGGTGCTGATCGTCATCCTGGCCCGGCATTCGCGGCCTGCGGCAGCGCTGTTGCTGCCCTATCTGCTGTGGGTGGCGTTCGCGGGTTACCTCAATCTGTCGATCGTCCAGCTCAACGGACCATTTTCCTGACCTGGCTATTCGCTAGCGGGCACGCGGTCGATATCGTGCTGTGGGTAATCGCCCTCGAACTTCTCTGGCTGCGACGGCAGGGGTGGAGCATGGCGACTGCGGCACTCCGGCTGGCGCCGGGCATGCTGATGCTGGTCGCGCTGCGCGCCGCGCTGACCGGGCTCGACTGGCCTTGGGTCGCGGTGCCGCTCATCGTCTCGCTTCCGGTCCATCTCGCCGATCTGGCAAGGACGGCGCGAGGCTGAATGTCGGTCATTCCAGAGTGTAGGACCGGGCTTGGCGTTTCACACCCTGCTCTGCGGCGACCGGGCCATGGTCACGCGGTCAAGCGAAACTGCGACCGATCCCGCCCGGTCCCGCAACAGGCAGGAGCGGGACCGGTGGGGCAGGGGCGGCGGTTCTGCTCAGCCGCCGGCTTGCAGATAGGCGATCACGTCGGCGCGTTTCTGCGGATCGGGGATGCCCGGGAACGCCATCTTGGTACCCGGGACGACGCGTTGCGGCTTTTCGAGATACTGGAACAGCTTTTCGGGGGTCCAGGTGATCCCGCTATTCTTGTTGGCGGCGGAATAGGTGTAGCCGGCAACCGTTCCCGCGGCCCGGCCGACCACCTCATGCAGCGAGGGGCCGATCTTGTTCACGCCGGCCTCGACCGCGTGACAGGTCTGGCAGGTGATGAACGCGGTCTTCCCCTTGGCGGCATCGCCCGTATAGCCGGCAAATTTGACGCCGCTGAGCGTATCGACATTGTCGGGAGCCGGTGCGGCGGCGGATGCGGTCGCCGCCGGCGCGGCAGCCTCAGTCGGAGCCGCTGCGTTCGCGGTCGCGGCCTCCGGCGCGGCGGTAGCGGTTTCGCCCGCGGCGGGCTCCTCGGCCGCCTTTTTCGAGCAGGCGGAGAGCGCCGTCGCCGAGAGCGCGACGCAAAGTGCCAGATGTCCAAACCGAATCGTGGATGCTGATTTCATAATCCTGCTCCTCTCGACCAAGCGCCGGGTCCGCATGCCAGGCTGTACACTGTCTATTATTCTTCACAGTATCTGTCGTCCAACACTTTGTTTCAGCAACTGTAAGGAGCGGCCCCGGAAAGGCGTCGGAGAGCGCGGGGATTCGCCGGAAATAGCGACCGCGAAATGCGCAGCATGGTTCGATATCGCGACGTGCCGGGCGATGTACGACAACGCGGCTGGCCGCTATCCGGCGCGGGATCTGCTCACGCTCTTGGGCAGGCTGCCCGCTGCAAGGATGATGGAACGTCCCGCACCGGTGCGGATCTGCAACACAAGATCGCGATGCCGATGACCGCCCCCGCCACCGGCATCGCCCACGCCATGGCCAGCAGTTGTCCGCCGCCGGTCTCGCCGAGCGGGGCGGTGCCGGTCCAGCCGGCCAGGGCGAGGCCCTGACCGAACAGCGCACCGCCGATCCCGCCACCCAGCTTCAGCGTGAGGAGCAGCAATGCGACCGGCACCGCCTCGAGCCGGACCCCGGTCCGGCGCTCGCCGTGATCGATCGCGTCGGCGAGCAACGCCCAGATCATCATCTGCACGCCGGCATTGCCCGCACCGAACAGCGCGATCCCCGCCATCATGCCGCGCGGTCCCGTCGCGAACACCGCCGATCCGACCGCGACGAGGATCAGCGCGACCGCCAGCATGCCATGCTGGCTGGCACGCCGGCTCGCTCCGACCCAGACCGGCAGCATGACGAGTTGCGACAGCGCGAGCGTCGTGAGCGCCCGCGCGGTCCAGTCTGGGTCGTGGATCACCCCCTTGCCGATATAGGCGAAGGATCGCGCAAAGACCGGCAGCGTCAGCGCCTGTGCGAAACCGAACACCAGCAGCGTGCAGAACGGACGATTGCCGAGGATCCAGACCCGGAGCGGCGTTTGCGGGATGGATGGGGTTCGCGGCGGCGCTGGGGCGGCGGCGGGCCCCGATGCGGCGGCCAGCCACAAAGTCGCGACATAGGCGAGGGCGGCACAGGCCGTGGTGACGATAAGGCGATGACCGCCTGCAAGCCCGGGGTCGACAAAGGCGGGGGCGGACCCGGCGACCGCCAGCGCGCCGAGGCAGCTGAACATGTACCGCAAGGCCGACAGCGTCGTCGCGGCACCACGCGGTCCGGTCATCCGCATCATCAGCGCATTATGCGCGACATCGCAGGTCGCATAGGCGGTGCGGAAAACTAGTACGAGGCTGATCGCCCAGGGAATTATGAAGGCGGGCTGGGGGGTGGGGAGGAGGAAGAGGATGGTGAAGGGGATGGTGACGACAGGGGCGGCGATGACGAGGAGGCGGCGGTAGAGCCCCGCGCGGTCGGTGGCGCGGTCGAGCAGGCGGCCGAGCAGCGGGTTGCACAGCCCGTCCCAGACCAGCCCGAGCATCACGATCAGCCCGGCGGCGAGCGGCGATATCCCCCAATATTCGGTCAGCGTGAACATCAGGAAGACGTCCATCGTCGACGCGAGCAGGTTCTTGCCGAAATTGCCGCTCGCATAGCCGAGCATCCGCGCCGTGGCAGGCGGCGCGGCGGCAGCGTTATCGGGGGTGGAGCATGCCATCGACCGCGACCCTAGCGCGGCTGTCTTGCAGTTGCGGGACATTTTGCGTGGGCGGCGTCTGTGTGGTGACGACCAGCGTACCGCCGCGCATCAGATCGGCATGGTCGATCCGCGTCGTGGACAGCGCGCGTCCTTCCAGGGTCACCCGTTGCACCACGCCGTCCGCTGGGCCGTCGCGGCGGATCAGGAGCACGCGCCCCTTGCCGAGATCGAGACGGACCCGTTCGAACGCGGGCGTCGTCGGGACGTACCATGGCTCTCCCGGCACGAGCGGATAGAGCCCGAGCGTCGCGAAGACGTACCAGGCGGTCATGCCGCCCGCGTCATCGTCCATCCCGTCGGCAAATCCCTGAGGCGCCAGCGCGAAGCTGGGCCCGACGAACGGCACCGCCAGCTTGCCGCTGTTGGTATAGGGATGCGCGATCGGCCGGGTCAGGATGGTCCGGACGAGATCCGCGGTCGGCCAGGGCTCGCCCAGCGCGGCGAACATCCAGGGGACGTGGATGTCGGGCTCGTTCGTCATGTTGAACAGGCCCTGCCCGAAGAAGGTCTGGAGTTCGCCCAGCAGCCGCGCGCGCCCGACCGTCTGGGTGATCCAGCCGAGATCGAAGACCGGCGCCCAGCGATATTGCCACAGCGTGCCCTGATAGAGCCCGCGCGCCTTGACGACGTCGCCGTCCGCGCCGGGCGACTGGAACACCGATCGCCACATTGGGCGGTAGGACAGCGCCTTGGCGGTGAAGCGCGCGGCGAGATCGGTGCGGCCGAGATCGCGTGCGAGTTCGGCGGTCGCCCAGTCGTCATAGGCGGCCTCAATCTGTTCGTCGGGGGTGCCGCGCTTGAGCGTGGCGCTGTCCGCGACCATCCCGGCGAGCGCCGCGTCCGTGTCGAACGCGATCCCCTTGCGATGCATATCGAGCAGCGCGATCCCGGCATGTTCGGTGCGCACCGTCAGGAAGGGTTCGTTGCGGGTCGACCATTGCGGCTTGCCGCCGGCATAGAGCGCGACCAGCGAGGCGGCGATGTCGGCGCTGCGGTCGGGCTGGATCAGCGCCAGCAGCGGCATCTGCGTGCGGTAATTGTCCCAGAGCGACCAGCTGGCATAGCGTGTCCGGCCCTTGGGCGAGACCGCGATGCGGCCGGTCTTGTCGCGGTGACGGCCGTCCGGATCGTCGATCGCGACCGGGGTCTGCATGACGCGGTAGAGCGAGGTGTAGAACAGCGCGCGGCGGTCGCGCGGACCGGTCGGCACGACCCGCCCGAGCACGCGGTTCCAGTCGGACCGGGTCGCTGCGGCGATGGTCGCGAACGGCCGGTCGCCGAGTTCGGTGTCGCGGGTCAGCGCCGCGCCGCCGCCGTCGACGCTCGACAGGCCGGTGCGGATCTCGATCCGGTCGCCCGCGCGGGCGACGAGGCGGAGCGTCGCCAGATCACCAGCGCCGACACTCAGCCGGCGATGCACGAGGCGACCATTGATCCGGATCCGGCTGGCGGTGTGGAGGCGATAGGCGCCCTGGTCACAGACGGTGCCCGCGACGAGATCGGCACGCAGGTCGTCGCTGTCGAGGCGCGCCCAGTTGGCCGAGAGCCGTTTGGCGTAGCTGCGTCGCGGGTCGATCCGCAGGTCGAGTGTGCCCGCCCGCGGCACGGTGAAGCGCAGCACGCCACCGCCGCGCGTCGCGGTCGTCTCGGCAAGGATGCCGCCGTCGTAGCGGACGCTGTAGGTGCCGGCGCGCGCGCGTTCGCTGGGCTTGTCGATCCGCGCAGGGACTGCATCGCTGCCGGCGTAGCGTAGCGCGATCATCAGGTCGCCGCCCGCACCGCCGCAGCCGACGCCGACGCCGCGCGTGTGCGAGAAGCCGAGCAACGTGGTGGCCGCGTGATCATAGCCGGCGTGGTTGGCGGGGCTGGTGTCGGGGCCGAGCTGGACCATGCCGAACGGCGCGACCGCGGCGGGGGTGAGCTGGCCGAAATCGGCGAGTGTCCCGACGAAGGGGTCGACGAGATCGGCGGGGGTGTCCTGGGCGGAGACGGCGGCGGCGGGGGTCAGGAGCAGGATGAGGAGGAGCGGATTGGCGAGGATGCGGCGTGACCGTCGCGGTTGGAGTGGGGTCGGGATGGCGGGGAGGCACGTGCGTTGTCCCCGATCAGTGTCGTTCCCCAACTGGGCCCCGGCCTTCGCCGGGGTGGGGGTTGGGGTTGGGGTTGGGGTTGGGGTTGGGGTTGGGGTGTTTGTGTTTGCGGGGTCTGACCGCTGAAAGACACTGGTCATGGGTCGAGCGGATCGCGGGGATCCTGGCGGAGCGACTGGCGTGATGGGCGGAATTCGAGGTCGTAGACGGACAGCCGCTGGCCGATCATGCCGGGCATGTAGCCGAGCTCGGCGATGTTGCGCGTGGTGAAGGTCGGGCTTTCGATATAGGCGCTCTGCTGCGCGTCGGTGACGATCAGCGTCGGCCGGTCGAGCGGGATGCCGAGCGCGGCCATCCGCCGCGTGGCGTTGCGCAGATTGGTCGTCGTGTGCCGCGCATAGGGTTCGAGGATGATGCGATCGGCGGGGATCGCGTAGCGCTCGATCAGCGCGCGGCGGATCTCGACGGCTTCGACGAAGCGCGTGCCGCGCGGGTGGACCGCGCTGCCCGAGACGAGGATGAACGGGGCGAGCCCCTGGCGATAGCGTTGCGCGGCGAGCAGCGCGTGGAGCTTGCTGCGCGGGCTGAGCCGTGTGGCGCCGTCCTCCGGCCCGACGCCGGGGACGATCAGCGCGGTATAGCGGAAGGCGGTCCAGTCGGTGCGGGCGGCCGCGGCGCGGGCGCCGGCATTCTCGCGGTCGTCGAGCGGTTCGAACAGCGTCGCCGCGGTCGCGTCGTTGCCATCGAGCAGCGCGAGCGCGAGCGCGACGCTGCCGTCGAGCGTGTCGGGTTCGGCGCCCGAGGCGGCGCGGGCGAACTCGATGCCGACTGCGACGTCATCGGCGAAATACGGGACCGCGGGGGTGAAGACGGGGCCGTCGATCGCGGGATAGCGTGACGGATGGCCGAGCCCGTAGACGCGCAGCACCGCGTTCAGCCCGTCGAGCTCGGCATCGATCGCCGCGACCGGCGCGAGATCCGCGTTCGCCGCGAGCGTCGGCAGCCCGCGCTTGCCCGCGAGCCGGTCGAGGATCGCGACGAGCGCGGCGCGATCTTCGATCGTCCAGATCGCCGCCTCGATCGTGCAGGCGGCTGTGGTGCCACATGACGCGCGCCGCGCCGTGCGCGCAGCTTGCAGCGTGCGCATCGCCGGGTCGCGGTCGAGCGCCTGCGCCCAGCCCGGCGTCGCGCGTAACGCGCCGAGCCGGGGAAACAGGCGCTGCGAAAGCGCGTCGATCGGGGCGTCGGGGGATTGCCCGACTGCCCCGATCTGCCCGGTTGCCGCCTGTGCCGGAACCTGCGCGCCGAGCGGTACCGATGCGCTGCCCGCCAGTGCCACCGCGAGGATCATCCGCAGGCCGGTCACCAGGACTTGCTGACCACGAGGCGGACGTTGCGGCCGAAGATCGGACGGCCGTAGATCGCGTCCGCGGTGCCTTGGCCGCTGAGCTGGTCGGTGCGCGTATTGCCCTCGGTCAGGCCCTTGGCATTGAAAATGTTGTCGCCGACGACCTGCATCTGCCACGTGTCACGCGTCAGCGTGATCCCCGCGCCGACCGTCCCATAGGCGGGCAGCGCGGTGTTGTTGAAGAAATCGACATAGCGTTTCCCGACATATTCGTAGCGACCATAGAGCTGGACTGCATTCCCCGCGATGTCGAAATCGACCGAGGGGCGGATATTGCCATAGACCTTGGGCTCGCGGACGAGCTGGTTGCCCTCGACATCGCCTGCGCTGGCGCCGTTCGCGTTGACGAGGCTCTTGTACTTGGGATCGCTGACCGTGACCGCGCCGGTGATCGCAAAGCCGTAGGGCAGCGCGAGATTGCCGTCGATCTCGATCCCCTTGATGTCCGCCTTGCCGACGAACGGCACCGACTGGTCGTTGCGGCCGGTGACCGGGTCGAGCGCAACGAACGAGGCGTTGAGCGGGTCGTAGCGCGTGTAGAAGCCGATGACATAGAGATAGGATCGGCCGAACGCCGCCTTCAGCCCGACCTCATACTGGTTGGCCTTGGGCGTCAGGATCGTCGGGTTGATCTGATAGGTGACCTGGGTCGAGGGCGGGGTTTCGAGATGCGAGGCGCGCGCATAGGCGCCGAGATGCCGGGTGACGTCGTAGTTGATGCCCGCGGTCCAGTTGGTGATGTCGGGCGCGAGCGAGGAGCGGATGATCTGGCCGGTGAAGGCGCGCACGGCATTGTCGGCGAGCGTCGTCGGGTCGCCGAGATTGGCCGAGGTCGTCGCAAAGGCATAGCCGTCGAAGCTGTAGCGTTCGTGACGGATGCCGCCGTCGATCTTCAGCCCCGGCGTCAGTTCCCAGGTGTCGTTGGCGTAGAAGGCGTACATCGACGCGTCGGTATTCCCGCGGTTGAGCGTGGTCGTGTAGCGTAGCACGCCATTGTCGGTCACCGAACCGAGCGCCTGGCCGGCGGCGTTATAGGCGATCAGGTCGAGCGTGCGCGGCTTGCCGCGGACCTCGAGCAGATAGTCCTGATAGGCGACCTCGTTGGTTTCACCGTACAGGCTGCCATAGACGCCGACGCGCAGGTCGTGCGTGCCGAAGCCGGTCGCGATCGATCGGGTGACGCTGAGATCGCCCTGGGTCGAGTAGAATTTCGACGTGACGTCGCGGAACTGCGCGGGGACGACCAGGCCGGAAGCCGCATTGGGGTCATAGACCTCGGCGCCGTCGGTGCCGGCGATCGCATAGCCGAGTCGGGTGACGCCCGCGCCGAAGGCGGTGCGCGCGGCGGTCAGGTAGCTGCCTGCAAAGGCGGTGGCGTCGGACGGGTTGCTGGTCGAATAGAGCGCGTTGAAGTGGAGCTTGCCGATGCTGACCCCGCCCTTGGCGGCGACCTTCCAGCCGTCATAATCGGCGTCATACTGAACGCCGACATTGCCGAACTGCGTATGGCGGCCATTGCCGAGATCGGCGCCGACGTTGCGCGTCGTGCCGTCGGCCTCGCGGTAGCGGATCGTCGCGTTGCGTAGCGCGGGCGAATTCATCGTGCCGCTGAAGAAGTCGATATACTGGTTGAGCGTCTTCGACGGATCGCGCGGGTCGGCGGTCGGGATCGGCAGGTAGAAGACGTTGTGGTCGTTCAGGTAATTGCCCGACACCCGCAGCGACCCGTTCGAGAAGTCATGCTTGATGTTCGCGCGGACCTGGCCACCGCGGTCGTTGGGGAAGCCGTTGTCGCGATAGCCGTCGTGGCGGCGGAGGAAGCCGCCGATCGCGTAGTAGGTCGAATCGTCGATCGGCCCGGCCTGATAGCCGTCGATCCGGTAAAGGCCGGTGTCGCCGAGCGTGAGCTGTGCCTTGCCGCGCACCGTGTCGGTGCCTGAGACGGTGATGTTGTTGACGATCGCGGCGGCATAGCTCGCATAGACCGGGGCGGGGCCGCCGCGGACGACCTCGACGCGCTGCGTCATCAGGTCGAAGCGGTTGAGGCTGTCGCCGCGGAAGAAGTTGCCGTCATTCTCGTGGAACAGCGGGAGGCCGTCCTGCTGGAAGGTGACGAGGCCGCCGTCGCTGGGCAGGCCGCGCAGCCGGATGATGTTCTGGACCTCGCCGCCGGTATTCTCGACGGCGAACCCCGGCAGCTTGCCGAGCAGATCGGCGAAGTTGAGCGGCGCGAGCTTCTGGATGTCGGCGTTGCTGAGCGAATTGACCGCATAGGAGACGTCGAAGCGACGCTGTTCGCGCGCGGAGCCGGTGACGATGATGTCGGTACCGGCGACGGGGTCGGTTTGGGCGGGGTCGGCCTGGGCGGGGTCGCTGGCCTGGTCGGCAGCGGTCGCGGTCGTAGGAGCTGAAGATGCCGTCTGCGCCCAGGCCGGCGTCTGTGCCGCAATCCCCAGCGCGATCAGCGCACATCCCGAACGCAAGCCGTGTTTTGTCATGATTTTTTCTCCCACCCGATTGATATGTCAGCCGTTGGTCGGGGAATATGACAAAATTAATTAATTTCACGAAATAAACTAATCGGCTATCCGGTGCCGCGAAGGGACGTGGGCGGATGGCGATGGCGCGGTTGAGGCTGGATGACGACGAGCGGCGCGTGATGCAGATCCTGCGGTCCTGGGGGGCACGGTCGCGCAAGGATCTCGCTGCCGATCTGGGGATGAGCGCGACCAAGATCACGCGGCTGTCGGCGACGCTGCTCGCGCACGGGCTGATCGAGGAATGCCCGGGGGCGGCCCCGGTCGCGCCTGGCCGCCCCGCGGTCCCGCTGCAGATCTCACCCGAGGCGGGATACGGGGTCGGGGCGATGCTCCACCGCGGGCTGCTCGAGGTGGCGCTGGTCGATTATGCGGGCGGCGTGATCGCGCACCGGTCCGCGCCGTTCGACGATCCCGATCCGCGCGTGTTCGCGCAGCGGGTGACGACCGCGATGCACGAGATGGCGATCGCGAACCGGCTGCTCGGCCGGCGGCTGCTCGGCGTCGGGATCGGCGTACCGGGGGCGGCCTTGTCGATCGAGGGAACGCGGCGCTGGACGGTCGACAGCCTGGCGGCGTGGCGCGGGATCGACCTGAAGGCGCTGTTCGAGGAGCATATCGGCCATCCGGTGTGGATCGAGAACGACGCGAACGCGGCAGCGCTCGCCGAATATTATGTCGGGGGACTGATGCGGCGCTGTTCGACCGCCGTCGTCATCCTGCTCGGGCACGGGATCGGCGCGGGGATCATCGTCGAGGGGCGCATCCTGCGCGGGGCGATGGCCAGCGCGGGGGAGATCGGCTGCCTTTACCCGACCAGCGCGCCGCGCCCCTCGACGCTCGACCTGTTGTCGACATTGCGCGAGGCGGGCTGTGCGATCGACTCGCTGGTGGACTTCGACCGGGTGATCAAGGGCTATGAGCCGGTCGTCGACGCGTGGGTGCGCCGGGCCGCGGGGCAGATCGGGCCGATCATCAACTGGGGGATCGCCTGGATCGATCCGGGGGAGTTCGTGATCTCGAGCCCGTTGCCGACGCCGATCCTCGACGCGCTGGTCCGCCACATCGACTTCGGCGCGATGCACATCGGCGACCATTGCAGCGTCCCGCCGCGCATCTCGGTATCGACGCTGCAGGGTGCGGCCGCAACGATCGGCGCGGCGCTGATGCCGATCCACGCGACCGCGGTCGGCTGACGCCCGGCCCCGCCGTTACGACGCCGATCGCGTCGCCGTCGCGGGCATCCGGACCCGCAGCGTCGCGGCCGCGCCGAGCACCATCAGTGCGCCCGACACATACAGGATGTTGCGCGGGTCGCCGCCGAGCAGCAACTGGTAGAAGAGCGGGACGGTCAGGCTCTCGATGATCATCGGGATGACGATGAACATGTTGAAGATGCCCATATAGACGCCGTTGCGCTCGGGCGGGATCATGTCGATCAGCATGACGTACGGATTGCCCATCATGCTCGCCCAGCCGATGCCGATGCCGAGCATCGCGACGAACAGCCCCGCCTCGTCGCGGATGCCGGGGATCGCCAGCATCGCGACGCCCGATGCGAGCAGGCAGCCGGCATGCGCCGTCTTCGCGCCGAAGCGGCGGGCGACGGGCACCAGCGCAATCGCCGCGACGAACGCAACCGCATTGTAGAAGGCGCCGAGCTGGCCGACCGTCAGCACGGTGTCGCGGAACGCGACGCTCTTCGCATCCGACGTGCCGTGCAGCGAGCGTGCGACCGCGAAGGTGATGAACTGCCAATAGGCGAACATCGCATACCATTGGCACAGCATCGCCAGCGCGAGCTGGCGCATCGGCCGGGGCATCTCGACCAGCGCGGTCTTCAAGTCGCGCAGCGTGCCGCCGAGCGTGAGCGGTTCCTTCGCCAGCCGCGCCTTTTCCTCCTCGGGCAAGGGTAGCTCGGGTACGCGCAGCACCGACCAGAGGATCGTCGCGAGCGACAGCACCGCGCCAATCAGGAAGGCGATCCGCGTGATGTCGGGGATGCCGTTGCCGTCGACCGCATCCTTGTTGAAGCCGATCCAGACGAGCAGCGACGGCGCGAGATAGGACAAGGTCTGCGCGAGGCCGGTGAACGCCGACTGGGTCAGGAACCCTGCGGCGCGCTGATCATCGGGCAGCCGGTCGCCGACATAGGCGCGATAGGGCTCCATCGTCACGTTGTTGGCGGCGTCGAGCACCCACAACAGGCTGGCCGCGACCCACAAGGTCGGGCTGTACGGCATGGCGAGCAGGCACAGGCTGCACAGGACCGCGCCGACGAGGAAATAGGGGGTCCGCCGCCCGATCCGGGTCGAGGTGCGGTCGCTCATCGCGCCGATCAGCGGCTGGATCAGCAACCCGGTCACCGGCCCTGCGAGCCAGAGCAGCGGCAGGCTCGCCTCGTCCGCGCCGAGATAGCCGTAGATCGGCGCCATGTTGGCCTGTTGCAGGCCGAACGAGAATTGCAGCCCGAGAAAGCCGAGATTCATCTCGATGAGGCGGATCAGCGACAGACGGGGTTTAGTCATCGACGCGCCCTTTGTGCGAGTGCCAGCGCGCCGAGCAGCCCGGCGCGGTCGCCAAGTCCCGGCGCGACGATGAGGGTCGCATAATCGGGGGTGCCGAAATAGCCGTTCGCCATCCGCGCGGCGTGATCGCGAACCCGGTCGAGCAGCCCGGGGGTTCCCAGCACGCCGCCGCCGAGCACGATCCGCCGCGGCGACAGCAGTGCCTGCTGCGCGACGACCAGCTGGGCGAGATAATAGGCGACGATGTCATGCGCGGGATGATCGGGGCCGAGCTCCGACAGTGACGCACCCCAGCGCGCGGCGATCGCAGGTCCGCTCGCCAGTCCCTCGAGGCAGTCGCCGTGGAACGGGCAGGTGCCGGCGAAGTCGCGGTCGTCGGGATGCCGGCGGGGGAGGATATGGCCCATTTCCGGGTGGCGGCTGCCATGCACCGGGCGTTCCTCGACCAGCGCACCGCCGCCGATGCCGGTGCCGACGGTGACGTACACCGCGATGTCGGCGCCGGTGGCGGCGCCCCACAGGCTCTCGGCGAGGATCGCGCCGTTGACGTCGGTGTCGAACCCGACCGGGCAGTCGAGCGCGCGCGCGAACGGGCCGACCAGGTCGGTGCCGCTCCAGCCCGGCTTGGGCGTGTCGACGATCCGGCCCCAGCCGGGCGACGAGCGGTCGAGATCGACGGGGCCGAACGAGGCGATGCCGAGCGCGTCGACCGCGCCCCATTCGGCTTGCGCCGCGGTGAAGAATTCGAGCGCGGCGCCGAGTGTCTCGTCGGGCGTCGTGGTGGGGATGCGTGCGGTCCGGAGGACAGTGTCGGGATCACGCGCGACGCCGAGCACGAACTTGGTGCCCCCCGCCTCGATGCAGCCGAACAGAGGCGGGGCGGCGGTCATGCCGAGGGTCCTGCCCACAGCACGTTCCAGGGACCGATCATGGCGTCGTCTCCGATGGGGGTATCCGCCACCCGGTCGTGCCAGCCGGCGAGATCGCCGGCCTGGACCGCGTGGGGCGAGAAGTTGAGGAAGACGCGGTCGCTGCCACAGGCGATGCCGAGCAGCGCGGGCGTCGACGTGGCGATCGTCGCGGGCGCGCCGGCCCCGCCGCTGACGATGCGCGCGGCGCGGAGCGCCCTGATGTCGCCGGAGATCCGCCGGGCGGCGTCGCGGTCGAGCGCGTCCCAGTCCATCACCGGGCGGTGCAGCCAGCGCCCCTCATGCGCGCGATCGGGATCGTCGCGATAGCTGTGGTCGTTGAGCAGCCCGGCCTCGTCGCCCATATAGAGCGTGGCGAGTCCTCCGCTGGCGATCGACAGCGCGTTGAGCAGCGCGATGCGGCGGAACGCATGCTCGCGCTCCTCATCGGTCCGCGCGGCCTCGAGCCCGGCAAGCGACGCCATCGTCCCGTTCGAGCCGTGCAGCACGGAGCCATCGGACTGGAACGGTTCGCCCCGCGCCCAGCTGCCGTCTGCGCCGTCGAGAAACTTTGCCGCGATGGTCAGCCGCGCGACGGGGTCCGGGTCGATCCCGGCAAGGTCGCCGATCACCGCGCCCCAGCCGATATCGTCGTGGCAGCGCGCATAGCTAAGCCAGTTCGCGCCGCGCGGCAGGCCGCCGCTCGCCGCGACGATCGCGTGGGGCAGCGCGGCCGACTGCTCGGCGAGCCCGACCCAGCCGGCGACCATCAGCGAGTTGTTGTAGACGAGATGGCATTCGGGCTCGAACCCGCCATCCCAGTCCGACCCCTCGTCCGCGCCGAAATAGGGCGGGACCAGCGCGGTCGGGACGATCGCCTCGGCCTTGAGCAAGGTCGCGGGGGCGACGATGTCGAGCGCGGCGCGCAGTGCGCGGACGATGTAATGCGCCTGCGGCCGGTTGCGGCAGTCGGTACCGAGCTGCTTCCAGAGGAACGCGATCGAGTCGAGCCGGAACGCCTCGAACCCGTGATTGGCGAGCCGCAGCATCGTGTCGACGATCGCGAGCATGACCTCCGGATTGGCCCAGTTCAGGTCCCACTGGAACGGGTAGAAGGTCGTCCAGACCTGTCCGCCCATCGCCGGGACATGCGTGAAATTGCCCGGTGCGGTGGTCGGGAAGACCTGCAGCAGATCGGCCTCATAGGCCTGCGCCTCGTCGTCGCCAAGGACGTGGTAGAAGGCGCGATAATGCGGATCGCCGTCGCGGGCCGCCTGCGCCCAGGCATGATCGTCGGCGGTATGGTTGAGCGCGAGATCGACGCACAGGCTGATCCGCCCCTCGCGCAGCCGTGCGGCGAGCCGCTCGACATCGGCCATCGTCCCCAGTCGTGGCTCGACCGACAGATAGTCGGCGACCGCGAAGCCGCCATCGCTGTCGCCCTCGCGCGCCTTCAACAGCGCGAGCAGGTGGAGATAGCGGACACCGAGCGATTCGAGATGGTCGACATGCCCGATCAGACCCTCGACCGTCCCGGCGAACCGGTCGACATAGGTCGAATAGCCGAGCATGTCGGGCGCGACGAACCAGTCGGGGTCGGCGAGCCGCGCCTCGTCGAGGGCAGCCATCGCGGCGGGGCGTTCGGCGGCCCGCTCGCGCAGGATCGCCTCGAGCCGCGGCCAGATCGCCAGCCCGGTACTGCCATACAGGCGTTCGAGCTGGCGGCGCAGGCGGGGACCGAGCGCCGCGAGGCGACGCTCGGTGGGGGAGGATACGCGCACCTGGGTCGGCCGATCAGAAGCCGAAGCGGACGGCGGCGGAGATCGTGCGACCGGTGATCGACCGGGCGCGGACGATGCCGTTGGTCGGGATCGCACCCTCCTCGGCCTCGGTGATGCCCTTCACGTCGAACAGGTTGTTGCCGTTAACCGACACGGTCACATTGTCCGCCGGGCGGATCGAGACGAACGCGTTGACCTGCGTATAGCCCGGCATCTTGAGGACGTTGTTGTCCTGCGCATAGCTGTCGGTCGTGCCGATCACGTTCGCGCCGATCGTCACGCGGTCGAAATCGACCTGTGGCGTCGCCTGATAGATGAACTTGGCCTGGCGACGCGGACGGTTGCCCTCGACCCCGGGGTTGAGCACGTCGCGGGTGATCTCGGCATCGGTATAGGTGCCGCCGGCCGAGAGCGAGAACGGTCCGCGTGCGATCCGGCCCTCGATCTCGACGCCCTTGGCGTCATATTCGCGGTTGAAGAAGCGCTGCGTCGTCGCCTCGAAATTCTGTTCCTCGGTGCGCGCCCAAAAGCCGGTGGCGTAGAGCGAGACGCCGCCCTGGCGGAACTTGAACCCGCCCTCGAGCTGGCGGACGAAATCGACCGCTGCGCCCTGATCGGTCAGCCCGCCCGTCGCGGTGTTGATCGAGGGGCCGAACAACAGGCGATCGGCGTTGGCACGGCCGCCGCGGCTGTAGCGACCGAACAGCGCGGTGCTGTCGGTCAGGCGGAAGTTCACGCCACCCGAATAGGACAGGTAGTCATAGTTGTAGTCGAGCGGCGACCGGGCGTTGGGGATCACCGCGACCTGACGTTCAGCGGCCGAGATCACGCCGTCGCCGTTGATGTCGAACGTCGTGATGCCGCTGCCGAACGCGGCGCCGAGATCGGAGCCGGCGACGCTGCCGCGTGCGCGACCGAAATCGTAGCGCAGCGACCCGTCGATGTTGAACCGGCCGAGCTCGAGCCCGAGCTGCGCGAACGGTGCGTAGGTCGTGTAGTCGAGGTCATAGGAGCGGCGGCAGCAATTGCCGAAGAAGCTCGCCGAATAGCCGGGGACGCCGTTCTGCGTGACGGGCACGCCCGCCGCGGTGCGGACGTCGACAAGTTCCGAGCGGCCATTGTCCGCGACGGTCTGGACGGACGAGGTCCACAGCCAGTCGCTCTTGATGTCCTGCCGCGAGGCATAGAAGCCGCCGGTGACCGCGAGCGACCCGCCGGCGAACGGCAGCGAGCCGTTCAGGCGGATGTCGTTGGTGATGTTGTTGAGGCTCTTCAGGTCGACATCGAACAGGACGATGTTGGCGAGCAGACCGTTGCCGTTGAGCGAGGCGGGGTCGGCAATGCGCTGACCCGCCTGCGCGCCGCTGGCGTAGAACAGCTGTGCGCCCGCGCCGCCGATGCCGTTGGCGATCGACTGCGCCGAATCGACGCTGGCAGGGAAGGGCGAGGTGAAGCCGCCCGAAATGTCGGCATAGCGGAACCGCTCGACGATGTTCCAGTCGTCCGCGAGCGGGATCTGCGTCTCGAGGCCCGCCGAATAGACGACCGGGTGCTGGCCGTCACGGATCGACCGCGTGGTCAGCCGGTTGTTGCCGTCGAGCGTCTGCGCGGTACGGATGTTGGCGCTATGCAGCGTGCCGTTGTTGATCGAGAAATTGGCGATGCTGCTGTAATCGGGGTCGCTGTTGCTGCCCGTGACGCGCACCGGGTTGGGGAGGTAGCCGATCGCGCGGTCGTCGAGATACTTGCCGTAGAGCCGGACATAGCCGCCATTGCCGAACGACTTGGTAATGTTCGCCTTGAGCTGGCCGCCCTTGACGCCGTCGAAGCCGACTTCGCGCTGGCCGTCGCCGATCCGGTAGAAGCCGCCGACATGATAGGTGACGCTGTCGGAGAGCTTGCCGCCCTGGTCGAAATCGACGCGGAATTCGCGGTAGTCGAGGCCGCTCGACAGCTGGAACGCGCCGCCTTCCTGCTCGCCGGTCTTCGAGATGAAGTTGATCACGCCGCCCGGCGAGTTGGACGCGAAGGTCGAGGCGGAGCCGCCGCGGACCGACTCGACGGTGCGGACGTTGAAATCGGCGCGCAGGAAGATGTCGGCATTACCGAAAGTGATGTCGCCGAATTCGAGGATCGGCAGACCGTCTTCCTGGAGCTGGAGGAACTTCGAGCCGCCCGACGCGACCGGCAGGCCGCGGACCGAGATGTTGGCGTTGCCGTCACCGCCCGAGGCCTCGACGCGGATGCCGGGCAGGTTGCGCAGCAGCTCGCCCGAGGTGCGCGGCGCGAGCTGGATCAGCGCGTCGGAGCCGATCGAGCTGGTCGTGATCGAGGTGTTGAGGCGGTTGGTGCCGCGCGCGACCGCGGTGACGACGATGTCGTCCTGGCCGTCGATCGGCGCCGGCGTCGCGTTGGTGTCGCCTGGCTGATCGCTCGGTGCGGGTGCGGCCTGAACGGGTACGTCCTGGATGGGCGCGGTCTGCGCCGCGGCCACCGTCGTGAAGGACGTGGCGGCGATTCCGGCGAGCAAAACGTAACGTGCTTTCATGATATCCTCCCTGCGCGGTGGCTTTCTATGAAGCCCAGAATCGCCTCATACGCTTTTCGCAATCGATTGCAAGACGTGTTATGCAATCGATTGTGAAGCGTTGAAATCAGCGCAGGCGGAGCGGTTCAGGCGGACTGGCGCTCGATCAGGACGGGGGTGACGATCGCGGATCCGGTCGCATGGCCCGCGATCCGCTGCATCAGGCGATCGACCATCAGCGCGGCGCCCTCGGCGAGATCCTGGCGGATGGTCGTGAGCGCTGGCGAGGTGTGCGCGGCCAGCGTGACGTCGTCATAGCCGATCACTGCGGTGGTGGTGGGGACGTCGATCCCGGCTTCGGCGAGCGCGCGCAGCACGCTCATTGCGGCGACGTCGGACGCGGCGAAGATGCCGTCGGGCGGCGGCGCGGCGGCGAGCCGCTGCGCCATCGCCGCGTGCACGGCCTCCGGGGTCATCGGCGTCTCGAGCAGCTCGCAGGCGAGCCCGGCCTCCGCGGCGGCGGCGGCGAATCCCGCGTAGCGATCGGCGAATTCGGGCGGGGCGGGGTCGCCGACGAACATCAGACGGGACCGGCCCTGGTCGATCATGCGGCGGCCCGCGAGACGTCCGCCCGCGACATTGTCCGAGCCGATCGTCAGATGGTTCTGGTCCGCCCGGTACGCGCCCCACACGACCAGCGGCGCATAGCGTTGCGACACGCGTTCGATCACCGCCCCCTGGTCGGACTGGCCGACGAGGAGCAGGCCGTCGATGCGGCCGCTGTCGACCAGCCGGTCGAGCCAGTCGTCGCCGTCGGGGATGACCCGCGACAACAGGATGTCATAGCCGCGTTCGACCAACAGATCGGCGAGCAGCCCGAGCAGGGTCAGGAAGAACGGATCGGTGAGATGCTGGGTGCGGGCATGGCCGAGCGGCAGGACGAGTCCGATCGCGCCGGTGCTCTTCAGCCGCAGGTTGCGCGCGAGCTGGTTGGGACGGACGTCATGTTCCTGCGCCAGCGCCTGGATGCGTGCGCGGGTCTGCGCATTGACGGACGAATGCCCGGCCAGGGCCCGTGACACGGTTGCAGTCGAAACGCCGGCGAGCACGGCCAGATCGGCGAGCTTCATTGCGATAGGATATCCTCATCGTCACGGGTGATCGCCCGGTCGTACCGTCAGCCGCGCCAAGCCGCAATTGCGCGCGATCGAAGCGGGGTGCTTACGACGGGGGGGCTAAAACAGAAAACGTTTTCTGTTGCGTCCTTCACCTGCTGTCGGTACGAGCGGGATACGCAAAGCGACAGAGCTGTTTGCCGCCCCGCCATAAGGTGACGTCGGGGCGGTGGCGGCGTTCGCTCGTGCCCGCGGCTCCGGGGAGTCGTCACCGTCCACGCCAGCCCGAGAGACGCAATTGAGCATCGATCTTACCATTCAGAGCCATGGTGCGCGTCTGGCGGCCATCGGCGGCGTGCCGCTGGCCTTCCTGGCTTATGCGGCCTTCGCGTTCAGCGACGCGTCGGTACGGCTGCTCGAAGGCGCGTTCAGCCCGTTCCAGGTGACGTTCACCGGTGCGCTGCTCGGCCTGGTCGCCTTGCCCTTCGTGCGCACGCCCGGCGACCGCCTGCTCGACGTGTTCAGCGCGACGCGCCGCTCGCTATGGCTGGCGCGCGCGATCGGATCGTCGATCAGCGGCCTGTCGAGCGTCGTCGCCTTCACGCGGCTGCCGATGCCCGAGGCGTTCGCGCTGATCTTCCTGATGCCGATGCTGGTGACGTTGCTGTCGATGCTGTTCCTGAAGGAACAGGTCGGTGCCTGGCGCTGGGCGGCGGTGGCGATCGGGTTCGTCGGCGTGCTGATGGTGCTGCGACCCGGACTGCGAGCCTTCGATCTGGGCCATGGCGCGGCGATGCTGTGCGCCCTGTCGAGCGCGATCGTCATCGTGCTGTTTCGCGCCGGCGGTGCGGGCGAGAAGCGCGTGTCGATGCTCGGTGCGGGGCTGATCGGACCGCTGGTGATCAACGGCGCGGCACTGCTGTGGCTGCAGGCGTTCCGCTGGCCGGACGGGGCCGAGATGGTCCTGCTCGCCGGTTATGGCCTGCTCGCGATCCTCGGCCAGGCGCTGCTGATGCTGGCGGCGCAACGCGTCGCGGTCAGCCGGATCGCGCCGCCGCAATACAGCCAGATGATCTGGGCGGTCGCGCTCAGCTACACCGTGTTTCACCAGAGCGTCGACCTGCCGACCTTTGCCGGCATCGCCGTCATCATCGGTGCCGGCCTGCTGACCTGGGCGCGCGAGCAGATCCGCCTGCCGTCCTGGCGTCGCCGCTTCGCGCTGCGCCCGCGCTGAATATCCTTTCGACAACCACGGAGTCCTCCACGTTTTGACAGATCACAGCATCGCCCCATCCCTGACGCGGCGCAGCCTGACGGCGCGCAACGAGCCGAGAATTCCCGAACCCTATGCCAATGGCGACCGGGTGCTGCGGACCGCAGCGTTCGTCGCTGCGGTGTGCGGCGCGCTCTATGGCTATGACACGGGGATCATATCGGGGGCGCTGCTGTCGATCACCGACGAGTTCGGGCTGGATCATCGCCTGCAGGAGATCGTCACCGCGGCGATCCTGGCGGGCGCGGTGATCGGTGCGCTGGCGACAAGCTGGCTGTCCGAACGGATCGGCCGCAAGCTGTCGGTGATGGGGGTGAGCGCGCTGTTCACGCTGGGCGCGATCGCCTGTGCGATGGCGCCCAGCGTCGGCGCGTTGATCACCGCGCGGGTGTTCCTGGGCATGGCGGTCGGCGGATCGACGCAGGTCGTGCCGATGTACATCTCCGAACTCGCGCCGCAGCATCGTCGCGGCAATCTGGTGACGATGTTCAACGTCGCGATCGGCGTCGGCATCCTGCTCGCCAGCATCGTCGGGTTCGGCCTGCACGACGTCTGGAGCTGGCGGACGATGGTCGCGGTTGCGGCGATCCCCGCCGCGATCGTCTTCGTCACGATGGCGTTCATGCCGCGCAGCCCGCGCTGGGCCGCGGAGAATATCGGCATCCACGCCGCGATCGACGTGCTGCGCCGCGTGCGGACCACACGCCGCGAGATCCGCCACGAAGTCACCCAGATCCGCGATGCGACGACCGAAGCGGATCCGGCCGATAGCGGCTGGCGCGGCATTCGCCAGGCCTGGGCGCGGCCGGCGCTGATCGCGGCACTGGGGGTCGCGTTCTTTACCCAGTGCGGCGGGCTGGAGATGATGATCTACTATGCGCCGACCTTCCTGTCGGGGGTGGGGTTCGGCAAGGAATCGGCGCTGCTCGCCAGCCTCGGCGTCGCGATCGTCTATGCGGTGATGACATTGCTCGGCTGTCTGTTCGTCGACCGGATCGGGCGGCGGCGGCTGATGCTGGTGATGATCCCGGGCTCGGTCGTCAGCCTGATCGGGCTTGGCATCATGTTCGCCAGCGGCGCGCATGGCGGGTGGCAGGGCTGGCTGACGATCGGCTTCCTGCTGGCGTTCATGCTGTTCAATTCGGGTGGCATCCAGGTGTGCGGCTGGCTGCTCGGCGCGGAGATGTTCCCGCTGGCGATGCGCGGCCCCGCGACCGCGCTGCACGCGGCGATGCTGTGGGGTAGCAACCTGATCGTCACCGGGACCGCGCTGTCGCTGGTCCATGCGATCGGGCTCGGCTCGACGATGTGGGTCTATGCCGGGGTCAACCTGGCGTCGTTCGTGTTCGTGCTGCTCTTCGTGCCCGAGACGGCGGGCGCGAGCCTGGAGGATATCGAGGCGGCGCTGCGCAACGGTCGGTTCCGTCCGACGCGCGGGCACACGGCGATCGCCGCCGCCGCCTGACCTAAGGCTCAGGCGGGGCTATCAGGCGGGGCTGACGATCGTCCCGTTGAAGACGAGCCGGACGGCGTCGCCCCCCGCACCGGTCATGCGTTCGACGAGCAGCGCCAGCGCGGCATGCGCCATCTCGTCGACCGGCTGCTCGACGACGATCGGCGCGGCGTCGAGCAGGCGCAGCCAGGTGGCATCGTCGAACCCCGCGAGCCGGACGGGGGATGCCGGGGGATCGGAGCGCGCGCGCAGCACGACCGCCGCCTCGAGCATCAGGAACGTGTCGCCGACGAGCACCGCGTCGCAGGCGGTGTCGGCGAGCGCGGTCCGCACGCAAGCCGCCCGCGCCGCGGGTTCGTGCGGCACGTCGATGATCTGGGCTGGAAGCGCGTGGCGGTCGAGCGCGGCGGCATAGCCGCGACGGCGGTCGACCGCAGTGCTGCCGCGCTCGCCGAACAGGCCGGTGATCCGCCGACAGCCCGATCCGTGCAGCGCGTCGACCAGCGCGCCCGCCGCGCCGGCATTGTCGAGCTTGACGCTGTCGACCTGCGGCGTCCCCTCCACCCGATCGACCAGCACGAGCGGTGTCGCGGTCTCCGGCACGCCGCCGGCCCGGGTCGGGGCGAGGATGATGCCCGACACGCGCTCGTCCTCGAGCAATTGCAGGTAATGGCGTTCGCGCGCGGGATCCTCGCCGCTGTTGCACAGGATGACGCGCAGCCCCTCGCGCCAGGCATAGCCCTCGACCGCCTGGACGAAGGCGACGAAGAAGGGGTTGCCGATATCGGGCACGATCAGCCCGATCACGCTCGCGCGCGTCGAACGCAGCCGCCGCGCCGCCAGATTGGGGCGATAGTCGAGCGCGGCCAGCGCATCGTCGACCCGGCTGCGATAGGCAGGCCGGACGGGCTTGCCCGACAGGACGCGCGACACCGTCGCGATCGAGACGCCTGCGCGTGCAGCGATGTCCTTCAGTCCGATCGTCACGTAACTCAGCCCTTTTCCCCGCCGACCTCTAGGCGGCGGCGGGTGTTTGTCCACCGTGATGGCACGGTGGTGCGTTTGACCGCGGCGAATGGCGAGTCCATGTTTCGCAAATGAACCGACCCCTGTTCCGCCGCCGCGACGCGCTTGCCGGCATCGCGGCCACGCTCGCCGCCGCACCCGTCTCCGCACAGACTGCCGGCCGCTCGTCGACATCCGCCGACGCGGCGGCTCTTCTCGACCGGCTCGCGTGGCAGCTGCTGACGCTCGATCCCGGCAAGGCGACCGGGCTCGGCCTCGACACCGGCGCGCATGCGGCGTTGCGGGGGCAGCTCGACGACCGGTCGCCCGCGGGCATCGCGGCGCGGCGACGCGTCCTGACCGACGGGCTGGCTGCGCTCGGCCGGTTGCCGCGCGACGGGATCGACCAGGCGACGCTGACCAGCATCGCCGTGACGCAGAGCGCGTTCCAGACCGCGCTGGACGGGATGGCGCTGCCCTACGGCGTCGCGACGATCGGCGACTGGCGCAACACGCCCTATGCCGTCATCCAGAATGTCGGCGCGTGGCTGGACGTGCCGCAGCTGCTCGACGGCGATCAGCCGCTGCGCACGGCGGCGGATGCCGAGGCCTATCTCGCGCGCGTGGCGGCGATGGCGAAACAGCTCGATGACGAGACGGGCAGGGTGCGCACCGCGCGCGAGCAGGGCTTGGTGCCGCCCAGCTTCCTGCTCGACAAGACGCTGGCCGGGATGCGACGCACGCTGGCCGAGGCGGCAGCGGTCGATGGTCCACTGATCGGGCCGCTCGCGCGCAAGACGCAGGCGATCCCCGGTGACTGGACCCGGCGTTCTACGCAGATCGTCCGCGATGCGGTCATCCCCGCGCTCGAGCGGCAGATCGCCGAACTCACCGCGCAGCGCGCGGTCGCAACTGACGTCGCCGGGCTGGGATCGCGCCCGCATGGCGCGGCCTGGTATGGCTGGGGGCTGCGTGCGGGGACGACGACGCGACGGAGCCCGGCGGAGATCCATGCGCTGGGGCGTGCGCAGCTCGTCGAGCTTCAGGCGCAGATGGACAGGATCCTCAAGGGCTTCGGGCTGACCAAGGGGACCGTGGCGGAGCGCGCGGCCGAATTGCAGCGTCGGCCGGACATCGCCTTCCCCAACGACGATGCCGGTAGGAAGCAGATCGTCGCCTATATGCAGGGCCGGATCGATGCGATCCGGCCGCGCCTGCCCAAGGCGTTCCGCACGCTGGTGACCGCCAGGCTCGAGATCCGGCGGATGCCGCTCGCGCAGGAGGCGGGGGCGCCCGCCGCCTATGGCGGGCCGGGCGCGCTCGACGGATCGATCCCGGGCAAGATCTGGGTGAATCTGGGCGATCCCACGATCCACAACCGCGTCACGATCCCCGATCTGGTGTTCCACGAGGGCATTCCCGGGCATGTCTGGCAGGGGGAATATGCGCAGCAGCTGCCGCTGATCCGATCGGTGCTGGCGTTCAACGCCTATACCGAGGGCTGGGCGCTCTACGCCGAACAGCTCGCCGACGAGCTCGGGCTCTATGACGGCGATGCGGCGGGGCGGCTCGGTTATTTCATGGGGCTGTCTTGGCGCGCGGTGCGGCTGGTGGTCGACACCGGGATCCATGCGATGGGCTGGACGCGCGAGCAGGCGTTGCGCGAATTCGTCGCCGCGACCGGACTGCCGATGAGCAACGCGGTGAGCGAGGTCGAGCGCTATTGCGCCTGGCCGGGTCAGGCCTGTGGCTACAAGATCGGCCAGACCGAGATCGTCGCGCAGCGGACCCGCGCCAAGGCCGAATTGGGTACCCGGTTCGACGTGCGGGACTTCAACCAGGCGGTGCTGGCTGGCGGCAACGTCCCGCTCGACGTGCTGACCGGCAATGTCACGCGGTACATCGCCGCGCGCAGGGGCTAGTCGCGCCTCACGCTCACGGGCCGATATCGATGTCGCGGGCCTCGGCACGCCGCGCCGCCGATCGCTCGAAACCGAGTTGTTCGGCGACGGGATCGTTCCAGCCATAGGGGTCGGTACGGAAGGCGACCTTGCCGGCGTCGCCGACATAGACATTCTCGTACAGCAGCCGCACCGGGATGCGGCGCGGCAGCGGGACAAACTGCATCTCGCCCGACGCCTGCGCGGTCTGCCATGCCTCGGTAACGCCCTGGTCGTCGGCGAGCATCTGCGCGAAGCCGATCGCATCCTCGACGCGGACGCAGCCATGGCTCAGATGCCGCTGGCTGCGGTCGAACAGCCCGGGGGCGGACGTGTCGTGCAGATAGATCGCCTGGTCGTTCGCCATGTCGAACTTGACGAGGCCGAGCGCATTGCTCGGGCCGGGCTGCTGGACGATCCAGCCGTCGCGCAGGACCATGTTGTGCTCCTGCAGATAGGCGTCGTCGACATTGGCCATCTCGCCGTTCTGGATCGACTTCGGCACGGTCCAGGTCGGGTTGGCGACGAGGCGATAGATCGGTGAGGACAAGGCCGGCGTCTCGCGACCGGGTTCGCCGACGATCACCTTGCGTCGATCGACGAGCACGCCATCGCGGTAGTAGCGCAGTTGCGAGGCGGCGGTGTTGACGTCGATCCGCGTCGCCGGGGGCGTCCGTTCGAGCCAGCGCCGCCGCTCCAGCGCCACCGCGAGCGCGCGCGCGCGATCACCTGGTCCGAGATTGAGGACCTTCAGAGTCTCCGGCCCGACGATCCCGTCCGCGGCGATGCCGTAATCGGTCTGCAGCCCCTTCATCGCGTCGGCGATTGCCTGCGTATAGACCGGGGCGCTAGACGGGGTGGCCGGCTGGAGGCCGGCGATGGTCGAGGCGGATTGCGCCAGCGTCGGCGCGGTGACGGGGCCGGGGCCGGGCGTCAGGAGATAACCGCTCTCGACCAGCTGTTCGACGATCGTCGCAACGCGCGGATCGCGGGTGCCGACGCGGATCAGCGCGGCAGCGCCCGTCTGGGCGGGCGCCT
This sequence comes from Sphingomonas sp. CFBP9019, assembly GCF_034045155.1. NCBI lineage: Bacteria > Pseudomonadati > Pseudomonadota > Alphaproteobacteria > Sphingomonadales > Sphingomonadaceae > Sphingomonas > Sphingomonas sp. CFBP9019. The sequence goes on along the minus strand of NZ_JAXCWK010000006.1, from coordinate 35,325 downwards.
CGAGCGGTGCGGGGCCGGCTGGTGCGGTGAGCGCCTTCTCGCTGAAGACGCGATAGGCATCGGACAGCAGGCGATAGTCGGCATCCTGCGGCGCCAAGCTTTCAAGCCAGTCGTCGACCTTGTGCCGCGCGATCGCGGCGACCAGCCCGGTGGCGAGGTCGACGCTGGGTCGCGGCAGGGTATAGACCTGATGCAGCGTCGCCGGATCGACACGGCCCCTTGCCAGTGCACCGGCATAGGCGAGCGCGACGCGCGTGCGGGCGACGTCGATATCCGCCGGGGCCGCGTCGGCGGGCAGGTCGGGCAGGAAGGCGACGTGATCTAGGCCATGGCAGCTGCGGTTGCCGAGCGCAGTGTTGAGCGCCGCGACATCGGCATCCGACCAGACCGCACGCCACTTCGCCTTGGTGTAGACCGCGCGGACGGTCGCGTCCGTCACCGCCTGCCGGCTGATGACGACGCCGCCGATCGCAGCGGGCGCCGCGCTCGGCTTGGCAGGGGGCGCGGCGCGCTTCGGCGCAGTCTGGGCGGGCTGGGCACCGGCGGCGCCGTTCATCAGGAGGAGTGCAAGCGGCATCGCGCCGGACGCGAGCCGGGCTCGCAGGGTCGTCACTATCATTGCTGATCAACGTACCAGTCGCCGCATCGGCTCAGATCGACGGCGAAATTCCTGCGAACCACGCTGCATAGGGGGTGTTGGCGGCCATGTGGCGATTGTAGTCGGGCGACCCGTCGTGCCACCAGACCGGGCCGCGTTCGCCGAGCGCATGCTTGGCCGCATCGACGTCGGCACGTGCAGCGGCGACCGCGTCGGCATCGTCCCGACGTCGGGCTACGCCGACCGCGCGTCGCGCCGCCATCAGTGCCCGGACCAACTCGGCCCGATCCGCTTCGGGCAGCGACGGATCCGCGCACCGCCACAACCGGCCGCGGACGACGAAATAGCGGCCGTCGGGGGTCGTCGGATAGGCCTTGGGGGGCGTGCTGCCGGTCATGCCGGGCTCAGAGCATCTCGAGCGGTTGTGGCGACCGCGGGCGGGGAAACGCCGTGTCGAGCGCGGCAAGATCCTCGGCCGACAGCACGAGATCGGCGGCTGCCCGGTTTTCGCGGACATGCGCCACGCTCGCGGCCTTGGGGATCGCGATCGTCGCGGGACGTTGCAGCACCCAGGCGAGCGCGACCTGCGCGGGCGTTGCGCCGATGTCGCGGGCGATCCGCGTCAGTGCCGGATCAGCGAGGAGCCGGCCCTGCTCGACCGGACTATAGGCCATGACGGGAATGTCGTGACGGTCGAGCCAGGGGAGGAGGTCATGCTCGGGACCGCGCCGTGTCAGGTTGTAGAGGATCTGGTCGGTCGCGCAGCTCTGTCCGCCCGCCGCATCGAGCTCGGCCATGTCCTGCGTATCGAGATTGCTGACGCCCCAGTGGCGGATCTTGCCCGCGGTCTTGAGCCGTTCCATCGCCTCGACCGTCTCGGCCAGTGGTACCGACCCGCGCCAGTGCAGCAGATACAGGTCCAGCCGGTCGGTCCTCAGCCGCGCAAGGCTCGCCTCGCAGGCGGCGGTGAGGCGATCGCGCGAGGCGTTCTGGGGATAGGCCTTGCTGACGAGGAACAGCGTGTCGCGGACGTCGTGGAGCGCATCACCGATCAGCGTCTCGGCGGCGCCGTCGCCATACATCTCCGCCGTATCGATCAGCGTCATCCCGCACTCGACGCCTGCGCGCAACGCTGCGGTCTCGGCCTCGCGACGATCAGCGCGCTCGCCCATCATCCAGCTTCCCTGGCCCAGGGCAGGCACCGTCTCGCCGCCCGGGAGAATCACCGATTTCATCGTCTGCCCCAATCGCTCTGGTCATCAGGGGTCAACGCCGGTCGGACGCGCGGGATGCGTGCCGCGAGGGTTGTATTGCAAATAGTGTATCGGGGGATCTTGCCGCGATCTGGCGCGGGGCGTCTCGCCAGAAGCGAGATTTCGCGGCTTGAAAATGGCTCCCTGAGTAGGATTCGAACCTACGGCCACTCGATTAACAGTCGAGAGCTCTACCGCTGAGCTATCAGGGAACGTTGCCGGAGGCGGCTCTATAAACGGCCAGTTGGACGATGCAACCCGGTTTTTGTCGATTTCTGCAACAAATTGCGCCGGGGCCGGGGCTATGCTGCGAACTGTTCCATCGTGATGCGGTCGTCGAGCGCATGCTCGGGATCGAACAGCAGGGTGAGTTCGCGCGCACGGTCCATGCAGATGTCGACCTGTGCCACGTCGCGGATCTCGCGCTGGTCGGCGACCGCGGAGACGGGGCGCTTGCCGGGGTCGAGGACGCGGATGCCGATCCTGGCCTTGTCGGGCAGGATCGCACCGCGCCAGCGCCGCGGACGGAAAGGGCTGATCGGCGTCAGCGCGACCATGCCCGAACCGAGCGGCAGGATCGGGCCCTGCGCGGAGAGGTTGTAGGCGGTCGAGCCTGCCGGGGTCGCGACGAGGATGCCGTCACAGGCCAGTTCGGCGAGCACGACGCGGTCGTTGACCGTCACCTCGAGCTTGGCGGTCTGGCGCGTCTCGCGCAGCAGCGAGACCTCGTTGATCGCGGGGAGGGTGAGGGTGCGTCCGTCGATCCCGGTCGCGGTCATGCTGAGCGGTGTGACCTTGAACGGCTTGGCGCGCGAAAGGCGGTCTTCGAGGCCGTGATGCCGCCACTCGTTCATCAGGAAGCCGACGGTACCCAGGTTCATTCCGAAGACCGGGACCGCGGGCTTGCGCCGTTCGAGCATCGCATGGAGCGTCTGCAACATGAACCCGTCACCGCCGAGCGCGATGACGACATCCGCCTCCTCGGGCTCGACCCAGTCGCCCAGATCGGCGAGCTGGGCGGCGGCGGCCTGTGCCGGCGGGGTGGCGGAGGCTACCAGCGCCCGGCGGACATAGTCGGTCACCCGCCGGTGACGCTCATGTGACGCGCGACCGCGGGACCTTCGCCCTCGCCGATGCGGAAGTCGTGCCGCTTGGGCTTGGCGTAGAGGCCCGCGTCGATCGCTTCGTCGAGCCCGGTGATGTCGCCGTCGCGCAGCGCACCCTTCAGGTCGACCTGATCGTCATGCCCGAGGCACAGATACAGCTTGCCCTCGGTGGTGAGGCGGACGCGGTTGCAGCCTTCGCAGAAATTGGCGGTCAGCGGCGAGATGAGCCCGAGCCGCGTACCGGTGCCGTCGACGTTCCAGTAGCGCGCCGGTCCGCCGGTCTTGTACGAATCGCGCTCGAGCCGGAACCGGGTCTCGAGATCGCGGAACACGCCGGTGAGCGGGAGGAAGCGATCGGTGCGATCCTCGTCGATCGCGCCGAGCGGCATCGTCTCGATCAGGGACAGGTCGAACCCCTCGTCACGGCACCAGGCGAGCATCGGTGCGATCTCGTCCTCGTTGAAGCCCTTGAGCGCGACCATGTTGATCTTGATCGCGAGGCCCGCATCGCGCGCCGCCATGATGCCGCCGATCACCTGCGCGACGTCGCCGTGCCGGGTGATGTAGCGGAACCGTTCGGGATCGCGGCTGTCCATGCTGACATTGACGCGGCGGATGCCTGCATCGACCATCGCCGGCGCATGCTCCGCCAGCCGCGTGCCGTTGGTGGTCATCGTCAGCTCCTCGAGCCCGCGGCCGAGATTGCCACCCAGTCGCTTGACGAGATCGCCGACGTCGCGGCGGACGAGCGGCTCGCCGCCCGACAGGCGGATCTTGGTCACGCCGCGCGCGATGAACCGCTCGGCGATGATCGCGATCTCGTCGAGGCTCAGCAGCTTTGCGCGCGGCAGGAAGGTCATCGCCTCGGACATGCAGTAACGGCACCGCAGATCGCAGCGGTCGGTGACCGAAATCCGCAGATATTTGATCGTCCGCTGATGCCGATCGACCAGCGGACGATCGACGGTTGCGGAGTGGCTCGAAGGGGAGTGAGACGCCATAGCAACAGAGCTAGGTGGTGCAGTGTCGAGCGGCAAGTGCGTTCCAGGATTGGCGACGGGCGATGGGGTGGCTAGGTTGTCGGCGATGACACCGGCCACACTGGATACAAAGGACATGCTGAACAGAACGATGCTGTTCGCATGCTCGTTCCGTCACTTCGCGGAGATCGCTGATATTGCGGTGGCTTGCGGTTGGGATGCGGTGGTCACTGCGACCGCCAGCGGTATCGACCCGGCCTATGTCGAAAGCGGCGCGCCGGTCGTGCTGATCGATGCGCGCGGGGCGATCGCGCAGGGGCTGGCGGCGGCGCAGACGATCGCCCCCCGGGTGGCCGAGGATGGCGGGGCGCTGCTGTTCGTGCTGTCGCGCCGCGACTGTACGGCGCTCGACCGCGTGTTCGAGCTGGGGGCGACGCATTTCCTGATCGACCCGGCGAGCGACGGCGAACTGATCCAGTCGCTGCGCTTCGCGGCGCGCCATGTGACGCGCGCGCCGGGCCGGCCAGGCATCGTCGACCGCCGCGACGCGATGGCCGGCGCACGCTTCGGCCGCGATCCGAACCTCGCGCAGCAGTGGATCGCCGCGCGGATCGGCGACGGACAGCCGGTCTCCGTCGTGCTCGTCTCGCTGTCACGGCTCGACATCGTCAACGCCGCGCATGGTCGGCCCGCGGTCGATTCGCTGATCGAGGTCGCGGTCGAGCGAGCGGAGGCGGTCGCGGCGGAGGCAATGGCGGGCGCGGCGCGCGTCGCGCGTCTGGGCGGCGCGGATCTCGCGCTCGTGGTCGGGGCCGGGGCCGCGGACATCGCCGCGCTGATCGCGGCGCTCGACGAGGCGCTGGCGCGGCCGTTCGCGGTCGCCAACGCGCTGGCGGTACTCGGCTGCCGGTTCGGTGTCGCAAGTCACCAGCCGGGAGATCCGAGCGATCCCGTGGACGGTGCCGCGACGCTGATGCGGCGCGCGTTCGGTGCGCTCGCCAAGGCCAAGACCAGCGACGGGGCGATGCTGCAGATCGCATCGGCGGCGCACGACATGTCGCTCGATGCGCTGGCGATCGACCTGCATCACGCGATCGAGCTCGACGAGATCGACATCCGCTTCCAGCCGCAGGTCGAGATTGCGAGCGGACGGATCACGGGCGTCGAGGCGCTCGCGCGCTGGGATCACCGCAAGCTCGGGCCGCTGGGCGCGGATGCGCTGTTCGCGGCCGCGGACCGCGCCGATCTGGGGATCGCGCTGTCCGACCATATCCAGCGGCTGGTCCTGGCACGCGCGCTGGCATGGCCCGAGGCGCTGGCGACGCTGCGCGTGTCGCTCAACCTCACCGCGGCGGATATCGCGCGGCCCGGCTTTGCCACGCTGTTCCTCGCGCGGGTCGACGATAGCGGCTTTCCGCGCGGGCGCCTGACCGTGGAGATTACCGAGACCGGGCTGATCGCGGATCTCGCCAGCGCGTCGACGCTGCTCACCGAATTGCGCGGGGCGGGGTGCCGCGTCGCGATCGACGATTTCGGCACGGGCTATTCGAGCCTCGCCTATCTCAAGGACCTGCCGCTCGACTATGTGAAGATCGACAAGGCGCTGGTCCACGACATCGGCGGCAGCCCGCGCGACCGGGTCGTCGTCGCCGGCGCGATCACGATGGCGCGGTCGCTCGGCCTGTCGGTGATCGCCGAGGGGGTCGAGACGCGCGAGCAGCTGGAGCTGCTCGCAGCGTGCGGGGCCAGCCTGTATCAGGGCTTCCTGCTGTCCGAGCCGGTCGGCGACGCGGCCTTGCTCGAACTGGTGACCCGGACATGAGCCGGGCAGGATCTGCCATGATCGTCGCGGTTGCTGCGGCGACGATCGCCGTCACGCCCGCGCTGGCCGCGCCCGACCGGGCACCCGCATCGGTGGCGATCCGGGAAGCGATGGCGGCGAGCGCGGCGGGGTGGAATGCGGGCGATCTCGCCCGGTTCGTCGCGGTCTATGCCGAGGATGCGGTGTTCGTGACGCCCAAGGGTCTGGTGCGCGGAAAGGCCGCAATAACAGCGCGCTATGCGCCGAGCTTCACGGGTGGTGGCAATAGCCGGGGGCAGCTGAGCTTCGTTCCCGCCGAGCTGCGCGGGATCGATCCGACGCATGCCCTGCTGGTCGCGCGCTGGACACTGACCGGCGCGACCTCGACCGAGACGGGGATGACGACCTTGCTGTTCGAGCGGCGCGGCGATGCATGGAAGATCGTCGCCGATCACAGCAGCTGAGCGCGGCGGCGCTCAGCCCGCCGCCTTTGCCAGCCCCTTCGACAATTGCAGCGCACCGTGCAGCCGTGCCTTGGGATCGCCCCAGGCGCGCTGGAGCACCAGCTTGCTGTCGGGCCGCAGCCGCGCGACGCCGTTGAGCCGTTCGACATAGGCGAGCAGCTTGTCGATGTTGGGCGGGGTGTCGTTGTGGAACGACACGAGCACGCCGCGGGGCCCTACGTCGATCTTCGACACGCAGGCACGCTTCGCGTTCAGCTTTATCTCGATGACCCTGATCAGGTTCTCGGTCGCGTCGGGCAGCGGGCCGAAGCGATCGATCATCTCGGCGGCGAACGCCTCGATCTCCTGACCCTCTTCGAGCTCGTTCAGGCGGCGATACAGCCCCATGCGGAGGTCTAGATCGGGGACATACTCCTCGGGGATCAGGATCGGTGCGTCGACCGTGATCTGCGGCGAGAAGTCCTTCGGGCGTGCGGAGGCGAGACCACCCGACTTGGCGTCCATGATCGCCTCCTCGAGCATCGCCTGGTAGAGTTCGAAGCCGACCTCCTTGATATGCCCGGTCTGCTCGTCGCCGAGCATGTTGCCGGCCCCGCGGATGTCGAGATCGTGGCTCGCCAGCTGGAACCCGGCGCCGAGCGAATCCAGATCGGACAGCACCTTCAGCCGCTTCTCGGCGGTCACCGTCATCTGCCGCTCGGGCGGGGTGACCAGATAGGCATAGGCGCGCGTTTTCGAACGGCCGACGCGCCCGCGTAGCTGATAGAGCTGGGCGAGGCCGAAGCGGTCGGCGCGGTGAACGATCATCGTGTTGGCGGACGCGATGTCGATCCCGCTCTCGATGATCGTGGTCGAGACGAGCACTTCGAACTTCTTGTCGTAGAAGGCGGACATGCGCTCCTCGACCTCGGTCGGCGACATCTGGCCGTGTGCGACGACGAAGCGGATCTCGGGAACCTGTTCGCGCAGGAACTCCTCGATCTCGGGCAGGTCGGCGACGCGCGGGGTAACGACAAAGCTCTGGCCGCCGCGATAATGCTCGCGCAGCAGCGCCTCGCGCAGGACGACCGGATCGAACGGCATGATGTAGGTGCGCACCGCGAGGCGATCGACCGGCGGGGTCTGGATCACCGACAGCTCGCGGATGCCTGACATCGCCATCTGCAGCGTGCGCGGGATCGGCGTCGCGGTCAGCGTCAGCATGTGGACGTCGGCCCGGAGCGCCTTCAGCCGCTCCTTGTGGGTGACGCCGAACCGCTGCTCTTCGTCGACCACGACGAGGCCCAACCGCTTGAAGTCGATATTCTTCGCCAGCAGTGCGTGCGTACCGATGACGACGTCGATCGTGCCGTTCGCCAGCCCCTCCTTGGTCGCCTTCGCCTCGCTCGCGGTGACGAGCCGCGAGAGGCGGCCCATGTTCATCGGGAAGCCTTCGAACCGGCTGACGAAGTTGTTGTAGTGCTGGCGCGCGAGGAGGGTCGTCGGGCAGACGATCGCGACCTGCTTGCCGCCCATCGCCGCGACGAACGCGGCGCGCAGCGCAACCTCGGTCTTGCCGAAGCCGACATCGCCGACGACCAGCCGGTCCATCGGCTTGCCCGCGGACAGATCGGCGAGAACCTCCTCGATCGCGCGGTCCTGATCCTCGGTTTCCTCATAGGGGAAGCGATCGACGAAGCTGGGGTAACCGCTGGCGTCGGGTTCGAGCACGTCGCCGGGATGGAGCGCGCGTTCGGCGGCGGTCGCGATGAGCTCGCCCGCAATCTCGCGGATCCGCTCCTTCATCTTCGACTTGCGACGCTGCCAGCCTTCGCCGCCGAGCTTGTCGAGCGATGCGCCTTCCTCCGACGAGCCGTAGCGCGAGAGGACGTCGATATTCTCGACCGGCACGTAGAGCTTGTCGCCGCCGGCATAGCTGAGCGCGACGCAGTCGTGCGGGCTCTGGCCGACCGGGATCGAGGTCAGCCCCTCATAGCGGCCGATGCCATGCTCGGTGTGGACGACCAGATCGCCGGGCGTCAGCGTGGCGAGTTCGGCGAGGAACGCGTCGGCGGATTTCTTGCGCTTCTTGCGGTGGACGAGGCGGTCGCCGAGCATGTCCTGCTCGGTGAGGACGGCGACGCCGGGCGCGGTGAAGCCATGATCGAGCGGGAGGACGACCAGCGCGACGCCGAAGCTTTTCGCGGTATCCGCGACGCCGAGCGCCTCCTGCCAGGTTTCGGCCTGCTTGCCGCCCTTCATCCCGTGATCGGCGAGCAGGCTCCCCAGCCGTTCGCGCGCGCCGATCGAATAGCTGGCGAGGATCGGCTTGCGACCCTGTTTGCGCAGTTTCTCGACATGATCGGCGACGGCTTCGTAGATGTTCGCCTGCGCGGCGCGTTCAGGGCCGAAATCGCGCGGGCCGTCGACGTCGAAGTCGAGTACGGTGGCGCTGGTCGGCTCGTGAAAGGGCGTGACGACATGCGCGGTGGCGGCGTCGAGCGCGGCGGACCAGTGCGACGCGTCGAGATAGAGCGCGGTCGCACCCAGCGGACGATAGCTGCCGGGCTGCGCGGCTTCGGCGCGCCGGCGGTTCGCATAATAATCGGTGATCGATTCGAACCGGCTCTCCGCCGCGGCGCCGACCCCGCTGTCGCGGACGACGACGTCGTCACCGCCGAGATGGTCGAACAAGGTCGCCATCTTGTCCTCGAACAGCGGCAGCCAATGCTCCATGCCGGCGATGCGGCGGCCGTCCGAGATCGCCTGATACATCGGATCGCCCGTCGCGGTCGCGCCGAACGCGTCGCGGTAGCGCGTGCGGAAGCGCTTGATCGACTCCTCGTCAAGCAGGGCTTCGGAGGCGGGGAGCAGGACGAAGCCGTCGATCCGGCCGGTGGTACGCTGGTCGGCGGCGTCGAAGGTGCGGACGCTCTCGATCTCGTCGCCGAAGAAATCGAGACGCAGCGCATGGTCCTCGCCCGACGGGTAGAGATCGACGATCCCGCCGCGGACCGCATATTCGCCCTGGTCGTGGACGGTGTCGGTGCGGACATAGCCGTTCGCCTGGAGCAACGTGGCGAGCTTGTCGCGGCCGATCCGTTCGCCGGGCGCGAGGCGGGCGACGAGCTGGCGGACACGAAACGGGGTCAGGACACGCTGGGTCGCCGCGTTGACCGTGGTGAGCAGGAGTTGCGGACCCTTGGGTTTGGCCTGCAGGCGGTGCAGCGCGGCGACTCGCTCGGCCATGATCCGCAGAGTCGGCGAGGCGCGGTCATAGGGAAGGCAATCCCAGGCGGGGAAGCTCAGCACTTCGAGATCGGGCGCGAAATAGGCCGCGGTCGAGGCGATCGCGCGCATCGCCGCATCATCGGGTGCGATGAACACCGCGCGCGTCTTCGCGGCGCGGGCAAGGTCGGCAAGCAGCGACGGCTGGAACCCCGATGGCACGCCCGACAAGGTCAGCGGGGTGGTCGCGGAGAGGATCGTGTTCAGATCTGGCATATTCGCTTCTCGTTCCCCGGCGAAGGCCGGGGCCCAGTTGGGAAGGCAATCTTAAATCAGGTTTTGACGTCAATCATCGACGTCCCCCAACTGGGCCCCGGCCTTCGCCGGGGAACAGTATCTCGGCGTTACTTCACGACCGTGACGTAGTTGATGTCGCGCATCGCCTGCATCATCGGGCCGTCCCATTCGGGCGGGCAGGGAATCGAGCCGATCGCCCAGCCCATGATGTCGACGTCCTGCTGTTCGAGCAGTGCCTCGAACCAGTCGAGCTGCTCGGGCGTCCAGCTGCGGCCATAGGTTTCGAAGAAGCCGCCGATCATCATGTCGGCTTCGCGCGTGCCGCGGTGCGAGCTGCGGAAGCCGAGGCGCTTGAGGCGGGTTTCGTGGTCCATCATATCTCCAACGCCGATTGACCGGCGACCCGCTGGCGGCGGGCGTCGGCTGGGCTATAGGGGGCAGATAGTCATGCGACCCGAAATCCTCAATCCGCTGTTCGCCGAAACCCTCGTCCTGAAAGGGGTGGGGCCTGCGCTCGCCAAGCCGCTCGACCGGCTCGGGCTCGCGCGTGTCGTCGACGTCGCCTTCCATCTGCCGACCGGGTATGTCGATCGGGTGCCCCGCACCGAGCTGATGTCGAGCGATGCCGGGCGGATCATCGTCATCACGCTGACCGCGCGCGAGTATCGCGTCAGCGCGGGGCGTGGCCCGACGCGGGTGCAGGCGACCGACGAGCATGGCAACTATGTCAGCCTCGTCTTCTTCGGCGGCAGTTCGGGCTGGGCGAAGAAGCTCCTCCCGATCGGCGAGGCGAAGCGCGTGTCGGGGCGGCTCGACGAATATGGCCAGGAACTGCAGATCGTCCATCCCGATATCGTCGAGCAGGACGAGGAGTTGCGCGAGCGCGAGCCGATCTATCCGCTGTCGGAGGGGCTGACATCGCGGCGGCTGGCGGCGCTGACGACGCAAGCGGTCGCGCGGGCGCCCGATCTGGCCGAGTGGATCGAGCCCGGGCTGAAGGCGAAGCGCGAATGGCCGGGCTGGCACGAATCGCTGGCGCGGATCCACGCCGATCCCTCGGATGCCAAGGCGCGCGAGCGGCTGGCCTATGACGAGGTGTTCGCCAACCAGCTCGCGATGACGCTCGTCCGGGCTGATACCCGGAAACGACGCGGGCGGGCGCTGCACGGCGACGGGCGGCTGCGGGGCATGCTCAAGCTGCCCTACACGCTGACCGGCGCGCAATCGCGGACGGTGGGGGAGATCGAGGGTGACCTCGCGCAGACCGCGCCGATGCTGCGGCTGCTGCAGGGTGATGTCGGCTCGGGCAAGACTTTGGTCGCGGCGATGGCGATGCTGATCGCGGTCGAGGCGGGCGCGCAGGCGGCGATGCTCGCACCCACCGAGATCCTCGCGCGCCAGCATTACGAGACGCTCAGGAAGACGCTCGCCGGGCTGCCGATCGCGGTCGGCGTACTGACCGGGCGCGACAAGGGGCGCGTGCGCGAGGCGACGCTGATGGCGTTGGCGAGCGGCGAGATCGACATCCTCGTCGGCACGCACGCGATCTTCCAGGACGCGGTCGCGTACAAGGACCTCGCGCTGGTGGTGGTCGACGAGCAGCACCGGTTCGGCGTCGCGCAACGGATGACGCTCCAAGCCAAGGGGATCGCACCGCCGCATCTGCTGGCGATGACCGCGACGCCGATCCCGCGCACGCTGACGCTCGCGCAATATGGCGAGATGGACGTCAGCCGGCTCGACGAGATGCCGCCGGGCCGCCAGCCGATCGAGACACGCGTGATTTCGGAGGATCGGCTCGACGACGTCGTCAACGCGCTCGGCCGGCATCTCGCCGACGGCGGGCAGGCCTATTGGGTGTGTCCGCTGGTCGAGGAGAGCGAGAAGAGCGACCTCGCGGCCGCGGAGATGCGCGCGGAGACGCTGCGTGCGCGGTTCGGCGACAAGGTGGCGCTCGTCCATGGCCGGATGAAGCCCGCCGAGAAGGACGCGGTGATGGCCGAATTCTCCGCCGCGCGCACCGCCGTGCTGGTCGCTACGACGGTGATCGAGGTCGGCGTCGACGTGCCCAATGCGACGCTGATCGTGATCGAGCATGCCGACCGCTTCGGCCTGGCGCAGCTCCACCAGCTGCGCGGTCGGGTCGGGCGCGGGAGCGGGCGGTCGATCTGCCTGCTGATGCGTGGGAGCTCGCTCAGCGAGACGTCGCGCGCGCGGCTGGCTTTGATGCGCGAGACCAATGACGGGTTCCGGATCGCCGAGGAGGATCTGCGGTTGCGCGGCGCGGGCGAACTGCTCGGCACGAAGCAGTCGGGCGAGATGGCGTTCCGGCTCGCGACGCCCGACATGATGGCCGACCTGCTGCAATGCGCGCATGACGATGCGCGGCTGCTGATCGATCGCGACGGCGGGCTGGAGGGACCGCGGGGGCAGGCGGCACGCACCGCGCTGTACCTGTTCGACCGCGATGCCGGGGTCGCGTTGCTGCGATCGGGCTGACGGGCGGTCCGGTCAGCCGGTCCGGAGCATCGCCGCGAGCATGCCGTAATAGGCCTTGGGCGGGATCGTCCGGTCGAACGCGCAGCCGATCCGTCCGCCGAGCGACCAGCGGACGTGCGCAAGGATGTCACCGACGATCGGCATGCGGACGTGGAGCCGCTCGCCGGCGTCCAGATCGCCGTCGCAACGCGCCATGAGGCCGCTTGGCGAGACGTTGACCAACGTAAGCCTCAATTCGGTGCCTGCGCTGTCCGCCGCACGCGTGCGGTGCATCACTTCGTCGCGCGGCTCAGACCGCGTCTCGTGCCTAGACGTCGCTTGGTTCGGCATTGGTCAGTCCCCGCTGTGCCCCGGTCGAGGGCTAGGCCGACATCATGAAGCCCGTGCCACCAAGCATCCCTAACGCAGTGTTCATGACCGTGCCGGTCCGGCGGGTCAGCCGGGCAGCAGCATTCCGTGACGCTTCTTGCCGAGGCTGAGGCGGACCGGCGCGGCGACGGGGATCGTGGCGGCGGGGTCGCGCAGCGGTTCGCCGTCGACGCGTACCGCGCCTTCGCCGATCTTGCGTCGCGCCTCGCCATTCGATGCGACGAAGCCGAGCCCGACCAGCGCCTCGACGACGCCGATGCCGGTCCCGGTGCAGGTCAGGCTCGGCAGGGCGTCGCCCGACGCGCCTTCCGCGAAGGTCTTGCGCGCGGTCTCGGCCGCCTGCTCGGCGGCGTCGCGGCCGCGGCACATCGCGGTTGCCTCGTTGGCGAGCACGACCTTCGCGGCGTTGATCTCCGCGCCTTCGAGCGCCTCGAGACGCGCGATCTCTTCGAGCGGCAGGTCGGTGAACAGCCGCAGGAACCGGCCGACGTCGCGGTCGTCGGTGTTGCGCCAGAACTGCCAGTAATCGAAATGCGGCAGCTGATCCTCGTGCAGCCAGACCGCGCCCGACATCGTCTTGCCCATCTTGCCGCCGTCCGCGGTCGTGATCAGCGGGGTGGTGACGCCGTACACTTCGGTGCTGTCCATCCGGCGCGAGAGCTCGATGCCGTTGACGATGTTGCCCCACTGGTCCGAGCCGCCCATCTGCAGCCGGCATCCGGCGCGGCGCGACAGTTCGAGAAAGTCGTAGGCCTGGAGGATCATGTAGTTGAATTCGAGGAAGCTCAGCGACTGTTCGCGGTCGAGGCGGAGCTTCACCGAATCGAAGGCGAGCATCCGGTTGACCGAGAAATGCTGGCCGACGTCGCGCAGGAACGGGATATATTCGAGCGCGTCGAGCCACTCGGCATTGTCGAGCATCACCGCGTCCGTGGGGCCGTCGCCGAACGTCAGGAAGCGTTCGAAGATGCGGCGGATCGAGGCAACGTTGGCCTTGATGCCGTCTTCGCCGAGCAGCTTGCGCGCCTCGTCCTTGAAGCTCGGATCGCCGATTTTGCCGGTGCCGCCGCCCATCAGGACGATTGGCTTGTGGCCGGTCTGCTGAAGCCGGCGGAGCAGCATGATTTGGACGAGGCTGCCGACGTGCAGCGACGGCGCGGTCGGGTCGAAGCCGATATAGCCAGGTACGACCTGCTTGCCCGCGAGCGCGTCGAGCGCGGCGGCGTCGGTCATCTGGTGGACATAACCGCGCGCGGTCAGCGTGGTGAGCAGGTCGGACTGGTAGGTCATGGAGGAGCCACTAGCAGCGGTTGTGCGGTCCGTCATCCCGGCTGCGCGGTCGTCGTCACGGCCCGCCGTCATCGCATTCTCAACCGTCATCCTGACGAAAGTCAGGATCCAGGGTTACAGGTCCTGGCGCTCATGGCTCTGGATCCTGACTTTCGTCAGGATGACGGATTTTGGCACGGTAAGTCCGTGGCAACGTACGCGCCGATTACATCCGCGGCAGTTGCGACGACGGGTCGACCGGGGTGCGGCCCTTGCGGAGTTCGAAATGGAGTTCGGGCCGGTCGGCGAATCCGGTGTCGCCTGAGAGCGCGATCGTCTGGCCGCGCTTCACGCTCTGGCCGCGCTGGACCAGGAGTTTCGAGGCATGGCCATAGACGCTGGTCCAGCCGCCGCCATGCTTGACGATCACCAGCCCGCCAAGCGCGGCAATGCCGTCGCCGACATAGGCGACGACGCCGTCGGCGGTGGCGCGGATCGGGGTCGAAACGGGAATGGCGATCTTGATGCCGTCGTTGCGTTCGCCGCTGGCGCCGTGACCGAACCGCTTCACGACGCGGCCATCGACCGGCCAGAGGAAACCGCCGCCCGCGAGCCGTACCGGGGCGGTGACGACCGCGCTTGGCGGCAGGACGCGTCGCGGGGTCGGGGTCGGGCGGACCGGCGCCTGGTTGCTCGCAAGCGCAGGCTCGCCGCCGGTCAGGATGTCGTCGACGTCGAGCGTGAACGCCGCCGCCCGATCGGCAAGGCTGGTGCCGCCTTCGGTATCGGGGATGACGATGCGCTGGCCCGCACGCAGCACATAGGGTTCGAGCAACGCGTTGACGGCAACGATGCGCGACCAGGCGACCCCGTAGGCACGGGCGATCGCGATCCCGGTCTCGCCGCGCCGGACGAGGTGATAACGGCCTGCCGGGATCGTCAGTCGCTGTCCCGTCTGGATCGTGAAGGGCGGTTCGATCGCATTGGCGCGCGCGATCGCCTCGCTGCTCGCCCCCGAGCGTTCGGCGATGGCGAGCAGCGTATCGCCCGGGCGGACCGTATAGAGTGATTGATCGACGCGCTGCGCATCCGCGGCGACCGGGCGCTCCTCCCACGCGGGGCGCGGCGCCGGCAGCGTAGAGACGGGCACGGGGGTGCGATCGCCGCGCCGGACGGGTGAGGGGGCAGGGCTGGCGTCCTGCCGCTCCACGCGGCGCGGATAGGTGCGCCGACGCGGCGGAGCCTCATAGGGGTCGGATCGCGTGGCGTCGCTGCGATCGCGCGCGTTGTTCGCGGAGCGGTCCTGCGGGTCGGCGGGTGGGAGGCGCTGGATCGGTTCGAGCGACTGTGGCGTCGGCCCGCGGTCGGACCGGACCGGCGAGTCGACGCTCGGGATGCATCCGGCGAGAGCCAGCGCCGCGCCCAGGATCGCGGCGGCGCGCGTCACGCGTAGGCGCGTCCCAGCATGTCCAGCGACTCGGCATGCGTCAGATCGAGATGCAGCGGCGTGACCGAGATATAGCCGTCCGCAATGGCCTCCAGATCGGTCGCGTGAAGCGGCGTCTCGACCGCGCCGCTGAGCGCGAACCAGTGATACTCATAGCCGCGCGGGTCGGTGTTGGTGACGATCTGCAACCGGCCATAGTCGCGCAGGCCCTGGCCGACGACGCGAATGCCGCGCACCGCATCGGCCGCACCGACGGGGAAGTTGACGTTGACGAGCGTCCGGGGGGCGAGCGGCGCATCGAGCAGCGGGCGCAGGACACGTTCGCCCCAGGCGGCCGCGACCTCGAACGGGACCGAATCGCCCATGCCTTCCCGGCTGTAGACCTGGCTCAGCGCGATCGACCGGACCCCGGCCAGCGCACCCTCCATCGCAGCGGAGACGGTGCCCGAATAGGTCACGTCCTCGGCGAGGTTGGCGCCACGATTGACCCCCGACAGGATCAGGTCGGGGGGGCTGTCGTTCATGATCCGGGCCAGCGCCATCATCACCGCATCGGTCGGCGTGCCGGCGACGGCATAGCGCTTCTCGGCAAACTTGCGCACGCGCAGCGGTCGCGACAGCGTCAGCGAATGGCCCGCGCCCGACTGTTCCTCCGCCGGCGCCACCACCCAGACATCGTCGGACAGCGTCGCGGCGATCGCCTCGAGCACCTTCAGCCCGCGCGCGTGATAGCCGTCGTCATTGGTCAGCAGGATCCGCATCAGGCAGCGGGCTCGAGCAGGGTGAGGCCGCCCAGATAGGGCTGGAGCGCGGTCGGTACCGCGACTGCGCCATCCGCCTGCTGATAATTCTCGATCACCGCGACGAGCGTGCGGCCGACCGCGAGGCTGGAGCCGTTGAGCGTGTGGACGAACCGCGTCGCCTTCTCGCCCTCGGGGCGATAGCGCGCGTTCATGCGACGCGCCTGGAAATCAGTGCAGGTCGAAATGCTGGATATCTCGCGATACTGCGCCTGGCCGGGGAGCCAGACTTCCAGATCATAGGTGCGCGCCGCGGTGAAGCCCATATCGCCACCGCATAGAAGCATCCGCCTGAACGGAAGCTGCAACGCGTCGAGCACGCCCTCGGCGCACTGCGTCATCCGCTCGTGCTCGGCCTCGGACTGGTCCGGGGTGACGATCGCGACCATCTCGACCTTGTCGAACTGGTGCTGGCGAATATAGCCGCGGGTGTCGCGACCGGCCGACCCGGCCTCCGAGCGGAAACACGGCGTCAGCGCGGCGAAGCGGAGCGGCAGTTCGCCGTCGGTCAGGATCCGTTCGCGCACGATGTTGGTCAGGCTGACCTCTGCGGTCGGGATTAGCCAGCGGCCGTCGGTCGTGCGGAACAGGTCCTCGGCGAACTTGGGCAGCTGGCCGGTGCCGAACACCGCCTCGTCGCGTACCAGCAGCGGCGGCGCGACTTCCTCGAAACCGTGATCGCGCGTCAGCCGGTCGAGCATGAACTGGCCGAGGGCGCGCTGCAGCCGTGCGGCGGGGCCGCGGACCAGCGTGAAACGCGCGCCGGACATCGCAACGCCCGTCTCAAAATCGAGCCCGATCGCCGGGCCGACGACGTCATGCTCGCGGGGGGCGAAGGCGAAGTCGGGCTTCGTCCCGCGTGCATGGACGAGCACATTCCCGCTCTCGTCGACCCCCGCAGGGACGTCCGATGCGGGCAGATTGGGGATCGCCGCGAGCGCCGCATCGAGCTCGGCGGTCAGCGCCGCCTCGTCGGCCTCAAGCGTCGGCAACGCGGCCTTCAGCGCGGCGACCTCGGCCATCAACGCCTGTGCGCGCGGCTCGTCCTTCTGCGCCTTGGCCTGGCCGATCGCCTTGGACAGCTCGTTGCGGCGGGTCTGCGCGGCCTGCGCTTCGGCGATCGTCGCACGGCGGCGCTCGTCGAGGGCGACGAGCCGGTCGCTGGCGGAGGCAGCGCCGCGGCGGGCGAGAGCTGCGTCGAATGCGGCGGGGTTTTCACGGATCAGACGGATATCATGCATGGCGCTAGGCTATGCCGAGGCCGGCAGGTACGCGCAACCCGGTGCGCCCGCGGGACGTTGGGGAGGGCAGAGGCACAGATCAAAGAGGAGAAAGCCCGTGGATCTTCCGCACAAGTCCGTCGTCATGGTCGCCGATGGCCGCAAGATGTTGTTCCTGCGCAACGAGGGCGATGCCGCCTTTCCGAACCTGGTCGTCGAAGAGGCGGTCGAGCAGGAGAACCCCGCGACGCGTGACCAGGCGACCGACTCGGCCGGCCGCGCCTCGTCCCCGCAGGGTGCCGCGCAGAGCTCGGTCGAACCCACCGATTTCCATCAGATCGAGGAAGACCGGTTCGCGGCCGACGCAGCCGAGCTGCTCAAGACACGCGCGTTGAAGAACGACTTCGATTCGCTCGTCATCGTCGCACCGCCCAAGACACTGGGCGAGATGCGCAAACATTATCACAAGGCGGTCAGCAGCAGGCTGGCGGGCGAGCTCGCCAAGGATCTGACCGGGCATCCGATTGCGGACATCGAGACGGCGCTCAAGAACGCCTGATCATTGCCACCCGATAGTTGAAAAGGCCCGCAACACGTTGTTGCGGGCTTTTTTTTATGTCCGAGATTTATGCAGGATCAGTGCGCGGCGCGCTTCGCGAACCGCCGGCGGGCAACGAGGGCCGCGGCCGCTGCGCCGAACAGCAGCACCATCGGGGGTGCCGGAACCGGGGCGGGTGGCCCGCCACTTGAGCCGGTGCTGCCATTGCCGCCGCCGTTCGAGCCATGCCAGCCGCCGTTCGAGCTCCAGCCGCCATTGCTGCTCCAGCCTGCGCTGCTCGATCCATAGCTCGACGACGAGGTCGAGCTCGATCCGCTGCTGGTCGACGACACGGTGCCGCCCGAACTGCTGCTGGTCGACGAGGCGACGTTGCCGCTGGACGAGGAAGACACGTTCCCGCTCGACGACGACGAAACGTTGCCACTGGATGAGGAGGATACGTTACCGCTCGACGAGGACGATACGTTACCGCTGCTCCCGCCGCTGGCGGACGACGAGGTGCTCGACACCGACGCGCCGCCGGTGCTGGACGACGATCCGCCTGTCGATGATCCGCCCGTGGATGACCCGCCGGTCGACGAGGTGCTGCTGACGCCACCGCTCGAGGTCGAGCCGCCACTCGTGCTCGATGAACCGCCGCTCGTGCTCGACGAGCCCCCGCTCGAGGTCGACGAGATGACGATGCTGCCGCCCGAGCCGCCGCCGCCAAAGAAACCGCCGCCAAAGCCGCCGCCGCCAAAGCCGCCACCCGGGCCGCCGCCGCCGAAGAAGCCGCCGCCGCTGTTTATCGGCACGGCGGTCGGACTGCCGGCGCCGCCCACGAACGGGTCGGCAAGCCCCACGGGGACCGGGGGCGCATTGGCGACCGTCACCATGGCCGGCGCGCAGGCGGTCGTCCGTGTGGTGACGACGCGACGGATGCGCGGACGGGCGACGGCGCCAATCTGGCGGGGGACAACGCGCTTGGTCATCGTCTTGGTCTGGATCGCGCGCTTCGGACGCTCGGCGACATGGACGGCGCCGCCGCCGATGATCGCGCCTCCGCAGGCGCACGCGCATAATTTGGCCAAGGCCATCCGCACCGACATACTCAAAGTCTCTCTCGTTGCCGACGCGCAGACGACGTCGGATCGCGTTCACGGCACTCGGACGCCGTGTTCGCACAAAGCGCAAAACAAAGCGTTAAGCGCAAGCGCCCATGACGTGATCTGGTGGTCATTCTCACAATATCGCGACGGGCGGGGCGCTCAATACGCAGACCGTGCCGTGGCGGGACAGTTGTCGCATCCAGGATCATGGCGACGGGCCGATTCCCGGGACTCGCTGAGGCCGTCGGCGGGCGGTGTAACCCGGATGCATCGGTACGCAAGAATGTGTCTTCATTATCGATCCAAGCGCAAGTCTGCTCGCTTGTGGTCCGGAACACGTAAGACTATAGGCCCTTTCACCATTTGGGGGTGGCTTCGAGACGCGGCTTTTCGCGCCGACCGGCCAGAGGGAGAGTGGTATGGCAACGGTAATGAATCGCGTAGACGAGCACGGTACCAATCTTGCAGCAGCCAATGATGCCGATGGCTATCGACCGACGGCCGACGAGCCGTTCATGAGCCTGCGTCAGCAGGCCTATTTCCGGCAGAAGCTGCAGCAGTGGAAGGACGCTATCCTGCGGGAATCGCAGGAAACCCTGTCGCAGCTCCAGGTCGATTCGCTGCGCGAGGCGGATTTGACCGACCGTGCGTCGAGCGAAACCGACTGGTCGATCGAACTGCGGACCCGGGATCGCCAGCGCAAGCTCGTCTCGAAGATCGAGGCGGCGATCCGCCGGATCGACGATGGCGAATATGGCTATTGCGAAGTCACGGGCGAACCGATCAGCCTGGCCCGCCTCGAGGCGCGGCCGATCGCGACGATGACCGTGGAGGCGCAGGAACGCCACGAGCGCAACGAAAAAATCTCCCGCGAGGACTGATATCGGGTCGGCGAACAGCGCATAGGCACGTGGTCCGCCTTCTGATATATGCGACGCATATCTCGACGTCGGGACACAGGAATACGGATGGACATGAGAAACCAAGGGTCGTTGGGCGCCGAGGGTGCGGCAGGTGCCGGCGCCGGGGAGTCCGTCGAGGATAGCGCAGACCCGGGCCAGAACCGGCCGGTCCGTGACAGCCTGCTGATGATCGCGCGGTTCAGCTATGCCGACGGTGCGGGTGTGTACGAGGTGCGGGTCCGCAACCTGTCCGAGGGCGGGCTGATGATCGAGTTCGATCGGCCGCTTGCCGTCGATACGCCGGTCACGATCGACCTGCGCGGGATTGGTGAGGTTACCGGACGGGTGGCGTGGTGCACGCAGGGTCGTCTGGGAATCGCGCTCGACGAGACGATCGACCCGATGAAGGCGCGCAAGTCGGTCGGGCAGGGGCAGACGACGCCGACCTTCGCCAAGCCGATCGTGTTCCGGGAGCCGCGGTCACGGTAACCTCGTCCGGTAGAGCGGGGCAGCGTTAGGTTGCCGGTAACGGTTGAATAGGGGCTGACTGAAGAGGCGGTGGTGGCGTATCCGGCACCCCGCCAGTCCGGCTTTCCCGAGGGGGAAGGAATCGGAAAAGCCGGAACCGCGTGACGACAGGCCGATCGCCCGCCGCCACGAACGGCGTTGGGTCTAGAGGTTGGCGAGTTCTTCCTTCAGGCGAAGCTTCTGCTTCTTCAGTCCTGCGAGCGCCAGCGCGTCGGGCATAGGCCGGTGTACCTCTTCGGAAATCCGGCGGTCGAGCATTTGATGCTTGGTTTCCAGCGCAGCCTGGTGCGTCGTTTGCATGGTGGAAAAACTCCTTCTGCATTCGTGTTGGGGTCCCGAGTAAACCATCGCGCCACCCAAAAGTCTTTAACGAAGATTGGTGAATCGACCGGGCGAGCCGTCACGTGCGACGGGCCGAGCCCGGGCGGCCGAACGGCGCGCGTCGGGCAGTTTTTGGTGCTCGCGCAATGCCATGCATTTGCTAAGGACCGCGTAGCAGGGGTGGGCGAAGGACATGATGGTGGACGAGGCACAGATCAGGGTCCGACTGGACGAAATCCGGACCGAGCATCGCGACCTCGATTCGGCAATCGCCGCGCTCTGGTCGCTCACCGTTCCCGACCAGCTGCAGATCGCCCGGCTCAAGAAGCGCAAGCTGCGGCTACGCGACGAAATTGCCGCGTTCGAGGACCAGTTGATCCCCGACATCATCGCCTGACCCGTCCGAGCAGGCGCGGATGCGGGGCGTGATTTCGGACAGCGCCTTCAAATTGCGTCATAATATAGATCGAGCGGTCGATCGAAGCGGCGCGTTTCGGGACACATCCTGGCGCATCGCTGCGTTTTCCCGATGGGCGCGGCGATGCGGCTATGGCAGTCGGGCAGAATGATTGGTCGACCGCCCGAACTGCCCCTGCAAGACCGCATGATCGGTGCGCTGTACCGTGAAGCGATGCGGCTGGCCGAAGAGGCGCGGGCCTATTTCGACGATACGGGACGGACCGACCGGGACGGGCTCGAACCGCTCGTCCGCGTCAGCCTGAGCTGTGAATCGCTCAAGGTCACGACCCGGTTGCTCCATGTCCTCGCGTGGTTGCTGACGCAGCGCGCGGTTCAGGCGGGTGAACTCACGCGGGGCGAGGCGCTGGATCCGGCGCGGCGGCTCGGCGAGGCGCCGGTGACCGATGACGCGATGCTGGCGGCGTTTCCACCCAGCGCGAGGGCGCTGATCACCGCGAGCATGCAGCTTCACCGGCGCGTCGCGCTGCTCGACGCCGCGCTTGATGCGCCACGGCCCGCCGCGAGCCCCGCCTTGTCGATGCAGGATCGCCTCGCCCGCGTCCTCTAATGCCGCTGGCGGGGCGTACCGTCAGACGAGCCTGGCCTAGACGAGGCCGAGCCGGGTGCGTGCCGCGCGATATTCGCGCTCAAGCCGGTCGACGCGGTCGGCGACGCTCTCTACCGCGGTAACCGCACCGATGCCCTGGCCCGATCCCCAGATATCCTTCCACGCCTTGGGCTTCGATCCACCTTCGGCATTGGCACCGCCCCCGAAGTTCATCGTCTTAAGGTCGCCCTCGGGCAGCGCATCGGGATCCATCCCGGCTGCGACGATCGACGCGCGCAGGTAATTGCCGTGCACGCCGGTGAACAGGTTCGAATAGACGATGTCCGCCGCGCGCCCCGCGACGATGCCGTCCTTATAGGCCTGGTCGGCATTCGCCTCGACCGTCGCGATGAAGGGCGAGCCGATATATCCGAAATCGGCACCCATCGCCTGCGCCGCGAGTACCGCGTCGCCGGTCGCGATCGCGCCCGACAGCGCGAGCGGACCGTCGAACCACTGGCGAATCTCCTGGATGATCGCAAACGGCGATAGTCGTCCGGCATGGCCGCCGGCGCCCGCGGCGACCGCGATCAGGCCGTCGGCACCCTTTTCGATCGCCTTGCGCGCGAACCGGTCATCGATGACGTCGTGCAGCGTGATCCCGCCCCAGCCATGCACCGCGGTGTTCAGATCCTCGCGCGCGCCGAGCGAGGTGATCACGATCGGCACCTGCCATTTGGCACAGGTTTCGAGATCGCGTTCGAGCCGGTCGTTCGACTTGTGGACGATCTGATTGACCGCGAACGGCGCGGCGGGGCGATCGGGATTGGCGCGATTGTGCGCGCTTAGCTCCTCGGTGATCCGGTGGAGCCATTCGTCGAGCATCGCCTGCGGTCGCGCATTGAGCGCCGGGAAGGATCCGACGATGCCCGCCTTGCACTGGGCGATCACCAGGTCGGGTCCGGAAATGATGAACAGCGGCGACCCGATCACGGGCAGGCGCAGGCTCTTTAGAATAGCGGGTACGGTCATGGCGCGTTTCATAGCGCAGCCGAAACGGCTGCGCCAGCATTCTGGTTAGAGCGGCAGTCACGTGTGATTGCCATGTGACCGCAAATGCTTAGAGCGATCGGCATAGAGTGTTCCGGAGATGTGCCGCCATGAAGTTTGCCGTTGCCGCCTTGCTGGCGCTGTCCGTGTCTGCGCCCGCGCTTGCCGCAGGGCAGTTGCCGCGCAGTGTCGTGCCGATCCTGTACGATATCCAGGTACGCCCGGATGCGAAGGCGATGACGTTCAGCGGGACCGAGACGGTGACCATCGACGTCAAGCAGGCGACCCGGACGATCCAGTTGAACGCGGCGGATTTGAACATCACGTCGGCGACGTTCGACGGCCGCCCCGCCACCGTAAAGGCGGACGCCGCAGCACAGCTGCTTACGGTGACGCTGCCCGCGGCGGTGAGCGTCGGGCGGCACAGCCTGGCCTTTGCCTGGACGGGCAAGATCAACCAGTCCGCGTCCGGGCTGTTCGCGATCGACTATGCCAATGCCGACGGGTCGTCGTCGCGGATGCTCGCGACCCAGTTCGAGGCCCCCGACGCGCGCCGGTTCGCACCGATGTGGGACGAGCCCGCGTTCAAGGCGAAGTTCCGCCTGTCCGCGGTCGCGCCGGGCGCTCAGCTGGCCTTCTCGAACATGCCTGCCACGGCGATCACGAAGCAGGCGGACGGCACGCAGCTCTACAAGTTCGGCGAGACGCCGCTGATGTCGAGTTATCTGCTGTTCCTCGGCATGGGGGACATGGAGCGCAAGACGCTGATGGCGGGCAAGACCGAGATCGGCATCATCAGCCGCAAGGGAGTCGTCGATCAGGGCGACTATGCGCTCGCCGCCGCGAAGGACCTGCTTGCCTATTACAACGACTATTTCGGCCAGCCCTATCCGCTGCCCAAGATGGACATGATCGCGGGGCCGGGATCGAGCCAGTTTTTCGGCGCGATGGAGAATTGGGGCGCGATCTTCTATTTCGAGAACGAATTGCTGTTCGACCCGAAGCGCGCGACCGAAAGCGCGAAGCAGCGCATTTATACCGTTGTCGCGCATGAAATGGCGCACCAGTGGTTCGGCGACCTCGTCACCATGGCGTGGTGGGACGATCTGTGGCTGAACGAGGGGTTCGCCTCGTGGATGGAGGGCAAGTCGAGCGGCGTACTCGTGCCAGCGTGGAAATCCGAGGCGGCCGCGGTGTCGGGCGAGCGCGAGGGGGCGATGGGGATCGACGCAACGTCCGCGACGCACCCGATCATCCGCAAGGTCGAGACCGTCGACCAGATTGGCGAAGCGTTCGACGGCATCACCTATTCGAAGGGGCAGGCCGTGATTGGCATGCTCGAATCGACGCTCGGCCCCGACGTGTTCCGCAAGGGCATCCGCAGCTACATGGCCAAGTATAAATACGGCAACACGGTCACCGAACAGCTCTGGGCCGAATTGTCCGCAGCCGCGGGCAAGCCGGTCGCAGAGATCGCGCACGACTTCACCTTGCAGGGCGGCGTGCCGCTGGTGACGATGACGGGCGCGACCTGCAACGGCGGCGTTACCACCGCCATGCTGACGCAGGGCCGGTTCGGGCTGGATGCGGCATCGAAGACGCCGCAGACCTGGCACGTGCCGCTGGTCGTGGGCAATCTCGGCGGTGCGCAGACGGCGACGATCGTCACGGGCGCAGCGCCGTCGCGAGTCACGATCCGGGGATGCGGTACGGTCGTCCTCAACCGCGGCAAGGGCAGCTATACCCGCGTGATGTACGACGATGCGGGCCATGCCGCGATCGTCCGCGACTATGCCAGACTAGACCTCGCCGACCGGCTGGGCACGCTGGGCGATGATTTCGCACTGGCGGCGGGCGGCTATCAGGACCTGTCGCGTTATTTCGCGGTGATGGACAAGGTCGGGCCGGGCGCCGATCCGCTCGAATGGTCGTCGGTCGCAGGCGCGCTCGGCCGGATCACCGGGCTGTACGACGACACCCCGCTCGAGGCGCCGCTGCGCGCGCGGTCGGTCGCGATCCTTGGCCCCGTGCTCGCGCGGATCGGCTTCGAGGCTAAACCGGGCGAATCGCCGCTGACGAGCAATTTGCGCGAGACGCTGGTCGGGCGGCTCGGCACCAATGGCGATACGGGCGTCGCGGACCGTGCGCGGCGCTATGTCGCGGCGCTGGCGACCGATCCGACCGCGATCCCGCCGGCGATCCGCCAGCCGATCCTGTCGACCTATGCCGTCAACGCGACCCCGGCGGAATGGGACGCGCTGCTTGCGCTCGCCAAGGCGGAGAAGAGCCCGGTTGCCAAGAACCGGTTCGTGACGCTGCTCGGGGCCGCGCGCGACCCCGCAACTGCGGGGCGGGCGCTCGCGCTGCTCAAGACCGACACAATCTCCGCGCCGCAAAAGGCCGGGCTGCTCCGCGCCGTCGCGGGGGCGCATCCCGACCTGGCGTTCGACTGGGCAGTCGCGAACCGTGAGCTGGTCGAGAGCTTCCTCGAGGCGAGCACGCG
The DNA here is from genome assembly GCF_034045155.1 of Sphingomonas sp. CFBP9019. Lineage (NCBI taxonomy): Bacteria > Pseudomonadati > Pseudomonadota > Alphaproteobacteria > Sphingomonadales > Sphingomonadaceae > Sphingomonas > Sphingomonas sp. CFBP9019. The sequence goes on along the minus strand of NZ_JAXCWK010000006.1, from coordinate 10,058 downwards.
ATCGGGTTATATCGTCGGGCTCGGCGCGGGCTCGAACGATCCGGCGATGCCGGGCAAGATCAGCGCCTTTGCGGACAAATATCTGCCCGCCTCGTCGCGAGGCGGCGTGACGCGGTCGCTGTCGACGATCGCGGTCCGCAAGGCCGCCGCCGACCAGCTGCGTCCCGCCGTCACCAAGTGGGTCGCCGGCTGACACAACGGCGCCGTTTCCCGGGCGATGTCCCGGGGTCCGGCGCGCATGGCTAGTCGATACGGGTCAGTCCGGTTGCGCAGGCGCGGGCCTTCTCGACATAATGCTGGGCGGAAATGCGGAGCGCCGCGATCGCCTGTTCATCGAGCTGCCGGACCGCACGCGCCGGGCTGCCGATGATCAGGCTGCCCGCGGGAAAGGTCTTGCCCTCGGTGACGAGCGCGCCGGCGCCGACGATGCAGTCCTCCGGGATCACCGCATGGTTGAGCAGGATCGCCCCCATGCCGATCAGCGACCGGTCGCCGACCGTGCAGCCGTGGAGGATGGCGTGATGGCCGATCGTGCAATCCTCGCCGATCCGAAGCGGCGCGCCGGGATCCGAATGGAGCATCGCGCCCTCCTGGATGTTGCTGCGCGCGCCGATGACGATCGGCGTATTGTCCGCGCGGACGACCGCACCGAACCACACGCTCGCCGCCTCGCCCAGCTGGACATCGGCGATCAGATCGGCGCTTGGCGCGACCCAGGCGGTCGGGTGGCAGGTGGGGCGTTTGTCGCCCAGGGCATAAAGCGGCATCGCAAGGTCTCTCCGTCGAACCCGCGGGCTGCGACGAAGCCCGAAACGACACCGCCGCACCGCAGATCATCGGTTCGATGTCTGCGATACGGCGGGATCGTCTGCAAGAGCGGCAGGACAGGCCGTCAGGCGACGGTATTTCAGGCGACGGGCGGCATGCCCTTGATCACCTTGTCGAGCGTCAGCGGATATTCGCGGATCCGGACGCCGCAGGCATTGTAGACCGCATTCGCGACCGCGGCGCCGACGCCGCAGATGCCGAGCTCGCCGACGCCCTTGGCCTTCATCGGCGACGACTTGGCGTCGGTCTCGTCCATGAAGAACACGTCCTGATAGGGGACGTCGGCATGCACCGGGACATGATATTCGGCCATGTCGTGATTGACGAAATAGCCGAACCTTTTGTCGACGACCGCGTCTTCCATCAGCGCCGCACCGACGCCCATGGTCATCGCGCCGATGACCTGGCTGCGCGCCGACTTGGGGTTAAGGATTCGCCCGGCGGCAAACGCACCGCTCATCCGGCGTACCCGAACCTCGCCGGTCGCCGAATCAACCGCGACCTCGACGAAATGGGCGCCGAAGGTCGACTGCGCATAGGTCTTGGTCAGATCGCCGAACTCGATCGAGTCCTCCGCCGACAGGCCCGCATCGCCCGCCGCCTCGGCGAGCGATACGCTGCGGTTGCCCGACTTCACCTTGCCGTCCTCGAAGACGATGTCGGTCGGGTCGAAGCCGAGCTTGCGTGCGACGCTGTCGCGCAGTGCCGAACAGGCCGCATAGACGCCCGCGGTCGAGCTGTTGCCGCCCCATTGGCCGCCCGAACCGGACGAGACGGGGAAGCTGCTGTCACCGAGCAGGACGATCACCTTGTCGAGCGGCACGCCCATCATCTCGGCCGCGGTCTGCGCGATGATCGTGTAGCTGCCGGTGCCGATGTCGGTCATGTCGGTGGCGACGGTGACGACGCCTTTCTTGTCGATCCCGACGCGCGCGCCGGACTTCATCGTGACATTGTCGCGGAAGGCGGACGCCATGCCCATGCCGATGAGCCAGCGGCCTTCGCGGACCTGGCCCGGCACGGGATTGCGCTTGTTCCAGCCGAACCGCTCCGCGCCCGTCCTGAGACAGCCGACGAGATCGCGGTGCGAGAAGGCGCGCTTGGGCGATTCGGGATCGACCTGCGTATCGTTGACGATGCGCAGCTGGACCGGATCCATTTTCAGCGTCTCGGCAAGCTCGTCCATCGCCGCCTCGAGCGCGAGCAGCCCGACCGCCTCGCCGGGGGCGCGCATCGCGTTGCCCTCAGGAAGGTCGAGCGTCGCGAGCCGCGTCGCGGTCATCCGGTTCGCGCCCGCATAGAGCAGCCGGGTGACGTTCGGCGCGGTCTCGGGTCCGCCACCGGGGAGATCGCCCGACCAGCTTTCATGCGCGATCGCGGTGATCGTGCCGTCCTTGCGCGCGCCGATCCGGAGCCGCTGGATCGTCGCCGGACGGTGCGTGGTGTTGTTCATGATCTGCGGACGGGTCAGCGCGACCTTGACCGGCTTGCCGCCGATCGCCCGCGAGGCGAGCGCGGCCATCACCGCATCGCTGCGGATCCAGAGCTTCGACCCGAAGCCGCCGCCGACGAAGGGCGACAAGACGTGGATGTCCTCCTTGGGAATGCCGAGCGTCTCGCTCATGTCGCGCACCGCCCAGTTGAGCATCTGGTTCGAGGTCCACAGCGTCAGCTTCGACCCCGTCCACGCAGCGGTCGTCGCGTGCGGCTCCATCATCGCATGGCTCTGATCGGGCGTGGTATAGGTCTGGTCGAGCTTGACCGGGGCCTTGGCAAAGGCGCCGGCGAAGTCGCCGATCGCGGTATCGGGCTTGCCGTCCTTCGGCTTCACCGCGGCGGATTTCTCCGCGGCGAGGTCGAATTTCCCGGCGCTGCGGGCATAGGTGACGCGGACCAGCTTCGCCGCTGCGCGCGCCTGTTCGAATGTCGATGCGACCACGATCGCGACCGCCTGATCGAAATGCTGGACGTCGGGGCCCGCGAGCATGCGGGCGGTATGCGCCTGCGCCTTGGCCACCGTACCGGCATTTTCATGCGTGACGACGGCGAGGACGCCTGGTGCAGCCTTGGCTTCGGCGAAATCGATCCGCTCGATCCGGCCCTTGGCGATCGCCGCGCCGACGATATAGCCATAGACCGCGCTCGGTGCGGCGTCGTTGCGTTCATAGGCATAGCGCGCGGTTCCGGTGGTCTTGCGCTTGCCGTCGATGCGGTCGACCGGTTGGCCGACGACCTTCATGCGGTCGATCGGGTTGGTCGTTGCGGGAGTGTCGAACTTCATGGCGATCAGGCCTTCGCTTCTTCGAGCACTGCGTGGATCGTGCGTTCGATCAGCGGCAGCTTGAATGCATTTTGCGACGTCGTGCGGGCACCAGCCAGAACGGCCGCGGCCGTGGCCTTGGCGCCCTTGGGCAGTTGCGCCTCGGCAGCTTCGACCCGCCACGGCTTGTGCGCGAGGCCGCCAAAGGCAAGGCGCCCGCGGCCATCGGGCTGGATGACCGCCGCGACCGACACCAAAGCGAACGCGTAGGAGGCACGGTCACGCACCTTCTGGTAGATGTGCGTGCCGCCAATCGGCTTTGGCAACGTGACCGCGGTGATCAGCTCACCCGCGGCGAGCGCGGTCTCGATATGCGGCGTCGTGCCCGGCAGCCGGTGGAAGTCGGCGATCGGGATGGCGCGTGTCTGGCCGGCCGAATTGACCGTCTCTACGGTCGCATCGAGCACTCGCATCGCGACCGCCATGTCGCTCGGGTGCGTCGCGATGCACGCATCGCTGGTCCCCATGACCGCGAAATTGCGGTTGAAGCCGCCGATCGCCGCGCAGCCGCTGCCCGGCTGGCGTTTGTTGCAGGGCTTGGTGGTATCGTAGAAATAGGGGCAGCGGGTCCGTTGCAGCAGATTGCCCGCGGTGGTCGCCTTGTTGCGCAACTGGCCGGACGCGCCTGACACGAGTGCCCGGCTGAGCACGCCGTAGTCCTTGCGGACGCGGGCGTCGGCGGCGAGGTCGGTGTTGCGAACCAGCGCACCGATCCGCAGGCCGCCGTCGCTGGTTGGTGCGATCGTATCGAGATCGAGGCCGTTGACGTCGATCAGATGCTGCGGCGTCTCGATCTGCAGCTTCATCAGGTCGAGCAGGTTGGTCCCGCCCGCGATGAACTTGGCGCCAGGCGTACGGACCGCCGCTGCCGCGGCGGCGCTCGCGGTCTTGGCGCGTTCGAAGGTAAAGGCCTTCATGCCATGCGCTCCGTGCCGGCGACGTCGTGGATCGCGTCGATGATGTTCGAATAGGCGCCACAGCGACAGATATTGCCGCTCATCCGCTCCTGAAGTTCGGCGGTCGTCACCTTCGGCTTGGCGGCGATGTCGCCGGTGGCATGGCTGGGGATGCCTTCCTTGATCTCGTTGAGCGTCGCGACCGCGGAGCAGATCTGGCCTGGCGTGCAATAGCCGCACTGATAGCCGTCATGCTTGACGAAGGCGGCCTGCATCGCGTGCAGCTTCTCCGGCGTGCCCAGACCCTCAATCGTGGTGATCGAGTCGCCCTCGTGCATCACTGCGAGCGTCAGACAGCTGTTGATCCGCCGGCCTTCGACGATGACCGTGCAGGCGCCGCACTGGCCGTGATCGCAGCCCTTCTTCGTGCCCGTCAGCTTCATCGTCTCGCGCAGCGCGTCGAGCAGGGTCGTCCGCGTATCGACCTCGATCAGGGTATTGCGGCCATTGACCTTGAGCGTCACCGGCATCGTCGTCGGCGGGGTCTGTTGCGGTGCCGCCACCTGCGCACCCACCGGGGTCCCGGTCAGGGTCGCGGTCGCTACGCCACCCGCGATCACGCCACGGCGCGATACGGGAAATCCGTCATTGCTGTTCATAAAGATCTAAAGCTCCCTGATCCGCTAACGAACGGATCGCCACGGAACCGGTTGCGTCGCCACGCCGGAATCCGCCCTAACTCGGAAAAAATAGGTATCAGGCGGCTGCCGCGCCATAGGGCGGGACCGAGATAATTGACGGTCTAAGCCAAAAGTCCCAATCCGACACCGTCATTGACCCTTCAAATCGCACGCAATTCTGATATCGTCATGATCACGATCAAGGGATTGAGCGATGCAGAGTTACGCGCAGACGGTTGCTCGACTGAGGTCGATGGCTTTCCTCCTTGAGGAGGCGTTGCGCATCGCTGACGAGGGCGGCAACGCGCTGGTCGGGGCGAAGATCAGCGATTGTGTCGACTGGATCGAACAGGAGCTGACGTCGGTCAACGTGCGCGCCGCGCTCCATCCGATCACCGAACAGGGCAGCGCGGACCCCGCCTGAGGGGCTGGCGCTCGGCGAGTCGAAACCACGTCAGTCGTGGCGCCGGGGAAAGGTCCCGTTCTAGAGGATCGCCAGCTGGACCGTCCGGGCATGATCCGTCTCGGCGTTCGATCCGCTCGCGCGCGGCCGATGCCAGTTAAGGCGGCCGATAACGGCGGCGATCCGTGAACAGCGTCGCTCGCCCTGACTGTACGCGCTGCCGGTTGCCGCAGCGCGCGCGCAGTCCGCATCCTCGCGCTTTCATCGGTGCCGCGACTCGACGTCAAAAAAAGTCGGAGGTGGAGCGATGGACAGTCTGCGCCCCCTGTGCTCGGATCTGTGCAGAGGGGAACAGCATGAGACCGGTTTTCAGATCTAAAATGGCGCTGACCGCGGTCGCCGTGACGATGGCTTTTGGCATGACCCCAGGGGTGGCTCGCGCCCAGGTCGCAGATCCCCTAGCGATGACGACCGATCCCGCAGATCGCGAGGTGATGGCGGAGGCAGCGTCGGCGATTGCCGGACGATCGCCCGACATCGCCCGGCTCGATGCGGTCCTTGCCAAACTGCCGCGGCCGACGCCGCTGCGCGGCATGGTGCAGACGGTGCGGGCCGGTGTTCTCGCAAGCGCGCAGGCGACCGGCCCCGCGGTCGCGGCGATCGAGGAGGCGCTGCGGCTTCTGCCGGATGATCCGCGGCCGAAACTCGTCGCGACGGGAATCTATACGTTTTCCGGTTCGCCGCAGCGCGCCGCGGATCTCCTCCTCCAGGCCAGCCGGCTTGCGCCGGAGATGACGCGGCATTTCGACCGCTACGTCGTCATGGCGTTGACGGGGCGTTTGACCGAGATCGGCGACCGGAGCCGGGCAGACCGGCTCAACGCCCGGCTTGGCGAGATCGGCTTCAGTTCGGGGCTCGCGCCCGAACGCTCGACCGCAGCCTTGTCCCGCACGCGCGAGGCGATGCGGATGTCGACAGGCGCATCGACTGACGAGGCGGCAAACCTCGTCACGACGATCGGCGATCCGGACGATCTGCTCACACTCTATATCGACCGACGCTATGCGCCGCTCTGGCCGCGGATCGCGGAATGGGCCGGGGCCGATCTCGCTGCCCAGTCGCGGCGCTACCTCGACGAGCTGCGCGGCGACTGGGCGGCGGCTGCCGATTTCGACACCGCTACGCCCTATGCGCGTCGCCTTTCCCGCCTCGAGGCGTATCCCGCGGTGCTCGGCCTGTTCCTGCCAATGTTCGACGGGATCGACACCGGAGCGGCGGTGCCAGTGGAGGCGCGTGCCGCGGGCGCGCCGCGGGGCGAGGGCGTGTTCCTCGCGCCGATCGTCGCCAGGGCGCTGGCGCATCAGGGGCGCTATGACGAGGCGCAGGCATTGCTGGCCAGGGTCGCGACGACCGTGCCGGCCGACGACCAGGGCAATGGCCTCAATCTCGACGGCGCCTATCTGCAGCTGGCGGCGATGGAGACCGACTGGCCGCAGGTCCTCACGCGCGCCGACGTCTTTCTCGATCGGGCGAAACGATACGGGAGCAACGTCAACCGCGCGTCCGTCCTGCTCGTCAAAGCCTGGCAGGCCTGTGCGCTCGCCCGGACTGGACAGAGCGCTGCCGCCGAACCCGTCACCGCAGAGGTGCTGTTGGACGAAGCGCTGGTGCCGGACGCCGCGATGCAGATGTATGTCTGTCGGGGCGACCAGGCCGCGGCGCGCGCGCTCGTCATCCGCCGGCTCGCTGACGAGACGACCCGCGACTGGGCGCTGCGCTATGTCCAGCCGACCGGCTCCGCAACGACGACGCCGCTCGACCGGTTGACGGACCCGGTCGACGACGCGGTCCGGACCGCGCCCGACGTCGTCGCCGCGGCGACGCGGGTAGGGCGGATCCTGCCGAATCCCGTCAGCGTCGGGCTGCCGCAGGGGTTCGATCCGTTCCGCCTCCAACCGCGGACGACGCCGCTGGACGCGAACGCCGTCTAGGCGGCCGCGACGCCGATCGACCTCAGTCGCCGCACTGGGTCATCGGCACCGGCGCCGAATCGATCCTCACGTCGGATACCGACACCCCAAGCGCGCCGTCGGTCGCGAGCACGAAGGGTGCGGTGACATCCGCCATGTCGACACCGCGCTTGGCAAAGCATTGCAGCGGCACGACGACCTGGCGCCATTCGCCCGGCGTACCGGTCGCGAGCGTCCTGGTGATCGGGACGCTCACCACGGCACCGTCATGGCTGACCATGCCGATCGTAACGGGTGCGCTGGCGGCGCGATCGACGCGCAGGTCGACGACGAGGCTCAACTCGCCATTGCTCTCCCGCGTGAGATCGAGCGGACGATCCGCCTCGATGCGTGCCTCGGCCGCACCGCCCGACCAGACGAGGCTGCGTGCATCCTCCTGGCGGCGGCGGTCGACCGCCGAGGCGGTGAGCCGCCGGTTCGTCGTCGTCGCATTGACGCCAAGGAGGCGGACCTTCGACTGTCCCTGTTCGGCGAGGACGAGCGACCAGCCTTCGGGGACGCGACCCTTGCCGAACACGATGCCGCTCGATGCCACGGCGAGTCCGGCGGGGCGCGTCTCGTCGAGCTTCGGGACGGTGCCCGGCTTCGCGTAGCTCAACCCATAGCCATAGGCGAACAGCGGATCATAGCCGGGGTCCGCGCGGTTGAGCACATATTGATCGGGGCGTTTGGGCCAGGAGAAGCTGAGCTTGCCGCGAAAGTCGTTCGCGATGCGCCCGTCCTTGGTGCGGAACAGCACGTCGGCGACGCCGCCGCCCTCGCTCCCCGGCAGGAACGCCGCGACGAACGCATCGGCGGCATTGAGCTCGGCGTTCACCCAGAGCGGCCGTCCGGAGAGGAATACCGCCACCACCGGCACGCCCGCCGCCTTGAGCTTACGGAGCAGCGCGAGATCGGCCTTGTCGTCGGGGCTATAGTCGAGCGTCGGGCGGTCGCCCTTGAACTCGGCATAGGGCTGTTCGCCGAACACGACGATCGCCGCATCGGGTTTCTTCGCGAAGCTGCCGTTCGCCGACAGCGTCGCGGTGCCGCCCGCCGCCTTGACCGCCGCGTCGATGCCCGACCAGATCGACTGGGCATTGGGGAAGTTCGCATTGGTGAGGCCGCTACCCTGCCAGGTCAGCGACCAGCCGCCCGCCTGTTGTGCGATATCATCGGCACCGCCGCCTGCGACCAGGATATTGGCCGTGGGCTTGAGCGGCAGCAGCCCGCCTTGGTTCTTGAGCAGCACCAGCGATTCGCGCACTGCCCGCCGTGCGATGGCACGGTGGTCGGCCGCGCCGATCCGCTCCATCTTGCCCGCAAGCGCGCGCGACGACGGCCGCCCGCGGTCGAACGTGCCCGCGCGCAGCTTGACGCGGAGGATGCGGCGGACCGCGTCGTCGAGCCGAGCGGCGGAGATCTCGCCCGACTGCGCCTGTTTCAGCGTGTTCGCGTAGAGCGTTTTCCACCCGCTCCCCGAATACATGAACATGTCGAGCCCGGCATTGATCGCGGCGGCGCAGCTCTCGTTCGAACAGCCCTCGACCTGGCCGTGGCCGTTCCAGTCACCGACCACGAAGCCGTCGAAATGCAGCCGGTCTTTGAGCACGCCGGTCAGCAGGCTCTTATTGCCGTGCATCTTGGCGCCGTTCCAGCTCGAGAAGCTCGCCATCACCGATTGCGTACCTGCCTCGATCGCGGCGGGGTAGCCACCGAGATGAATGTCGCGCAGCGTCGTTTCGGGGATCAGTGCATCGCCCTGGTCGCGCCCGCCGGTGCCGCCGTCGCCGAGGAAATGCTTGGTCGTCGCGATCACGCGGTCGGGGGCAAGGAAATCCCTGGTGCCGACCTTGCCCTGCACGCCCTCGATCACCGCGCCGGCGAAATCGGTCTGGACCGCGGGTTCTTCCGAATAGCTTTCATAGGTGCGGCCCCAGCGATCGTCGCGGACCACCGCGAGCGTCGGCGCGAAGGTCCAGTCGATCCCGGCGGCGGCGGTCTCGATCGCGGTCACATGGCCGATCTCGCGCATCAGGTCACGGTCGCGCGTCGCACCGAGGCCGATATTATGCGGGAAGAGCGTCGCACCGGGAATGTTGTTGTTGCCGTGCACCGCGTCGGTGCCCCAGATCACCGGAATGGCGGGCCGACCGTCGCTGCGCGCCATCGACGCATCGTAAAAGGCATCCGCGAGCTTCAGCCACTCGATCGGCGGCGCGAGATCGTCGCCGTTCGGCCCCGAATTGCCCCCGTTGAGGATCGAGCCGAGCTTGTAGGTGCGCAGGTCCGCGGGGGTGATGCTGGCGATGTCGACCTGGATCAGCTGGCCGACCTTGTCCTCGATCGACATGCGCGCGACGATCGCGTCGAGCCGCGCTTCGATCTTCGCGTCGCGCAAAGGCATGGCCTTGGCGGTCGGCCAGAGGCCTGGATTCGCGACCGCCGAAAGCGGTGTGGACGCCGGGTTTGCGGCTGGCGCGGCAGATGTCGGAGCAGATGTCGGAGTAGATGTCGGGGCAGGGGCAGGGGGCGGCGAGGCTGGCGGTCGCGACGCGATCGGCGAGGCCGCGGTCTGTAGCAGCAGTGCGATCGTCACCGATGAGAAACCCGTCGACATCCTTATCTCCCTGATCCCGGTTCGAAGCGCTTCGACTGATGCCGACGCCCCCGGGCATTGCCACCCTGCTATCGCCGCAGCGGGGCGTCGGGCAAATCATTTACGTTACAAGCAAGGGAAGGATCGAGTTCGCATCCGAACTCCGGTGTTGTCTGCCACCGCTCGGAAAGCCGGCTATAAGCGTCACGGGGGCGCAGAACGCGCCAGGGCGCAAAAATTGCCATAAAAGTGAAATTTGCGTTTGACGGGATTGGGGAGTGGGCCTAGAGGGGTGTCACCGCAGCGAACGGCCACACGGTCTG
>NZ_JAXCWK010000005.1:0-478831 GCF_034045155.1 Sphingomonas sp. CFBP9019 | reverse complement strand
CTTACGTCCCTAACCGGACCGTCGCGGGGTGGAGCAGCCCGGTAGCTCGTCAGGCTCATAACCTGAAGGTCACAGGTTCAAATCCTGTCCCCGCAACCAAATCCTACGACAGCCCCGAAGCGAAAGCTTCGGGGCTGTCGTCGTTTCTAGCCCTCTTTTACTGCGCGCCTGACCCCATGACGAGGACGCGTAACCTAGCGTGTCTGTAAGATGGGCCCGGATGCGCCCGCTCGGCATCAAGGCGGCTGTTGCTGCACGGGGCGCACGCTATTCCTGGTATCGGTCGAGTACAGGCCCTCGGGGCCGTGGACGGATCCAGACGGTGAAGGGGCAGGCCGGTGACCGACCTGCCCCTGTGCTCGTTCAGAAGCGCATCGTCCCGCCGAACGCGACGGTCCGGCCGCTGACGGTATTGGTCATCACCCGCTTGGCGGTACCGTCGGCATATTGGACGATCGGCTCGTCGGTGATGTTGATCACGTCGAGCGTCAGCTTGAACCGCGGCGTCAGATTGACATAGGCCGAGGCGTCGAGGTTCGTGGTGCCCTTGATATACTCGCCGATATTGCCGTTGCCGCCATCGCCCCAGCGATAGCGCGAGCGTGTCGCGATCGAGCCGCGCGCGCCCCAGCGATCGGTGTCGTAATAGAGCGTCGCGTTCGACGAGAATTTGGACAGCGTCGGCAGCGGCAGGCGGACCGGCACGCCCGCATAGAAGACGTCGGTCGATCCGCTGGCGACCGTGACGTTGCCGAGTATGCCGAGCTTGTCGAACGGCGCGGGCAGGAAGTCGAAGTCGCGCTTCGCGGCGACCTCGATCCCCTTGATCGACGCGCCGGGGCCGTTGATCGGGCGCGTATAGTTTACCAGCACCGCAGGGTCGACGCCGACGGGCAGCAGCGCCGCCGGATAGCCGGTCGAGGCATAGGATACGAGCCGCGTTTCCGACGTGATGTACGAGTCCATGTGCTTGTAGAAAGCGCCGATCGCGAGCGATCCGCGCGTGCCGTCATAATATTCGAGCGAGGTTTCGATCGAATCGGCGATGAACGGCTTCAGATTGGGATTGCCGGCCGCGATCGTGCCGCCGAACGAGGCGAGGTTGAGCGTTCCGGCCGCGCGCATGTCGCTGAGCGCAGGGCGGCTCAGATTGCGATTGCCGCTCAGCCGGAAGACGATCGACCGGCTGAGGTCGAAGGCGAGGTTCGCTGCGGGCAGGAAGCCGTCATAGCGGTTGGTCACGCTGACCGGGACGAGCGCGCTGCCGACCAGCGCGGTCCCTGCGGATCCGAGATCGGTATGGTAATAGCGCACGCCGACATTGGCGCGCAGGCCGATCGCGCCGAGCCGGGTGGCGAGGTCATATTGCAGATAGGCGCCATAGGTCCGTTCGGTCAGGTCATAGGCGGTGCCGGCGACGGTGCTGTTCGCGTCGACGATCATGCTCTGGCCGAGCAGCGCATAGGTGCCGGCGACATCGCCGATCACATAGGGGGCGAGCGTGCTGTCGGTCAGGACGCTGGTCGGGACGTCGGGCACGCCCGGCTTGTTCTCGTAGCTGGGCGCGACCTTGCGCTGCCAGCCGCCATTGGTGAAGCGCTTGAACCCCGCGCCCGCCTTGATCGTCGACCCCGTGGCGACGGTCCAGGCAAGCTCTGCCTTGCTGTTGTAGAATTCGCTCTCGATCCGGTCGGCGCGGGTCTCGAGGCCCTGCAGGTCCCATTGCGACGCGTCGGTGGTGTCGAAGCCATAGTCGGTCCGCGGCGAGGCGGTGTTCAACCCCGAAAAGGAATAGCTCTTGCCGACCGCCTCTAGATAGACCTGCGCATATCGCGACGCGAAGGTCGATCGCGACCAGCCGCCCAGGACGTTGAGCGTCAGGTTGCTGGCGAGATCGGTATGCGCGTTGAGCGCGGCCTGCCAGAAGGTCGTCTGGTCATGCGTCACCTTGGATTCGGTGCGCATGTCGACACGGTCGAACGACGCGCCGACGATGTCGTTGAAATCGTCGAAGGTGACGCCGGTCAGCAGCTGCGTACCCGTGACGTTGTTCGCGGCGACGCCGTTGGTCCCCGCGGCGCCGATCACGCCCGAGCGCCGGTCGTTGTTCAGCCGGCCATAGAGCAGGTCGAGCGAGACATCGGTGCGGTCGTCGGGATGATATTGCAGTGCGGTGGTGACGCCGAGCCGTTCGCGCTTGTTGAAGAAGGTGGCGTAAGTCTGCGCACGGCTGTTCCAGACGCGCGCGGCACCGGTCGCGCCGACCAGGAGCGCGCGGTCCGCAGCGGAGACGGCGGGCCCGACATTGGCCGCGCCGAAATTGATCTGCGACCAGTTCCAGTTGCGATAGCCGAACTCGACGGTCTCGGCGGTGCTGTACGCGACCGAGGCGAGGACGCCGAAATCCCCCCAGCGGTCAGATATCAGCCCGACGAGGCGCGGTGTGACCGTCTTGGTATATTGGTTCGCCTGGCCGCGGGCGGAGGCGACGACGGTGAGGCCGTCATAGTCGAACGGCTTGGCGGTGTGCAGCCCGACAGTGCCGCCGATGCCGCCCTCATCCTGCTGCGCCGCATAGGATTTCTCGACGATCACCTTGTTGAACAGCTCGGACGCGAAGATGCTGTAGTCGAACGCGCGCGATCGGCTGACCGACGAGCGGCTGTCCAGCCCCGACGAGGTATTGGTGAGCACCTCCATGCCGTTCAGCTGCGTGCGGGTGAAATCCGCGCCAAGGCCGCGTAGCGAGATCTGGCGACCCTCACCGCTGTCGCGGGTGATTGCGACGCCGGGGATGCGCTGGAGCGCCTCTGCGAGGTTCTGGTCGGGAAACGCGGCGATGTCCTGCGCCAGGATCACCTCCTGCGACCCGGTGGCGGCCTTCTTGATCTGCTGCGCCTTGGCGACGCTCTGGCGGTAGCCCCGGACGACGATGTCGGCACCGTCATCGGCGAGGGGGTCAGGCTGCGTGGCCTGCGCGATCGCCTGGGCTTCGGTCCCGCCGGGCGCCGCGGCAGGAGCGTATGCCGTCGTCACCGGCCCCATGTGCCGCGCGACGGTGACCGTGCCGCCGACGATCCTGCCGTCGACCGCGCTGCCCGCGGTGATCCGCGCGAGCGCCTGTTCCGCGGTCATCCGCCCGCGCAGGCGCTGGCTGCTTGCGCCCTGCAGCAGCGACGGCGACGTCGCGAGCTGCAGCCCGGTCAGGCGCGAGAAGGCGAGGAGCGCGTCGGCGAGACCCTGTGCGGGAACGTCGAAGCTGAACTGGCGTGGTGCCGGTGGTGCGGTCTGCGCGATCGCAGGCGCGCAGACGAGGCCGGACAGTGCGACGGACGCAAGCAGACGCCGCGCCAGACGAATTCTATGAAACATGATTTCCCCCCGAGATGGTTCGAGGGCAAGACGGGCAGGCGCCCGGAAACCCGACAAAGTATTTGGTTTCAGTTATATGACAGCGAAGTCTGATGCAGGTCGGCGTTTATACTGACGGTGGTGCTGCGCAATTTGGGGGATCGGGCAGCGTCCGCGCGAACTCCTTGTCGCACCCTCTCCGAAATTGTCACAAACGCGGCCTAGGTCGCCGGGATCAACAACCCGGACGAGCCATGCCAGCGACCCTTCCCCAGATCGACACCCGCGCGGGCGAGCCCGCGGTCGAGGACTGGCGCGCGATCGCGGCGACGCTGAGCCGCTATGTCCGTGCGCGCACCAGCCGGGTCGATGTCGTCGAGGACGTCGTGCAGGAGACGCTGTCGCGGCTGGTGCACCAGGGGCGCGTGCAGAAGCTGGTCAGCATCTATGCGCTCGGCTTCCGGATCGCCGCGAACCTGCTGGTCGACCATCATCGCAGGGACCGCCGCTATGTCGCCGAACGCGCGGAGGAGCCCGTCAGCCAGGCGCCCCTGCCGGACCGGGTGCTGGTCGGCCGCGAGGCGGTCGCGATCCTCCGGGACGCGCTCGACGCCATGCCGCCGCTGCGCCGCGACGTGCTTGTCCGCCGCCGTTTGCAGGGGCAAAGCTGCGCGGCGATAGCGAGGGATCTGGGGTTGAGCCCGAAGGCAGTCGAGAAACACATCACCCGCGGCCTGGCAGACCTTCACAAGGCGATGCCGGGAGAGGCGATCGCGTGCGGACGCGGGCGATGAGCCGCGAGAGCCAGATCGCCGAGGATGCCGCCGCGTGGATCGACCGGCTCAACCAGCCGGCGTTCGATGCCGCGGCGGGGCCGGACTTCGATGCGTGGATGGCCGCGTCGCCGCGGCACCGTGCGGTCTTCGCCGAGATGCAGGCGCTCTGGCAATCGGAGGCGCTGGTCGAGGCGCTCGGGACCGCGGCGTGCGTCCCTGCTGCCGCGATCCCGCCGGCCCCGCGGGTCGATCGCGCGCGCCGGGGGCGGCGATCGATGCCGCGGCTGGCCGCTGCTGCCTGCGCGATACTGGTTGCGATTCTCCTGCTCGTGCCGATGCTGGCGACGACGCGCTATCGCACCGGCCCTGGGGAGAGCCGTACCGTCGTGCTTGCGGACGGGTCGCGCGTCGACCTGAGCGGCGACACCGAGCTGCATGTGCGGATCCTGCCCTGGCACCGCGGTGCCGAGCTCGTCCGCGGCGAGGCCTATTTCGATATCCGCCACGAACGCAGCCGGATGTTCCGGGTCGCGAGCGGCACCACGTCCGTCCGCGTGCTGGGCACCGCGTTCAACGTCGATCGCCAGTCGCCGACGCGCACCGCCGTGGTCGTCTACCGCGGTGCGGTCGAGGTCGGCGTCGCCGGGGAAGCGGATCTGGTGCTGCACAAGGGCGACGGCGCACGCGTCGTCGACGGGCAGGTCACGGCGCAACCCCGCATCGCGGCCAGCGCGCCCGAGTGGAAGTCGGGGTGGTTCGAGGCATCCGACGTTCCGCTCGCGGTGCTGATCGGCAAGGTTCAGCGTTACTCGGCGCGGCCGATCCTGTTGGAGGACCGTCGCCTGCAGGCGCTTCCGATCAGCGGCCGCTTCCATATTTCCGATACCGACCGCGCATTGCAGGCGGTGCAGGCGGCCTATCAGGTCGATGTCGCTTACGGGAAAGACGCGATCGCCATCCGCCCGGCGGGTGAGCGCGGGAATCCGTAGGATCGCCGCCGCCCGTTCTTTTGTCTGTCGGGTTTTGCCCGTCTGCTCCGTCTTTCCGGCATAGCAGGTCGCGCTGCGACGCCGGTCGGGCGCTGCAGGCGCGCGCTGCCGCAGGGAGTGTCCGTATGGCTCAGTTCGATCGCCGCAATCTGGTCAAGGCCGGCCTCTCGCTCGCAATGCTGGGCGGGGCGGGGGCGCCGCGGCTGCTCGCGAAGGCGACGTTCACGCGCGATCCGTTCACGCTCGGTGTCGCGTCGGGGGATCCCTGGCCCGACGGGTTCGTGATCTGGACCCGGCTGGCGCCCGAGCCGCAGACCCCGGACGGCGGCATGCCGCCGCATGATGTTCCGGTCCGCTGGGACATCGCCGAGGACTCGGGTTTCCGCAAGATCGTCCGGACGGGCGCGGCGGTCGCCGACGCGGCGCTCGCGCATTCGGTTCATGTCGAGGTCGACGGGCTGCGATCGCATCGGCCCTATTGGTATCGCTTCCTCGTCGAGGGTGCCGGATCGAGCCCGGTGGGGACCGCGCGCACCGCGCCCGCGGCGGGCGCGTCGCTCGCCCGGCTGCGGCTGGCGATGCTGGGGTGCCAGGATTTCGAGACGGGCTTCTTCACTGCCTATGCGCATGTCGCGCGCGAGCCCGATCTCGACGCGGTCTTCCATTATGGCGACTATATCTACGAGATGGCGACCCGGGCCGAGCCCAGTCCGCGCAAGCACCTCGGCGCCGAGACCTATACGCTCGACCAGTATCGCCGCCGCTATGCGCAGTACAAGGCGGATCCCGACCTGCAGGCGGCGCATGCGGCGGTCGCGTTCATCATGTCGTTCGACGATCACGAGATCGACGACAATTGGGCGGGCGAATTCGACAAGGACGGCAACCCGCCGCCGGTGTTCGCCGCGCGCAAGGCCGCGGCGTTGCAGGCCTGGTACGAGCATGTCCCCGTCCGTCGCGCGCAACGGCCCGGGACCGGGCGCGCCTATCGCCGGTTCGATTACGGCACGCTGGCGCGGATGCACGTGCTCGACACGCGCTCGGCCCGCAGCGACCAGCTCTGCGAGCGGCCCGGGATCGCGCGGGGCGAACTCGACGCCTGCGTGCCCGTCGACCAGCCGGGGCGCACGATGCTGGGGGCGGCGCAGGAGCGCTGGCTCGACGACGGGCTCGCCAATGACGCCCGGTGGAACTTCATCGCGCAACAGGTGCTGTTCATGCCCTATGACGCGCGCAAGGACGGCGCGACGACGCCGGTGATCGGCAAGGACAATTGGAACGGCTATCCGCTGGCGCGGCAGCGGCTCGTCGACGGCATCGCGCGGCGCGGGCTGACCAATGTCGTGATCGGCAGCGGCGACCTGCACCAGAATGTCGTCGGTTCGGTCCCGCGCGACGCGAACGACCTGGGCGGTCCCGCAATCGCGACCGAGTTTCTCGCGACTTCGATCTCGTCGGGCGGCACCGGCGGTGCGCGTTATGCGGGCGAGACGCGCGCGCTCGACCACAATCCGAACGTCAGCCTGCTCAACAACCAGCGCGGCTATCAGCTGTTCACCGTGACGCCGGACCGCTGGCTTGCCGAGGTGAAGGTGATGGATCAGGTCGATCGGCCGGGCGGGTCGATCTCCACCTTCGCCAAGTTCGTGGTGGATCCAAAACAGCCCGGGCCACAGCCGGCCTGACGCGGTTGCGCGGCCCCGTGCAGACGCTTAGGGATTTTCGATCGAGGCCTGCGTGTCGGTATGCGGCGCCTCGAACGTCGCCCAGTCGCCTTCGCCATCCGGGTCGGGGCGGGGCGGTGGCCCCGCAATGCCGTCGTGATCGGGGCGGTCGCCGGTCCGCGCGCGGTGGAGATGGACCTTGGCGATCATGTTCGCCGAAATCGGTGCGGTGATGAACAGGAACAGCGAGATCAGCAGCTCGTGCGCGGTCCAGACGCCGAGCCGGACCTGGAAGAACACCACCGACGCCAGCAAAAGCCCGCCTAGCCCGAGCGTCGTCGCCTTGGTCGGGCCGTGCAGCCGCTCCATCGTCGAGGGGAGGCGGACCAGCCCCCAGCTGCCGATCAGCACGAACGCCGCGCCGAGCAGGATCAGGCCGGCGATGATGATCTCGACGATGCCGCTCATTCGACGATGTCCCCGCGCAGGAGGAACTTGCAATAGGCGATGGTGCTGACGAACCCGACCATCGCCAGCAGCAGCGCGGCCTCGAAATAGGTGTCGTTGCCGCCCATCATGCCGATCACGACGATCACCGCGATGACGTTGATCACCATGGTGTCGAGCGCGAGGATCCGGTCGGCGAGCGCGGGCCCGCGGTACAGCCGCCAGCCGTTGAGCAGCAGCGCGAGCGCGATGGCGATGGCGGCGATCTGCAAGGCGGTGGCGATCATGCGAAGATCCTTAGCAGCGGCGCCTCGTAGCGGGTCTTGATCCGCGCGATCTCGGCGTCCGCGTCCGCGACGTCGAGCGCGTGGACCAGCAGGAAGCGCCCGTCGGCGGACACGTCGGACGAGACCGTCCCCGGCGTCAGGCTGATCGTCGCGGCGAGCACGGTGATCGCCTCGGGCGACGACAGTGCGACCGGAACGACCAGCCAGCGCGAGCGGAGATCGCGGTTGCGCCGGAACAGGATCAGCCGCGCGACCTCGAAATTGGCGACGACGATGTCGTAGAGCACGAGGCCGACATAGCCGAGCAGCGCGCGGCCGAAGCGGACGCGGGGGCGATCGGGCCAGAAGGGCTCGGTGAACTTGGGCAGGACGATCCCGAAGACCAGACCGAGCAGGATCCCGCCGACCGTGATGCTGTTCGCCATCAGCAGCCAGACGACGACCAGCATCGCGGTCAGCGCGGGGTGGGGGAGGAGGCGCTTGATCATCGCGTCGCCTCCGTCAGGACCGCCGCGGCATAGCGATCGGGGGCATAGATCTGCGCGGCGGTCGCCTGCGCCTGCGCGGTGGCCCAGCCGGCACCGAGCGTCAGCAGCGCGAGCAGCACGAGCAGCGTCGCGGGCGCGATCAGTTCGGCGCGCGACCGGTCCGCGCCGGCGATCGGGTCGGCATCGTCGGCCGCCTTCCAGAACAGCGTGCTGCCGCTGCGGGCAAAGCCGACCACGCCGATCAGCGTGGTGCCCAGCACCGTCGCCCAGATCAGCGGCCATGGCGCGGCCGTGACGCTGGTCTGGAGGATGAACAGCTTGGCGACGAACCCCGACAGCGGCGGCAGGCCGACCGCGGCGATCGTCGCGGCGAGGAACAGCAGCCCGGTCGCCTGCTGGCCCGCGAAGCGCGGACTGGGGACGATCGCATCGCCATATTGGCCGCGTCGGCGCAGCGTCACGTCGGCGACGAGGAACAGTGCCGCGCCCGCCAGCGTCGCGTGGACGAGATAGAACAACGCGGCCGCGGTCGTCGCCTGTGTCCAGCACGATACCGCGAGCAGCAGCGTCCCGGTCGAGCCGAGGATCGCGAACGCCGCCTGTTCGCGCATCGCGCGCGCCGCCAGCACGCCGACAAAGCCGATGATCGCGGTCAGCACGGCGGCGGGCAGCAGCCAGGGCGCCGGCACCCAGGCGGCGGCGCCCGCGGCATCGCCAAAGATCAGCGGCACGACCCGGATCATCGCATAGACGCCGACCTTGGTCATGATCGCGAACAGCGCGGCGACGACCGGCGCGGTCGCGGCATAGGTGCGCGGCAGCCACAGGTGCAGCGGCACGACCGCCGCCTTCAGCGCGAACACCGCGAGCAGCAACAGCCCGGCGAGCCGGATCAGCCCCTGGTCCTGTGCGCCCAGTGCGGCGATGCGCTGGCCGAGATCGGCCATGTTGAGCGTCCCGGTCAGCCCGTAGAGCAGCCCCAGCGCGATCAGGAACAGCGCCGAGCCGACGATGTTGACGACGACATAGGCGACCCCCGCCTTCAGCCGCGCCGCGCCCTGACCGTGGAGCATCAGCCCGTAGGAGGCGATCAGCAGCACCTCGAAGAACACGAACAGGTTGAACAGGTCCCCGGTCAGGAACGCGCCGTTCAGTCCGAGCAGCTGGAACTGGAACAGGGGATGGAAATGCCAGCCCTTGCGATCGACCGCGGTGACGACCGCGTGGAGCATCACCACCAGCGCCAGCACCGCCGCGAGCACCAGCATCATGGCGGACAGCCGGTCGAGCACCAGCACGATCCCGAACGGGGCCGGCCAGCCGCCGAGCGGATAGGCGCGGATCGCATCGTCCTGCGCGATGCCGAACAGCGCGAGCGCGACGACCAGCATCGCGACGCAGCCGGCCAGCGACAGCGCGACGCCGACATGCCGCCGCCGCCGCATCACCATCAGCGTCAGCGGCGCGATGATCGCGGGGATCACGACCGGCGCGATCACGAGATGGTCGAGCAGCGTCATGCGCGATCCTGCTCCGGGCCGGGGACGGCGTCGGCGATGCCGTCGACCTGGTCCGATCCGCTTTCGAGGAAGCTGCGCAGCGACAGGATGACGACCAGCGCGGTCATCCCGAAGGTGATCACGATCGCGGTCAGCACCAGCGCCTGGGGCAGCGGATCGGCATGGTCGGTCACGCCCTTGGCGAACAGCGGCGGGCGGTCGACGACGAGCCGGCCGATCGCGAACAGGAACAGGTTCACCGCGTAGGACAGCAAGGTCAGCCCGAGCACGACCTGAAAGGTGCGGCCGCGCAGCGCGAGATAGACGCCGCCTGCGGTCAGCACCGCGATTCCGCTGGCGATCAGGAATTCCAGGCTCATGCCGATGTCTCCTCGTCGGCCTGATCGCGGTTGCGCGCCGCGCGCTGCGCGACGTGGCTGAGCTGGGCGAGCGCCATCATCACCGCGCCGACGACGACGCAAGCGACGCCCGTATCGAAGAACATCGCGGTCGCCAGTTCGACCTCGCCAACCAGCGGAATGTGGAAATAGCCGAAGCTGCTCGTCAGGAACCGCGCGCCGAAGACGAGCGAGCCGAGCCCCGTCGCGGTCGCGATCAGCACGCCGACCGCGATCAGCGGATGTTCGCCGATCCGGCGGCGGTCGTCGGTCCAGTCGAAGCCCGAGGCGAGATATTGCAGCAGGATCGCGATCGAAACGACCAGCGCGGCGATGAACCCGCCGCCGGGCTGGTTATGCCCGCGCAGGAAGATGTAGAGGCCGACCAGCAGCGCTAGCGGCAGCAGCAGCCGCGTCGCCATCACGAACATCATCGGGTGGCGCTCGGGCGAATGGGGCATGTCGTGCCGCCATTCGCGCAACCGCCGCCCCGCCGTGCCGCGCGCCGCGGGCTCGAGCAGCGCATAGATGGCCAGCCCCGCGATCCCGAGCACGATGATCTCGCCCAAGGTGTCGAATGCGCGGAAATCGACCAGGGTCACGTTGACGACATTGGTCCCGCCGCCGCCCGGATAGCTGTTCGCCCAGTGGAACGACGAGACCGTGTCGCGCAGGTCGCGCGTCATCACCGCCCAGGCCGCCCAGCCGGTGCCGATCCCGGCGACCGCCGCCAGCAGCGCATCGCGGCTGCGGCGCGGCAGGCTCGAGAGTTGCGGCGGAACCTTGGGCAGCAGGTGCAGCGCGAGCAGCATCAGCAGGATCGTCACGACCTCGACCGCGATCTGGGTCAGCGCCAGGTCTGGGGCGGAAAGATGGACGAAGGCGAGCGCGATGACGAGGCCGATGACGCTGATGAAGACCAGCGCGAGGAAGCGCTGGCGTTGCATCGCCACGACGATGCCGGTCGCGACGACCAGCGCGAACCAGGCGACGACCGCGACCGGCGACGCGGGCAGCGTCGCGCGCGTCCCCGCGGGCAGCCCGCCGGGCGTCAGCGCGGCGTCGATCCCGAACAGCACCGCCACCACGAACAGCATGAACAGATAGCGTTGCAGCGATGGCGCATGGATGGCGAGCGAGGCATCGCGACTGCGCGCGACGATCGCCGCCATCGCGCCGTCGAACAGCCGCTTGGCATCGAGCGTCCGCCGCCCGTCCAGCCAGCGCGCGACCGGCGTGCGACGCCACAGCAGCAGCGCACCGATCACGACCGCGAGCGCACTCATCCCCAGGGCGGGGTTGATCCCGTGCCACAGCGCCAGATCCAGCGCGGGCGGCGTGCCACCGATCACCGCCCCCGTCGCGGCGCGCACCAGCGGCCCGGCGATCGTCATCGGCAACAACCCGAAGCCGAGCGCGACGAGCACGAGCACGATCGACGGTCCGATCATCGCCATGCCGGGATCATGCGGCGCGGCGACATCCCCCGTCGCGCGAGGCCCGAAAAACTGTGCGGTGGCGTAGCGCAGGGAATAGGCGACCGACAGCGTCGCCGCGATCGTCGCGAGCAGGGGCACGAGCCAGGACCGGCCATCGTGCGCGGCATGCAGGCTCTGTTCGAGCATCATCTCCTTGGAGATGAACCCGCCGAGCGGTGGCAGCCCCGCCATCGCCGCGACCGCGAGCGTGCCGAGCGTCGCGGTCAGCGGCATCAGCGCGGCGAGCCCGCCGAGGCGACGGATATCGCGCGTCCCCGTCTCGTGATCGACCATGCCCGCGTTCATGAACAGCGCCGCCTTGAACGCGGCATGGTTGAGGATGTGGAATACTGCCGCCGTGGCGGCCGCGGGCGTGCCGAAACCGAGCAGCATCACCATCAGCCCGAGCTGGCTGATCGTCGAATAGGCGAGGATAGCCTTCAGATCGTTGCGGAACAGCGCGACGCCCGCGCCGAAGATCATCGTCACGAGGCCGGTCGAGGCGACCAGATAAAACCACAAGTCGCTGCCCGCGAGCACCGGCCACAGGCGGGCGAGCAGGAAGACGCCCGCCTTCACCATCGTCGCGGAATGGAGATAGGCGCTGACCGGCGTGGGTGCTGCCATCGCGTGCGGCAGCCAGAAATGGAACGGGAACTGCGCCGACTTAGTGAACGCGCCGAGCAGGACGAGCGTCAGGATCGCAGGATAGAGCGGCGACGCCTGGACGACGGCGCCGCGCGTCAGGATCGTTGCGAGCTCATAGGATCCCGCCGCCTGGCCGAGCAACAGCATCCCCGCGATCAGCGCGAGCCCGCCGCCGCCCGTCACCGCGAGCGCCATCCGCGCGCCCTGCCGCGCGTCCGCGCGGTCGCGCCAGAAGCCGATCAGCAGGAACGACGACAGGCTGGTCAGTTCCCAGAATATCAGCATCAGCAGGATGTTGTTCGACAGCGCGATACCGATCATCGCGCCCTGGAACAGCATCAGGAACGACAGGAACCGCCCGGTCGGCTCAGCCTTGGCGAGATAGCCCTGCGCATAGATCACGACGAGCAGGCCGATGCCGAGGATCAGCCCGGCGAACAGCAGCCCGAGCGGATCGAGCCACAGGCTGAGATCGAGCCCGAGCGCCGGGATCCACGCGATCCGCGCGGTCAGCGGGGTTCCCGCGAGGACCGCGGGCGCGGCCAGAAGCAGCAGCGCGAGCCCCGCCGCGCTCGCACCGGCGGCGATCCCGACATGCATGCGACGGCCGCCACGTGCGCCGAGCGCCAGCATCAGCGCCGCCGCGAACGGCAGCACCATCAGGAGCATCAGGGGCATGGCAGATCGTTTCCCGGCGACGTCACGAGACTTGCCATCGCACGATATGGCTTCCGGGTCGACCGGACTACGCCCAGCGGCCCTGACGATATCCCGGGGGCATCGACCCGCGATGCGCGTTGGTGCCGCATCGGGACTCACGCAGACCCGGAATAGCGGAGCGACCATGCGCACGATCGACTTCAGTTCCTGGCAGACCACGTTGCTGACGTTGTTCGGGCTCGCGCTGGTGACGGCGATCGGTGTCGGCATCCGCCTCGTCACGATGATGACGATCCAGCAGCGCCGCGAACGGATCAACCGGCAGATCAACGAACGGCTGCGCACGCTGATCGCGGCCTACAAGACCTTGGGCGGCTCGTTCACCGGCACGCTGACGGTCGACCCCGCGCATCGCCGCGACCTGCGTCGCCGGGGCGAGGCGGTGCCTGCCGATGCGGCGGATGTCGCGATCGACACCGGATCGGACCGCGGCCGGCGGATCCGCGACGCGGTCGAGGCGGCGCTGTCGGACATCATCCTGCTCGGCACCGACGAGCAGGTCCGGCTGGCCGCACAGGCCGCGGGCGAACTCGCGGCGGGCCGCCCGGTCCCGACGCACGCGCTGGTCGTGTCATTGCGCGATTTCGTGCGCGCCGCACTCGATCTGGCGCCCGTCCCGACCGACCTCGTCCTGCCCGCGCAGGGCCCGACGCGGCCGGCCGCGGGCGGCGGACGCGGCAAGGGCGAGCGCGACGGCGCCTCTGCCGCCCGGGGATCGGGCGGGGGCGGTGGTGGACAGGGCGGCGGCGGTGGTGGCGACACGGTTGCAGCGGGGGAGGACGCTCCGGCTCCCGGTACCCGCGCGTAACGCCGTTACGGCGCGACCTTTGCCCCATAAGCGCGCGTGAACAGATCGAGCGCGCGCGCCGCCTGCTGGCGCGCTTCCTCGGGACCGGGCATGCCGACCACTCCCCAGAGCCGCAGATTCTGTTGCGTCTGGGCGAGCAGCAGCAGGTGCATCGCCGCCTGCACCGGATCATCGGCGCGCAGGTCGCCGGCGTCCATCCGCCCGCGCAGATAGAGTGAAAGCTGCTCGATCACGATCTGCGGGCCGCGGGCATAGAAGATGCGACCGATCTCGGGAAACCGCCCGCCTTCGCCGACGATCAGCCGGTGCAGCCGGATATTGTCGGGATGCAGCAGCTTGCCCTGGAAGCGTTCGAGGAAATCGAGCAGCGTCGTCGCACAGTCGCGCCCCGGGCGCAGCGCATCCTCGAGGCTCTGGCGGAAGTTCGACGTGACATCGTCGAGCACCGCGCTGAACAGATCCTCCTTGGAGGGGAAATAGGCCCAGAGCGTCCCCTTCGACCCGCCGAGCTGCACGGCGATCGTCGACATCGAGGTGGCGGCATAGCCATGGTCGAGAAACGCCTCGCGCGCGGTCGCCACGATCGTCTCGCGACGGGCTTCGCGGTTCAGATCGCGGCGGGTTTTCGGCTCGGACATAGCCGTACTATACGGTACGATTATTTATTGACAAGTCCACGACCCGGGACCATCTGCCGAGCGTACGCAGGAGTACGATGATTCAATGCGACTGATTCGATTCGCCGGCTGCACCGCAATCGCAGCCGGGCTTGCCGGCTGCGCGGTGCCCGATCTGGGGCCGCCGCCCGTCCTGGCATCCGCGGACACCTATGCATCGCGCAACAGCCTCGCGTCGAACGGCCCGGCGTCGAATGCGGCGTGGCCGGCGGCGCAGTGGTGGCGGGGCTACGGCGATGCGCAGCTTGACACGCTGATCACCGAAGCGCTGGCGGGATCGCCCGACATCGCGATCGCGGCGGCCCGCGTGCGGACCGCGCGCGGCGCGGTGCAGCAGGCGGGTGCCGCCAACCAGCCGCGGCTCGACGCCGAGGGCACGGTCGGGCTCAACAAGCAGAGCTACAATAACGGCATCCCCGCGGAATTCATTCCGAAGGGCTGGAACGACACGGGCCGGCTGGCACTCGACGCAGGTCTCGATCTCGACCTGTTCGGGCGCAACCGTGCGGCACTGGTCGCGGCGACGTCGGAGGCGGAGGCCGCGCGGCTCGACGGCGAGCAGGCGGCGCTGACGCTCGCGACCGATATCGCCGCGCGCTATGCCGATCTTGCGCGGCTCTATGCCGAACAGGACGTGCTGCAGCGGGCGAATGCGGTGCGCAGCGCGAGCGAGCGGCTGGTGAACGAGCGTGTCGCGATCGGGCTCGATACGCAGGCCGAGCTCAAACAGGCGCGTTCCGCGGTGCCGGCGTCGCGGGTCGACCTGGCCAGCAACGCCGAACAGATCGCGCTCGCCAAGAACGCGATCGCCGCGCTGCTCGGGGCCGGGCCCGATCGCGCACTGACGATCACCCGGCCTGCGGTCCCCGTGCTCGCCACCGAACTGCCCGCCGACGCGGCGATCGGCCTGATCGGCCGGCGTCCCGACGTCGCCGCCGCCCGCGCCCGCGCCGAAGCGGCGGCGAGCCGGATCAAGGTCGCCCGCGCCGATTTCTACCCCAATCTCAGCCTGTCGGGGCTGATCGGGCTGCAATCGCTCGGCCTCGACAACCTGTTCAAGGGCGGATCGAGCATCGGCAATGTCGGCCCCGCGATCAGCCTGCCGATCTTTCGCGGCGGCGCGCTGCAGGGCCAGTATCGTCAGGCGCGCGGCCAGTATGACGAGGCGGTCGGCAGCTATGACCGCATCGTGATCAACGCGCTGCGCGAGGTCGCGGATGTCGTGACCAGCCGGCGCCAGGTCGCAGCGCAGATGCGCGATGCGCGCGCGTCGCTGGTCGATGCCGAAGGCGCGTATCAGGTCGCGCAGCTGCGCTATCGCGGTGGCCTGTCGACCTTCCTCAACGTGCTGAGCGCCGAGGAAGCGGTGCTGACCGCGCGGCGTTCGGTCGCGGCGATCGATTCGCGCCGGTTCGCGCTCGACGTGCAGTTGGTGCGCGCGCTCGGCGGCGGCTTCCAACCCCTTATCCAGACCAGCGGGACACGATGATGGACACCCCATCCCACGACAGCGACCAGACTCCTGCCGAGGAGCCCAAGGCCGATCCCAAGGACAGCCCCAAGGTCGACACCGCCAACCCCGGCAAGCGCAAGCGGCTGCTGCTGATCTTCGCGGCCGTGCTGGTCGTGATCGCCGTCCTGTATTTCGTCTACGATGCGCTCGTGCTGTCGAAGCGCGTGACGACCGACAATGCCTATGTCGCCGCCGAAACCGCGCAGGTCATGCCGCTGGTCAGCGGGCAGGTGATCGCGGTCACGGTGAGCAACACACAGACCGTCAAGCGCGGGCAGGTGTTGATGCGGCTCGACGATGCCGACCTGCAGATCGCGGTCGCGCAGGCCGAAGCCGATCTGGCAGGCGCCGAGCGCCGCTATGGCCAGACCGCGGCGACGGGTGATGCGCTCCAGGCGCAGGCGAATGCGCGCAGCGCCGATATCGGTGCCGCCCGCGCGCAGCTGCTGCTCGCCCAGGGCAATCTCGACCGCGCGCAGATCGATTATCAGCGTCGCCAGGCGCTGGTCGCGGCGGGCGCGGTATCGGGTGACGAGGTGACCGCGGCGACGAACGCGCTGCGCACCGCGCGCGCCAATGTCGCGATCGCGCAGGCGGGGATCGCGCAGGCGACCGCGACGCGCGCCTCCGCGCTCGAGGATCGCGCCGCCAACACCGCGCTGACCCGCGGCACCACGCGCGACAACGCCCCCGAGGTCCTCGCCGCGCGCGCCAAGCTGCGCCAGGCCCGGCTCGACCTGTCGCGCGCGGTCGTGCGTGCGCCGATCGACGGCGTGATCTCGCAGCGCAACGTCCAGATCGGCCAGCGGCTCGCGCCCGGCACCGCGGCGATGGTGATCGTGCCCGTCGACCAGCTCTATGTCGACGCGAACTACAAGGAGGGCCAGCTCCAGCATGTCCGCGTCGGCCAGCATGCGACGCTGATCTCCGACCTGCACGGCGACGACGTCGTCTATCACGGCCGCGTCGTCGGGCTTGCTGGCGGGACCGGCGCGTCGTCCGCGCTGATCCCCGCGCAGAACGCGACCGGCAACTGGATCAAGGTGGTCCAGCGTCTGCCGGTGCGCATCGCGCTCGATCCCAAGGAACTGCGCGATCATCCGTTGCGCGTCGGGCTATCGATGGACGCCGAGATCGACATCTCGGGCGATCGCTAGGAGCGGATCGATGGCCGCCGACACGTCCGCGCCGGTGCTGACCGGCCCGCGCCTCATCCTTGCGGGCTTCGTGCTGGCGCTGACCAACTTCATGGTGGTGCTCGACACGACCATCGCCAATGTGTCGGTGCCGCATATCTCGGGCGGGCTCGGCGTGTCGCCGACTCAGGGGACCTGGGTCGTCACCTCCTATTCGGTCGCCGAGGCGATCTGCGTGCCGCTGACCGGGTGGCTGGTCCGGCGGTTCGGGACGATCCGCGTCTTCATGGCGGCGATGATCGGCTTTGCGGTCTTCTCCGCCTTGTGCGGCCTCGCCTCGTCGCTCGGCGCGATGGTCGCGTTCCGGATCGGGCAGGGCTTTTGCGGCGGCCCGCTGATGCCGCTGACGCAGACGCTGCTGCTGACCATCTTTCCCCCGCAGAAGCGCGCGGCGGCGATGGGCGCCTGGGCGATGACGACGGTCACCGCGCCGATCCTCGGGCCGATCCTGGGCGGGACGATCAGCGACAACTGGTCCTGGCCGTGGATCTTCTACATCAACCTGCCGATCGCGATCTTCTGCATCGTCGGCGTCTTCACGCTGTTGCGCAAATCCGAGACCAAGACCGAGATCGTGCCGATTGACCGCTTCGGCCTGTTCCTGATGGTCGTGTGGATCGCCGCGCTGCAGATCATGCTCGATCTCGGGCGTGAGCATGACTGGCTGGGGTCGAGCTTCATCGTCGGCTGCGCGATCGTCGCGGCGATCGGCTTCGTCACTTTCCTGATCTGGGAGCTGACCGCGGGCAACCCGATCGTCGACCTGCGCGTGTTCCGGCACCGCGGGTTCACCGTCGCGGTGACCGCGCTCGCCTTCAGCTTCGGGACCTTCTTCGCTTCGGTCGTGATCATCCCGCAATGGCTGCAGTCGACGATGGGCTATACCGCGAGCGATGCGGGTTATGTGACCGCGTTCAACGGCGTGCTCGCGGTGATCTTCTCGCCGATCGTCGCCAAGCTGAGCAACAAGGTCGATCCGCGCGCGCTGGTGTGTTTCGGGATCTTCTGGCTCGGGCTGACGTCGGTGCTGCGGACCTTCTGGTTCAGCGGTGCGGATTTCTGGATCCTGGCGGCACCGCAGCTCGTCCAGGGGCTGGGCATGCCGTTCTTCTTCATCCCGCTGACGATCATCGCGCTGGGCGCGGTCAATCCCGAGGAGACCGCGTCGGCGGCGGGCGTGATGAGCTTCCTGCGGACGCTGGCGGCGGCGATCGGCACCTCGATCGGCAGCACCATGTGGCAGAACAACGCGCAGACGAACCGCGCCGAGCTGACCAACATCCTCAACAATGGCGATCAGGTGATCGCCAATGCGCAGCAGCACGGGCTGAGCGCGGAACAGGGGCGCGGGCTGATCGAGCGGGTGGTCGAGCAGGAAAGCTTCGCGCTGGCGACGAACCACCTGTTCGCCTTTGCCGCGCTGATCTTCTTCGTGTCCGCCGCGATCATCTGGCTGGCGCCGCGGCCCGCCCGGCCGGTCGACCCCGCCGCCGCGCACTGATCCGGTGGTGAGAAGACGGGGGGCACCGCGGCGCCCCCCGTCCGGTCTCAGTATTTCACGCGCAGACGCGTATAGTAGAAGCCGCCGTTGAAGCCGAACGGCCCGCCGTTGCGCGGATAGACCTGGCCGTCCGCCGTGCCGCCGGTCAGCGGATAGATCTGCACCGTCGAGGTCGGCTTGAGCCGGTCGGGATGCTCGTCGGTGAAGTTCTGCGCGCCGACCGCAACCGTGAAATGCTCGGCGAAGGTGTAGCTGAGCTCGAGATCGGTGACGAACTTGCCGCTGAACACCTGATTCGGCACGCCGTTGGTCTGGCCGTAATCCTGCGCGCTGGTGAACGAGCTGTAGTAATTCTCGCGGACGTTCAGGCTCAGATTGTCAAGCGTCCAGCCGGCGTTGAAGACGACGCGGTGCTTTGGCGCCAGATTTTCCGCATCGATCAGCTGCGCGGTGCCGACCACCCGGGCATCGAACTCGGTAACCTTGGTGTCGTTGTAGTTATACGCCAGCGAGAAGTTCAGCTCCGCCTCGCTGAACCGCGTGCGGTAGGTGCCGACGACGTCGATGCCCTGGGTACGCGTCTTGAAGCCGTTGGTGAAATACTGGACCTGGCCGCCGACACCGACCGGCAGCAGCGCCGGCTGCGCGGCAAGGTCCGCCGCGGTGACGATGAAGGGCGAGGTCAGGCCGATCCGGTTGCGCAGGTTGATCCGGTAGCCATCGACCGTGACCGTCATTCCGCGGACCGGTTCGAGGATGAAGCCGAGGCCGTAATTGGTCGACTTTTCCGGGGTCAGGTTGCTCGCGCCATAATATTGCGCGACCGCGGTGTTGGTCGGGTAGGTGCCCGCCTGGAACGCGACGCCGTTGTTGAACGAGGTCGTGACGATCGAGACGTTCGACTGGCCCGGCGACGGTGCGTGGAAGCCGGTACCGAAGCTGCCGCGGACCGAGAAGGCGTCGGCGAACTTGTACAGCGCGTTCACCTTGCCGACCCAGGCGTCGCCGAACGTGTTGTAATGCTCGTACCGGCCCGCCGCGCCGACCGTCAGCGCATCGGTCAGGTCGGTTTCGAGACCGACATAGGCGGCATAGGCCTTCTGGCTGAACTTGCCTGCGGTGGCGGGGCTGGTGCCGGCATAGCCGCTCGCGCCGACGCCCTGCGCCGCGGTCGTGCCGGAGGCGACGTACACGCCCGGCGCGGTCTGGGTGAAAAGCTGTTGCGCGATCGCATAGGGCCCCGCGGCATAGGATTGCGTGTCGCCCGCGGTCTGTTCGTAGGTTTCCTTGCGGAACTCCCCACCGGCCGAGATGGTCAGCGGTGCGGCGAGACCGAGGTCCGCGGCATAGGTGAAGTCGGCGTTGAAATTGGTTTCCTTCTGGATCAGGTCGCCAAAGTCGAAGCTGGTCTGCGTCGCCGGGCCGTAGGAGAAATTGGCCGAGTCATACATCGACAGCGACAGCTTGTTGCGCGCCAGCGTGCCCGACAGGTCGTAGCTGAACGCACCGGACGTGCCCTTGTAGCCGAGCACCCCGTACACTTCCTGCGTCTTGCCGACGAAGCGTGGCGTGAAGCCGGCGGGGTAGAGCGTGCCGAAGCGGAAGGTGTTGCCGTCGCGAACGAAGCCGCCGCTCGGGCAGGTCGCGTTGCCGGTCGGGCAGGGGGTGAGGAAGAAGGTGTTGTTGAACGCGCCGTTCGCGCCCTGATTGCGGACCACGCCGTTCGTGTCGACCGCGGTGCTCGACACCGAGGCGCGGTAGTTGAAGCTCTGATTGCCCTTGCTCTGCGCATAATTGGCAAAGACGTAGATCTTGCTGCTGTCGGTGACGTTGATCGCCGAGTTGTAGACCGACTTGAAGCCGTGCGAGGGCGAATTGCCCCAGATCTGCACGGGCAGCGGATAATTGGGGAGCTGGTTCGCGAGCGCCGGGAAGTTTTGCGCGAAATTGGCGGCCGACGGGCGGGTGCGGCCGCGGCTGGTCTGGCCTTCGTCGACATATTCGCCGGTGACGTTGATGAAGCCCCAGTCGCCCTTCACGCCCGCATTGCCCGCAATCTGATAGCTTTCGCCGTCGCCCGCATAATATTGGCCGGCACGACCGACCAGTTCGATCCCCTGATCCTCGCGCAGGCCATAGTTGAGCACGCCGGCGATCGCGTCGGAGCCATATTGCGCGGTCGCGCCCTCGCGCAGCACCTGCAGATTGCCGATCGCGAGCGACGGGATCGCCGAGATGTCGGGCCCCTGCGCGCCGCGACCGAGCCCGGTGTCGCTGCCGCCATAGACCTGGACCAGAGCGGAGCGGTTATAGCGCTTGCCGTTGATCATCACGAGCACCTGATCGCCCGACAGGCCGCGCAGCGACGGCGAGCGGACGAAGGTCGAGGCGTCCGAGATCGAATTCTGTCCGGCGTAGAAGGACGGCACGATATTCTTGAGCGCGTCGATCATGTTGGCGGCGGGCTGCGACGTCAGTTCGGCCGAGCTGATCACGTCGACCGGCGACGGCGACGTGGCGAGCGTGCGATCGGTCCGGCGCGTGCCCAGCACGACGATGTCGTTCGACGGCTCGGGGGTCGCGCTGGCGGCGTCGGGTACGCTTTCCTGCACGGCGCTGGCCGGTGCGGGTGTGGGCGCGGCGCCATCCTGTCCGCTGCCGGGCGTCGCTGCGAAGGCGGCGGACCCGGCAAGAAGTGCGGCCGCCAGTGCGACGGTCGAGGTCGTGTATCTGATCATCCTAAGCCCCCTTTGAAAAGTGGCTCTCAGGATCCTCCCCCATCATCGCCGTTCCAGACCGCCGATTCCCCTTGGCGCGCCTGCGGAAATTGCCCTGTCACACGCAAGGACGGCCGCCTGTCCGGCTTCGTCCTTGACCTGTCCTGGCAACAAACGGCCATAGCGGTCCCGTCTTTGCAACCGAAAATACGCACGACTTTCATATGGACGTCATAATGTTGCAGAATTGACGCAATCGATTGTCCCGGTTCCAGCCAGGCAAGGGGCGGCGGACGTGGTGGGCCGGGCATCGCCACCGGGGCCAAAGCCGGGCCACGGCGAATCGGCGGCGTGCGACCGGCGGAACCCGAAACGCGGCGGACGCGGCAGCTTTCGGGTTCCGCGCAGCGCTCAGCGCGCTAAGCAGCGGACAAGGGGAACTTATCGTGTCAATTTCAGTGTCTCATCGCCTCGCCGGGATCCTTGCCGCGGTCACCAGCCTGGGTGCGTGCGTTCCCGCGGGTCGCCAGCCGATGCGTCCCGCACCGCCGCCGCTGACCGTCACGACCGTGGCGCCGGCGCCCCGGCCATCGTCGCCGACGCGGCCGTCGACCAGGCCCCAGCCCGCGGCGGACCTGCTCAACGCGGTCCAGGCGCTCGGCGCGAGCTTCAAGGGACAGGTCGGGATCACGGTGCGCGACATCGACGAGGGCTGGGTGGTGGCCTGGGACGGCGACACGCGGCGTCCGCAGCAAAGCGTCAGCAAGCTGTGGGTGGCGATCGCGGTGATGGACGCCGTCGACCGCGGGCAGATTTCGCTGTCCGACCGCGTCACGCTGACGCGTGCCGACCTGACGCTGTTCCACCAGCCGATCCGCGCGCTGATCGGCGCGGACGGCTATACGACGACGATCGACGAGCTGTTGCGCGGTGCGATGACGCGCAGCGACAATACCTGCAACGACGTGCTGCTCTGGCGCGTCGGTGGGCCCGCGGCGATCAACCGGATGCTCGACGCCAAGGGTGTCGAGGGCGTGACCTTCGGCCCGGGTGAACGGGTGCTGCAGGCGAAGACCGCGGGGCTCGAATGGCGGCCCGAATGGGCGGGGGGCTGGGGATTTCTCCAGGCGCGCGCGGCGATGACCTACGAGGCGCGGGCGAAGGCGCTGAACCGCTATCTCGCGGCGCCCTACGACGGTGCGTCCGCCAATGGCGTGACGCTTGGCCTGTCGCTGCTCGCGCAGGGCAAGCTGTTGAGCGCGCGTTCGACCGCGTCGCTGCTGACGCTGATGCGGTCGAGCAAGACCGGGCCGCTGCGACTCAAATCGGGGCTGCGGCCGGGCTGGTCGCTCGCGCACAAGACCGGCACCGGGCAGGACCTGGGCAGCCTGTCGACCGGCTATAATGATATCGGGCTGCTCGTCGCGCCGAACGGCCATCGCTATGCGGTCGCGGTGATGATCGCCAGCACGCGCGAGCCGATCCCGGTGCGGATGCGGTTGATGGGCGACGTGACCCGGGCCGTGGTCGCCTCGGCGGGCAATTGATCGTGCCGCCGGGGCAAGGGGCCCTATCAAGCCGTTTCGGTTATAACTTTCTTTAATAAATTCATGCGATTGGGAGTGACTTCCTGAGAGCAAAGATCGTGGTCCCCCTTTTCAATCTTCATTTCGAGCATTCGGGGTCGCTAGTCGCCGTCGCTATTGGAATCTGCCTGACCGCCAGCTGGTCGGTGGCGATGCTCGCGATCGATCTCGACCGGACCGCGGCAGAGCCCGGCGAACCGCTCGGCTGGCGGCATGCCGCGCTCGCGCTCGCTGCGGGGCTCGGGGTCTGGGCAACGCACTTCATCGCGATCCTCGCCTATCGTCCCGACCTCCTGCTCCGCTACGACGTGCCGATCACGATCCTGTCCGCGCTGGTCGGCATCGCGCTGGTCGGCGTGCCGCTGGTCGCGGTCACCCGCCTGCGCCGCCGCGTCGCGCGGATCGCCGCGGCGACGATCGCGGGCGCGGGCATCTGGTGCATGCATGCGGTCGGGCTGACGGGCATGACCGATTGCGTCCACGTGTTTTCCTGGCCGACGAACATCACCGGGCTGGTGCTCGGGACGGTGCTGATGGCGACGTGGCAGCTCCACCGCGGCTGGGCGGGTTCGCGCACCGCCGCCTGCATGCTGTTCGCGCTCGCAATCTGCACGACGCATTTCGTCGCGCTGTCGGGCGATATCGTCGTCGGCAGCATCGGCGACGTCCGCGGCAGCCTGTTGTCGCCGGGCCTCGTCGCCGCCTGCATGGCGTTTGGCGTGTCGGTCACCTGCCTCGCGAGCCTGCTGACCTTCGAGCGGTTCAGGACGACGCGCGAGGAAGAGGGGCACACGCTGAGAGCGGTGCTGGAAAGCATGTCGGACGGGCTGGTGTTCATCGACGGCAATGCCCGGCTGCAGCATTTCAACCACCGGTTTCTCGAGATGTACGCAATCCCGGACGGGGCGATCGCGCCGGGCATGACGATCACCGCCTGTATCGACATCGTCGCGCGTCATCGCGGCTGGCGGCCCGAGCGGCGCGCCGAGATCCGCGCGGCGATGCAGCAATGGATCCGGACCGACGCGACGTTCGACCGCGAATGGGCGATGGACGATGGCTGCGTCTATCGGATGCAGTGCCGTCCGATGCAGTCCAAGGGCGTGGTGCTGACCTTCAACGACGTCAGCGCTGAGCGGCAGGCGCTGCGCAACCTGACGCACCTGGCCTATCACGACCCGCTGACCGGGCTGGGGAACCGCCGGTCGCTGCGCGAGCAGAAGGAGGCGCGGATCCGGATCGGCACGCCCTTCTCGCTGCTGATGATCGACCTCGACGATTTCAAGCGGATCAACGATGCCTTTGGTCACGCGGTCGGCGACCAGCTGCTGGTCCATGTCGCGGCCGAGCTGACGCGGCTGCTGCCCCAGGACAGCTTCATCGCGCGGATGGGCGGCGACGAGCTCGCGATCCTCGCCAGCGAGACGGGTGACGCGGCGGCGGCGCTCGCCGATTCGATCGTCGCGCAATTGAGCGGCGCGGTCGTCATCAACGGCTGCCGGCTGCTGCCGAGCTGCAGCATCGGCATTTCCCACTTTTCGGGCGCCTGTTCCGCCGACGACCTGATGAAGCGCGCGGACATGGCGCTGTACGAGGCCAAGCGGCTCGGGCGGCGGCGCGCGCAGGCCTATCTGCCCGGGCTCGCCGAACGGCTCGCCGAACGTCAGGGGATCGTCGACGACCTGCACGAAGCGGTCCAGACGGGCGGCTTCGCACTCGCCTTCCAGCCGGTCGTCGATCTGCTGACGGGGGGCACGACGGGCTATGAGGCGCTGATCCGCTGGAACCACCCGGTGCGCGGCTGGATCCCGCCGGGCGTCTTCATCCCGATCGCCGAGCAATGCGGGCTGGTCGAGGATATCGGCCGCTGGGTGATGATGGAGGCGTGCCGCCACCTCGCGGGCTGGTCGCCGCATCTCAACGTCGCGATCAACATCTCCGCCGCGCAGCTGAAGTCGGAAGGGCTGCTCCACAGCCTGACGCAGGCGATCCTGATCCACGGCGTCGCCCCCGAGCGGGTCGAGATCGAGATCACCGAGACCGCGCTGATCGACGATGCGGGCCGGACCGCGGTGATGCTCGACCGGATCCGCAAGCTCGGCATCAAGGTGTCGCTCGACGATTTCGGCACCGGTCAATCGTCGCTCGCGCATCTGCGCGACTTCCGTTTCGACCGGATCAAGATCGACCGCAGCTTCGTCGCCGAGGCGGCGAATGATCCGCGCTGCATGGCGGTGCTGCGCGCGACCGTCGCGATCGGCAAGGAACTGGGCGTGCTGACGCATGCCGAGGGGGTCGAGACGCGCGAACAGCTCAACGTGCTGCACGATATCGGCTGCGACGTGGCGCAGGGCTATCTGCTCGGCCGCCCGGTCGTCCCGTTCACCGATGCGACGGCGGACTTCGCCGAACTGCCGGGGGACACGATCATCGGCGCACCCGGCGATACCGACCCGCAATCCTCGGGGGTGACGGTTACCCGGCTCGCCGCCTGAGCGTCAGACCAGCGGCGGTCCGAACACCGACCAGCCGGTCCGGTGCGCGATCATCTCGAGCGCGCGGATGCCGAGGATGCTGTTGCCGTGCTGGTCGAGATTGGGCGACCAGACCGCGATCGCCGCACGGTCGGGCACGATCGCGAGAATGCCGCCGCCGACGCCGCTCTTGGCGGGCAGGCCGACCCGCACCGCAAAATCCCCCGACCCGTCATAATGGCCGCAGGTGATCATCAGGCCGAGCACGGTGCGGTGACGCTTGGCCACCGCGTCAGCCTCCTGGTCATCGGGCGTCCGCCGCGTCGCCGCGAGATACGCGCCCGCTTTGGCAAGGCCACGGCAATCGAGTGCGATCGCGCAGTTGCGGACATAGGCGGCCATCACCGCGTCGGGATCGGCATGGAGATTGCCGTGATGCCGCATGAAGCTCATCATCGCGCGGTTGAGATCGCCGCCCTCCTGCTCGGACGCCATCACGTCCTCGTCGAACGTGACGCCATCGGACCCGGTCTCGCGCCCGATCAGCCGGGCGACCGCCGGGTCGTCGCCGTCCTCGGGCCGGTGTTCGACCAGGATATCGACGACCGCCAGCGCGCCTGCGTTGATGAACGGGTTGCGCGGCACGCCCTTGGTCCGCTCGAGATCGACGATCGAGTTGAACGGGTCGCCCGACGGCTCTTTGCCGACGCGCGCAAAGACGTCGTCGCCGATCGCCGCAAGCGCGAGGTCGAGCGCGAACAGCTTCGAGATGCTCTGGATCGGGAACGCCGTCGTCGCCGCGCCCGCGGTCAGCAGCGTGCCCGACGTCAGCGCGACCGCGATGCCGATCGGCCCGGGCGCGGCCTCCTCCTTGCGGTCCGCCGATGCCTCGATCCGCGCGGCGTCGTCGGTGATCTCGGCGGCGATCTCGGTGATGATCTGCGCGATCGTGCTGGGCATGCGGCTCTCCTGGTGAACAGGGTCAACTCGCAGGCGGCGCGCATGATCCGTGGGCAGGGGCGCGGCGGCCTAGTCCAGCCGCGTCGACGTCCGCGCCGCCTGTCCCGCGGTCAGCAGGTCGCCGATCGCGCCCGCGGGGCCTGCCGCGGACAGCGCGGTCATCGCGGAGTCGAGCCGCGCCGGGTCGAAGCCTCCGACCGGCGCGGTCAGCATCGCGAACACCGGCGCGGTGGGCAGCGCGGCGAAGGCGCGGGCATAGCGCCGGTTGAGCCGCGCCAGCGCGGCTTCCTGTCCGAGCATCGCATGGGCGATCGCCTGGCGCAGGACGATTGCCTGGCCCTCCGCGGACAGGCCGCCGCGCGCTCCGGGGGCGGGCAGCAGCGCGGTGCCGCTGGCGGCTAAGCCCGACCAGTCGCGCGCGTGCCAGTCGAATTCGGCGCGGATCGGCGTCGCGTCGCGGATGTCGGCGAGCGTCGCCACCGCTTCGGCGTGGCGGCCGAGCAGTTCGAGCGCGACCGCCTGGAGGCAGCGCCGCTCGTCCTGGATCGCGTCGGGATAGGGGATCATCGCGGTGTCGCGCAGCACGCGGACCGCGGCTTCGGGGGTGCCGGCAAGGATCCGCAGCGTCGCGACGCGGATCGACAAGGGACCCTGTTCGACGTCGCGCTGCGTGGTGGACAGCCGGCGTTCGAGCAGTTCGGCGGCGCGGCGATAGAGCCCGGCCTGTTGCAGCCGGTCGGCGAGCATCCACACCACGCGGTCGCCTTCCGCCCCCGTCGGCATCAGGTCGCGGTAATCCCAGAGCAGACCGGCGGCGGTGCCGAGCGGCATGGTCGATTGCGGCGCCACCAGTGCGACGAGATGCGCCTGGACGGTCGCCGACAGCGGGGCGGCGTCGGCGCCGACATTGCCATAGCGCAGCAGCGCGGCGGCGGCCGCCAGCAGCGCGGGTTCGTCGCCGCGCCGGGTGGCGAGCGTCATCGCCAGCGTCAGCCCGCGGCGCTCGACCATGCCCCCCCGCCAGCGGAACAGCAGCACCGCGAGACGCCGCGCCGCGGCCGGCGGGGCGAGCGTGCGCGCGGCCAGATCGGTCTCGATCGTGCCGAGCGTGGCCGCGGCGCGCTGTTCGGGATCGCCGGTGCGTGCGGCCAGATCGAACCAGCGACGGCTCGTCGCGGCGGCGCCGAGCGCACGGTCCGCCTCGCCGTGCAACAGCGCGGCCGCCGCGTCGGTCGCCGGGATTCGATCGAGCCAGTCGCGCGCCGGGCCGGGCCTCCCTGCGTCGATCGCCGCGCGCGCGGCGGCGAGGATGAAGGGGCGGCGCGCCTTGGCGCCACGCGCGTTCAGCGCGGGCATCGCACAGCCGAGCACGCCCAGCGCCGGCGCCGCACGACCCGCCTCCGCCAGGATCCGCATCCGCCACAGACAGGTCTCGGGATCGGTCGCGAGCGCAGGGTCGTCGAGCGCCGCGATCGCCGGATCGGTCCGCCCGAGGCGCCCGAGCGCGACGCCGCGCGCGCGCCGCCACGCGGCGACCTTTGCAAGCCCGATATCGTCGGCTGCCATCACGTCGAGCACGCCGAGCGCCTCGCCGGCGCGGTCGCGCGCGATCAGCGCGACCGCATAGCGCCAGCGTGTCGCCTGCCGCGTCGCGGGCGTGGCGGTCGCGAGCGCCGCCCAGGCCGCCTGCTCGCTCATCGCGGTCCAGGCGGTGCGCGCCGGCGGCAGCGGCTGCGCGGCGAGCTCGGCGGCAAAGGGTACAGGCGCCGGGCGGGCGGGGGCGGGTGGCGACGGTTGCGCGGGCGTCGGCGTGCCCGGGTGGGGCGTGCTCGGGTGCGGCGCGCTCGGATGCGACGGTTCGGCAGCGCGCGCGGGATGCGGTCCGGCCAGCCCCGCGCCGATCGCCAGCGCGATGGCGAGGCGGATCATGCGAAGGCCAAGGTCACCGCGACCGCGGCGGCGGCGGCGGCGCCAAGGAACAGCAGCGCGAACACGATCGTCGCGACCCTGTTGCCTGCAGCGGCATGATGACCATCGCCCGGTCCGGCCGCGGGCATCGGCGCGATCGCCGTTGCATCGCCGCGCCGGCGGGCGTCCGTCTCGGCACCGTTCGCGACGATCCTGACGCGCGCGGGTTTCTGATCGTGGCTCACTTGCGCTCCATCCCTCCGCTATCCTCCTATTATAGAGGCAAAGACCTGCGGATCGTCGGCATCGGCCGGCATTCGGGGCGACGTCCCGACGAAACCACAAACCGGAGCCCGAGCGATGCGCACCCGCCCTTCCCCCAAGCAGATCGCGCTGCTGATCGCGGCGCTGCTGACCGCGCCGGTCATGGCACCGGGCGCCGCGGCGTCCGAAGGGGGCGGGGCGGAAGGAGGGGGGGCGGAAGGTGAACCCGTACGGCCGTCGCCGCTGTTCGTGATGCTCGATCCACTCGACGTGCCGATCGTCGAAGGCGATCGCGCGGACGGACGGCTGAAGGTCAAGCTCGTGCTCCAGGCTGCGGATGTCGCGGGCGCGGGGGCGATCGAGACGCGTCGGCCCGAACTGCGCGAGGCGGCGCTGGTCGCGTCGATCGAATTCGCGCGGTTGCATGCCTCCGCGTCGACGCCGGTCGATGCACGGCGACTGGCGCAGGACGTCTCCACGGCACTGCGCCGGGTCGATCCGACGATCGCGGCGGTGTTGCTGGTCGAGGTGGCGGCGCGCCGCGCCTGATCGCGCTCAAGTCCGCGCGCTGCGCCGAACCCCGGCCCGGCGTGTCTCAGGCGTTGGCGTTCAGCCCGTGCCGCGTCGCGCGGGGGCGGGTCGGCAACGGGGTGACGTCGGCCACGAGCTCGGGCCGGCCGGCGCGACGGCAGGCGAAGTCTTCGATTCGCGCGCCGGTGATCCGCGGCGACAGCAGCAGCAGCGCGATGCAGTCGGCGATGTCGGGATCATGCTCGCTGCCGATCGTCTCGACGACGTCGTCGAGCGTCATGCCCGGCGCGGTCAGCGCACAGGCCGCCGCGGCGGACCACAGCGCATGCGGGTCGGTGACCGAGAGCGACAGCGAAACGCGGTAGTCCATGACCTCATCCTCTCCGGCCGTTCGTGGCTGGCCCGCCCGCCGGTTCGCCCGCCGGTTCGCTCGACCCTAGTCGAACCGGGCCGCACGGCTATTAAGGGATTACCCGTATCCAGGCGCGCCGCCTCCTGAAAACAGGCATGAAAAAACCGGGATGGCCGATCGGCCACCCCGGTTTCCACGACCCCCCGCCGATGTGCTTGGGGGACTTGGCGGGATCGTGTCTCGTACCGGCTTACCGGAACAGCGAGGTGATCGTCTGCGGTGCCTGGTTGGCGATCGACAGCGCCTGAACGCCAAGCTGCTGCTTGACCTGCAGTGCCTGCAGCTTCGCCGATTCCTTGGCCAGATCCGCGTCGACCAGCTTGCCGACGCCGCTTTCGATCGCGTCCGACAGCTTGCTGGTGAACGTCATCTGTGCGTCGATCTTGCGCGACCCCGAGCCGAGATCGCTCAGCTTGGTGTTGAGCGAGCTGCCCAGCGTGTCCAGGGTATCGACCATCGCCTTGGCCTTGGCAGCCGTGTCGATTTCCGAATCCTGGCCGAGCACGCCGGTACCCACGCCCGCGGACGCGGTTTCCGTCGCCGGCAGGTCGATTTCCTGGTTGGCGATGGAGAGCGTATCGGGATCGTAGGTGTCGGTGCCGGTTGCCTTGTTGGTCAGCGACTGCAACGCACTCACGGTGCCGCCGCCGGTCTTGAGCAGGTTCGTACCGTTGAACTCGGACGAATCGACGATCGTGCTGATCTGGTCGCGAAGGGCGGTGAAGTCCTTGTTGTACGCAGCGCGGCTCTCGTCGCTGATGCCATCGTCCGACGCCTGCTTGGCGAGCGTCTTCATCTGGTTGACGACGTCCGAGATCTGCTCTGCGCCTGCGACCGCAACGTCGGCCACGCTCTTCGCCCGGCTGAGCGAGGAGTTGACCGCCTTGAGGCCACCCAGATCGCCGCGAAGGCCCTGGGCAATCGTGAAGGCTGCCGAATCGTCCTTGGTCGATGCGACGTTCAGGCCGCTGTTGATGCGGCTCTGGACGACGGACAGACCCTTGCTGGTCTCGTTGAGGGCCTGGAGGGCCGCCATCGCGCCAACATTGGTGTTAACGGACATTCCCATGATATTCTTCCTTCTGGAATAGTCGGTCGCTTCTGCGTCCTTGAGCCGTACGGCGGCTCGCCGACGGAGCGGTCAGATCCGACCCGCTCCTTATTCTGGGAAGAAATCCGGGTAGTTGGTCGCGCTGCGCGGATTATTTGCAGCGTGGGCACGCGCCTCAGAACGGAAAGAGGGCGTCGTAGATCTGCTGGCCCCAGCGTGCCTGCTGCGCCTGCGTCAGCTGGCCGCGGCCGCCATAGCTGATCCGTGCCTCGGCGATCTGCGTGTGGCGGATGCTGTTGTCGCGGCTGATATCCTGCGGGCGGACCATGCCGGTCACGATCAGCTCGCGCAGCTCGTAATTGACGCGGATCTCCTGGCGGCCGCGGATCATCAGATTGCCGTTGGGCAGCACGTCGGTGACGATCGCCGACATCGTCATGCTGATTGTTTCCGACCGGCTGATATTGCCCGATCCGTTGAACTGCGACTTCGAATTGCCGGCGATCAGCGGATCGGGCGTCGCGACGCCGAGCCCGAGTGCTGCGGTCAGCCCCGCATTCTCGGAGCCGCCGCGCGTGCGTGCGGTCGTGTTGCCGACCTCGGCGCGGTCCTGAACGTTGATCCGCACGGTCAGGATGTCGCCCTTGCGCGCGGCGCGCTGGTCGCCGAGAAACGCACCAGCGCCCGCGCGGAACAGCGATGCGTCGGGGGGCGCCAGCGCCAGCGGCGGCGCGGCCGGGCGACGGCTCGGCTGGCCGAGCGAATCCTCGGTCAGCGGGGTGTCGACCGCAGTCATCTCGCTGAGTTTCGGCGCCTTGCCGATCGTCTTGAGCTGGCCGATCGTGCCGCAACCCGACAGGGCGGTCGCGCCGGCGAGGATCAGGAACATCGTCGCGGGTCTGGTCATCGCATGTCTCCTCATTGCGCAGCGACGCGGACGCTGCCCGCGCCCGTGACGACGCCATCGACGCTGTGGTTGGTGGACAGCGCGACGACGCGGACGACATCGCCCATGCCGCCCGCCGCCAGCGCCCGCGCCGCGGTGGTGATCGCAAACCCGCGACCCTGGAGCGACAGCGTCACCGCCTCGCCGCGGCGCACCAGCCGGGGCGCGACGAGATCGCCGGCGCGGACCATCGTGCCGGCGGGCAGCGCGCGCACCGCTTCGCGTCCGCTCGCCGCATCCGCCGCCAGCACGCCGCGCGCGGCGACTGCGGCCCGCGGCTGGAGTTCGAAATCGGCCGCGCTCAGGATGTCGCCGCGCGCGATCGCGCGGGTGAGCACCGCGACGGGCGTCTCGGCGGGATCCGCCGCGTGTGCCGGGAGCGCGATCCCCGATGCGAGGAGGAGCGCCAGGGCGATTGCCAGGCGGCTCACCGGAGCTGGCTCGAGGTCGCGAGCATCTCGTCCGCGGTCTTCACCACGCGGCTGTTCATCTCATAGGCGCGCTGCGCGGTGATCAGCGCGGTGATCTCGGACACCGGGTTGACGTTCGACGCCTCGACAAAGCCCTGCAGCGTGTCGCCAAAGCCCGGCTGGCCCGGCGCGGCGACGGTTGGCTGCCCCGACGAGGCGGTTTCGAGGAAGAGGTTGCCGCCCTGCGCCTCCAGCCCCGCCTCGTTGACGAAGGTCGCGAGCTGGATCTGGCCGACGGTCTGCAGCGCGGGATCGTTGGCGAGCTTGACCTGAACCTCGCCGGTCTTCGAGATCGCGACGTCGACCGCCTCGGGCGGGATGACGATCGCGGGTTCGACGCGGAAGCCGTCCGCGGTGACCAGCTCGCCCTGTTCGGATAGCTGGAACGATCCGTCGCGGGTGAAGCCGATCTGCCCCGAGGGCAACGTCACCTGGAAATAGCCGCGCCCCTGGATCGCGATGTCATAGCGGTTGCCGGTCTGGTTGGGCGCACCCTGTTCGGTGATGCGGTAGACGCCACCGGTCTTCACGCCCGCGCCGATCTGGATCCCGGTCGGCACCTTGGCCTGGCCGTCGCCGCCTGCCGCCGAACCCGGGCGCGTCTCCTGCTGATAGAGCAGGTCCTGGAACGCCGCGCGCTGGCGCTTGAACCCGGTGGTGTTCATGTTGGCGATGTTGTTCGAGATGACGTCGACGTTCGTCTGCTGGGCGAGCATGCCCGTGCTGGCGATGGAAAGCGTGCGCATCGGTCGCGGCCTTTCTTGGAGAAGTTGTGGGAAGCGTCAGCTGATCCGGCCGAGCCGGTCGATTGCGCGGCGGCGCATGTCCTCGATGTCCTGCGACATTTTCATGCTCGACTGATAGGCGCGCAGGATGTCGACCATCGACGTCGTCTCGACGATCGCCTCGACGTTCGAGCCCTCGACCCCGCCGGTCTTGAAGCTGGTTTCCGCGGCGGCGAGCTCGCGTCCGCCGGTCGCGGCCATCAGCCCGTCGCCGCGCGGTGACACGCCGCGCTCGTCGTCGAACACCGTCACCGCGATCCGGCCGAGCGGGCCGTCCTTGGCGGTCACCGTGCCGTCGGGCCCGATCGACAGCGTATCGAGCTGTTCGATCGGCACCGCGATCGGCGCGCCGCCCTCGCCGCGCAGACGCAGCCCGCCCGCGGTGGTCAGCTCGCCGTCCTGGTTGATCTTGATGAAGCCCGCGCGCGTATAGGCGGTGCCGCCGCCCGGCGCCTCGACCGCCAGATAGCCGGGGCCGTCGATCATCAGGTCGAGCGGGTTGCCGGTCGACTGGAAGCCGCCGGCCACCGTGTCGTGCATCGCGCCGTAATCGAGCACATAGGACGTCGTGCGCGCTTGGGCGATCGTCCGCGCGGCGGGCGTCTCGTCGCGCGCGACATATTCGCGGAACACCGGGCGTTCGCGACGAAAGCCCGTGGTGTTCATGTTCGCGATATTGTTCGCCGCAACGTCCAGACGCCGCTTGAGCGCCTGTTCGTGACTGAGCAGCACATAGGAGGAGATGTCCATGCCGGGCCGTTTCCGAAAAATCGTTTTCCTGGGCCGCTAGGCAAAAACTGCCTGCCGCCCGTCCTATAATAGGCGGGAAAGCAGGTGCCCGGTGCGCCGCCGCCGCGAAAACACACGGAGCGGCGGCGAGGCGGAAGGGCCCTGGCGACACGAGAAAAGGGGCCAGCGTGGCAGAGGACAGCAGCATCGAGCCGGTCGAGGGCGAAGCGCCCGTCGCGACACCGGCCAAGCGCAAGATCACGCGCAAGACCGCGATCCTCGCCGCGGTTGGGGGCGTGGTGCTGCTCGGCGGCGGCGGCGGTGCGTATATGATGCTCGCGGGGGGCGCGCCTGCCGAGACCGAGGCTGCGGCGGAAGGTCATGGCGGCGGCGGCGGCGAGGCGCATGCCAAGGGCGGCGGGGAAGAGGGCGGCGAGGGCGGCGCGCACGAACCGTTCGACGTGCCGCCGATCATGGTCAATCTGCGCTCGGCGGACGGCGCACCGCATTTCCTCAAGGTCCATGTCATGCTGCTCCCCGGGCCCAAGGCGACCGAGGAGAGCCTGAAGGCGAAGCTGCCGCTCGTGCTCGACGCGTATCAGCCGTTCCTGCGCGAGCTTCGGCCCGAGGATCTGGCCGGCTCGGCGGCGGTGTTCCGGATCAAGGAGGAACTGCTGCTGCGGACGCGCGAGGCGGTCGGCGAGGGCGAGGTGGCGGGCGTCCTCATCCAGGACCTGATCCAGCAATGAGCGGCGATTTCATGGAATTCGACGATTTCGCGCTGCCCGATCCGCCCGCGCCGGGGGTGGTCGGCGGCGCGCTCGACCAGGCCGGGATCGACGCGCTGTTCGGCGATGTCGGCCCGGAGCGGGCGCGCACCGGATTGAAGGCGGTCATCGAATCCGACGTCATCAGCTATGAACGGCTGCCCATGCTCGAGGTCGCCTATGACCGCATGGTGCGGCAGTTCGCGACCTCGATGCGCAACCTGACCTCGGACGCGATCGACGTCAGCCTCGAGGAGGTGACCTCGATCCGCTTCGGCGATTTCATGGGGCATGTCGCGCTGCCCGCGATGATCGGCGTGTTCCGCGTCGAGGAATGGCGCAACTACGGGCTGATCACGGTCGAATCGGGCCTGATCTACGCGGTCGTCGACGCGCTGCTCGGCGGGCGGCGCAGCGGTGCGCGGCCGGTGATCGACGGGCGCGGCTTTACCGGCATCGAGACCGGGCTGGTCGCGCGGATGCTCAATCTGGCGCTCGACGATCTCGGCGCGGCGATGCGGCCGATCACGCCGGCAACGATGACGCTCGAACGGATCGAGACCAGCCCGCGGTTCGCGTCGATCGCCGGGCCGACCAATGTCTGCACCATGGCCACGCTGCGCGTCGACATGGACGGGCGCGGCGGCTGCTTCAATGTGCTGCTGCCCTATGCGACGATCGAACCCGTGCGCTATCTGCTCG
The DNA here is from genome assembly GCF_034045155.1 of Sphingomonas sp. CFBP9019. Lineage (NCBI taxonomy): Bacteria > Pseudomonadati > Pseudomonadota > Alphaproteobacteria > Sphingomonadales > Sphingomonadaceae > Sphingomonas > Sphingomonas sp. CFBP9019. Next base: position 444,089 of record NZ_JAXCWK010000005.1, on the reverse strand, counting down.
CGCAGCGCTTCATGGGCGAGGCGCTCGGCCCCGAGAACATCTGGGGCGCGCACATGGCCGCCGAGATCCGCAACACCGAAGTCGCGATCGACGTCGTGCTGGGCGAGACGCTGATGACGCTGGGCGATGTCCGCGCGCTCGCGCCCGGACAGACGCTGACGCTCGGCCGGCGCCCCGACGATCCGCTCGAGGTGCATGTCGGCGGCGTGCCGCTCGCGCGCGCGACGATCGGCCAGCGCCGCAACAATATCGCCGTCAGGCTTGCCACCGATGTCGCCAGAGGACCCCTGAAATGAGTTTCGCCACCGTCGCCAACCTCGCCACGATCATCCTGTGTGCCGCCGTCCTCGTGCAGAGCGTGCGGATGATGCGCTCGCTCCACGCGGTCCGCAGCAGCGGCATCGCCGAGATGGTCGCCGCGCTCGACACCGCCACCGGCGAAGCGCGCGCGGTGCTGTCCGAGCTCAAGGCCGCGCTCGGCGCCTGCGCGGACACCACGCGACCGCTGGTGGAGAGCCGTGCGATCGCCGAGGAACTCGCGGTCATGATCGGCATCGCCAACGCGTCCGCGGACCGGATCTCGGAGGTCGCCAACGCCGCGCACCGGCGCGGGACGCCGGCGCCGAAGCGCGGTGCCGCCGCGCCTGCCGCGCGCCGGGTGGAGGATGCCGCGTGATCGGCCGCCCCTCACTGCTCGTGCTGACCGCGGCGTCGGCCGCGCTGGCGGGCGTTGCCAATGCGGTCGGGATGGCGGGCGCGGACGCGCCGGTGCCGCCGTCGCGGCTGGGCGTCGCGATCGCCGAGGACGGCAATGCGCGCGACAAGGCCGCGACGCGCCGCGGCCGCACGCTCGACCTGCGCGAACAGGCGGTGCGTGCGGCGGAGATGCGGCTGAAGGCGAGCGCGGATGCGGCTGCGGCACCGCCGGCGTCTGCCGCCAACGCCGCCCCGGTGCCCGACCAGTTCGACGAGCTCGCGCGAATCTACCAGGCGATGAAGCCCGCGGCGGCGGCGCTGGTCATGGAACAGCTCGAGCTCGACGTGCAGATGCGCGTCGCGCAGCGGATGCGCGAACGTTCGACCGCGATGATCATGGCGGCGATGACGCCGAAGGGGGCAGCGGCGCTGACGATGGCGCTTGCCCGGCGCCAGGCGGCGCGGCCGGCAAAGACCGCGGCGGCCGCCGCCACGGGCGGCGCGTCGCCGGCGTTGCCGCGCACGCGCTAGCGGCCGCTAGCAGCGGCGTTCCGATGGGGCCAGCCGGCGATGTCGGCAAATGAGAGCAGCGTGTGAAACGCATAGCCCGCCTGGTCGTCGCGCACCCAACGCACCGTCGCGTTGCGCGGCGGCAGGCCGGGAATCGCGATCCGGACCAGGGTGCCGGGCGCGGGCGGGCGGGCATGGATCAGCCGACAGCCCGATTGCGACAGGTCGTGCAGCCGGTGGACGCAGGGCCGTCCCCCCGCCCAGACCAGCGCGGTGCCGGTCGCGGGAAGCCGCGGTGCGCGCGGTTGCAGCCGAAGGTCGCCGCCATTGTGGCGCAGCACCGCGCCGACGTCGATCGGCGCATCGAATTTCACGCCCAGCTTCGTGCCGTTGCTCCAAGCGACCCGCCCGGCGATACGGATGAAGTTGCGCAGCTCGATCGTGACCGCGTCGCCGGGGGCGAGCGCTGCGGTACAGTCGACCCCCAGGCCGCTGGCTGAGATATTGCGCGCGCGACAGACATGCTCGCCCGTCGCCGCGATCAGCCGCCCGAGCAGCAGGATCCGCGTCAGCCGGTGTTCACGCGCGACGTAGCTGTTGGCCAGTGCGTCGCGAGGCTCGGTCACGCCGGCTCGGCCTTGGTGATCGCCACCTTCCGAACTGCACCGCGCCCGAACACCTCGATCGCGGCGGCCTGGACGACGCGCTGGAGCCCGGCGACGTCGGGCAGCATCCCGTCGCGCCCGGCGGCGAGCGGCGCGCGATAGGTGCGCATGTTGATCGCATGGCGCAGCAGCGGCAGGCGTTCGCCGATCTCGGCCGCCTTTTCGGTCGCGACCTCGAGCCCCGCATCGAACCGGACATAGCCCGCCAGCCGCCCGTCGCTAAGCACCAGCGGCGCCAGCACCTGATCGACGGGGACGAACTGCGTCTCGACCGGGGCCGGCGCGGCCGCCGCGCTGCCGGACTTGGGCGGATGCGGCACGACGAACCGCGTGGTCGCGATCGCGGCCGCACCGCCGACGCCCGCGCCGGCGAGGATGAGGAGCAGGGCAAGGACAAGACGCTTCATCATCGACGGCTCAGAACCTGAAGCTGGAATCGGTCGGCAGCGCCGATGCGCTGGCCTTGGCGACGATGGTGATGCGGCGATTTTCGGGGCGATCGGGCTGGTCGGGATAGACCGGCCGGGTGTCCGCCATCGCCACCATCTCGGCGAACCGGCCGGCGGGCAGTCCCGCGGCGATCATCGTGGTGCGCGCGGCGAGCGCGCGCTCGCCCGACAGCCGCCAGTTGCCCTCGCCCCCGCTCGCATCGGTATGCCCCTCGATCGCGATCGGCGCGGCCGACGTCGCCAGCTTGCCCGCGACCCGCGCGAGCATCGTGCGCGCAAAGTCGTTCAGCTCGGCGGTACCCGGGCGGAACATCGAATGCCCCGCCGTGTCCATCAGGCTGATCCGCAGCCCGTCGCGATCGGGCTCGAAGCGCGTCGCGATCCGGGCGCGTTCGGCGGGGGGCAGCGTGTCGATCGCGATCCGCATCTCCTGCGCCAGCACGCGCAGCGACGCGTCGGGGATTGCCGCGGTGCCGCCGCGCGCGACCACCGCGACCGTGTTCGGGGTATCGCCGCCATGCGCCGGCCGCGCCCCCGCGCTTGCCCCGCTGCCCGATCCGCTCGCGCCGCCAGCGCCGCCTTCGGGGCCGCCGCTGCTCGGCGTGAAATATTCCGCCAGCCCCTTCAGCCGCGCCTTGTCGGGACTGCTGATCAGCCAGAGCAGCATGAAGAACGCCATCATCGCGGTCACGAAATCGGCATAGGCGACCTTCCACGCGCCGCCGTGATGCCCGCCGCCGACGCGCTTGATCTTGCGGACGATGACGATCGGCCGGTCATTGGCGGGACGCGCAGCCACCGGGTCAGGCGCCCTGGTCGAGCGCGGCGCGCAGCCGGGTCTGGATCGCGCTCAGCCGCACGGGCGCGACCGCATCATGCGAGCCGAGGCCTGCGGCGAGCCGGTCGAGCACCGCCGCGCTCTCGTCGGTATGTTGCGCGAGCAGGTCGAACGCCTGAAGCTGGTCGACATAGTTGGCGGCGAAATGTTCGTCGCAGACCAGCAGTTCGGCGAGCTGTTCGATCAGCTTGCGGACGTGGCGCAGCTCTTCGGCGAGGGCCGCTTGCAGCAATGCCGCGAGGAGGTCGGGATTGGCCATGATGTTTCGCAAACCGTCAGAGGGAGGGGAGCAGCGCCGTTCAGAACAACTCGAGTTCGCCGCCCGCGAGCGCCATCGGCGCGGCGAGGGTGGGCACCGGTTCGGCGACGAAGATTGTCCGGCTCTTGCCTTCGAACGGCAGGAACTCGATCCGCCGTGCGCGCGTGCCGCCGACGTCGACATGGCCGATGGCGATGCCTTCGGTCTCGATGAAGCGGCGGGCGAACCGCGCGTTGCTCGATCCGATATTGCCGAGCCCGGCGATGATGTTCGCGCCGCCATAGATGTGCGCGCGCAGATTGCGCCGCGTCGACCCCGCCTGCATCATCGCGTTGATGAGCAGTTCCATCGCATGGATGCCGTAACGTTGCAGATCGCTGGGTGCGAGCTGCTGGTCGACGCCGGGTTCGCCGAGCAGGAAATGGTTCATGCCGCCGACCTGCGCCACCGCATCGTGCAGGCACACCGCGATACACGAGCCGAGCAGCGTCGTGATGATCGTGCCGGGCCGTGAGACCGCGATATGCTCGCCCTGGATGATGGTGATCCGCTGCATCAGGACAGCGCGCCGAACACGCGCTCGATCTTGTCCTTGAGCGACGCCGGGGCGAACGGCTTGACCAGATAGTTGTTGACGCCCAGCGCCGCCGCCTTCTGCACGATCTCGCGGTCCGAAGAGCCGGTGAGCATGATGAAGACGGTCTTGCCGATCACCGGATCGGTGCGCACCGCCTCGAGCAGCTGCAGGCCGTCCATGTCGGGCATGTTGAAGTCGGAAATGATGAGGTGGACGCGGTCGGCGCGGACCGCGGCGAGCGCCTCGGCCGCATCGCCCTTGTCGCGCACGTCGCGGAAGCCGAGGTCCTGGAGCGAGCGACGAATCATCGCGCGCATGCTCGCCTGGTCGTCGACCACCATCACTTTGATCTGGGATGCAGCAGGCATCGTTAGGTTCCGTTTCTACTTGCCGCACGCCGCGAGGATCGCCTCGGGCAGTGCCGCCAAACTGAGTTCACGCTCGATCGCGCCGAGCGCCGCCGCGGCCCGCGGCATGCCGTAGACAACGCAGCTGTCCTTCGACTGGCCGAAGGTGCGCGCGCCGGCGTGGCGCATCGCGAGCAGCCCCTGCGCCCCGTCGCAGCCCATGCCGGTCAGGATCACGCCGATCGCGCCGGGACAGCGTTGCGCCACCGACTGGAACAGCACGTCCGCGGCGGGCCGGTGACCGCCGACAGGATCGGCCGCGAACAGCCGGATGCTGCGCGTCGTCGTCCCCGCCAGCTCCATGTGCATGTCGCTGCCCGGTGCAATATAGACGGTGCCCGGGACGACCGGGCTGTTGTGCGTCGCTTCCGTCACGGTCAGCCGGCATTCGCGATTGAGCCGATCGGCAAAGCTCGCGGTGAACGTGCCCGGCATATGCTGGACGACCAGGATCGGCGGGCAGTCGGGCGGCAGCGCGCCGAGCAGCGAGAACAGCGCCTCGACGCCACCGGTGGAGGCACCGATCGCGATTACCGCATCGCTGCGGGTGCGCGCGGCGGCGGGCATCGCGACCGGACGCGACGGGGTGCTCGCCCGGACCGAGGATCGCGCCGCGGCCTTGACCGTGTCGCGCAGCAGCTGGGCATTGCGCGCCAGGTCGGCGGGATCGCCGGTCGGCTTGGCGATGCAGTCGACCGCGCCGAGCCGCAACGCCTCGATCGTCACCGCCGCCCCGCGCGCGGTCAGCGTCGAGCACATCACGACCGGCATCGGCCGCAGCCGCATGATCCGTTCAAGGAAGGACAGGCCGTCCATCCCCGGCATCTCGACGTCGAGCGTCAGCACATCGGGTTCGAGATCCTTGATCATCGCGCGCGCGACATTGGGTTCGGGCGCCATGCCGACGACCTCGATCTCCGGATCGGCGGACAGGATCCGCGCCAGCGCGACGCGGATCGCGGCGCTGTCGTCGACGATGAGGGTGCGGACGCGCGCCATCACGCCGCCCCGCCGGGCTTGACGTAGATCGTCTGGCCACAGCTTTCCATCACCGTGGTGGCAGGGCCGACCAGCCGCTCCGAATGGCCGATATACAGATGCCCGCCCGGCAGCAGCATCTCGACCAGCCGGTGCTCGAGCTCGGCCTTCGCCCGATCGTCGAAATAGATCATCACGTTGCGACAGAAGATTGCGTCGTAGCGCTGGCGCATCGGCCAGGCCTCGAACAGGTTGAGCACCCGCGCGGTCACCATCTCGCGCGCTTCGGGCGCGATCTCGAAATCATTGCCCGCGGGCCGGACCCACGCGCGGCGATAGGCGTCGGGGATCGGCGCGACGACCGAGTCGCTGTAGACGCCGCGCTTCACGCTCTCGACCACATGCGGGGCGAGATCGGTCGCGAGCAGCTTCACGTCCGCGCCGCGCAGCCATCCCGCGCTCGCCCGGTCGGTCCCGAGCAGGCACATCGCGATCGAATAGACCTCCTCGCCGCTCGAACAGCCGGCCGACCAGATCCGTACCGGGCGCGTGCGCGCGGCGGTCTTGATCGCGGGCATCGCGACGTTGCGGAAATGCTCGAAATGGTGGTTTTCGCGGAAGAAATGCGTGTGGTTGGTCGTCAGCGCGACGACCATCGCGGCGCGCTCCGCCGGATCCTGCCCGACGAGCCGGACATAGTCGCGGAACGTCTCGAGCCCGTGCATCCGCAACCGCCGCGACAGCCGCCCATGGACGAGCGTCTTCTTGGCGATCACCAGATGGATGCGCGCATCGCTCTGCATGATCGCGGCGATCGCGTCGAATTCGGCGTCGCCCAGCGGCGGACCGCCGGGCAGATCCGGGTTCGGCGTGGCCAGGGGGGCGAGCATCGTCGTCACGCGGCGAGATCCAGGTGGCGGGTCAGGCTCAGCGCGTCGAGATCGAGCAGCAGCACCATCACGCTGTCGCCGTCACCCGCGCTGCTCGCCTCGCCGGTGCGCGTCTGCGTCTTGACCAGCCCGGCGATGACGCTGGCCTCGCCGATCTCGACCTCGGGCGCGGGGCGGATGTCGCTGTCCTTGATCAGGACGATGTCGGCGACCTCGTCGACCAGGAAGCCGGCCTGCTTGCCCGCGATGTTGACGACCAGGATGCACGAGCGCGCATGGATCACGCTCGGCGCCCAGCCCAGCCGCTCGGCCAGGCCGACCACGGGCACGACCGTGCCGCGCAGGTTGGTGACGCCCTTCACGAAGCTGGGCACGCCCGGCAGCGGGGTCGGCTCGTCCCATTCGCGGATCTCGATCAGCGACGCCATGTCGATGCCGAAGGTCTGCTGACCGAGCGAAAAGGTGACGATCTTGCGTTCGCCCGGGGTGTCGATCGTGCTCATGCGGCCAGTCCTTTCGTGACATAGCGGTTGGGGGTCTGCGCGGCCGGTCCGACCAGCGCTTCGATATCGAGGATCAGGGCGATCGAACCGTCGCCTAGGATAGTGGCACCGCCCAGCCCGCGGATCGGGTGGAGATTGCGGTCGAGGCTCTTGATGACGACCTCGCGGCGATCGTCGATCGTGTCGACGAGCAGCCCGACATGCCCCGCCGTCTCGGTCTCGACGATGATGACCAGCGACTCCTCGGGCTCGCGCGTGTCATTGGCACCGAGCCCGAAGGTGCGGGCCAGTCGCCGCACGGGGACGTAGTTGCCGCGCAGTTCGATGACCTCGCCGGTCGTCGTGGTCGGCTTGACCTGGCCACGCTCGGGCTGGACCGTCTCGACCACATTGGCGAGCGGCAGCACGAAGCGCTGGCCCGCCAGCCGCACGATCATCCCTTCGAGGATCGCCAGCGTCAGCGGCAGGATCATCGTGAAGGTCGTGCCCTTGCCGGGGGTCGAGCTGATCTCGACCCGGCCGCCCAGCGCCTCGACGTTCGAACGGACCACGTCCATGCCGACGCCGCGGCCCGAGATGTTCGAGATGGTGTCCGCGGTCGAGAAGCCCGGCGCGCAGATCAGCTGGTCGATCTCCTCGTCGGTCATCACCGCATCGGCGGCGACCACGCCCTTTTCGACCGCCTTGGCGAAGACGCGCGCGCGGTCGATGCCGCCGCCATCGTCGGCGACGCGGACCAGGATCCGCGCGCCGCGCTGCTCGGCGGACAGGCGGATCAGCCCCTCGGCGGGCTTGCCGTTGGCGAGCCGGACCGCGGCGCTTTCGATCCCGTGGTCGACCGCGTTGCGGATCATGTGGGTCAGCGGGTCGCCGATCTTCTCGATCACGCCCTTGTCGATCTCGGTCGTCTCGCCGCTGGTCTCGAGCCGGACCTGCTTGCCGGTCTCGGCGGACAGGTCGCGCAGCATTCGCGGCACACGGCTGAACGCCTGGCGGATCGGCTGCGCGCGCAGCGACATGACCGTATCCTGGATCTCGCGCGTCAGGCGGCTGAGCTGCGGCAGCTCGACCCGCTCCTGGTCCTTGGGGCTCAGCCGGTCGGCGAGGATTGACCCGCGGATCACGAGCTCGCCGACCAGATTGAGCAGCATGTCGAGCTTGACCAGTTCGACGCGAATGCTCTGCTGCGGCGGCTCCGCGGTCCGGGTGGGCTCGGGCTTGTCCTCGGTCGTCCGTGCCGGCGCGATCGTCGCCACGGGCGCCGGGGCCGGCGTCTGCGCGGGGGCGGGCGCAGGGGCGGGAGCGGGGGCACTCGTCGCGAGCGCGGGCGGTGCCTCGACCGCCGCGGGGGCCGCGGGCACCTGTTGGTGCGGGGCGACCTCGACGATCGATCCGGGCGCGACGAAATCGAACGAGTCGAGGATCGCTTCCTCGGTGACGCCGGCGGGCACACGGATCGTCCAGCCGAAATAGCTGCGCTCCGGATCCAGATCGCGCAGCGGCGGAAGCGCGGTCTGATCGACCGTCTCGACCACGCCGCCCATCATCTCGAGCTCACGGATGATCAGCAGCGGCTCGCTGCCGTTCGCCAGCGCGGCGTCGGAGGGGACGAACCGAACGATCCAGTCGGCGGGCGCCATGAGCTCGGCCGATGCCGCATCGTCGATCGCGACGGGCTCGAACCCGAACGGATCGAGCGGCTCGAGCGCGACGGTGACGGGCTCGAAGCCGAACGGATCGACGTCCGCCACCGGCGCGGGTTCGACCGGCGCGGTCGCGACCGGCGCGGGCGCGGCGTCGGTCTGCGCATCGGGCGCGCCGCCATTGGCGAGGATCGCATCGAGCGCCTCGAGCACCGCGGCGTCGTTGGGCAGCCCGGCATGACCCTGGGCGAAGGCGACGTGATCGGACAGCACGTCGAACGCCGCCAGCATGACGCGCGTCACGCCCGCAGTCGGCGCGATCCGGCCGGCGCGCACTTCGTCGAGCACGTTTTCGAAGCGGTGCGAAAAGGCGGTCAGCGCGACATGCCCGAATGCGCCGGCGCCACCCTTGATCGAATGGACCGCGCGGAACACGCCCGCGATCGTCGGTGCGGAGACGTCGCCCGCATCCATCGCCGACAGTCCCGCTTCCGCGGTCGCCAGCCCCTCGGCGCATTCCTCGAAGAAGATCGCCTGGATATCGTCGAGATCGTCGCTCATGGGCACACCCGACGGATCGCGGTGCCGAGCTTGGTCGCGTCGAATGGCTTGGTGATCCAGCCGGTCGCGCCCGCCGCGCGCGCACGCGCCTTCTTGTCCTCGGAGAATTCGGTCGAGAGTACCAGGATCGGCACGCCGCGGAACTCGGGTTTCGCGCGCACCGCCTCGATCAGCTCGAAGCCGTCCATCTCGGGCATGTTGATGTCGGTGATGAGCAGGTCGGGCTTGACCTCGCCCATGCGCTCCAGCCCGTGACGGCCGTCATTGGCCGCCTCGATCGTGTAGCCCTGCGCGGTCAGCGATGCCTTGAGCAGCATGCGCATGCTCGCGGAATCATCGACGGTAAGGATCGTCTTGCTCACAATTGGTCGTCCTTCTGGGTGTCGTCCGTCTCGATAAGGCCGATCGCCCCGGCCAGCTGACAGCGCCTGACGCGGTCGACAAAGGCGGGGCTGGGATCGGTGATCGTGAAGCACTGGCCGTTGCCGAGCGCCTCGTGGCGCGCGGCGACCAGGATCTGCAGCACCGCCTGGCCGACGCTGTCGACGCCGCTCGCGTCGACCTCGATGCTGCCGTCGAGATCCGCCGCGAGCACGAGGCGGACGCGGATGTCCTCCGCCGCGACCGTGCCGCAATGCGCGGGCAGGCACAGACCGCGCCCGGGGGCGGGGGGAGGCTGCACGTCCGACTCCAGGGGGGCGTCAGGCAGTAGCTGGGGCATGTTGGGCCTCTTCGAGAGCTGTCTCGAGTTGCTGGAAGGTCGGCGCCTTGGCCGACGGGGTCATGCGGCGGCCGATCTCGACCGCGATCTGCGTCGGCAGGCCCTGGGCATGGGCGACGATCGCGCTCTTCACGATCAGGAACGGCTTGCCATCGGCGTCGATCGTCTCGAGCAGCTTCGCCGCGAGCGGACCGACCAGGCAATAGGCGAGCAGCACGCCGAGGAAGGTGCCGACCAGCGCGCCGCCGATCATCGCGCCGAGGATCTCGGTGGGCTGGTCGATCGACCCCATGGTCTTGATCACGCCCAGCACCGCGGCGACGATGCCGATCGCGGGCAGGCCGTCGGCCATCTGCTGCAGCGCGTGCTGCGGCGCGAGCTCCTCGTGGTGATGCTTCTCGATATCGTTGTCCATCGCCTCGGCGATCTGGTGTGGATCCTCGAAGCTGACGGTCATCATCCGCAGGTAATCGCAGATGAAATCGGTCAGGTGATGGTCGGCGAGGACGCGCGGGAAGCGCGAGAAGATCGCGCTGTCGCCCGGCGCATCGAGATGCGGCTCGATCGCGGTCGGCCCGCCCTTGCGGAAGGTCGAGAGCAGGGTGAACAACAGGGTCAGCAGGTCGCGGTAATCCGCTTCCTTCCACCGGTCGCCCTTGAACGACCGCATCAGGCCCTTGCCGGCCAGCTTCACCGTCGGCATCGAATTGGACACCAGGAACGCGCCGATCGCCGCGCCGGCGATCGCCAGCATCTCGTGCGGAAGCGCGTGCAGGATGATGTCCATCTTGCCGCCCGACCAGATGAAACTGCCGAACACGCAAGCGAGGATCACGATAAGGCCGACGCCGTTTAGCATAGGTGCGATCACTCTTTCGTGGGGGACGACGTACCCGGTCTTATAGGATGCGGGGGGGACGCCCGGTCCGGGGCGGGCGGCTTTTCTCCGGGTCGTGCGCGAATGCTTATGCCGCCGCGCGGCGACCACGGAGCGCGCGCGCGTCCTACTATGGCGTCATGTTCCTAAGCGGAGTTCCCATGTCCCTGACCGCCTATCACCGCGCGCGCACCATCACGGAGACGCCGCGCGCCGCCGAATATCGCCTGATGCAGCAGGTGACTGGTGACCTGATCCGCGCGCGCGAAGCCGGGCTCAGCGGCGTGACGCTGACGCCAGCGCTGTTCCGCAACCGCGAGGTGTGGAGCGTGCTGTCGAGCGCCTGCGCGGCGCGCGGCAATGCGCTGCCCGAGGGCCTTCGCGCGTCGATCGTGTCGCTCGGCCTGTGGGTCGACCGCTATACCAGCGACGTGGTGGCCGGGCGTGACGGCGTCGACGCGCTGATCGAGGTGAATTGCGCGATCATCGAGGGGCTGCAGCACGCCGTGACGCCGGCCTGACGCCCCACTGCCAATTCCGACGAAAACACGACAGAGCCCGTGTCCACCATCGCGGCGGACACGGGCTCTGTCGTTTTGCGCCCGGGACACGCCGGCGTCCGGGGTTGCTCATGGAACCGGGAACGAGGCCCGGTCCAAACGCGCGCGCCGTGAATGATCGGGGCGCGCGCGTCTGGTTCGTAAAATCAGAAACTGTTCCAGTCGTCGTCGCCGCCCGCATAGGCGGCCAGCGGGGTCGACGGCAGTGGTGCGACCGGCGAGCTGTACGGCGCAGGCGCGCCATGGGGGGCAGCGGCCACCGGTCCTGTATCGACCGCGCGGTCGTATGCAGGCGCCGCCGCAACGGGCGCGGCACTGGCCCGGGCTGGCGTCGCCATGCGCTGCGTCCGCGCGCCATCGCGGCCGTCGATGCGGAACTGGGCCGCCTGTTCGGTCAGCCCGCCGACCTCGCGCGCCAGATTGCGCGCGGCGGCGGAGGTTTCCTCGACCATCGCCGCATTCTGCTGCGTCGCCTGGTCCATCGTCCCGATCGCTGCCGAGATCTGCGTGATCGCGGCGGACTGCGCCTGATTGTCGGTCGCCATCGTGCCGAGCAGTTCATGCACCTGGCCGACATCGTCGGAGATCGCGGACAGCGCGCCATCGACCTTCTGCACCGCCTCGACCGCGGTGACGATATCGGTCTGCGTCGTGGTCAGCTGGTCGCGCGCGCGCTTCGCCTCTTCCTCCGAGCGCATCGCAAGCGCCGAGACGAGATCGGCGACGACCGCGAAACCGCGCCCGGCATCGCCCGCGCGGCCCGCCTCGACCGCGGCGTTCATCGCCAGCACGCGCGTCTGGAAGGCGATCTTGTCGAGCCCTTCGATCACGCTGTCGATCCCCTTGGCGCTGTCGGCAACGCGGCCCATCGCCTGGACCGCCTCGTCGGCGACGGTGCGGCCGCCGCCGACCGTGGCGATCGCCTGGTCCGCGCGCGCGACCGTGCTGGCGGCGGCGATGGCGGAGGCCTTGAGCCGGCTGTCGATCTGCGTGACCGACGCGGCGGTTTCCTCGAGCGACGCGGCACTCCCTTCGGTCCGCCGTGCGAGATCCTCCGACGCCTGCGCGATCTCGCCCGACCCCGTCCGGATCGTCCGCGCGGTTTCGGACACCGCGCCGATCAGGTCGCGCAACTTGCCCAGCGCGTCGTTGAAATTGGTCTTGAGCGTGGCGAATTCCGGCGGGAAGTCGGCGGTGATCGACGCGGTCAGATCGCCCCGCGACAGCCCGGAAAGATGCTCCGACACGGTCTCGACGACCTGCTTCTGCGCCGCCTCGACCCGCGCCTTTTCGGCATCGGCGGCGATCTTGGCGATGCCGGCCTCGCGGAAGGTCTGGACCGACCGCGCCATGCCGCCGATCTCGTCGCCGCGCGCCTGGCCCTCGACCTCGCGCGAGAAATCGCCGCCCGCCATCTGCGCCATCGCCTCCTGAAGCCGCACCAGCGGCCCGGTGATCCCCGACCGCGTGACGACGATCGACAGCATGATACCCGCGATCACGCTGCCGATCGCGGTGATCAGCAGCGTTCGCGAGGTCGACGTGGCGTCCGCGGTCAGCGCCGCGGCCTGCGCCTTTGCGATGCCGGTGCGGGTATCGGTCAGCTGCCGGTTGGTCGCGATCAGCGCAGCGACCTTCGGGTTGGCGGCGTTGAGGACGCGCATCGCGTCGTCGTTGCGATTGGCGAGGCCGAAGGCGACCGCCTGTGCGGTCAGCCGGTGGAGGTCGTCGATCGCGTCCGCCAGCGCCGCGACCCTAGGCGCGAGTTCGAGTTCGCGCGCTGCCACGCCCGCCAGCCGGGTTCTGGCGGACCGGTACGACGCCTCGGCATCCGCCGCCGCGGCGCGCGCGTCTGCGCTGCGCCCGTCGAACGACACGGTGCGATAGGCGGCATAGACCATTTCGGTCGCCTCGCGCGATACCCGCGCCAGTTCGACCGCGCCGGGCAGCGTCCTGGTCACCAGCCCGGTCGTCGCGCGATCCGCCGCGCGAAGCCGCTGCGACCCGTTCCAGGCGAGGAACAGGCTGACCGCGCTGATCACGAGCAGCAGCGTGATGATCTTGGTCGAGATCCTGAAGTTATTCAGAAACGTCATCGAAGGTCTCCGGAATTGGTCCCCGTCGGCCCGCCGCGGCGGCGCGCGGGGTCACAAGCTGTTGTTGAGCGCGATCGGGGTGGGCTGGTCGGCGTGCGACAGCGTGCCGGACGCGCGATAGACCATGCTGCGCCCGCCCGAGAGGCGCTTGGCCTCCGCGGTGATCGCCGCCATCAGGTCGTCGCACAGCGCGATCCGTCGCTCGAGCAGCGTCGCGTTGAGCGTCAGCTTGTCGAGCACGCCCGCGAGCAGCATCGCGCTGCGCTCGCAGTCCGCGTCGTCCGGCCGCACCCTGTCGGCGGCGCGGTCGCGCAGCAGCCGACCCTGTTCCGCCTCGATCAGGCCGACCATCCGCATCTTGGCGGCGACGAGTTCGGGCGGCAGCAGGTCGAAGCCCGGCGTGCCGAGCCGGTCATTCTCCTCGTCGAGGATGAGGTCGAGCGAGAGCAATGCTTCGTCGAGGTCGTGGGTCACGCGGCGGATCCTTCCTGCAGGGCGATGATCTGTCTGAGGACCGCGGGGGCCAGGCCGACGCCGCCCGCCGCAGCGATCGCGGTGCCGAGCTTTTCGGCCAGCACGCCGCGGAACATCTCCTCGCCATGCCCACCGGAAAATGCGCCGTCGGTCTCCACCGTCGCCATCATCATCTGCGTCATCTGGCCGAGGAACACCGCCTCGAAGCTCTTCGCGGTCTGCGCCGCCTTCGAGTCCGGGACGGCCGACGATGCGGGTGATGCGGGAATGGGTGCGATCATTGTACGGCGATCTCGGCCTGGAGGGCACCTGCCGACTTGACCGTCTGCAGGATGGTGATGAGGTCGCGGGGCGACACGCCGAGCGTGTTGAGTCCTGCGACCAGCGATTGCAGCGAGGCGCCCTCGACGATCGCGAGCGAGGCGCCACCGCCGTCGTCGACGCCGATCCGGGTGCGCGGCAGGACCGCGGTCTGGCCTTGCGACAGCGGCGCGGGCTGCGACGCGACCGGCGTCTCGCTGACGGTGATGGTCAGCCCGCCCTGCGCGATCGCGACCGGGCTGATCCGGACGTCGGCGCTCATCACCACCGTACCCGACGCCTCGTTGATCACGATCCGCGCGGGCTGGTCGACATTGACGGGCAAATTCTCGATCTCGCCGAGCAGGTCGACGACATCGCCGGCAAAGCCGCCCGCCGCCGCGATCTCGACCGTGCCGGGGTCGAGCACGTGCGCGGTCCCGGCAAACCGGCCGTTGATGACGCCCGCGATATGCCGTGCGGTGGTGAAATCGGGGTTCTTGAGCGCGAGCTTGAGGCTGGTCGCCGAGCGCAGCGCATAGGGCACCTCGCGTTCGACGATCGCCCCGCCGGCGATCCGCGCGGAGGTCGACACGCCGCGGCTGATGCTCGCGCCCGCGCCCTGCGCCTTGAAGCCGGAGACCGCGACGGGCCCCTGCGCGACCGCATAGATATTGCCGTCGAGTGCGCGCAGCGACGATACCAGCAGCGTCCCGCCCTGCAGGCTGCTCGCATCGCCGATCGCCGACACCTGGACGTCGATCGTCGAGCCGGCGCGTGCGAAGGGCGGCATCGTCGCGGTGACCGAAACCGCGGCGACATTGGCGGGCTTCATCTTGGCGTCGCGCACGTTGACGCCCATCCGCTCGAGCATCGCCTGCAGCGTTTCCTCGGTGAAGGGCGCGTTGTTGGTGCGGTCGCCGGTGCCCGGCAGGCCGACGACCAGGCCATAGCCGACCAGCTGGTTGGTGCGGACATTCTGGATGTCGACGATGTCCTTCACGCGCGACGACGCGGACGCCGCGGTCGTCGCGGCACAGGCCAGCACGACCGACAGGATCGCCCGGGCATGTCGCCGGGCATATCGCCCGACATATCGAGCGCGCGAAAGGGGCATGCGGCGGGACCTCGACACCGTTGAACTCTGCCAGACTTATAGGATAGGCTGCGCCGTCACGGGCTGGCCGGGGATGAAATGAGGATCGACACGCTCCCCGTTCTGCTGCGGCAGGCGCTGCTGGCGACTTTGGCTGGCCGAAGCGCTGCGGACGGTACGGGGTTCTCCGCCACCGCCGCGACGGGCTCCGATCCGGTCGGCGGCCCCGCGCCGCGGCCGGTCGCCGCGATGCCGCAGCCGGCGACCTCGGTGCAGATGCTGGTCGCGCTCGCGGCGATCGATCCCGCGGTCGAACGGCGGCGCCGGCAGGCGGTCGCCGCGGAGCGGGGGCTGACGCTGCTCGACCAGCTCGATCGCGAGGTCGCGCAAGGGGCGGCGGCCCCCGAGGCGCTCGTCGCGCTGGCGGCCTGGACGCGCGATTTCACGCTGCCCGAGGATCCGCAGCTTGCCGATATCGCGCGCGCGGTCGAGCTGCGCGTCCGCGTCGAGCTCGCCCGCCATGACGTGATCGCCTGACCCTCAGGCGCGGGCGCGGGCGATCCGCATGACATAGCCGATGATCTCGGCGACCGCGGCATAATGCTCGGCGGGGATCGGCTGCTCTATCTCGACCGACGCATGGAGTGCGCGGGCGAGCGGGCGGTTCTCGACGATCGGCACGCCCGCCTTGGTCGCCACCTCGCGGATGCGCAGCGCGACCGCGTCGACGCCCTTGGCGACGACGACCGGTGCGCCGCCCTGGGCATGGTCATAGCGCAGCGCGATCGCATAATGGGTGGGGTTGGTGATGATCACGCTCGCGTCCGGCACCGCGCTCATCATCCGGCGCCGCGCGCGCTGCATCGCGATCTGGCGGATCTTCGCCTTGATCTTCGGGTCGCCCTCGCTGTCCTTATACTCGTCCTTCAGCTCCTGGAGCGACATCTTGAGCTTGTTGAACCAGCTGCGACGTTGATAGACGAAGTCGAACAGCGCGAGCGCGACGACCGGAATCGCGACGCTCTTGACCAGGATCACGACCAGCCCGCCCGCGACGCCGCCAAGCTCGGCCGGATCGATCCCGACCAGCGTGTCGAGCGCGGCGGCATGCGGCCACAGCACCGTCACCGCGATCGCGACGATCACCGACAGCTTGGCGAGCGTCTTGGCGAATTCGATCAGCGCGCGCAGGCCGAACAGCCGCTTGGCCCCCGATACGGGCGACAGCTTGCTCAATTTGGGTGCGACGCGCGACCAGGACAGGCTCGGGCGGCCCTGGACCAGCCCGCCGAGCAGCGCGAATGCGACCAGCGCGGCGAAGACGGGGGCGAACACCGTCGCCAGCTGGCTGAACAGCCCGGTCGCGAGCGCCTGTGAGCCCTGCGGATCGATGCGGAAATCGTCCGCGCGACCCCATAGCCGCACCAGCATCGTCGCAAGCCGCGCGAAACCGTCGACGCCGAGCCCGCCCAGCACGACCAGCATCGCGGCGAAGATCGCGGCATGGCGCATTTCGGGTGCGCTCGGCGTGTCGCCCTTCTTGCGTGCATCGGCGAGCCGTTTTTCGCTCGGGTCATGCGTCTTCTGGTCCTTGTCGGCCATGCGGTCAGCCCCAGCCCGTCTGGATCCACTGCGTCATCGCCTCGGCAAAGCCCGTCAGCATCGCACCGAGCAGCGTCGCGAGCAGCGCGAGCCCGAACAGCAGGTTGACCGGCTGGGCGACGAAGAAGATCTGGATCGCGGGCGCAAGTCGCGCGGCGAGCCCCAGCGCGACGTTGAAGACGATCCCGTAGACGATCATCGGCGCCGACAGCGCGACCGCCAGCGCCAGCGACCGGCCCGCGGTCGCAACCGCCAGCGCGGAGAAATCGCCGGCGGCGGGGACGCCGCCGATCGGGAAGCTCGCATAGGAGCGGACCAGCGCGGCGATCCACAGGTGATGGACGAGCAGGCCCATGCACACCACGCTCGCGGCGACGCCGACCAGCTTGGAGACCACGCTCGCCTGGCCGCCCTGCGCGGGATCCGCGACGATCGCGGAGGTCAGGCCGATCTGGAGGCTGACGATCGACCCTGCGGTCGCCATCGCCAGGAACATCATCCGGACCAGCGCGCCGAGCCCGAGCCCGGTGGCGAGCTCGACCAGGATCAGCCCCGGTAATGCGGTCGTGTCCTTCGCGGCGGGCAGTGCGTAGGGTGACAACAGGCCCCACAGCCCGAGTGTCAGGCCGAACGCGATCATCAGCCGGATCCGGCCGGGAACAGCCTCTTCCGAAAAGACGGGCAGTAGCATCAGCACCGCACCGACGCGCGCGAACAGCAGCAGGAACGCGCTCGCCTCGATCGGCAGGCCCTGGAGGTCGGGCATCAGCCGGCGACGATGCGATCGGCGACGAGCGCGGTGAAGCCCGCCAGCGCATGGCCGATCATCGGCAGCGTCAGCAGCAGCGCGATGCCCGCCGCGACCAGCTTCGGCACGAAGGTCAGCGTCTGTTCCTGCACCTGGGTCAGCGCCTGGACCAGGCTGATGACGACGCCGACGATCATCGACACCAGCAGCAGCGGGCCGCAGATGGTGAGGAGCAGCATCATCCCCGCGCGGGCGATGTCGATCGCGACGGCCGGCGTCATGTCAGATCTGCAGCCGCATGATTTCGGAATAGGCGCTGACCATCCGGTCGCGCACCGCGACGACGGTGTCGAGCGCAGTCTCGGCCGCGCCCATCGCGGTCACGACGTCGATCAGGTCGCCCTTGCCCGCGACCTGCTTCACGCCCGCACTCTCGGCGGTGCGCAGCGCGGCCGCGGTGGTGCTGACGAGCGATTCGACCATGGTGCCGAACCCGCCCGCGCCCTTGGGCGTCGCGGCGGCGGCAGTCTCGCCGAGCCCGCCAATCCCCTGTTCCGCGCCGACACCCAGCGCGCGACCATAGGCCGTCATCGCGTCCAAAGCTCCGATAGACATCGCGTTTCCTTATTTCAGCAGGTCGATGGTGCGCATCGTCAGCCCCTTGGCGGCCTCGATCGCGTTGAGATTGGCTTCGTAGGAGCGCTGCGCCGCCTTCATGTCGGCCGCCTCGACCAGCGCGTTGACGTTGGGGGTCAGGACATAGCCGGTCGCATCGGCGGCGGGGTTGCCCGGCTGGTAGCTGCGCGCGAACGCGGTCTTGTCGGTGTCGATCGCCTGGACCTTGACGCCCGTCGCGCCGGTGGCACGGTCGACATCGGCGCGGAAGCTCGCGACCTTGCGGCGATAGGGATCGCCGCCCGCGGTCGATGCGACCGAATCCGCATTGGCGAGATTCTCCGCGATCACCCGCATCCGCCGCGCCTGCGCCTTCAGCCCCGATGCGGACACCCGCAACGACGTATCGAGATCCATGATCCGTGTTCCCCGGGGCGCGGCCGGCATGGCGGCGGCGCCGTTGTTCGCTGTTGGGTATTCGCTGTTCGCAATCATCATAGGCAGAACTTGCCGCCCCCGGTCGCCACCCGGCATTTTCTTCCGGGTGCGCCGCACGAAAACCGCGTCCGGCGCCGGCACCCGGCAAGATTTTCCTATCATGGGGGCAGGAGGAGCGACCCCATGTCCGTGCTCGAAGATATCCAGATCGAGGTTTCGATCGTGCTGGGATCGGCCAAGGTGCCGATCCGCCAGATCCTGAACATGAGCCGCGGGGCGATGATCCCGCTCGATTGCGGCCATGACGAGCCGACCCAGGTGTTCGTTAACGGCAAGGCGGTCGCGACGGGCAAGATCTATGTCCATGAGGACGTGATGTCGCTCGAGGTGACCGAAGTGCTGCGCAGCGGGCGCGCCTGATGGAGATCGTCGCGGTGCTGCGCACGCTGGGCGGGCTGGGGATCGTCCTCGGGCTGCTCGCGGGGGCGCTATGGGCGGTCCGCCGCTATGATATCGCGCTGCCCGGCCGGATCGGCCGCGCGGTCCCCGACCGGCGGCTGGCGCTGGTCGAGCGCGTGGCGATCGACGCGCGGCGCTCGCTCGTGCTGGTCCGCCGCGACGGCTGCGAACATCTGTTCGTGCTGCTGCCCGACCGGGTCGCGGTGCTCGAGACGGGGATCGTCCGTGACGCGCCGCTGTCGTTCGCGGCCCAGGTCGAAAAGGTCGCGGCCGATGCGTAGGCGCCTGCTCCTGCTGCCCGCGCTCGTCCTCCTGTCCCTGCCGTCGCCTGCGATCGCGCAGACGGTGGCGGGCGCGCTCGGCGACGGGCCGCTCTCGGCGCGCGCGATCCAGCTCGTGCTGATGCTGACGGTGCTCAGCCTCGCGCCCGGCATCCTGATGACGGTGACGTCGTTCACGCGGATCGTCGTCGCGCTGTCGCTGTTGCGCAGCGGGCTCGGCGCGCAGGGCGTGCCGCCCAACCCGGTGATGATCAGCCTCGCGCTGTTCCTGTCGATGTTCGTGATGGCGCCGACCTTCGAGACCGCGTGGCAGCAGGGCGTGCAGCCCTATACCGCGGGCCGGATCACCGAGACGCAGGCCTTTGCCAAGACCGCCGAGCCGTTCCGCGTCTTCATGCTCTCGCAAGTCCGCGACGACGATCTCGCGCTGTTCAACCGGCTGGGCAAGACCGCGGCGGCGCCGCGCGCGCAGACCGGTCTGGCGACGCTGGTCCCCGCCTTCATGATCTCCGAACTGCGGCGCGCGTTCGAGATCGGGTTTCTGCTGCTGCTGCCGTTCCTCGTCATCGATCTGGCGGTGGCGGCGGTGCTGATGGCGATGGGGATGATGATGCTGCCGCCGCCGACGATCTCGCTGCCGATGAAGATCATCTTCTTCGTGCTCGTCGACGGCTGGGCGCTGGTCTGCGGGTCGCTGGTGCGCAGCTTCGGGACCTGAACGCCGCCGCCGGATTACCCGGCGGACTGGAGCTTCGTCAGCAATGCGATCGGGATCTGCGCGCCGTTGACGCCGAGCGTCAGATTGCCGTTCTCGGCGATCACTTCGCTGATCGTCCCGCTGGTGGTGACCGACACCGGCACGTCCGCGCCCGACGCATCGACGGCGGCGATCGACAGCGAATAGGGGCCGTTGGCCGCGCGCGATCCGTCCGCCAGCCCGCCATTCCACGTCACGCTACCGCTGGTGGCGGGGTCGAGCGCCATCGTCGCGACGGTCTTGCCCGATCCGTCGGTGATCGTCGCGGTCAGCGCGGTGACGCCGCGCGGCGCCGAATAGGTCCAGCTCGCCCCCGTCTCCGCGCTCAGCCCGGCGACCGTCGAGTTGAACTGCCCGACATGGCCGATGAAACCCGACGCCTGCGCCATGTTCTGCGTGGTGAGCTGCGCCAGGATGTCGTTCAGCTTGCTGGTCTGCTGGATCGTCTGCTCGACCTGCGAGAATTGCGCGAGCTGCTGCGTATATTCGGTCGAATCCATCGGCTTGAGCGGATCCTGGTTCTGCATCTGCGTGGTCAGCAGCTTCAGGAACATGCTGTAGTCGGCGGACGCGCCGCCCAGCGTCGGCCGGGTCACGCTGGCGCCGAGCGCGGACGTCGTCGAAAGGCTCATGATCATAGTCCTCAGGCGGTGAGATCGACGCGCCCGCTGGTCCGCAGCGGGCGATAGATCGGGGTTTCGGCAAAGCCTTGATACTCGGTGTCGGCACGCCGCTGCCGCGTCTGGGGCTGGCGCGGGTCGGCGCCGGGCTGGCGCTGGCCGGGATCGTTGCCGCCGGGCGTGCGTGTGTCGAACCGCAGGCTCTGCGCGTCCGACCGGAGTCCGGCATCGGCCAGCGCGCGGCCCAGATCGCCGCTCTCGCGGCGCAGCATCTCGAGCGCGCCCGGCGTGTCGGCGGTGACGACCGCGCGCAGCGTACCCGCACCGTCGAACGACAGCCGGACCTCGATCCGGCCGAGGTCCTTGGGGTCGAGCCGGACGGTGATCGTCTCGGGCTTGCCCGCGACCGCATGGTGCGCGATCGCGACGCCCATCTCGGCCCCGAACCGGCCCGGTCGGGCTGCGACGATGGTCGGTGCAGCAGGCTGGTCGTCGCGACCGGATGGCATGAAACCCGCGTTCAGGACGCCAGCCGTGCCGGCGGGCTGTTGGGATGAAGCGCCCGGATCCGGCGGGCGGACGGCTGCGTCCGGCACGGCGGCGGACGGCGGGGCCGTGACGACCGGCTCGCGACCGGGCTGGGCGGTGTCGGCGCCAAGATGCGGGCGGGGTACGGCGCCCGCCGCTTCCGGTACCGCCGCCCCCGGTCCCGCCGACACGCCGATCACGTCCACCGGGTCGGTGGTGGTCGAGGACCCCGGGGGGCCATGGTCGCGCGTGGCGGCGAGTGGGTTTTGCGGCGCTGCCGACGGAGCGGCAGCCACGGCCGGGTTCGGCGCGCCGTGCCGCGCGGCCGACGGGTCGATGGGACTTGCCGGGGCGGGAGCAGGGGCAGCCAGGGGGGCCGCAGGTGTGGCAAGGGATAGGGCAGCGGTCGTTGCGATCTTCTCGCGTCGCGCGACCGGTCGCGGACGCGTCGCGGCCGGCCGGAGCGTCCCGGTATCGCGCGCAGGCGTCGTCGCGGTCGTCGTCTCCGCGCGCGCGACCGCGGGGCGTGCATCCGGGGTGATGGCCGGCGCTGTCGGCTGGGCCGTCTGGAGCGGTGGCGCGTCCGTCCGCGCCGATGATGGGTCCGGCGTGGGCGGCGCGACGAGCGGCTCCCCGGGCGGCTCTGGTTTCTCGTGCGCGGAGGCCTCGCCCAGCGGGTCGACAGGCAACGGCTCAGGATCAGCGGATTGCGTGGTCGGCGCGCTCGCCGCGACCGGAGGCGGGGTGTCGAGGAGCACGGGATCGAGCGAAGCGGGGGCAGGCGGTTCAAGCGCCGCCGCTGCGACCGGGATCATCGCTGCGGGCACGGGCGCCGCGCCCGGCGGTGTCGGCGCAGGGGCGATCGTCACGACCGGAGCGGGCAGGGGGGCGGGACCGGGCCGCGCCATGCCGGGCTCGACGATCGCGCCGGCGGCCGCGTCGATGCGCGCCAGCACGTCCGCGAAGCCCGGTGACCCGGCAAGCTCGAGCGATCCCGGCGCACCCAGACCGGGCGCACCCAGACCGGACGCGGTCGGACCCGCCGGGGTAACACCCGTTGAGGGCAGGCTCGTTGGAGCCAGGCTCGGCGTCAGCGGCCAGCCAGATGTCGCGATCATCGGCATCGTCGTCCTTCCGGCCCATTACCGGCCATCAGCGCATTATAGACGGCCCGCGGCCTCACCCGACGGTGCCGAGCGAGCGAATTCGCGCGCGGGCATGGATTTCGTTCTGCGACAGCACGACGGTCGCCGGGCGGACGCGCTCGATGATCGAGCGGACGAACGGGCGGATCGACGGCGTCGTCAGCAGGCAGGGGATCTCGCCGTCGCCCGCCAGCCGGTCAAACGTCTCGCGGATCGCGCCGAGAAACGCCTGGAGGCTCGACGGCGCCATCACCAGCTGGCGGTCGTCGCCCTGGCCGACGATGCTGTCGGCGAACGCCGCGTCCCATGCGCTCGACAGCGTGACGATCGGGATCGCCCCGTCGCGCGACTGCTGCGCGGAAATCTGCCGGGCGAGCCGGCCGCGGACATGCTCGGTCATCTGGGTGATGTTCGCGGTCAGCGGCGCGGCCTCGGCGATCCCCTCGAGGATCGTCGGCACGTCGCGGATCGAGATCCCCTCGGACAGCAGGTTCTGCAGGATCCGCTGCACGCCCGAGATCGAGATGCGGCCGGGCACGATGTCTGCAACCAGGCTCTTCGACTCCGCGTGCACCTCGTTCAGCAGCTTCTGCGTCTCGGTATAGCTCAGCAGGTCGGCGATGTTGTCCTTGACCAGCTCGGTCAGGTGGGTGGTGATGATCGTCCCGCAATCGACCACGGTCAGCCCGCGCAGGCCCGCCTCGTCGCGCAGCTCGCGGTCGATCCACAGCGCGGGCAGGTCGAACACCGGCTCGCGCGTCGGTTCGCCCGGCAGCGCGAGTGCGCCGCCGCCGGGATTGATCACCAGCAGCCGGTCGAGCCGGATATCGCCGCGCGCCGCCTCGGTCTCCTTGATGAACACGACATATTGGTTAGGCTGCAGCGCCATGTTGTCGATGATCCGCACCGCGGGCAGCACGAAGCCATACTCCGCCGCCATCTGCCGGCGCAGCGCGCGGACCTGGTCGTCGAGCCGCGGTTCGCGCTGCGCATCGTTGATGATCGGCAGCAGGCCATAGCCGATCTCGATCCGCACCGCGTCGATCGCCAGCGTACGCGAGATCGGTTCCTCGACCGCGCGCTCCTCCGCACTCGCGAGCGCCTCTTCCGCACGCAGCCGGGCCTGCTCGGCATCGGCCTTGCGCGACAAGGCCCAGCCCGCCCAGCCGCTCAGCCCCGCGAAAATCGCGAACGGCACGAACGGCAGGCCGGGCAGCAGCGCGAGCGCGCCCATCAGCGCCGCGACCATCCCGAACGCCTTGGGGAAGCGCCCGAGCTGATCGCCGAGCGCGGCGCCGGTCTTGCCCGCGACGCCGCCCTTCGACACCAGCAGGCCGGCGGCGATCGACACGATCAGCGCGGGGATCTGGCTGACCAGCCCGTCGCCGACGGTCAGCAGCGTATAGCTGTGGAACGCCTCGCCGAACGGCACGCCGTGCACGCCGACGCCGATGATCAGCCCGACTAGCACGTTGATCGCGGTGATCAGCAGGGCTGCGACCGCATCGCCCTTCACGAATTTCGACGCACCATCCATCGCGCCGTAAAAGCCGCTTTCGGCCTCGACCTCGGTCCGGCGTTCGCGCGCCTGGCGTTCGTCGATCGTGCCGGCGTTGAGATCGGCGTCGATCGCCATCTGCTTGCCGGGCATCGAGTCGAGGCTGAACCGCGCAGCGACCTCGGCGATGCGGCCGGCGCCCTTGGTGATGACGACGAAGTTGATGACGATGAGGATCGCGAAGATCGTCAGGCCGATGATCGTGTCGCCGCCGATCAGCAGGTCGCCGAACGCCGCGATCACCCCGCCCGCCGCCTCCGGCCCCTCATGGCCATGCGCCAGGATCAGCCGCGTCGAGGCGAGGTTGAGCCCGAGGCGCAGCATCGTCGCGATCAGCAGGATGGTCGGGAAGGCCGACAGCTGGAGCGGTTTCTCGATGAACAGCGCGGTCATCAGGATCATCACCGACAGCGTGATCGACAGCGCGAGGCCGAGGTCGAGCATCCAGCCGGGCATCGGCAGGATCAGCATGCCGATGATCGCGATCACCCCGACTGCCAGCGCCATGTCGCGGTTCGCGCCGATCCGCTGGACCAGCCCGGCCAGGCCTGCCGAACCCCCGCCCGTGCCGCCGCGAGTACCCCCGGCTGCGCGCATTTCGCCCGCCCGGCTCATTGTGCGGGGGCGACGGCGATGCCCGCCTCGATGAAGGTCTTGAGCTTGTTGCGCATCGTCCGCACCGAAATGCCGAGGATGCCCGAGGCGGAGGTGCGATTGCCGTGACAGCGTTCGAGCGTGCGCAGGATCAGCGCGCGCTCGACCTCCTCGACGGTCCGCCCGACCAGGCTCGCGACCTCGACATTGGCGACCGCGGTCAGCCGTTCGCCATTGGCGAGCACGAGGTCGGCCGGGCCGATGGCGGCGCCGCGCGACAGGATCAGCGCGCGCTGCACCACGTCTTCCAGCTCGCGGACATTGCCGGGCCAGGCATAGCCGTCGAGCAGCGCGAGCGCGTCGGGATCGACGCCGCCGGCAGACCCCTGCGCTGCGCCGCGCGCGAAATGCGCCGCGAGCAGCGCGGCGTCGCCCGGGCGTTCGCGCAGCGGCGGCACGCGGATCTCCGCCCCGGCCAGCCGCGCGAGCAGGTCGCCGCGAAACGCGCCCGCGGCGACACGGTCGGGCAGGTCGGCGGCGCTCGTCGCGACGAGGCGGACATCGTCGGCGCGGCGCAACCGCTCGACCAGCCGCGCCTGCGCCACGGGGGCGAGCCGGTCGACGTCGCGCAGCACCAAGGTACCGGTGCGCGCCTGGTCGATGCCGCCGATCCGCCCCGGATCGGCCTCCGTCGCCACGCCCGGCTCGCGGCCGAACAGCGTGGTCTCGACGATCTCGCGCGCGTCGTCGCCGCAGCCGATCGACAGGAAGGGCAGGCGGGCGTCATGTGCAGTATGCAGCGCCCGCGCGAGATGCGCCTTGCCGCTGCCGCGTTCGCCCAGAATCAGGACGGACGTGCGCGCCGGCGCCAGCGCGGCAAGCGCCGCAGTCGCGCGCAGGAACGCCGGCGCCTTGCCGATCAGCGTCGTGTCGGGCGCTGCGGCGACCAGCGCGAGCGCGGCGGCGATCAGCTCGCGCTGCGGCGGCATCGGCACATAGTCGCACGCGCCCGCGCGGATCGCGGCGACCGCGCGTTCGGCGGGCGCATCGATCCCGCACGCCAGCACGGGCAGCGCGAAGCGTTCGTGGCGCAGCCGCGACAGGAACCCCGCGACATCGGTCTCGACGTCGATCATCACCAGCGCGCGATGTTCGCGGCGCAACCGGACGAGCGCGAGATCCGGCGTGTCGGCCATCGCGACATCCGCGCCCGCCTCGCGCGCCATCTCGGCGGCCAGCCGCAATTCGGTTCCCGGCGCGCCGATCAGCAACAGCCCCACGTTCAACAGCGGCTCCATCGCGCTCAACGGTCCTGCCGGACGATTTCGGTCAGCGTGATGCCGAGCGAATCGTCGATCAGCACGACCTCGCCGCGCGCGATCAGCCGGTCGTTGACGAAGATGTCGACCGGCTCGCCGACCTTGCGGTCGAGCTCGATCACCATCCCGACCTTCAGCCGCAGCAGCTCGCCGATCGGGATGCGCGACCGGCCGAGCACCGCCTGGACGCGCACTGGAACGTCGAACACCGCATGGAGCTCGGGTTCGTCCGCGCTCGCGCTCGCGCTTGGCGTGGCCGCGGCGGCAGGTGCGCCCGGCAGCTGCATCGTCGGCGCGCCGTCGGGCAGGATGTCGTCGAACTCGTCGAGGAACGCGACCGGATCACCGGGGGCGATCAGGGTCGGCGTATCGGTGGCGGGCGTATCGCTCATGCGCGGCTCCATCATGCGTTCATCCACTGGCGGATCACCGAGGCGGATTCGGGGGTGGACGTTGAAATCGTGTCGCCGACGCGTTGCAGGATCGACAGCTTGACCCGGCCATCGACCTGGTCGAGCGCGATTTCCTGATCGAGCGCGGCGACCGGCTCGCCGCCGGGGCCCTCTGCGTCGATCGGCGTGCCGTCGGGTCCGGTCAGCGCGGCGGGCTGCGGCGTCTGGCCGCGCAACAGGATATCGGCCTTGGCGAGATCGCCCGCGTCGCCCGCGCCGGGTTTCGACTTGAGCATGCGCAGCGCGACCAGCCCGACCGCGGCGATCAGCAGCAGTTTGACGAAATCGGCGATCCCGCCCGCGGGCAGCATCGCCAGCCAGCCCTCGTCCGTGTCCGCAAGCGCCGGGTCGCCCGCAAACGCCATGCTTTCGATCACCACGCTGTCGCCGCGCGCGCTGTCGGCGCCGACCGCGGTCTCGACCAGCCGGGTCAGCCGCTGAATCTGCGCGGCGGGCAGGCCCTTGGCGCCGCCGTCGATCATCACCGCGACGTTCAGCCGCTTGATCCGGCCCGGCGCGCGCAGCACCACGCTGTGCGTCTTGCTGTTCTCGTAGGTGATGTCCTCGGACGTCTCGTCATGCGCCTCCTGGCGACCGCCGCTCGTCCCTGCGGCGGGGGGAGCGTTCTGCGCCTCGGGCAGCTGCTGGCCGACGCTGGCGAGCGACGTGGCGGGATTGGTCTCGGCATTCTGGTCCTTGCCGTTGACCGTGACCTGGTGCGCGACGACCTGCTTGTCGGGATCGAACATGTCCGATTCCTCGCGCGTCTGGTCGCGGTCGATCTCCGCCGACACTTCCGCGCGGACCTTGCCGTCGCCGACGATCGGCTTGAGCAGCGCCTCGACCTCGTCGCGCAGCTTGCCCTCGACCTGCGCCTGGCGTTCGTCGGCCGCGCCCGATCCCATCACCCCCGCCTCGCCCGCGCGCGCCAGCAGCGCGCCGGTCTGGTCGACCACCGAGATCGCCTCGGGGGTCAGTTCCGCGACCGAGGACGCGACCAGATGGCGGATCGACTGGACCGCCTCGGCGGACAGCCGGCCGCGCGTCTTGACCGTGACCGCGGCGCTCGCCTTGCTCGTCGACGTCGCGAACATCGCGCGTTCGGGCATGACGATGTGCACGCGCGCGCGCGTCACGCTCTGCAGCGTCTCGATCGAGCGGGCGAGCTCGCCCTCGATCGCGCGCGTCTCGTTCATCTTGGCGCGGCTCGCGGAGACGCCGAACGGCTCTTCCTGGTCGAGCACGTCATAGCCGATCTTGCCGCCGAGTTTCTCGCCCGCCATGCTCATGCGCAGCGCCGCCAGCCGGTCCTCGGGCGCGAGCACCGCGGTGCCGTCGGCGGACAGCGCGAAGGGCACGTTCTGCGCCTTCAGCTTGTCCGCCATCGCCTGCGCGGCGGCGGGATCAAGATCGGTGTAGAGGAACGCCATCCGGCTCTCGCCGCCGCGCAGCGCGACGAAGGCGAGCGCGGCCAGCAACGCGATTGCCACCCCGCCCATCATCATCAGGCGCTGGCGCCCCAATTGTGCCAGTCCGGCGCGAAGCTGCTCCAAGCGATCCCCCATGGTTCTCGCGTTCATTATAGGCGGCGCGAGGGGCGGACATTTTTGCCGGGCGGACAAATTTGCCTAGTGGCGTGCAGGCTCAGTCCGGTTGGGTCGGAGCAGCCGCAGTTTGCGCCTGCGCGAACGCCGCGCGGACGGCGTCGGCGCGCTGCGCGGCGTCGAGGACGACCCCGCCCTGGTCCCAGTGGATATGACTGTCGCCGATCGGCAGAGTCGGATCGGCGACGATGCTGATCGCCAGCCGGCGGCGGTCGCCCGCCTGACGGACCGCGACCCGCCGCGTCATCTCGTCGACCAGCTCGGGGTGGACCGCGACCTCGATCTCCTGACCGCGCACGACCTGGCGCAGCACGCGGCCGATCGCGTCGTCGATCGCCAGCGCGGGCGGCACGGATGCCGCGAGCAGTTCGGCGGCGGTGGCCGCGATCGACGCCGCGGCCTGCGCCGCCTCGTCGGCGAGCCCCTCCAGCTGCGCGTCGATCTCCTCGATCGCGCCGTGCAGCGCGTCGGTCGCGGCGAGCAGCCCGGCCTCGCGGTCCGCCCGCGCCGCGGCAAGCCCTTGCGCAAAGCCCGCGTCGTGCGCCTGCGCGGTGGCCGCGGCGCGCTCGGCGGCGGCCAGCGCGCATTCGGCCTCGAGCGTCGCGATACGCAGGCGCAGCGTGACCGGATCGTCCGAATCGCTCGGCGTCTCGACTGCGGGAAACACCCGGTCGAACGCGAACGGGCGGATGTGGAAGGCGGCGTCCATCGGTCCTGCCTCAGACGATCATCGTGTCGTCGCTCTTGGGATCGACGAGCATGATCTCGCCGCGATCCGCCAGCGACTTGGCCAGCCGGACGAGCGCCGCCTGCGCCGCGTCGCAATCGCGCGCGCGGACCGGGCCCATCGCTGCCATGTCCTCGCGCATCAGCTTGGCGGAGCGTTCGGTCATCGTGCTGAGGAACAGCGTGCGGATCGTCTCGGGCGCGCCCTTCAGCGCCAGCGCCATCTCGCGCTTGTCCGCCTGGCGGACGATCGTCCCGATCGCGGCGGGCAACAGGCTGCCGAGATCCTCGAAGGTGAACATCAGCGCGCGGATCCGTTCGGCGGAATCGGGCGCGGATTCGTCGAGCGCGGACAGCATTGCCTCCTCGGTCGACCGGTCCATCGCGTTGAACACCTCCGCCATCGCCTCGTGCGGGTCGCGGCGCTGCGCGCGCGACAGGTTGTTCATGAATTCGTTGCGCAGCGTCTGCTCGACCTGCTGCAGCACCTCCTTCTGCACCGTCTCCATCCGCAGCATCCGCTGGACGACGTCGATCGCGACGTCCTTGGGCAGTTCGCCGAGCACGCGCGCGGCGTGATCCGATTTCAGCTTCGACAGGATCACCGCGACCGTCTGCGGATATTCGTTGCGCAGATAGGCGGCGAGCACCGCCTCGCTCACGTTCGACAGCTTGTCCCACATCGTCCGCCCGGCGGGACCGCGAATATCCTCCATGATCTCGCGCACGCGGTCATTGGGAAGGATCCCCGCGAGCAGCCGCTCGGTGGTCTCGAACGATCCGTGCAGCCGGTTCATGCTGCCGACCTCGCCCGAAAACGTGACCAGCAGATGTTCGGCGACGGTCGCGGGCACGCGGCCGAGCTGTGCCATCGCGGACGACAGGTCCTTGATCTCCTCGACCGACAGATGTTCCCAGATCGGCGCGCCATGTTCCTTGCCGAGCACGAGCATCAGCGCGGCGGCGCGTTGCGACCCGGTATAGCGCTTCATCTCGATCGGCTCGGACGGGGCCACCATCATGTTCATCCTCGGGTCTGCTCCAGCCTGTGCATGCGATGGGCGATCGGCACCGCCGCCGCCATGGTCGTCCTATTATAGGAGGAACGACACCCGGAGCGGACGACACGCATGGCGGATCTATCGAGCGGACTGATCGGTCTGGGCCTGCTGACCGGGACCAGCATGGCCGACGTGGCGTCGTCGGCGGTGACGATCGAGACGCGCGCGCAGCGCCGGGCGCGGCTGCAATTCACCACGCCTGCGACCACCCCGCCGTGGAAGATCAGCGCGACGCCGCCCCCGGTGCGCAGCCAGGTCGCAGCGATCACCGCGCTCCGGTCGATCATCGACCGCGCCGCGCCGGGCGGCAGCGGCCCGCTTCCCGCAGACGTCCAGACCAGCTTCATCAGCTACAAGGCACTCGACCGGCTCCGCATCCTTGCCGAGACCGCAGCGGGCACGACCACCGGCAGCCGCGACCGCGCCGCGTTGCAGAAGACGTTCGACCGCGGGCTGGCCGATCTCCAGACCTATCTCGGCTCCGCCCCCTCCGATCTGGTCGACCTGTCCTTCGGCAGCATCGCCCGCCAGGTACAGAGCGTCGCGGTCGCCGCGCCGGCATCGCTCAGCGCGACGACGATTGCGGGCAAGGGCATCGTCGCGGCGCGCGATGCGGTCCTTCCCGGGGTCGCGGGGACCGAGACGCTGCGCATCGGGCTGTCGACGACGACGAGCGCGGACAGCATCCTCGTCGCGCTCGACGGGGCGACGACGCTCGACGGCATCGCCGACCGGATCAACGCCGCGATCGCCGCGGTCCCGCGCCGCGATGCCGCAGGCGCGGTCGAACTCGACGCGCAGGGCGCGCCGGTGCCGCGCTGGGAGGTGCGGATCGAACCCGCCAAGACCGGCGATCGCTGGGGGCTGTCGATCACCCGCGGCGGGTTCGAGACGGTGGCGATCGATCAGGTCGGGGCGGGCGACGCGCTGATGATCGCGCGCGGCGTCGCGACGCCGGTGACCGCCAGGCCGCCCGTCGCGCCCGCCACGGCCGCGCCCGCCCCGGTCGTGAGCGTGGCGATCGGCCGGATCGACGACCCCGCGGGCACGATGACGCGGCGCAGCTTCGCCACCATCGCCGCAGTCGACACGGCGGCGACCGAGCGGCTGAAGATCGCTGCCGACGCGGACAAGACGGGCAAGACGAAGGCCACCACGATCGCCGCCTCGGTCGGTACCGCGGCGATGGCGACCGACGCGCAGGGCTTCAGCTATATCGTCGGCACCAGCGCGGGCGATCTGGGGGCGAACCGTGCGGACGGCGCGGACGATCTGCTGCTGACCAAGGTCGACAGCGAGGGCGCGGTGGTCTGGACGCGGATGCTCGGCACCACAGGCAGCGCGCGCGGTGCGGCGGTGACGATCGGTCCCGATGGCGGCATCGTCGTCGCGGGCACCGTCGCGGGCGGCTTCGACGGCGGCACCAGCGACGGCGACATGCTGGTCGCGAAATATGATGCGCAGGGCGACGAACGCTTCGCGACGCTCGTCCGCGCGACCGGCCCGCAACAGGCGGCGGCGGTCGCGGTGGCGTCCGACGGCACGATCTATGTCGGCGGGCAAAACGGCGCGGCGGACGGGGAGGCGGTGATCACCCGGATCGACGCGACCGGCCGCGTCGGCGAACGGCGGGTGATCGACGATGCGGGGAGCGTGCGCGGCCTGGCGGTCGCCGCCGATGGCGCGCTGCTCGCGCTGACCGCCGAGGCGGGGCGCGCGGTGCTGCGACGGATCGACGGTGCCGCGCTGTCGAGCGATCTCGCCCGGCTCGATCTCGGGCGCGGCGATGCGCGCGCGCTCGCGGTCGCGGCGGATGGCGGAATCGCGGTCGTCGGCGCGGCGGACGCGGCGCTCGACGGCGTGCAGGTCAATGCCCGCACCGGCGGCCGCGACGCGTTCGTCGCGCGCGTCGATCCCGCACTGCAGACCGCGGCGATCACCTATCTCGGTACCAGCGCGGAAGATCAGGCGGACAGCGTCGCCTGGCTCGGCGGCGCGATCCATGTCGGCGGCCGGACCGCGGGCGTGCTCGACACCGCCCGCACCGGCGACGTCGACGCGTTCGTCGCTAGGATCGATGCGGCGACGGGGGCGATCGCCGCGGTCCGCCAGTTCGGCACCGCGGGCACCCGCGCCGACGCGGTCCAGGTCAGCGCCGCGCCGGGCGGCAACAGCGTGCTCGGCGCGCTCGGGCTCCACCGCGGCACGCTGACCCCGACCGACTCGGTCACGCTCGAGGCGCAGACCGCGCTGCGTGCGGGCGATTCGTTCGCGATCCGCGTCAATGGCGGGCCGCCGACCGCGATTCTCCTCACCGATACCGACACACTGACGACGCTCGCCGACCGGGTCCGCCGGCTGGTCGGTCGTCGCGTCGGCAGCGTGACGACGCCGACCGCGAAGGACGGCCGGTCGCTGCGGGTCGACCTGAAGCCCGGCAATGCGGTCGAGTTCGTCGCCGGGCCCGTCGGGCGCGATGCGCTGGCCAAGCTCGGCCTGCCCGCGCGCCGGATCACCGCACCCGCCGCCGCCGATCCGGCCGCGCCGCGGATCCGGCCGGGCGGCAGCTTTGGGCTCGACCTGACCGCCACGCTGCGGATCGATACGCGCGCCGACGCCGCTGCGGCGCTCGCGCGGATCAAGCAGGCGATCTCGTTCACCCAGTCCGCCTATCGCTCGCTCTACTGGGACGACACCAAGGCGCTGCTCGCGAACGACACGCCCAAAAGCGGCCGCAAGCCCGGCTCGACCGCGATCGAGCAGAAACAGACCGCCAATTACCAGGCCGCGCTCTCGCGGCTGTCCAGCCCCTCGACCAGCTACGGATTCTGATCATGCCCCAAGGCCCCTCGATCCTCGCCGGGATCACCCGCGAGATGAAGCATCTCGCCGAACGCCAGCGCGTGATCGCGCAGAACATCGCGAACAGCGAGACGGTCGGGTTCAAGGCGCGTGAGGTCACCGCCCCCGACTTCGCCGACCTGCTCGCCGCGCAGGGCGAGGGGGGCCGGCGCGCGTCGATTGCGCGGCCCCGGGTCCAGCTTACCAGCGGCATGACCGCGCTCGGCGCGCGCCCGCCGCGCACCGGCAGCAGCATCGTCGTCGACTCCGACGTCAGCGAGATCAAGCCCGACGGCAACAGCGTCACGCTCGAGGATCAGTTGCTCAAGCTGGGCAAGATCCAGGCAGATTTCGCGACGATGACCAATCTCTACCGCAAGCAGCAGGGGTTGCTGAAGGCGGCGCTGGGTCGCGGCGGCTGATCCCACGCGCGCCCGGTCAGGGGAAACAGGCGGCGACGATTGCGCAGACGTCCGCGGCCGGCAGGCTGTCCAGCGCCACGTCATAGGCAGGGTTGAGGCTGTAGCCCTGCAGCGCGCCGGCCCGGTCGACCGCCACCGACAGCACGCGGTACGCCTCGACTCCCTCGGGCACGTCGCCCGTGCCGTCGCGGACCAGCGCAAGGCCGCCCGCCAGCGCCGGCCGGTCGGGATCGGCGATGACGATCGATTGCCCGGGCAGCCCCCCGCCGAGCGTCGCGGCGCCGGTGCGCAGCGCAAACGCCCTGGGGCCGACGGTCACGGGCGCGGGAATCGTCGTGCCGGTCGGCGTCCGCGCGATCCGCCCGCCGCCGATCGGCGTACCATAGACCGCAAGCACGGGCGGGGGCACCTGGGGTGGCGCGGTGGCGGTGGCGTCGCGCAGGTCGCGATCGAGCGCGGCGATCCGCTGCCGTGTCCGCGCGATCCGCTGCGCCTCGCCCGGGATCGCCGCGAGGAATTGGTCGAGCCGCCCGCTCGCATGCTCGGCGACCAGATAGGCGCGCAACGCCGCCTCGTCCGCGACGCCGAACAGCCTGCAGAGCGCGGCGACGGTCGGGGCATTCCAGCGCGCCAGCCCCTTTTGCGCGTTTTCGAGCCGCGACAGGATGACCGGGGGAATGCCGTGGCGCGTATCGATCAGCCCCGCGGTCAGCGCGGGGTCGGCGGCACGGCGCGCCCGGACTGCGGCGGCGAGCAGCAGCGCGCCGCGCGCCTCGTCCGCGTCGTCGAGCGCGGCGCCCTCGGCAAAGGGCGCGAACCACTGCGCCATGTCGAAACCGGGCGCGTCGACGTCGATAAGCAGCGACCCCGCCTCGACGTCGAGCGCGGCGGCGATCCGGACCAGCTCGTCGGCACGCGGCCAGACCTCGCCCCGCTCGATCTTCGACAGGCGGATATAGGATATTTCGGGTATCGTGGCGGCGAATGGCAGCAGCGCGAGCGCGCTGTGACGCACGCGCATCTCGCGCAGGCGATTGGGAAACACGATGTGGCGATAGCGGTCGACGATGACCGGGTGAGGGGACTCGTCACGCTGCGGCCGTGCGTCCCCGCCGATCGGAGGCGTACCGCGTCGACCGTCCTTGCTCATCCCGACCCTTCCTATGTGGAGCGTGCCGGATCCTGTAGAGCGATTGGCGCGGCGATCAATCCGTCGCGGGCGCCTGCAATGGGGTCAGTGATCACCGGCACCCGCACCGCGCCGGGCGCTGAGCAGCGCCCAGGGCCCGTGCGCGGCGAAGTCGAGGATCGGTGCGGCACGCGGCGTTCCGCGAGGGGAATGCCCGCGCGCCGCCGTTGCGCCCCCCGCCAGGTCGAGCAGCCAGGCGCCGCCATCGTCGCCGCGAGGCGGCGGGGACGCGCTCAGCGCCACGCCGACGCCATCGGTGACGATACAGGCGCCGGTCAGATCGGGCGTGCACAGCCCGGCCGCGGTCAGCATGCCGAACAGCGCGTCGGCGGCGATGCAGACCGCGTCCATCGCCGGACCGCAGATCGCGCTCTGCCACAGCTCGCGGGTACGCGCCGCGCATTGCCGCAGGCGGTGGTCCCAGACCAGCACCGGCGCGCGCCCGCCCCAGCCGTCGCTCGGGATCGCGATCGCGAGCAGCGCGGTGTCACTGAGCTGGAGCAGCCCGGCCGCGATCGTGGCAATGTCATGCGCCGCCAGCGGATCAAGTCCCGCTGCAGCGGTGACGGGTTCGATCCGCGTGCGGTCTGCCGGACTCGTCCGGGGGAGCGCGGCGATGGGCGGCGGGGCAAGCTTTCGAACCAGCGTCACGGGCGTACCTTTAGCGAGGATAGCCTATTCTAGGACGAATCTCTGGCCCGCCATTATCGAAATGGTCATAAATTCATTCAGCCCGCATGGTCGGCGAGGCCGGTGGCGCCACCGGCGCGGCGCCAGCGCGAGGTGATCGCCCCGGCACCCATGCCGGCACAGGCCTCGTCGGCGAAGCTCGGCATCGCGCGGGCGAGATCGGCGATCGTCCCCGCGGCGCGCTTGGCGAGCTGGCGCGAGCGTTCGCGGATGACCGCGTCCTCGCTCTCTTCGCGCACGCTGCCGCCCAGCCGCCGCTCGATCGCGTCGCGATGTTCGGCGATCTTCTCCTCGAGCGCGGCGAGCTCGGCGGGATCGATCGGATAGAGCGCAGAGCGTAGGCGAGGCTGGCCGGGCAGCGCGGCGCGCCGCGGCTCGGCGGCGCGCGCGCGACGCCGCAGCTGTTCCATCCCCGTGCTGCGCAGGTGATCGAGATATTGCGTGATCAGCACCGTGCGCGTCTTGTCGGCGAGATAGGCGGCGGCGGCGGACTCGGTGCGGTCGAGCGCCTCCTCGTCGACGAGCAGCGATTCCATCGCCACGTCCTCGCCATCGGTGTTGCGCGCGGGCGCGCTCAGCGACACGGTGACCGCGGAAACCTTGCGCGCCGACGGCCGCTGGTCGGTCATCACGCGGAAGCGCAGGCCCTGCAGCTCGCCGCGCAGCTGCCAGTTCACGAACGTGGTGAACTGCGCCTTGGCGGGGTCATAGGCCTGGATCGCGCGGTGCACGCCGATCGCGCAGCATTGCTCGGCATCGTCCCAATGCTGCGTCAGTCCATATTGGCGGATGAAGTGGCGGATGCGCGGTGCGATCAGCTTGAGGATGGTTGCGAAGGCCCGGTCGGCATGGACACGCTGGCGGTTGGTCTGCGGCGCGCCCTCGGCGGGCGTGTTCGCGATGACGAGGGCAACGGCGTCTTCCAGTGCGGCGGTAATCTTCGACATCAACAGTCCCCCAAGGAAAACCGGCGGCGATGAGAAGCGCGTCCGGTGATCGCATTTTGGGACTGGGCGGTTTAATATCCTGTAACCCATCCTATACGCAAAACTACCTATCCTATGGATTGCGGGGTCGGGCGCGCGAACCGTTCGGGGCGCACCTGCCGGTCGAGATAGACCAGCATCCAGTCGCGATGCGCGGCGGTCGCGTCGCCGGTCTGCGCGATCCTGCGCCCGCTCGCATGGCTGCCGATCTGCGCGTCGAGCAGCGTCTTGGCGCGCGTCTGGCACAGCCCTCCGTCGCGCATGAACCGGATCGCGTCGCCCAGCCCCAGATGATGGCCGAGATAGGCGAGCCGCGCGATGCCGCGCGTGTCGTCCGCACCGATCCCGGCTCGCTGAAGCCCGTCGAGATTGCGCCGGGCATAATCGGCGACGCCGTTGATCGCCGCGGTCGCGTCATAGCGCAGCGCGAGCAGCGCGCCGCGCGCCTCCGCCTGGACCCGACCGCCACGCAGCCATCCGCGCGCCTGCGCCTCGCCGTGCAGCCAGGTCCCGGGGGTCTCGGCCATGCCCTGCCAGGTGCGGGTCAGGAACTGGCCTAGTCCCGCCGCGCTCGATCGGGGGTTGCGCGAATAGAGTTTCCAGCCGCCGTCGCTGGTCTTGGCGGCCTCCGCATCGACGATCGCGGCCAGCGCGGCGGGCGGGATCCCGGTCCGCGCCGCCGCGGCATCGATGCAGTCGCCATAGCGCGCATTCGCCCCGAAGCTGCATGGCGCCCGCGTATCGGAGGATACCGAGCGGGGGGCAGGGTCGCTCCGCCACGACTGCGGCGCGCGCGGCGCGACCGCGGACGGTGGCGATACGGCGGGCGGCCCGGGCCGGGCGGCAGCGGCGGCAGTGCCGCGCGCCGCATGTTCACGGGCGAGCAGAGTCAGCAGCGCGTTCAGCTCGCTGTCCTGATCGCGCGACTCGGCGGACGAATGGCGGTCCGGCGCGAATGCCGCCGCGTCGCTCCGCGGCGACGACGCATCTGCGCCGAGCGCGGCCTGCCACAGCCGCTGCGACAGCTCGGCCTGTGCCGCGCCATACAGGATCGACGCGCGGCGGGACGGGGGCAGCGCCTCCAGCGCCGAGGCGGGGATCATCGCGCGGCGGCGGCGATCGCCGCGCGGCGACGGCCCTGCGTGCCGGCCGCGTGCCGTGCGCCGGTCCGGTCGTCGAGCACCGCCTGCTCGGCCGCATCGCGCGCACGCGCGGCGTCGGCATGGAACGTCGCCACCGCGCCGTCGAGCGCCATCTGCGCACCATAATGCTCGACCGCCTTGCGCCGAAGCGCCTCGAGCTGGACATGCGCGGCGGCACGCGCCGCCGCCAGGCTCAGCTGCTGGTCGCGCGCGCGCGCGAAGAAGGGTTCGGTGCCCAGCCGGTGGTCGTGCGCGACGATCGCGCTCTCGCGCATCACGGCGCATTCGATCGCGATCCGCGCCTGCTCGATCCGCTCGAGCTCGGCGACGATCGCGCCGATCGCGGTGCGCACCGCATCGAGCCGGCGCTCGGCGATCCGCAGCGCGGTGTCATAGGGGGTCATGCGGCATCCTCCATCGCATCCTGTGTGGCATCCGCGGCGAGCAGGGCGGCGAGCCGGGCGAACCCGTCCTCGGCGCCGCCGCGATCGCGCTTGCCCTGCGTCAGCAGCGTCTCGATTCCGGGGGCGATCCGGATCGCCGCATCGACCTCCGCGCTGCTGCCCGCGGCATAGGCGCCGAGCCGGACCATCTCCTCCATGTCGCCATAGGTCGACAGGATCCGGCGCGCGGCGAGCCGGACCGTCTCCTGCGCCGGCGCATGGCAATGCGGCAGCGTGCGCGACACCGACTTCAGGATGTCGATCGCCGGATAGCGACCGCGCTCGGCGATCCTGCGGGTGATGACGACATGCCCGTCAAGGATCCCGCGCACCGCGTCGGCAACCGGTTCGTTGTGATCGTCGCCATCGACCAGCACCGTGAACAGCCCGGTGATCGACCCCTGGCCCTCTATCCCCGGCCCCGCGCGTTCGAGCAGCCGGGGCAGCTCGGCGAAGACCGACGGGGTATAGCCCTTGGTCGCGGGCGGCTCGCCGCTCGCCAGCCCGATCTCGCGCTGCGCCATCGCGAACCGCGTGACCGAATCCATCAGGCACAGCACGCGCAGACCCTGGTCGCGGAAATGCTCGGCGATCGCCAGCGTCGTCCACGCCGCCTGGCGTCGCATCAGCGCGGGTTCGTCCGATGTCGCGACGACGACGACGCTACGCGCGCGGCCGTCGGGCCCCAGATCGTCCTCGACGAATTCCTGCACCTCGCGGCCGCGCTCGCCGATCAGCCCGATCACCGCGACGTCGCAGTCGGTCCAGCGCGCGAGCATCGACAGCAGCACCGACTTGCCCACCCCCGATCCGGCGAACAGCCCAAGCCTTTGCCCCTGGCAAAGCGGGACGAACACGTCGAGCGCGTGGACGCCGGTTTCCAGCTTGGCGCCGACCCGCGCGCGGTGCGCAGCGGCGGGGGGCGCGGCGCGGATCGGCCGTCGCTGCAGTCCGTCGGGCAACGCGCCGCGTCCGTCGATCGGCCGGCCGAGCCCGTCGACCATCCGCCCGAGCCAGGCGTGATCGGGGCTGAGCGAGACCTGTTGCGCCGCGAGCACCGCGCGCGCGCCGGTGGCCAGCCCCTGCGGATCGCTGAACGGCAGGCAGTGCGCGACCCCGGCGTCGAGCGCGGTGACCTCCGCATCGAGCGGACCGCCCGGCAGCATGATGCGCAGCCGCGATCCGATCTGCGCCGCGCCGGCCAGCCCCGCCACCTCGATCAGCGCGCCGCGGACCGACGTGACCCGGCCATAACGCTGCTCGATCGCGACATCGCCGAGCGCGGCGAGCGTCGCGGCGCGCATCCGGCGGGGGGCATCCGCCGCCGCTCCCGCGCCGGCCGCCGTCACGCGGCGGCGGCCTGCAGCCGGCCGAGCGCCTCGGCCTCATAGGTGATGAGCGTCCGGCACGTCGCGAGCGCGCGGTAATAGTCGCCGGTCGCGACCAGCCGGGCAAAGCTCGCACAGGCCTGTTGCGCGGCCTCCGCCTCGAACGCGTCGAACAGTTCGGCGAGCCGCGCGACCACGTCGTCATGATGCGCGGGGCGATGCCGCTCGTCGATATAGGCCATCATGCAGGCGAGATAGAGCCGCCGCGCGGGCGTGGTCGCCGCGTTCGGGGTCATGATCTCGCGTTCGCGCAGGATCGACACCGGATTCTCGATGATCAGCTCGCACCGCTTCGCCGCGCGCATCACCGCGCCGTTGACCACCAACCGCTCGCCGTCCCGTACCGTGATCCGCAACGTCATCGCGCCGCTCCCTGTCGCTGTTTCGATAGTTATAGGATGGATGCGGGGCGGCAGGGCGCGCCCGGCAGTTTTTGCCGCCGCCGCGGCTCCGGCTGCAACCTCGAGGCACGGCATGACAAATTCCCGCGGGCCGCGACCGGGAGGGGGTGGCGCACGCCTATAATCCGTGACGAGGGGGCCGTGCGCCCCGCCCGACGGGAGATTACCCACCGTGAGTCTATATTCCGCTTTGTTCGCCGGCGTGTCCGGTCTGAGCGCCGAGTCCAGCGCGATGGCATCGGTCGCCGACAACATTACCAACATCAACACGGTCGGCTACAAGGCGGTCGACAGCCAGTTCAGCACGCTGGTCGGCGATGGCCGCAAGGGCAGCGTCTATGCCGCCGGCGGTGTCGCCGCGCAGCCGCGCGCGCTGATCTCGAAACAGGGTCTGCTCCAGGCCTCGGCGAGCTCGACCGATCTGGGCATCGACGGCCAGGGCTTCTTCGTCACCCGTACCGGGATCGATGGCGGAACCAGCGTCGCACTGACACGCGCAGGCTCGTTCGCGCCCGACAAGGACGGCTATCTGCGCAACACCGCGGGGCTGTACCTGCAGGGCTGGCGGCTCGACGCGACGGGGGGATATACGAACACCGGCACGGTCGCCTCGCTCGAACCCGTGCGGGTCAGCGACCTGACCGGATCGGCGGCAGCGACCAGCCGGCTCCAGGTCCGCGCCAATTTCCAGGCGACCACGACGCCGCGCCCGGGTCATGTCACCGGCACGATGGCGACCGGTGCCGAGACGCCCGACTTCAGCCGCGCGTTCGACGTCTATGATCAGCAGGGCAATGCGCACCGCGTCACGCTGGGCGTGGTCAAGACGGCCGCGAACCGCTGGGCGGGCGAGCTCTACGTCACCCCCGCGAGCGATGTCACCGCCGCGAACGGCCTGCTCAGCTCGGGCGCGATCGCCTTCAACCCCGATGGCAGCCTCGACCTCGCGAACAGCGATGCCGCCTTCTTCGCGCCGCTCGCGCCGAGCTGGACCAATGGCGCGGGCGCGCAGCCGATCGCGCTCGATTTCGGTGCGGATGGCGGGCTGACCGGGTTCACGCAGTTTTCCAGCCCGTCCTCGGTGATGAGCTCGACCGTCGATGGCGGGCTGCTCGGCAACGTCTCGTCGATCAGCGTGACGCGGGCCGGCGAGGTCAGCGCGCTGTTCGAGGACGGGACGAGCCGCGCGATCTTCCAGCTGCCGATCGCGACCGTGCCCAATCCCGACGGGCTCAGCCGGACGACGGGCAACGGCTTTGCCCTGTCCGACGATTCGGGCGGCATCGCGATCAACCCGCCGGGTGTGCTCGGCGCGGGGTCGATCGATTCGTTCAAGCTCGAGGCCTCGACCTCGGACCTGGCGCTGGAGTTCACCAACATGATCCGCTTCCAGCGTGCCTACAGCGCGTCTTCGAAGATCATCACGACGGTCGACGACATGCTCCAGGAAGTCAGCAACCTGAAGCGATGACGACGGCCGTGCGTGAAGGAACATCGGCATGTCGCTGAGCGAAATCCTGTCCTCCGCCCTGTCGGGGCTCGGCGCGTCGCAGGCGGGCATCCGCACGGTCTCGAACAACATCGCGAACGTCAACACGCCGGGCTATGCGCGCGAAACGGTCGCGTTGCAGACGGGGGTCACCGCGGGCCGCGTCAACGGCGTGGTGGTCGGCGAACCCGGCCGCGTCGCGGACAAGTTCCTCGAAGCGACCGTCTATGGCCGCAGCGGCGATGCGGGCCGCGCCGAGGTCGAGGCTGGCTATCTCGACCGGTTGCAGTCGCTGCTCGGCGCGACCGGGTCCGAATCCGCGCTGCCCGCGCGGCTCGACGCGATCGCCGCGACCGCGACCGCGATGGCCGGCGCCAATGGCGGGTCCGCGGTCACCGCGCCCTTTGTCGGCATGGTCGAGGACGCGATCGGATCGATGCGCCAGCTCGGTCGCGACGTCGACGTGCTGCGCGGCGATATCGAGGGCGAGGTCGGTGACACGGTCGAGCGGGTCAACGCGCTGCTGCGCACGGTCGACACGCTCAACGATTCGATCTTGCGGCTGCAGGGGCTGGGGCGCAGCGCGTCGGGCCCCGCCGACCGCCGCACGACCGCGCTCGAGGAGCTCAGCGCGCTGATCGGCATCACCGCGCGCGAACAGCCGAGCGGGCGGGTGACGATCGATACCGCCTCGGGCGTCCCGCTGCTCGACCAGCGGCTGCGTCAACTCTCCTATCCGGCGAGCGGGGTCGGCAGCGCGCAGCCGGTCTATCCGACAATCGACGTCCGGTTCGCCGAGGCGGACGGAACGCTCGGCGCGGCGACCGGGACGACGCTCGACACGCCGGCCATGGGCGGGCGGCTCGGTGGGCTGCTCGACCTGCGCGACCGGCAGTTGCCGGCGTTCTCGGCGCGGGTCGAGACGCTGTTCGCGGGGCTCGCGCGGACGATCAACGCCGCGTCCAACACCGGGTCGGCGGTGCCGCCGCCGGCGATACTCACCGGCCGCGCGACCGCGCTGACCGGTGGCGACCGGCTGGGGTTCACCGGCGCGGCGCTGATCGCTGTGACGCGCTCGGACGGCACGATGGTCGCCGGCACCACGCTCGACTTCGACGCGCTCGGCGCGGCCGCGACGGTCGACGATGCGATCGCGGCGATCAATACCGGCCTGGGCGGTGCGGCGACCGCGTCGTTCGCCAACGGCACGCTCACCATCGCCGCGACCGGCCCAGGCACCAGCGTCGCGGTCGCGCAGGACACCGCGCGGCCGAGCGCGCGTGCCGGCATCGGCCTGTCGCACTATTTCGGGCTGAACGACATCGTCCGCAGCGACACGAGCATGCTCGTGCCGTCGGGCTTCACCACCGCCGATCCGCATCGCTTCGCCGCCGGCGAGGCGGTCGATTTCGCGTTGCGCGATTCGTCGGGCCGGCTGGTCGCGCGCTATGGGCTGACGGGGGCGACGGGGCCGACCTATGGCGACCTGATCGACGAGCTCAACGCCAGTCCGCTCGGCGGCTATGGCCAGTTCGCGCTCGACGATGTCGGACGCCTGCGGTTCTCGGCCACCCGCGCCGAATCGGGGGCAATGCTCTCGGTCCTGTCCGACACGACCGACCGCGGCGGCACCGGACGCGGTTTTGCAGCGATCACCGGGCTGGGCGCGGCGGGGGCGGGGCTCGACAGCGCCGGGGTCCGCCGCGACGTGCTCGCCGACCCGACCCGCCTGCCGCTCGCCCGGCTCCAGCCCGTCGCGGTGGGAACGAAGGCGCTGGGGCCGAGCGACCGGCGCGGCGCGACCGCGCTGGTCGATGCGCTGGCGGGCGCGGTCGATCTCGGCGATGCGGGGACGATGACGATCGCGCGTTTCTCCGCGGTCGTGCTGGGCGATGCGGGATCCGCCGCGTCGCGCGCCACCGATCGTGCGGACCAGATGGGCGCACGCCGCGACGACGCG
This sequence comes from Sphingomonas sp. CFBP9019, assembly GCF_034045155.1. Taxonomy (NCBI): domain Bacteria; kingdom Pseudomonadati; phylum Pseudomonadota; class Alphaproteobacteria; order Sphingomonadales; family Sphingomonadaceae; genus Sphingomonas; species Sphingomonas sp. CFBP9019. Next base: position 401,531 of record NZ_JAXCWK010000005.1, on the reverse strand, counting down.
ATCAACCGCCGCGACAGCGTCTCGGGCGTCAATATCGACGAGGAGCTCGGCCAGATGGTCGTGCTCCAGAACAGCTATGCCGCCGCCGCGCGCGTCATGACCACCGCGAGCGAGATGTACGACACGCTCCTCGGCATGATCAGATAGGACCAGCATCGATGACCCGCATCGCCACCATCCCGCTCCAGCGGACGCTGACCGACGCGGTCCAGAAGGCGCAGCAGCGGCTCGCGCAGACGCAGCTGCAGCTCAATTCGGGCAAGAAGGCGAAGGACCTCGCCGATCTCGGCAGCGCCGCGGTCCGCACTTTGTCCGCGCGCAGTGCGCTGTCGATGCAGGCGGCGCAGAGCGCGGCGACGACCCGGCTCGGCACGACCTTGTCGCTGTACGAGGCCAATATCACCGCGATCGACACGATCGCCGGCGATCTGCGGACACAGCTGATGACCGCGGTCGGCACCGGCGCGACGCCCGCGCTCGGCAGCGCGATCGAAAGCGCCTTCAGCCAGTTCCGCTCGGCGCTCAACGCGACCGACGGCAGCGAGCCGCTGTTCGCAGGCGCGCAGGGCGACGCGATCCCGTTCAAGCCCGCGACGCTCGCCGAGACCGCGGGCACGACGACGCAGGCCGCATTCGGCAATGACGACGTCCGCGCCTCGGCGTCGATCGGCGGCGGCGCGACGCTGACCTACGGCGTCACCGCGAGCGAGCTCGGCGACGGCGTGCTCGCTGCGTTCCGGACGCTGGCCGAGGCCGGGCCGATCGGCGCCAGCCCCAGCGCGGGCCAGGCCGCGGCGCTCAAGACCGCGATCGCGCAGCTTGACGCCGCCTTGCCGCAGATCCGCGGGCTCAACGCCGCCAACGGCCTTCGCCAGGCGCAGATCGAGACGCTCGGCGCGCGCGCGGCCGATCGCGCCGCGCTGCTCGAGAAGATCGTCTCGGACAATGAGGATGCGGATTACGGCCAGATCTCGATGGATCTGATGCAGCGCAAGACGATGCTCGAGGCGAGCTATTCGGTGTTCGGCAAGGTCGCCGGCCTCAGCCTCGTCGCCTATCTGCGCTGACGCCGGCGGCTCGGGCACCCGGCGCCGCAGCGGTTGCGCCTGCCGCCCGCGCGAATTACGGCGAGCTTTTCCCGTTCGGTCTGGAGACCTCCCCTTGAGCACGCCTACCTATGACGTCGTCGCGATCGGCAATGCCATCGTCGACATTCTGAGCAGCGCCGACGACGCCTTCATCGCCGAGATCGGTGTCGCCAAGGGCTCGATGCAGCTGATGTTCTCGTCGGAAGAAGCCGATGCGCTCTACGCCAAGATGGGGCCGGGCATGGAAATCTCGGGCGGGTCGGCCGCCAACACCGTCGCCGGCGTCGCCGCGCTCGGCGGCAAGTGCGGTTTCATCGGCCAGGTCGCCGACGACCAGCTCGGCCAGGTCTTCGCGCATGACGTGCGCAGCATCGGCATCGAGTTCGCGACCCCGGTCCGCGCCGGCGACCCGACCACCGGCCGCTGCCTGATCTTCGTGACGCCCGATGGCCAGCGGACGATGAACACCTTCCTCGGCGCGGGCCAGTATCTGCCCGCCGCGGCGATCGACACCGCGATGATCGCCGACAGCGCGATCCTGTATCTCGAGGGCTATCTCTGGGATCCCGAAGAGCCGCGCGCCGCGATGCGCGCCGCGATCGATTGCGCGCGTGGCGCCGGCCGCAAGGTCGCGTTCACGCTCAGCGACGTGTTCTGCATCTCGCGCCATGGCGGCGATTTCCGCCAGCTCCTGTCGGACGGGCTGATCGACATCCTGTTCGCCAATGAGAGCGAACTCGCGGCGCTTGCCGAGACCGAGGATTTCGACGCGGCAGTCGCGAAGATCTCGGCCCAGGTCCCGACCCTGGTCGTCACGCGCGGCGAACACGGTGCCTGCGCGATCCAGAACGGCACGCGCGCCGAAGTGAAGGCCGAGCCGATCGCCAAGGTCGTCGACACGACCGGCGCGGGCGACCTGTTCGCGGCGGGCTTCCTCCACGGCCAGGCACAGGGCCACGACCTCCACGCCTCGCTGAAGCTCGGTGCGGTCTGCGCGGCCGAGATCATCAGCCATGTCGGCGCCCGCCCGATGGTCGACCTGAAGGCGCTCGCCGCCAAGCATATCGGCTGACGAACCGAACCGTCATTCCCGCGGAGGCGGGAACCCATATTGGCCGGCCGCGCGATAGACCCGCAACCGCTGGAGGATAGGGATCCCCGCCTTCGCGGGGATGACGCCTTTGGAACTAGGCACAAAAAAAGGGCCGCGGGAGTTTCCTCCCGCGGCCCTTTTTGCTGCGTCCCGGATCAGTGGCTGCCCGGGGGCGCCATGTCGATCGGCTCGCCGCCGTCGGCCATGCCGCGCCCGAGATAGCTCTTGCGGTAGCCATAGAGGAAATAGATCACGAGGCCGACCGCGCCCCAGATCGGCAGTACCGCCATCGCCTCATAGGGAAGCGAGAAGTACAGCCCGATGCAGCCGACGATCGTCAGCGGCGCGACGATCCAGGCCGCCGGCGTGCGGAACGGACGATGCCGGTTCGGCTCGCGCTTGCGCAGGATCAGCAGCGCGATCGCGACCATCATGAACGCGTAGAGCGTGCCCGCATTGGCGATGTCCGCGAGCTGCCCGACCGGCAGGAACGCGGCGGCGAACGCGACGAACACGCCGGTGATCGCGGTGACGATGTGCGGCGTCTTCCACTTGGGATGCACGCGGCTCAGCACTTCTGGCAGCAGGCCATCACGGCTCATCACGAAGAAGATGCGCGTCTGGCCGAACATCAGGATCAGGATCACCGACGGCAGCGCGAGACCGGCGGCATAGCCCATCCAGTTGCCGACATTGGCATAGCCGACCTGACGCAGGACATGCGCCAGCGCCTCGTTCGAACAGACCAGCGCCTGCGCGTTGGCGGGGATCAGGCAGGCGCGGGCGAGCTCGGCCGACCCGGTGGTGAACGGCACGCCGTCGGCGCCGAACAGCGGCTGCCCGCCGATCGTGCCGATCGCGCCCGCTGCGACCAGCATGTAGAACACGGTGCAGATGCCGAGCGAGGCGATCAGCCCGATCGGCACGTTGCGCTGCGGATCCTTGGTCTCCTCGGCCGCGGTCGAGACCGCGTCGAAGCCGACATAGGCGAAGAAGATCGTCGCCGCCGCGCCGACCACGCCCAGCCCGTTGCTGCCGAGGATGCCGGTGGGGAGGAACGGCTCGAAATTGGCGCCATGCGTCTTGGGCAGCGTCAGCGCGACGAACGCGGTCAGCGCGACGACCTTGATCGTCACCAGCACCGCATTGACACGCGCGCTCTCGGTCGTGCCGATCATCAGCAGCCAGGTGATCAGCAGCGAGATGACGACCGCGGGCAGGTTGATGAACCCGCCCGGCATGTACGGCCCGTGCGACAGCCAGGTCGGGAGTGTTATCCCGAACGTCTCGTGCAATATCGAGCCCGCGAAATAGCCGGACCAGCCGACCGACACGGCGCTCGCGGCCACCGCATATTCGAGGATCAGCGCCCAGCCGACCGTCCAGGCGAGCAGCTCGCCCATGACCGAATAGGTGTAGGTATAGGCGGAGCCCGCGACCGGGGCCATCGCCGCGATCTCGGCATAGCAGAGGGCGGCGACGACGCAGACCGCGCCGGCGACGACGAAGCTCAGGATCATGCCCGGCCCGGCCTTCTGCGCGGCGGCGGAGGTCAGCACGAAGATGCCCGTGCCGATCACGCAACCGATGCCGAGCATGGTTAGCTGGAACGCGCCCAGCGATCGGTGGAGCGATTTCTTCTCCGCCGTCGCCAGAATGGCGTCCAGTGACTTAACGCGACCAAAAATCAATTCGGTTCCCCCCGGGGGTTGTGAGGGCCGGTTCACTGGCCCCCTTGCTCAATCCGGGAAGCCTAATGGCAATTTTATTACGCGCAATCCTTTAGTGGCGGAAAGCCGCTATCCGGCCAGCATCGGGCCAAGCGGACGTCCGCCGAAGACATGAACGTGCAGATGCGGCACCTCCTGATGCCCGTGCTGGCCGATGTTCGCGAGCAGGCGATAGCCCGGTTCGACCAGCCCCGCGGCGCGCGCGACCGTCCCGACCGCGCGGATGAACCCGGCAATCTCCGCATCGCTTGCACGCGCGGAGAAATCGTCCCACGAGACATAGGCGCCCTTGGGGATCACCAGCAGATGCGTCGGCGCCTGTGGGTTGATGTCGTGGAACGCGATCGCGAAGTCGTCGTCATAGACGCGGTTCGACGGAATCTCGCCGCGCAGGATCTTCGCGAAGATATTCTGGTCGTCATAGGGCTGGGTGGCGTCGATCGGCATGGGGCTTGCTCCTTTCGGGGCATCCTACCAACCTTCGTCATCCCCGCGAAGGCGGGGATCCATATCCTCGGCGGATCACGATCAACGCGCGCGGCCCGCCGGTCTGGGTTCCCGCCTGCGCGGGAATGACGAAGCTGCCAGGTCAGCCGGTCCGCGCGGCCTTCTCGACCAACCCGCCGACCCCTTCGCGCCGCTCCAGCTCGGCCCGCACATCGTCGAGGCTCAGGCCGGCGTCCGCCAGCAGCACCGCGAGATGGAACATCAGGTCGGCGGCCTCGGGGACGATGCTCGCCTCGTCGCCCGAACAGGCCGCGATCACCGTCTCGACCGCTTCCTCGCCGAGCTTCTGCGCGATCTTGGGGCGGCCGCGCGCGAACAGGCTGGCGGTGTAGGAGGTGTCGGCGGGCGAATCGCGGCGCGCGCGTATGGTCGCCTCCAGGCGATCGAAAACGGGGTCTGCCATGCCGCGCGTGCTGACGCAGGCGCGCGGGCGGGTCAATCCTTTGCGCGCGGCGGCCGCTTCAGGAACCGCTTGCGCAGCGCGCGGCGGACCAGCCAGACGCCGATCGCGGCGACCGCGAACAGCGCGATGTCCGACGCTTCGGGGCCGGTGCGCGGATGCACCACGCCGCTATGCCCCGACTGCACCGCGACCAGCGGCAGCGTCGCCATGCCGGTCAGGCCGACCGCAGGGGGGTCCGCACCGGGATCCCCGCAGCCGCCAGCGCGGCGTGCGCGTCGCCGATCGACGCCTGGCCGAAATGGAAGATCGATGCGGCGAGCACCGCGCTCGCATGCCCGTCGCGGATCCCGGCGACCAGATCGTCGAGCCCGCCGACCCCGCCGCTCGCCACGACGGGCACCGCCACGCGGTCGGCGATCGCGCGGATCAGGTCGAGGTCATAGCCGCTGCGCGTGCCGTCGCGGTCCATCGAGGTGACGAGCAGTTCCCCCGCGCCGAGCTCGGCGAGCTTCACCGCATGCGCGATCGCGTCGATCCCGGTCGCGCGCCGGCCGCCATGCGTGAACACTTCCCAACCTTCGCCCGAGCGCCGCGCATCGACGCTCGCGACGCAGCACTGGCTGCCGAAGCGCTCGGCGATATCGGCGACGAGCTCCGGCCGCTCGACCGCGGCGGAGTTGACCGCGACCTTGTCCGCGCCCGCCAGCAACAGCGCGCGCGCATCGTCCGCGGTCCGAACGCCGCCGCCGACCGTCAGCGGCATGAAGCACACCGCCGCGGTCCGCCGCACGACGTCGAGGATCGTGCCCCGGCCCTCATGGCTCGCGCCGATATCGAGAAAGCACAATTCGTCCGCCCCGGCGGCGTCATAGGCGCGCGCCTGCTCGACCGGATCGCCCGCGTCGCGCAGCTCGACGAAGTTCACGCCCTTCACGACGCGGCCATCGGCGACGTCGAGACACGGGATCACGCGCGCGCGGACGGTCATGGGTGTGCTCGAAGAATCTGTTCACGCGGAGACGCGGAGACGCGGAGACGCGGCGAAGCCGCTAAGATTGGTTCACGCGAAGGCACAAAGGCGCGAAGAGGGAGAAGGGCAGAGCAGGACTTCTGCTTGCTCTTTGCGCCTTCGCGCCTTCGCGTGAACCCATATCTGCCTGCGGCGCCAAAAGACTCTCCGCGTCTCCGCGTCTCCGCGTGAACCCTCATGCCGCCTTCGCCACGCTCAACGCCGCCGCAAGATCGAGCCGCCCGTCGTACAACGCCCGCCCCGTGATAACGCCCTCGACGCCATCACGGACATGCAGCGCCAGCACGTGGATCTCGGCGATCCCCTTCACCCCGCCGCTCGCGATCACCGGAATGTCGACCGACCGCGCGAGGTCGACCGTCGCCTCGACGTTGCACCCCTTCAGCATCCCGTCGCGCCCGACATCGGTGAACAGCAGCGACGCCACGCCCGCGTCCTCGAACCGCCGCGCGAGATCGACCGCGCTGGTGGTCGAGACATCGGCCCAGCCCTTGGTCGCGACCATGCCGTCCTTCGCATCGACCGCGACGACGATCCCGCCGGGGAAATCCTTCGCCACGCCGCGCACGAAGTCGGGATCCTCGAGCGCCGCGGTGCCGATCACGACCCGCGACACGCCCAGATCGAACCAGCCCTCGACATTGGCACGCGTCCGGATCCCGCCGCCGAGCTGCACATGCCCCGGAAATTGCGAAACGATCGCGCGCACCGCGTCGCCATTGACCGAAGCCCCTGCAAACGCGCCGTCGAGATCGACGACGTGCAGATGCTCGGCGCCTGCGTTCGCGAACAGCATCGCCTGCGCCGCGGGATCGTCGCCATAGACGGTCGCGCGGTCCATATCGCCCTCGGCGAGGCGGACGACTTGCCCTGCCTTGAGGTCGATCGCGGGGAAAACGATAAGGCTCACGGCCGCCACTCCAGAAAACGTTCGAGCAAGGCCAGACCGTAGCGCTGGCTCTTCTCAGGATGAAATTGCACGCCGATCATCGTGTCGCGGCCGATCGCCGCGGTGACGGGGCCGGCGTGATCGGTGGTTGCGAGCACGTCGGCGCCTTCAAACGCGAAGCTGTGCAGGAAATATGCCTCGCCCGGTTCGATCAGCGGATGCGCGGTGGCCGGCACGACGTCGTTCCAGCCCATATGCGGCACCTTCGCGTCCATCGTCCCCGGCTCGAGCCGCCGCACGCGCCCCGGCACCCAGCCGAGCCCGGCATGCGTCCCCATTTCCTCGCCGGCCTCGGCCATCAGCTGCATGCCGACGCAGATGCCGAGGAACGGAGCGCCCTCGTCGCGCACGCGCCGGTTCAGCGCCTCGACCATCCCCGGCACCGCGCGCAACGCGGCGGCGCACGCCCCGTAAGCGCCGACGCCGGGCAGCACGATCCGCTCGGCCTTCGCGACGACGTCCGCGTCGGCGGTGACGATCAGGTCACTACAGCCCGCGGTGCGCAGCGCGTTCTCGACCGAATGCAGGTTCCCCGCGCCGTAATCGATCAGCGCGAGCGTCACAGCATCCCCTTGGTCGACGGGATCGCGTCGGCCTTGCGCGGGTCGATCTCGATCGCGGTGCGCAGTGCGCGCGCGACGCCCTTGAACGCGGCCTCGGCGATATGGTGGTTGTTGGTGCCGTACAGCGTCTCGACGTGCAGCGTGATGCCCGCCGCCTGCGCGAAGCTGTGGAAGAAATGCTCGAACATCTCGGTGTCCATGCCGCCCAGCCGGCTCTGCGAGAACAGGTCCTTCCAGACGAGCCAGGGCCGGCCGGAGATATCGAGCGCCACCCGCGTGAGAGTCTCGTCCATCGGCGACAGCGCGTCGCCGTACCGCGCGATGCCGCGCTTGTCGCCGAGCGCCTGCGCGAACGCCTGGCCGATCGCGATGCCGGTATCCTCGACGGTGTGATGCTCGTCGATATGCAGGTCGCCCTTGGTGCGGACGTGCAGGTCGATCAGCGAATGGCGCGAGAGCTGTTCGAGCATGTGGTCGAAGAAGCCGACGCCGGTCTCGACGTCGTAAACGCCGGTCCCGTCGAGGTTGATGGTGACGTCGATCGCCGTCTCGGCGGTGGAGCGGGAAATCGTGGCGGTGCGCATGCCACCTCCCATAACGTGCGCCACGACGCATGCAATCTTGACCGCCATCCGAATACCGCTACCCAAGGGGAATGAGTGATGGACTGCCCGATAGCCTGATTCCGTACGACGAGATCGTGCAAGAAGCCCTGCGTGCCGTCGTCGGCCGCGTGCTCGGTTCCGTGTCGGAGGCCGGCGGGCTTCCCGGCGAGCATCATTTCTACATCACCTTCAAGACGCAGGCGCCCGGCGTCGACATCCCCAAGCGGCTGATCGAACGTTTCCCGGACGAGATGACGATCGTCATGCAGAACCGCTACTGGGATCTCGTCGTCGACGACGAGCGCTTCTCGATCGGCCTGTCGTTCAACCAGGTCCCGTCGAAGCTGGTCATCCCCTATTCGGCGATCACCGCATTCCAGGATCCCGCGGTCAGCTTCGAACTGCGCTTCCAGGCGCAGGAGGGCGCGGACGATTCGCTCGGCGAGCATGACCCGGCCGAGAATGACGGCCCGACCGCGGTGCCGATCGAAGACGGCTCGAACGTCGTCGCCGTGGATTTCAAGCGGAAGAAGTGAGCTGGAGCGAGGCGATCAGGCAAAGCTGATCGCCGGTCGCACAGCGACGCGAACGGCCGGCCGACGCGCACCGCGCGGTCGACGACATGGGATTTACTCCCATGTCGGCCTTCTGCTCTACGCCGCCATACCGGAACAAGCCCGGCATGACGGCGTAGGTAGGTTATGACCAACACCCGCACAGAAACCGACTCGATCGGCCCGATCCAAGTTCCCGCCCAGGCCTATTGGGGCGCGCAGACCGAGCGATCGGTCGAGAATTTCCCGTTCGGCACCCGCGAACGCATGCCGATCGAGATCGTCCACGCATTGGCGCTCGTCAAACAGGCCGCCGCCCGCGTGAACCGCACGCACGGCCTCGACGCCACAATCGCCGACGCAATCGACGCCGCCGCGCAGGAAGTCATCGACGGCACGCTCGACGACCAGTTCCCGCTCGTCATCTGGCAGACCGGCAGCGGCACCCAGTCGAACATGAACGTCAACGAGGTCATCGCCGGCCGCGCCAACGAGGTCCTCACCGGCACGCGCGGCGGCAAGTCGCCGGTCCACCCCAATGACCATGTCAACATGAGCCAGTCGTCGAACGACAGCTTCCCGACCGCGCTCCACATCGCCGCCTCGCTCGCCGTGACACGCCGGCTCTTTCCCGCGCTCGACCGGCTGCGGACCGCGCTGCAGGCGAAGGCGGATGCGTGGACCGACATCGTCAAGATCGGCCGCACGCACCTGCAGGACGCGACCCCGCTGACGCTCGGGCAGGAATTCGGTGCGTATGCCAATCAGGTCTATCGCTGCGGCCGCCGGATCGAGCCGGGCGTCACCAACGGCACCAACCGGCTCGCGCAGGGCGGCACCGCGGTCGGCACCGGGCTCAACGCGCCCAGGGGGTTCGCCGAGGATTTCTGCAAGGCGGTCTCCGACCTGACCGGCCATCCGTTCATCCCCGCCGAGAACAGCTTCGAGGCGCTCGCCTCGAACGACCCGCTCGTCCATCTGTCGGGCACGCTCAACACGCTCGCGGTCGCGCTGACCAAGATCGCCAACGACATCCGCCTGCTGGGCAGCGGCCCGCGCTGCGGCTTTGGCGAGATCGACCTGCCCGCCAACGAGCCCGGCAGCTCGATCATGCCCGGCAAGGTTAATCCCACCCAGTGCGAGATGCTGACGATGGTCGCCGGCCAGGTGATGGGCAATCACGTCGCGGCCACCATCGGCGGGATGCAGGGCCATCTCGAACTCAACGTCTTCAAGCCGCTGATCGGCGCGAACGTGCTCCGCTCGATCGACCTGCTCGCGACCGCGATGGAGGGCTTTGCGGAACGCTGCGTCGACGGCATCGAACCCAATCGCGACCGCATCGCCGACCTGCTCGACCGCTCGCTAATGCTCGTCACCGCGCTCGCCCCCGAGATCGGCTATGACGCCGCGGCGAAGATCGCCAAGCACGCGCATGCCGAGGGGCTGACGCTGAAGGAAGCCGGCCTCGCACTCGGGCTGGTCGATGCGGAAACCTTCGACCGTGTCGTGCGGCCCGAGTCGATGCTCGGCCGCTAACGCCTCCCCCGACCCCGTTCGTGCTGAGCGAAGTCGAAGCACCGTCGCTTGCGGCACGCCCTTCGACGTCGCTCAGGGCGAACGGGGGGAGAAGGGGCGCACCTGCGGGAACCCAAACGCGGTTCGCGCGCTAACCCGCCACACGCGAAGGAGAAATTACGTGGGCGCAACGACCATAGGCGCACTGATCGGCGCAGGCATCGACTCGCTCAGCGGCGATGACGGCAATGCGGACGGCGCGATCATCGGTGCGGTCACCGCCAACGTGCTCAAGATCGTCGTGCCGCTGGCCGTGACCTACGCGATCGGCTGGGCGGTGCTGCGCGGTACAGCGGAACTCAAGGACCAGGTTTTCGGAGAGGTTAAGTCATGATCGGACGTATCATCAGTGCATTGGTTGGCCGCGAAATGGGTCGGCGCAGCGGCGGCAGCGGCGGCACCTCGGGTGCGGTTAAGGGCGTGGTCGCGATGAGCGTGCTGCGTCGCATGGGGCCGCTCGGCATGATCCTCGGCGGAGGCTATGCGGCCAAGAAGGCCTATGACCGCAACCGGGCGCGCAAGTCGGGCTACTGATCCGCCGCCAGAATGACACGCGCGGGCTGTGCATGGGTTGACGCCCATGCGCAGTCCGCGGCAAGGGCGCGCATGCCCCATACACTTCCGTCCGACCCGCATGGTTTTCGTCGCCGCGGCGTCCTGTTCGTCCTGTCCTCGCCATCGGGCGCCGGCAAGTCGACGATCGCGCGCCGATTGCTCGCCGACGAGCATGAGCTGGAGATGTCGGTCTCGGTGACGACCCGTGCGATGCGACCGGGCGAAGTCGACGGCAAGGACTATCATTTCACCGATCTCGAGGGCTTTCGCGACATGGTCGCGAAGGACGAGTTCCTCGAATGGGCGCATGTCTTCAACCACCGCTACGGCACCCCGCGCGCGCAGGTCGAGGAGATGCTGGCGGCCGGCAAGGACGTGCTGTTCGACATCGACTGGCAGGGCGCGCAGCAGCTGTTCCAGATCGCGGGCGGCGACGTAGTCCGCGTCTTCATCTTCCCGCCGTCGATGGAGGAACTCCACCGCCGCCTCACCAGCCGTGGCACCGACTCGACCGAAGTGATCGACGCCCGCATGTCGCGCGCCGCGAACGAGGTCAGCCACTGGGACGGCTATGATTACGTCCTGGTCAATGACGACGTCGACAGCTGCATCCGCGGCGTGAAGACGATCCTCGCCGCCGAGCGCCTCAAGCGCTCGCGCCAGACCGGCCTGATCGGCTTCATCCGCCGCCTGACGCGCTGACCCCCCGTCATCCTGGATCGGGTCCAGGATGACGAAAGCCTACAGCATTCCCAGAAACGCCACGCCGCGCGCGAATTCCTGGCGCTTGAGCTCGCGCAGCTGCGCCGCCTGCCAGTCCTCGCCCCACATCTCGATCGACCAGTCCTCGTCGATCCCCGCCGCCGCCCAGGCCGCATCGCCGTCGATCTCCCCCTCGACCAGCGCCAGCCCGATCACCAGCGACCCCGTCAGCGTGACGACCGGCGACAGCCCGGCAAGGTGGAAATCGTCATGCGCCGCGACCGCCTCGTGCAGCCGCGCGATCGTCGCGGGAGCCTGTGCGACGTGCATCACCCCCGCCGTCACCGCGAACGTCACGTCGTACCGCGCGCGCGCCCAGTCGAGCAGCGGGTCCCAGCGCGCTGCCTGCCGCTCGACCAGCGGCGGCGGCCCGTCCGCGCGGTAGCAGAGCAGGTCGCTCTCGCCATAGGCCGCCAGCCGTGCGGCGAACTGCGCCGGATCGTTCGCGATCGGATCGGTCGCGGCATTGGCGAGGCCGGTCAGCGGCATCGTCCGCGGATCGATCGTCTCGCCGACGCTGCGCCATTCCTCCGCGACCGCCTGCGCCAGCGCATCGGTCGGCAGCGCGAGCGGCCGTCGCCCGGGGGTGCGGACCGGCTTGCCGTCGAGCGTCACCACGCGATCCGCATCGATCGCGACGTCTGTCCAGAATCTCTTCATGCGTCCTGTCCGGTCATTCGGTGGGCGTGCGCCAGCGCTGCGCCAGGCTGCGCGGCACGATCGCGATCATCGCCATCGCCGACAGCACGATCGCGGTGCCGAGGATCTTCGGCCCCCAGCTATAGGCGCGCGCGATCAGCACCAGCCCGAGCACCGCGCCCGCCACGCCAGCGAGCCGCACGCCGACCAGCACGAACCAGCGCCGCTGCGCCAGGCGATCGGCCTCCGTCACGATGCGCTCACCAGATGACGCAGCGCCGGCACCGTCTCGGCAACGACGTCCGCGCCGGCCTCCGCCAGTTCGTCGACCGCGTGATAGCCCCAGGTGACGCCGACCGCCCGTGCGCCTGCCGCGCGTGCCATCGCCATGTCATAGCTCGTATCGCCGATCATCGCGGTCGTCGCCGGGGTCGCGCCCGCCTCCTTGATCGCCGCGAACAGCATCGCCGGATCGGGTTTCGACGGATGCCGGTCCGCGGTCTGCAGCGTCACGAACCGGTCGGCGATGCCGTGCGCGGCAAGGACATGCGCGAGCCCGCGGTCCGACTTGCCCGTCGCGACGCCCAGCATCCAGCCATCATCGGCAAGCGTCGCCAGCACGTCGGCGATCCCCTCGAACAGCGGCTCCTCGATCAGCTCGCCGCTCGTCCGCATCGCATGGAAGGCGGCCTTGTAGTCCGTCGCGAGCGTGCGGTGCAGCGCCTCGTCGCCCTGCGGCACCAGGATCTGCATCGCCTCGACCAGGCTGAGCCCGACGATCCGCCGAATCGCGGCGCGCGGCGGCGGGACGAGCCCGGCCGTCTCGAACGCCCGCTCGCACGCGACGCAGATATTCGCCTGACTGTCGACGAGCGTCCCGTCGCAATCGAACACGGCGAGGCGGATCATGAGATTTTCCAGCACATCCCCGTCTCGTAGATCAGCCGGGCGAACGAGGGAACGCCAAACCGGAACGCGCATCGTCAAGTTCCCCCGCAAGGCGGGGGCTCGGACCCAAGCGGAACTGCCGATCATGCCCCCTGGACCCCCGCCCCCGCGGGGGAACGAGTAGGCGGGCAGAGCCCCACCGTAATAACCACCCCGGCGAAGGCCGGGGTCCAGTTGGGCGACGTTGCTAACGAAGCGCAGCACCCGGCTACTGCAACCTCCCCAACTGGACCTCGGCCTTCGCCGGGGTGGTATTCGGTATGGGGCGAGGTTGGTCCGCGAGATGACCGCGACCCCCGCCTCCGCGGGGGAACGAGTAGGCGGGCAGAGCCCCACCATAATAACCACCCCGGCGAAGGCCGGGGTCCAGTTGGGGGACGGTGCTAACGGCGCGCAGCACCCGGTTACTACAACCTCCCCAATTGGACCCCGGCCTTCGCCGGGGTGGTGTTGGAGTCGGGCGAGGTCGACCCGCTAGATCACCGCGACGCCGGCCCGCTGCAGGGCCAACTCGGCTCGCCCGCCGCGTTCCTGTCCTCGACCACATCGCACATCTGGTGCTCGGCACGATGACCGGAGGCGTTCGACGGCTGTTGCGGTAACGCTCGCGCTGATCCGTTCCCCCGCGGAGGCGGGGGCCCAGGACTCAAGCAGCGCTGCCGATCATGGCCCCTTGACCCCCGCCCCCGCGGGGGAACGGGTAGAGGGGCACCCAACAATCACCACCACCCCGGCGAAGGCCGGGGCCCAGTTGGGGGACGGTGCTAACGGCGCGCAGCACCCGGTTACTGCAACCTCTCCAACGGGACCCCGGCCTGCGCCGGGGTGGTAGTGGATATGGGCGAGGCCAACCCGCTAGATCACCGCGCCCCAGGCCCACTCCTAGGCCCACTCGGCTTCCCCCCCGGGCGCCCCCGGCCACCAGGCTTTGCACCCTCGACCCGCGGCCCACTCCGCGGCGCGCCGAACTTCGACCCCGCGCCCGTCCGCGAACCACCCGTCTTCGGCCCCGCAGGCTTGCCCCCCGCGGTCTTCTCCTCGACCACACCGCGCCCGCGACGTTCGCCGCGGCGTTCTTTGCGGACCGACTTCGCATGCGCCCTGGCGCGCGACTTGATCTCCTCGCGCGACGGCGCGGTCTTCTCGTCGAGCACCAGTGCATCGCCGAGCGACTCCTCGAAGCCCAGCTGCTTCAGGCTTTCCGCGAAATGCGTCGGCAGGTCGGCGGTCACGTCGATCGAGCCGCCATCGGGATGGTCCACCTTGATGCGGCGCGCATGCAGATGCATCTTGCGCGAGATGCCGCCGGTCAGGAACGCCGCCGCGCCGCCATATTTGCCGTCGCCGACGATCGGATGGCCGATCGCCGCCATGTGGACGCGCAGCTGGTGGGTGCGGCCGGTAAAGGGCTGCAGCTCGACCCAGGCGGCGCGGTTGCCCGCGCGCTCGATCACGCGGTACCGGGTCCGCGCGGGCGCGCCCTCGGCTTCGTCGACATGCATCTTCTCGCCGCCGGTGCCGGGCTGCTTGCCGATCGGCAGCTCGATCATGCCGTCCTCGATCGACGGCACGTCGACCACCAGCGCCCAATAGACTTTCCGAGCAGTCCGCCCCGAAAACGCCTTGGCGAAGAACGCCGCCGCGCGGCTCGTCCGCGCCACCAGCAGTGCGCCCGACGTATCCTTGTCGAGCCGGTGGACCAGCTTCGGCCGGCCCTCATTGTCATATTGGAGCGCATCGAGCAGCCCGTCGACATGCTGCGTCGTCTTGGTGCCGCCCTGCGTCGCCAGGCCCGGCGGCTTGTTCAGCACGAAGGCTTGGAAATCCTTGTGGATGACCATCGCCTGCGCGGCTTCGGTCTCCTCGTCCGACAGGATCACGCGCTCGCGCACGCGCCGCGGCGCGTCGACGTCGGCGGTGGCCTTGTCGGCTTCGGGCGGCGGCACGCGCAGCATCTGGCCCGCCGCGATCCGGTCGCCCGGCGTCGCGCGCGCGCCGTCGACGCGCAGCTGGCCGGTCCGCGCCCACATCGCCACCGTCGTGAAGCTCGTTTCGGGCAGGTGCCGCTTGAACCACCGGTCCAGCCGGATGCCGTCATCGTCGAACCCGACGTTGAACTCGCGGAAATTCGTATCGCTATCGTGTTTGCCCGCAGTCATGCGACGGCCCTTACTGCGGAGAGACCCGCGAACAACGCGGCGATCGAACCGATCACCGACACCAGAACATAGCCGAGCGCGAGGCCCGGCGCGCCACGCTCGATCATCGTGACGACGTCGAGCGAGAAGGAGGAAAAGGTCGTGAACCCGCCGAGCACGCCGACGCCGAGCAGCAGTCGCCAGCCCTCGGGCGCCGAATGGCGCGCGAGCACGCCGACGAGCACGCCCATCAGCAGCCCGCCGACAAGGTTCACCGCCAGCGTGCCGAACGGATAGCCGGCACCGAGCAGCGCGGTCATCGCGCGCCCGGTCAGATAGCGCGCGCCGGATCCGACCGCGCCACCGACCATGACATAGAGAAGGGGAGACATGCCCGCGCCCTAGCGCGAATCGCGGAAAACGGAAAGCCGCGCTTGACGGGCATGCGCGGCGCTCGCCCTTGGACACGGCGGCGTCGCTCAGTGCCCGGCGTTGGAGACCAGATCGACGTCGCTGACGCCCCCCACGCGCGGCGTGACATACACCCTATAGGCATCGCCGCCGCGCATACCGCCGAGCACGTGCCGGCGGCCATCGCTGCGGTGGTCGGCCGAATAGCCCGTGTCGGCGGTGCGGGTATAATAGAAGTCGAGCAGCCGCTGCGGCGTCGCCCGACTCGAAAAATGCACGACGCGCAGCCGGCAGCCGGCCTGGTCGGAACCTGCCGCCTCCGACAGCTGTGCATCGGGATAGAGCGGCAGGTCGGCGGGCAGGCGATTCGCCCAAAGCGCGGAATAGCCGATCGTCCGCGCGCACGCCGCTGCGTTCGGAAACGTCTGCCGCTCGGCCAGCGCGCCCAGCGTCAGCGCCGCGTCGGCCTGGCGGCAGGCGGGACAGTCACCGGCAGCAGCGGGCGCGCGTTTCAGCGTGCGCGGATCGACCGTATCGGCGCGGCGGCCCGCTTCCTCGGGTGGCATCGCCCCGCCCATCGGTTCGGGCGGCGGGCGGATCGCGTCGTCGTTCGACGACTGGGTCAGCGTTGGGTCGACGATGATCTGACCCGCGAGCGCGGCGTTCAGCGCCGGGTCGCCCGCATTGCCGTTGCTGAGGGCCGCTTCGAGGCTCGTCGGGTCCTGCTGATCGACCGCGGGCTCGCCGCACGCGATCAGCGCGAGCGGCAGGGCAAACGCTAGGGCGGGCAGGCGGATCGTGCGGGCGGAACGGGTCATCACCCGCCATCAATGCCGGAGCGCGAGTGAAGAAAGCGTTGTCGCGGTACGCTTGGTCGGCCGGCCCGCGATCTTGCCTGCGACCCGTCGAGACGCCATGTTTGGGTCATGCTCAACCTCGTCTCGATCCTCATCGGCCTCGTCACCCTTGCGCTGGGTCTCGTTGCCTTCTTCCCGCTGCTCGGCTGGATGAACTGGCTGGTCATCCCGATCGGCATCGTCGGCGCTGCGGTGGGTGCGCTGTCGTCGAGCAATGCCGGGCGTAATCTGAACATCGTGCTGATCATCATCTTCACGCTGCGGCTGATGCTCGGTGGCGGAATCATCTGATCTCAGGAGTCTTGGGGTCAGCGGCAGCGGATCCGGCCGCGATCGACCGACCGGCCGGGCAGCGCACCGCCGCGGGTATCGACCAGCGTGCCGATCAGCCGTGACTCACCGCGTGCGATAATATTGCCGAGCACGCCGCCGGCCAGCCCGCCGGTAATCAGCCCGGTCGTCCCGTCCTCGCGGCGGCAATAATAGCGGCCGTCGGCGCCGCGATACAGGCGATCCGCGCGGCTCAGCCGGCGCACCGCATAATAGCGGCCATCGCGAAAATACCGGTCCGCGAAATAGCCGCGCTGCCCTGGTTCGGGGCGATCATGATCATAGGCGCGGTACCGCTGCCAGTCGCCGGCGTCGCGTCGTGCGCCGCCGGCGATCGTCTGTCCACCAGCCGCGGCGGCACCGACGACCCCCGCCTCAAGCCCCGCACCGAGCAGGACGAGGGCGATGGTCGCGGCGATCCGCATGCCGGCGCGTCGATCAGGCAAGCGTGTGGTCGAGCGTGATGTCGGCGTTCAAGACCTTCGACACCGGGCAGTTCGCCTTGGCATCCGCCGCGATCGTCGCCAACTCGTCGGCCGAGATGCCCTCGACCTTCGCGTTCAGCGTCAGCGCCGACTTGGTGATCTTGAACCCGTCGCCATCCTTGTCGAGCGTCACCTTCGCGCTCGTCTCGAGCGTGCCCGCCTCATAACCCTTGGCCGCGAGCGCGAAGCTCAGCGCCATGGTGAAGCAGCTCGCATGCGCGGCGGCGATCAGTTCTTCGGGGTTGGTGCCGGGCTCGTTCTCGAACCTTGTGTTGAAGCCGTACGGCGAGTCGGACAAAACGCCCGACTGCGTCGAGACATGGCCCTTGCCGCTCTTGCCGAGGCCTTCATAGCTGGCCGAACCGCTGCGTGTCGTCATTTTCGGATCCTTCGAAACATGAAAAAGGGCGCCGCGGTTTCCCGCGACGCCCCCCTTCAACGCATCAGTCCGCAATGCGGTGCGTGGTTTAGCGGCAACGACGATTATTGTTGCTCGTGCCCTTGTCGATCGCGCGACCGGCCAGGCCACCCAGGACCGCGCCGCCGAGCGTGCCGACCGTGCGGTCGCCGCGCGTGTCGACCGTGCGGCCGAGGAGCGCGCCACCGACGCCGCCGATGATCGTGCCGGTCGTGCCATTGCTCTTCTTGCAATAGGTCCGGCCGTCGCGACCGCGCCATTCGCGCTTGCCGCGCTGCGCATCGGCGGCCGAGATCGGCACCGCGAGCGTCGGCAGGACGAGGGCGGTCGCGCTGAGTGCCATGATCAACTTACGCATAAAATCTACTCCCGTTTGTAATGATCTGTGTCCGTAACGGCCGGCGTTTACCCCCGGTTGCATGAACCCAAAACAACGTCGCGTTCATCTTCGCTCCGGGCATCCTGGGTCGTGCAGGGCACGCAATCTGTCCCCGTTATCCACAGCAAGTTATCCACAGGCTGTGCACAAAAGGATAAGAACCGGCAAAATTGTGCCTCGCACACGGGCTGTCCGGGCACTTTTCCCCGTTATCCACAAAGAATTATCCCCGCCTGTGGATAAGTTCGTCCTCAGCCGGGAAATCGCGCAAAATCCGGTCGCGGCTGCACCCTCGCTTGTGTCGTGCGCCACAGCGGCTAGGCCGGGGGGATGCTGCCCGTTACGATCCTGTCGCCCGACGTCCTTCCCGCCGCCGCGCGCTGGCTCGATCTCGCCGGGCTCGCGGTGTTCGCCGCCTCGGGCGCGCTCGCCGCGGCCAAGCGGGGGCAGACCGTCGTCACCGCGATCTTCTTCGGGCTGATCACCGGGGTCGGCGGGGGCACGGTGCGCGACCTGCTGATCGACGCGCCGGTCTTCTGGGTGCACGACGCGCGCGCCGCCAGCATGTGCCTGATCGTCGCGCTGGTGATCTGGATCACGCCCGAACGCTGGTGGCGCGACGAGGCGCTGGGCTGGTTCGATGCGATCGGGCTCGCCGCCTATGCGGTGTTCGGTGCGGCCAAGGCGCTGGGCTATGGCGTGCCGCCCGTGCCCGCGGTGCTGATGGGGGTGATGAGCGCCTGCTTCGGCGGGATCATCCGTGACGTGCTCGCGGGCGAACCCTCGATCCTGATGCGCCCCGAACTCTATGTCACCGCGGCGGCGCTCGCCGCGGCGAGCTATGTCGGCCTCGTACTGCTGGGCGTGCCGATCGGCTGGTCCGCGGTCGTCGCGGCGAGCGCGGGGTTCAGCCTGCGCGCCGCCGCGATCCGCTTCCACCTCGCGCTGCCCGCCTATCGCGCGCGCCGCTAGTCCGCAGTCAGCCCCGCACGACGCCGACCTCGGCAAAGCGGCGCGGCTCGACCGGTGGCACCGCCGCGTCGTTCAGCGCGCATTGCCAATGGCCGACATCGATCCACTGGCCGTTCTTGTACCCGACCGCGCGGTAGACGCCCGCGCGGCGGAACCCGACCGATTCGTGCAGCCGGATCGACCCGTCATTGGGCAGCGCGATCACCCCGATCGCCTGGGTGAAGCCTTGCGCGCGCAGCGTGTCGATCAACGCCTCGTACAACAGCCGCCCCGCACCCTGGCGCTGCGCCGCATCCGCGACATAGACTGTGGTCTCGACGACGAAGCGATAGGCGGCGCGCTCGCGGAACCGTCCGGCATAGCCGAACGCGATCACCCCGCCCGCATCCCCCACCGTCGCGACCAGCCAGGGATAGAGCCCGTCCGACGCCGCCATCCGCGTCCGCATCTGCCGCGCGTCGGGCGCGTCCGTCTCGAACGAGACCGTCCCCACCAGCACGTGCGGCGCATAGATCGCGGCGATCGCGGCGGCGTCCTCGGGCCGCGCCGCCCGGATCGTGATGGCCCCGGCCGTCCCGATCGCGGGCGACGCGCCCGGCATTACAGGCCGATCCGCGCGAGCAGCAGGTCGAGCAGCCGCGCGTCGCCGCCATCGCCGGCACTCGGGCCGATGCCGCCGCATTCGAGGCAGCGTGCCTGGATCGAGCCCGACGTCGCCAGCCGCTTCATGTCGCCGACCGCACGCGCGACCATCTGGCGGCGGTCGAGCGCGATCCGGCCGAACGCGTCGCTGCCGGTCGTGGTGTCGTCGTCGCCCGTGTCGAAACCGGCGGCGAGCTGGGCAAGCACGCCCGGTGGCTTTTCGAGATATTCGGCATGGATCTTGGCGGGATCGAGCTTGGCGCGGCGGGCGGCCTCGGCGATCGCGTCCTTCAGCGTGCCGAACCGGTCGACCAGCCCGATCTGGCGTGCGGTGCCGCCGTCCCAGACCCGGCCCTGGCCGATCGCGTCGACCCGCGCCGGGCTCAGCTTGCGCGACGCGGCGACGCGCGCGATGAACTGGCGATAGCCATTCTCGATCCCCGCCTGGATCAGCGTGTCGAACATCGGCGTCGTGCCGGCGGTGATGTCGGGCTGCCCCGACAGCGGCGTCGTCTTCACGCCGTCGGTGGTGACGCCGATCTTGGCGAGTGCGGTTTCGAACGTCGGGATGATCCCGAAGATGCCGATCGACCCGGTGATCGTGCCGGGTTCGGCGAAGATCACGTCGGCGGGCGTCGACACCCAGTATCCGCCCGACGCGGCGAGCCCGCCCATCGACACGACCACCGGCAGGCCCTTCTTCTTGGCCTCGAGGATCGCGAGCCGGATCCGTTCGGACGCGAGCACCGACCCGCCCGGCGAATCGACGCGCACGACCAGCGCCTTGAGGTTCTTCTTGGCGAGCCCGTCGAGCATCGCCTTCTCGATCGTCTTGCCCGCCGCGGTGCCAGGGCCGCCTTCGCCGTCGACGATATCGCCCGCCACGGTCAGTACGCCGATCGCGTCGCCGCCGGTCGGCAGGGGATTGGCCTTGACCCAGGAATCATAGGTGATGGTGTTGAAACTGCCCGCAGGCTTGCTCGTATCGGCGCCCGCGATCGCGGCGACGCGCTTGCCGAACGCGGTACGGTCGCCGAGCTTGTCGACGATCCCTGCGCGCAGGTTCGCGGTCGCGATGTCGCCATTGGCGGCGAGCACGAGTGCGTCGGGACGCGCGAGGAACTGCGCGATCTGCGCCTTGGGGCGGGCCTTGGCGACCGCTTCGCGCCACTGGTCGTACAGCGTACCGTACAGCGCCTGGCTCGCCGCGCGCGCATCGTCGCTCTGGTCGGTGCGCGTATAGGGCTCGACGAACGACTTGTAGCGGCCGACGCGGTAGACATGCGTCGTGATGCCCAGCTTGTCGATCAGCCCCTTATAGTAAAGCTGGTTGCCGCCCGGTCCCATGAACAGCGTGCCGCCCAGCGGATTGACCCAGACCTCGCTCGCATTGGCCGCCAGCCGGTAGCTGCCGTCGGTATAGGCGGTCGCATAGGCGAGCACGGGCTTCTTGGCGGCGCGGACGCGCGCGATCGCGTCGCCGATCTCGCCCAGCGCGGCGGGATAGGCCCCGGTAAAGCCGTCGAGATCGAGCACCAGCGCCTTCACCCGGCCATCGGTCCGCGCGGTATCGATCGCGCGCACCACGTCGCGCAGGCGGAACTGCTTCGGCGTATTCTGTCCCGACAGCGCGGCAAAGGCGGCGGGCTCGGCGGGCTGCTCGACGATCGAGCCGTTCAGGTCGAGCACCAGCGCGCCGTCCTTGATCGCCTTGGTCCCCGGCCGCGCATTGAGCGCCGCGAAGACCAGACCGAAGAACAGCAGCATCGCGATCAGGACGAGTGCGTCCTTGATCCCGACCAACAGCTTCCATGCGCCGCGTACCAGCTTCACCTGCGTCTCCTCATACCGGCACGGCCGGTTGGTGCGATGCCGGCAACGCCGGTTCACCGTCGACGATAGCCGCGTGTGTCATGCGGGAGCAATACGCTTATCTTTGGCACGGCGGTCGCCCGCCGGCACCGGCCCCGCTCCCCCCGGCCCCGCACGCCCCGGCCCACGCGCCCCGCCACCCCAATCCCGTCATCCTGACGAAAGTCAGGACCCAGCCCAGCAGGACAGCGCCCCGTAACCCTGGATCCTGACTTTCGTCAGGATGACGAACGGGGAAGGGCAGGGCCGCCAACCCCGCCGCAACGCTCTCCAAACAACCCGCCGCCCCGATCACACCGCACCCCCACCTCAATCCCGTCATCGTGACGAAAGTCAGGATCCAGAGCCAAGCAGGACAGCGCGCCGCAACCCTGGGTCCTGACTTTCGTCAGGATGACGGAGGCGGGGCGGATGGCGGGGGTGGAGACGCTCAACCCCGATCCTTCCCAAGACGACCAAGGCATCGGCCAGTCAGCCCCGCCAGCCCGCCCGCGCCCCGCCGCGCCCCCGCACACCACCCGCACAGATCCCAGGTGTCCCACGCCGCAAATCCCGCTAGGGGCGGCCGGGTGATCGAACCCGTTCCCATCGCCACCGGCCCGGCGCCCGCCGATGCCCGCGCCGAGTTTCGTGCGCTGCTGCGGCTCGCCACGCCGCTGGTCGGGGCGAACCTGATCCAGATGGCGGTGTCCGCGGTCGACGTGATCTTCGTCGCGCGGCTCGGCACGGTCGATCTTGCCGCCGCGACGCTCGGCGTGTTCGTCTTCAACCTGCTGATGTTCGCGCTGATCGGGCTGACCAGCGCGGCGGCGCCGCTGATCGCCGCCGAACTCGGCCGCCGCGCGCATGCCGTGCGCGAGGTCCGGCGCAGCGTGCGGATGGCGCTGTGGCTCGGGATCCTCGGCTCGCTCCCCGTCATCCTAGTCCTCACGCAGGGCGAAACGCTGATGCGGCTCGCCGGCCAGGACCCGGAGGTCGCGCGCCGCGCCGGCCGGTTCATGACGATCATCGCCTTTGCGCTGCTGCCCGGCGTGCTCGCGGGCGTTATGCGCACCGCGGCGGCGGCGCTCGGCCGGCCGGGCTGGGCGTTTCTCGTCACCGGGCTTTCGCTGCTCGTCGGCATCGCGGGCAACTGGCTGCTGGTGTTCGGCAATCTCGGCTTCCCCGCGCTCGGGCTGGAGGGCTCGGCGCTCGCCAGCGTCGCCAGCCTCGGCGTGATGATGATCGCGTATGGCGTGATCCTGACGACCGACCGGCGGCTGCGGCGCTTCCACCTGTTCGGCCGCTGGTGGCGGACCGAATGGTCGCGCTTCCACGAGATCGTCCGGCTCGGCACGCCGATCATGCTGACCTGGATCTTCGAAGGCGCGCTGTTCGGCGGCGCGGCGCTGCTGATGGGGCTGATCGGCGTCGCGGAGGTCGCGGCGCATGCGATCGCGCTCAACATTGCCGCGGTCGCGTTCCAGGTGCCGTTCGGCGTCGCGCAGGCGGCGACGATCCGCGTCGGCATGGCGTACGGCGCGCAGGACCGGGTCTGGATCACCCGCGCGGGCAATGTCGCGCTGGTCGTCGGGATCGGCTTCATGGCGGCCAGCGCGCTGCTGATCTGGGCGGTGCCGCGGCTGATGATCGGCGTCTATGTCGATCCCGACTTGCCGCAGAACGCGGTCGTCGTCGCGCTCGCGCTGCGGTTCCTCGGCGTGGCCGCGGTGTTCCAGCTCGTCGACGGCGCGCAGGCGGTCGCGGCAGGCGTGCTGCGCGGGTTGCAGGACACCCGGACGCCGATGCTGATCGCGCTGTTCGGCTATTGGGTGATCGGCTTCGGCACCGCGATCCTGCTCGGCTTCCGCACGCCGCTTGCGGGCGAGGGGGTGTGGTGGGGGCTGTTCGCAGGGCTCGCGGTCGTGTCGGTGCTGCTGCTGTGGCGCTGGTCGCGGCGTGATCGGCTGGGGCTCGTCCTGACCCGCGGAATGTAACGATTGACGCGATTTTCGATTGGACGCCCGTTGACGATGCCGGGGACGCGGCACATATGACGGCTGTTGGCACTCGATATCGTCGAGTGCCAGAAATCTGTCACAAACCTAAAGGACATGGATCCCATGAACTTTCGTCCGTTGCACGACCGCGTGCTGGTGAAGCGCCTCGAAGCCGAAGAGAAGACGGCTGGCGGCATCATCATCCCCGACACCGCCAAGGAAAAGCCGCAGGAAGGCGAAGTCGTCGCCATCGGCACCGGGACCCGCGCCGAGAACGGCACGATCACCCCGCTCGACGTCAAGGCTGGCGACAAGATCCTGTTCGGCAAGTGGTCGGGCACCGAGGTCAAGGTCGACGGCGAAGATCTGCTGATCATGAAGGAATCGGACATTCTGGGCATCGTCGGCTGACGCCGACGTGGCCTGGACCGCCCCTTAGGGCTGGTCCGGACCGCGCTCAAAAATACCGTTTTCGTCTCAACATTCACAACATTCGTTTGAAAGGGTAGCTGACATGGCTTCCAAGGACGTAAAATTCGGTCGTGACGCGCGCGAGCGCATCCTCCGCGGCGTCGACATCCTCGCCGACGCGGTCAAGGTGACCCTGGGGCCCAAGGGCCGCAACGTCGTCATCGACAAGAGCTTCGGCGCACCGCGCATCACCAAGGACGGCGTCACCGTCGCCAAGGAGATCGAGCTCAAGGACAAGTTCGAGAACATGGGCGCGCAGATGCTGCGCGAAGTGGCCTCGAAGACCAACGACATCGCCGGTGACGGCACGACCACCGCGACGGTTCTGGCACAGGCCATCGTCCGCGAGGGCATGAAGTCGGTCGCAGCGGGCATGAACCCGATGGATCTGAAGCGCGGCATCGATCTCGCCGTCGTCAAGGTCGTCGAGGACGTCAAGGCGCGTTCGAAGCCGGTTTCGGGTTCAAAGGAAGTGGCGCAGGTCGGGATCATCTCGGCCAACGGCGACCGTGAAGTCGGCGAGAAGATCGCCGAAGCCATGGAGAAGGTCGGCAAGGAAGGCGTGATCACCGTCGAGGAAGCCAAGGGTCTCGAATTCGAGCTCGACGTCGTCGAAGGCATGCAGTTCGACCGCGGCTATCTCTCGCCCTACTTCATCACCAACCCCGAGAAGATGACCGTCGAGCTTCAGGATCCCTACATCCTGATCCACGAGAAGAAGCTGTCGAACCTGCAGGCGATGCTCCCGATCCTGGAAGCCGTCGTTCAGTCCGGTCGTCCGCTCCTGATCATCGCCGAGGACATCGAGGGTGAGGCACTCGCCACGCTCGTCGTCAACAAGCTGCGCGGCGGCCTGAAGGTCGCAGCGGTCAAGGCACCCGGCTTCGGCGATCGCCGCAAGGCGATGCTCGAGGACATCGCGATCCTGACCAAGGGCGAGATGATCTCGGAAGACCTCGGCATCAAGCTCGAGACCGTCACGCTCGGCATGCTCGGCACCGCCAAGCGCGTCACGATCGACAAGGACAACACCGTCATCGTCGACGGTGCCGGCGATCACGAGACGATCAAGGGCCGTACCGAAGCGATCCGTCGCCAGATCGAGAACACCACCAGCGACTATGACAAGGAGAAGCTCCAGGAGCGTCTTGCCAAGCTCGCCGGCGGCGTTGCCGTGATCAAGGTCGGCGGTTCGTCGGAAGTCGAAGTCAAGGAGCGCAAGGACCGCGTCGACGACGCGCTGCACGCAACCCGCGCAGCCGTCGAAGAGGGCATCGTCCCCGGTGGTGGTACGGCGCTGCTGTACGCGACCAAGGTGCTCGACGGCCTGACCGGTGCGAACGAGGACCAGACTCGCGGTATCGACATCGTTCGCAAGTCGCTGACCGCTCTGGTTCGCCAGATCGCGCAGAATGCGGGTCATGACGGTGCGGTGGTTTCGGGCAAGCTGCTCGACGGCAACGACTCGAACATCGGCTTCAACGCCGCGACCGACACCTACGAGAACTTGGTGGAAGCCGGCGTGATCGATCCGACCAAAGTCGTCCGCACCGCGCTGCAGAACGCGGCATCGGTCGCAGGCCTCCTGATCACGACCGAAGCGGCCGTGAGCGAAATGGCCGAAGACAAGCCCGCCATGCCCATGGGCGGCGGCGGCGGCATGGGCGGCATGGGCGGCATGGACTTCTGATTTCGAACGGGAGGAGCGACGCTCCTCCCGACACGAAATCAGAACGGCCGGCGGGCTGGACGGCGAAAGCCTCCAGTCCCGTCCGACGAAAAGGGCCGGCTTTGCCGGTCCTCCGTTCCGACCAAGACGACCCAAAGCAAAAGGGCCGGGGAGCGATCCCCGGCCCTTTGTCCGTCCTCACTATTGCCGAAAAAGCCTCAGCGGTTCTTCATCGCCGCGATCAGCTTCTTCACTTCCTGGCTGCGACCCCGCGGCATGATCAGCACGTCGTTGCCGCTCGCCACCACGATCAGGTCCTCGACCCCGACCAGCGCGACCTTGACGCCGTCGCTGCGCACCAGACAGTTCTTCGTGTCGATCGCCAGCACGCTGCCGTCGCCATCGCCGCGATGCGCATTGCCGTCCTCGTCGCGCGCGCTGATCGCATGCAACGCGTCCCAGCTGCCGACGTCGTTCCAGCCCATCGCCACCGGCACCACCGCGACGCGGTCGGCCTTTTCCATGACCGCATAGTCGATCGAATCATCGGGCGACGCGGCAAAGGCCTCGGCATCGGGATAGACCCGCGTGCCTTCGCGGCGGGCGAGCTTCATCGCATCGGTCGTCGCGACCAGGATGCCGGGATCATGCTGCGCCAGCGCGGCGAGATAAGCATCGGCGCGGAACAGGAAGATGCCGCCATTCCAGGCATGATCGCCCGAAGCCAGCATCGCCTCCGCCTTGTCGAGCGGCGGCTTCTCGACGAAGCGCGCGACGCGGTGGACACCCGCGGCCAGCTCCTCGCCGACCTGGATCCAGCCATAGCCGGTTTCAGGCGCGTCGGGGGCGATGCCGAACGTCACCAGCCAGCCCTGCGCGACCATCGGCAACGCCGCGGCGATCGCGGCGTGGAAGGCGGGCAGGTCGGCGATGACGTGATCGGACGGCATGACGAGCATCGCGTCGCCGCTGCCGGCACCGGTCTCGCCCGCGGCGATCGCCGCCAGTGCGATCGCGGGTGCGGTGTTGCGGCCCATCGGCTCGAGGATCAGCGCCTGTGCCTCGGCGCCCGCGTCTGCCAGCTGCGCTTCGACCAGATCGGCGTGCGCGGCGTTGGCGACGACGATCGGCGCGGCGAAACGTTCGCCCTGCGCGCGGCCTGCGGTCAGCTGCAACATGGTCTGGTCCGCGGTCAGCGCGAGCATCTGCTTGGGCATTTCGGGACGCGACATCGGCCACAGCCGGGTGCCGGAACCGCCGGACAGAATCACGGGTATAATCGTTCGAACTGTCATGCGACCTCCACTCGGGAGACCGTATAACGACCAATCCGGGACTTCCAATCGCAAACCACCCCGCCAGCGCGCGGTCTTCAGCCTTTGTTTGCGAATTGGTGCAAAGAGACAGCTAGGTGTCGGGTGCGTTTACAGTCACCCTGTCGGGATCCCGCCGAACGATGATCAGGCTCTTCAAACACTACGTCCCCTATGCGGTGCTGCTGCTCGGCATCGTCGACGCCGTGTTGCTGGTCGTGGCGGGGGAGATCGGCTGGGTGGTCCGCGCGCATCAGATCGGCATGGCGGTCGAGCCGATCCACACGCGCGTGCTCCAGCTTGCGACCTTTGCCGCGGCGTTGCAGATCGCGCTGGTCGCGGTCGGTGCCTATGGCGTCGCCTCGTTCCTGTCGCTGCGGTTCGCCGCCGCGCGGCTCGCGGTCGCCTTCTCGCTCGGCGTGATCTTCCAGTCGCTGATCTTCTTCCTGGTCCCCGCGCTCACCTTCTGGCGGTCGAACCTGCTCTATGCGACACTGATCGCCGCAGTCCTGCTGGTGACGGTCCGCGCGGTGCTCGGCCGCGCTCTAGGCGGCGACACGTTCAAGCGACGGATCGTCGTGCTCGGCGCGGGCCATCGTGCCGCACGCATCCTCGCTCTGTCGCAACAGCCTGGGATCAACTTCGTCGCAGCGGGCTTCGTCGCGATGGGCGAGGCGGAGGCCGTGGTCGACGGTGCGATTCCGCGCGCCGACATCCCGAACCTGGCGGCGCATATCGTCGACCTGAACGCAGGCGAAGTTGTCCTCGCGCTCGAAGAGCGGCGCAACGCGCTGCCACTCAAGGATCTGCTCCGTGTCCGCACGACCGGCGTCCAGGTCATCGAGATTTCGACCTTTCTCGAACGCGAGACCGGGCGGATCGATCTCAACAGCGTGAACCCGTCCTGGCTGATCTTTTCCGACGGTTTCGCCAGCGGCCGGATGCTGTCGAGCGTGTTCAAACGCGCGTTCGACATTGTCGCCAGCCTGATCCTGCTGGCGGCCACGCTGCCGGTCATCCTGGTCACCGCGCTTGCGATCAAGCTCGAGTCACGCGGCCCCGCCTTCTACCGCCAGCGGCGCGTCGGCCTGTACAATCAGGGGTTCGACATCCTGAAACTCCGTTCGATGCGGCAGGATGCCGAGATTGCGGGCAAGGCGGTCTGGGCGGCGGAGGACGATCCCCGGATCACGCGGATCGGCCGCTTCATCCGCAAGGTCCGCATCGACGAACTGCCTCAGACCTGGACCGTGCTCCGCGGCGAGATGAGCTTTGTCGGCCCGCGCCCCGAACGGCCGCAATTCGTCGACGAACTTGAAACCCAGCTGCCTTATTACGCCGAGCGTCACATGGTGAAGCCGGGCATCACGGGCTGGGCGCAGATCAATTATCCTTACGGCGCATCGATCGAGGATGCGCGGCACAAGCTCGAATATGATCTGTATTACGCCAAGAATTATTCGCCCTTTCTCGACATGCTGATCCTTTTGCAGACGCTCCGGGTCGTCCTGTGGCCGACCGGCGCGCGCTGAACGTGGCATGATTGCGCTGCTGATCCTGTGGACGCATGCGCTGGCCGCGCTGCTGTTCGGCGCGCTCGTGTTCAGGCAGGCGCAGCGGCCGGCCGGCAGCTGGTCGAACGCGGCTTTTGTCGGCCCGCTCGTCCTGACGACGCTCTGGGCGCTCGCAGTCTCGGGCATCGACTTTCGCGACGTCAGCACCCGGATCGCCGAGAGCGCGCGCTCCATCGCCTGGCTCGGATTCATGTTCGCGCTCGTACGCCGGGAACGCACCGGCAACCGCGCGCTGGGTGCGGTCTATGGGACCGTCGTGGCGATCGCGGTGATCGGCGCGCTGCTCGCAGTCGTCGAACTGGTGCCGATGGATGCCGATGCGCAGGCCCAGACCGAGTCGGCACGGCTCGTGTTCGGGATGATGGTGGCGATCAGCGCGCTGGTGCTGGTCCATCATCTGCATCAGGCAGCACGGGCCTCGCCCGACGCGGCGTGGCACGGCGGGCGTCTGGTCGTGGTCGCGGTCACGATCATGTGGAGCGTCGATCTGCTGCTGGCTGTCAGCGCCTATGTCGCGCCGCGCTGGACGCCTGTGATCGTTGCCGCACGCGGTGTCGCGATGATCGGCATGGCGCTGCTCCTGCTCGTCGCGGTCACCCGTCGCGGCGACTGGACGTTCGCGGTGTCGCGGCGCGTCGCCACCCGGTCCCTCGGCGCGATCGCGGTGATTAGCTATGTCGGGATCACCGCCGTCGCGACCAGCGTCGCCGACGCCTATGGCGGCGATCATGCGCGGCTGATCCAGACCGCGATCATCTGCGGTGCGACCGCCGCGCTGTTCGGGCTGTTGGCTACGTCGTGGCTGCGCGCATGGGCGAAGGTGAAGATCGCCAAGCACCTGTTTCGCCATCGCTATGATTATCGCGCGGAGTGGCAGCGTTTCACCGAGACGCTGGGCGCACCGGGCGACGGCGCCGCGCCGCTCGACGGACGGATCGTGAAGGCGGTGGCGGACCTGACCGACAGCCCGGGCGGTCTCTTGCTCGTCCCCGACGGCCTCGGCATGAGCAGCGCCGCCGCCTGGAACTGGGAGATGGCGACGGCGCCGGCACCGATGTCGGATCGGGCGCTGGCCGTGCGTCTTCGTCTCAGCCCGCGGATCATCGAACTCGACCCCGTACGACACGGCACGGCCCCGGCGGAGGAAATTGCGAGCGTGCCGCACTGGCTCAGCGCGTGTCCCGCCGCCTGGGCGATCGTCCCTCTGGTGCATGGCGGTGCACTGGTTGGCGCGATCATCCTCGCCCGTCCGCCGGTCGATCGCGCGCTGGACTGGGAGGATTTCGACCTGTTGCGCGTCGCGGGCCGGCAGGCGGCGAGCTACCTTGCCGAGGACCGCGCGCATGCCGCGCTCGCGGACGCGCAGCGGTTCGACGAGTTCAACCGCCGCTTCGCGTTCATCCTGCACGACATCAAGAATCTCGTCAGCCAGTTGACGCTGGTCGCGCGCAACGCAGAGCGTCACGCCGACAATCCGGCGTTCCGCGTCGACATGGTTGCCACTCTTCAGGACTCAGCCGATCGCATGAACGCGCTGCTCGCCCGGCTTTCACAAACGCACGCGGCCCCCAGCGAGCCGTTCCAGCCTGTGGATGTCGCAGCACTGGTCAACCGCGTCGTCGGCGCGCGTCGCGCACAGCATCCGATCGCGGCACAGGCGACCGGACAGGTGGTCGCCCGTGCGCAGGCGGCACGGCTCGAACAGGTGCTGGGCCACCTGATCCAGAATGCGATCGAAGCGAGCGACCGCGACGCTCCGATCGTCGTCGCGGTTGCGGCGAACGGCGCGACCATCGCGATCGACGTGATCGACCAGGGGTGCGGGATGAGCCCGGGCTTCGTCCGCCATCAGCTGTTCCGGCCGTTCGCTTCGTCCAAGCCGCTGGGGTTCGGGATCGGCGCGTTCGAGGCACTGCAACTGGTCGAGGCGATGGGCGGGTCGCTCGATGTCTTCAGCCGGGAAGGTGAGGGGACGCGGTTCCGCATATCGTTGCCGGCGGCCGATGCGATGGAGGCGGCGGCATGAGCGCATCGGCATCCCCTGTGGAGGCGCGCCCGGTGCTTCTGATCGTCGAGGACGATCTCGGGCTGCAGCGACAGCTGCGCTGGGCGTATGAGGGCTATGAGATCGTCGTCGCCAGCGACCGCGCCACCGCGATCGAAGCGGTTCGTGCGCACGAACCCGCCGTCGTCACGCTCGATCTCGGCCTGCCGCCCGATCCCGACGGCGTCACCGAAGGCTTTGCGACGCTGCGCGAAATCCTCGCGCTGAAACCCGATACCAAGGTGATTATCGCGTCCGGGCACGGTGCACGCGAAAGCGCGCTGACCGCGATCGCGGAGGGGGCGTGGGATTTCTATGCCAAACCGATCGATATCGACGTGCTCGGGATGATCGTCGCACGTGCGTTCCACGTCCATGGCCTCGAGGCGGAGAACCGGCGGCTTGCGGCGCGGGTGGCAGCGAGCGGGACGGGATTTGGCGGCGTGATCGCCGCCTCGCCCGAAATGGCGCTGGTGACGCGGACGCTCGAACGGGTCGCGCCCGCCAATGTGGCGGTGATGCTGCTGGGCGCGAGCGGAACGGGCAAGGAAGTGCTCGCGCGCGGTATCCATGATGCGTCGCCGCGCGCGCGGGGCAGGTTCGTCGCGATCAACTGCGCGGCGATTCCCGAGACGTTGCTCGAAAGCGAGCTGTTCGGTCATGAAAAGGGGGCGTTCACCGGCGCGATCAAGACCACCGAGGGCAAGATCGAACAGGCGGCGGGTGGCACGCTGTTCCTCGACGAGATCGGCGACGTGCCGCTGACGCTGCAGGTCAAACTGTTGCGGTTCCTGCAGGAACGGGTGATCGAGCGGGTCGGCGGCCGCAAGGCGATCCCGGTCGACACGCGGATCGTCTGCGCGACGCATCAGGATGTCGACGCGATGGTCGCGACGGGCCGCTTCCGCGAGGATCTCTATTACCGGCTGGCGGAAATCGTCG
The DNA here is from genome assembly GCF_034045155.1 of Sphingomonas sp. CFBP9019. Taxonomy (NCBI): domain Bacteria; kingdom Pseudomonadati; phylum Pseudomonadota; class Alphaproteobacteria; order Sphingomonadales; family Sphingomonadaceae; genus Sphingomonas; species Sphingomonas sp. CFBP9019. Next base: position 370,031 of record NZ_JAXCWK010000005.1, on the reverse strand, counting down.
TGCGGATCCCTTCGCTGGCCGAGCGCAGCGGCGACGCGGCGCTGCTCGCGCGGCATTTTCTGGCCAGATATGCCAAGACGATGAATGCCGGCGTGACCGGCCTCGCCCCCGATGCGCGCGCGGCGATCGATGGCTGGAGCTGGCCGGGCAATGTCCGCGAGCTCGAAAACCGGATCAAGCGCGCGGTGATCATGGCCGACGGCAAGCTGATTACCGCTGCCGATCTCGACCTCGGCGGTACCGCCGACACGGCCGATGGGCTCAACCTGCGGGCGGCGAGGGAGGTGGCAGATCGCAAGGCCATCCGTCGTGCGCTGAGCCGTGCCGGGGGCAATATCTCGAGCGCGTCCCGGCTGCTCGGGATCAGCCGGCCGACGCTGTACGATCTGCTGAAAAGCTATGATCTCCATGCGTGACCCGCGATATCCGCTGTTGCGCCGCAGACGCGCACCGCGGCGACGGCGTGTGTTCACGCGGAGCCATGCCCGTCTGCTGGCGATCGCGCTGCTCGTGGTGGCGGTCGCGGGGACGGCGACGCTGCTGACGCTGCGGCGCGATCCCCCCGATGCGCGACGCTTGCTCCGCGACGCGCGGATCACGCTGCAGTCGGGCAATTACAGCGCGGCCCGGTCCAATGCGCAGGCGGCGATCGCGGCGGCGCCGTCGAACGGGCCTGCGCATGTGGTCCTTGCACGCGCCCTGCTCGAACTGGGAGACGGGCTCGCAGCCGAGGCCGAACTGACCCGCGCGCGCGATGCAGGCATCGCGATCGCCACGCTCTACCCGTTCCAGGCGCAGGCGCGGCTGCTCCAGAATGACCCGGTCGGTGCGATCGAGGCGGCCGACCGCGCCGCACCGCGCCAGGCCGCCTATGCTCGCCGCATCCGCGCCGCCGCGCTGGCACTGCTCGGCAACGGCGCTGCAGCCCGCGTTGATCTTGGCCGCCTGGTGGCAGAGCAGCCTCGCGACGGGCGCAACTGGACTGCGCTCGGTCGCGTGGCGCTGGCTATCGGCGATGTCGGTACCGCCGCGGATGCTGCGACGCGCGCGGTCGCGCTGTTGCCGGATGAGCCCGCGGCGCTGACGTTGCAGGGCGAAATTGTCCGCCGGCGGTACGGCCTGGTCGCAGCACTCCCCTGGTTCGAGCGCGCGCTTGCACGCGATGCCTATTATCATCCGGCGCTGATCGAATATGCCGCCACGCTCGGTGATGCCGGGCGGTATCGCGCCATGCTGGCGGCGACGCGACGCGCGCAGCGGGCGCGACCCGGCAGCCCGCAGGCGCTGTATCTCCAGGCGGTGCTCGCGGCGCGCGCGGGCCGGACCGAACTCGCGCGCGGGTTGCTCCAGAAGACTGGCGGGGCGATCGACAGCATGCCCGGTGCGATCCTGCTCAGCGGTGTGCTCGACTATGCCGAGGGGCGGTTCGAACAGGCCGGCGCGATGTGGCGCGGTCTCGCGCGGCAACAGCCGCTCAACGTCAGCGTGCGCCGGCTGTTGGGCGCCGCGTTGCTGCGGTCGGATGATCCGCGCGGGGCGCGGGAGGTGCTGAGGCCGATCGTCACCCGTGCGGACGCCGACAGCTATGCGCTCGTGCTTTTCGCGCGTGCGGCAGCCGCCACCGCAACGACGGACCGTGAGCGCGAGGGTGTGGCGCAGGATCTCGATCGCGCAAACCGCGGTGCCACCGGGATGGCGACGGCCTTCGCGATCGACGATCAGGTCGGCACGCTCGACGCGGCGATCCTGCAGGTTCCGGGGGATCCGGGCGCTCTGCTGGCGGCGATTCGCGGCCGGATTCAAGCGCGCGCGCCGGGTGATGCGCTTGCCCGCGCCCGCAACCTTGCGCGGGCAAGCCCCGGCGCGCCCGCCGCCCAGTCGACGCTGGGCGACACCTTCGCGGTGGCGGGGCGTTACGCGGACGCTGCACCGCTCTATGCGCATGCCGCGGATCTCAGCTTCGACGAACCGACGATGCTGCGCCTGGTCGACGCGCTGAGCCGGGTCTCGCGCCAACGCGAGGCATCGACCGCGCTGGCCCTGTATCTTTCGCAAAATCCGCAAAGCCTGACCGGCCAGCGAATCCTTGGCCATTGGCACGTGATGGCAGGCAACTGGACCGCGGCGATCGAGACGCTCGAAGCGGTGCGCCGGCGGATCGGCAATCGTGACGCGGGGCTGCTGACAGATCTCGCGCGCGCCTATGCCGGGGCGGCGCCGCGTGACGGCGCAGATACGGCAGCGCTTCGCTATGCGCGCGCCGCCCATGCGCTTGCGCCGATGAATGCAGCGGCGACCGACGCCTATGGCATCGCGCTGGCGGGCGTCGGCAAGCTGGACGGTGCGCGGCAGGTGCTGACCAAGGCGGTAGCGCTGGCCCCCGGGGATCGCGCCATCGCCAGCCATCTCGCCCAGCTCCGTTAGACCTTGTCGCACGGCGGCGGTGCCGTCATGACCGCGCGATGACCGACCCGCTCGACAGGATCGCCGCCGCGCTCGAACGCCTCTCGCCGCCGCTGCCGCCAGTAGCGGACTGTCTGGCGTTTCCCGCCTATGTGTGGCGCAACCAGTCGCTCGTTCCGATCCGCGGTTTCGCCCCGCTGCCGCTCGATCTGCTTATCGGCATCAATCGGCAGAAGCACCTGCTGCTGGACATGGTCCGGCGGGTCGCCCGCGGCCACGCAGCGCATGACGTGCTGCTATGGGGCGCGCGCGGCACCGGTAAATCGGCGCTGGTGAAAAGCGTCGTCGCCGCGGTCCAGGCCGAACAGGGCAATGTCGCGCTGATCGAGATCGCCGACATGACCGCGCTGCCGGACCTGTTTGCGATGCTGGCACCCGTGGACCGCGCTTTCATCGTCTTCGTCGACGATCTCGGCATCGATACTTCGTCTGAGGCGCGTGTGCTGAGATCCGTGCTCGAAGGCGGTGCAGAGCCACGTCCCGCCAATGTGCGTCTGGCCGTGACGGCGAACCGCCGGCATCTGGCGCCACGCGATATCGCCGAACAGGAAAGTGCCATCAATCCACGCGATTCGATCGACGACCAGCTGGCGCTGGCGGATCGGTTCGGACTCAGTCTGGGGTTTCATGCCGTCGATCAGGACGGCTATCTGGCGATCGTCGCGGGCTATGCGGCGCTACACGACCTGCCATTTCAGCCCGACGAGGCCCTGACATGGGCAACGCAGCGGGGAAGTCGTTCCGGGCGTGTTGCCTGGCAGTATATCGTTGACTTGGCGGGGCGGTCCGGGCGCGCGATCAGCAAATAACGTAAAAAGGGCCGGCGCCTAAGCGCCGACCCTCAGAACAGCTTAGTTGCTGTCCGAATCGTTGTCGTTGTCGTCCTTGACGATGGCGACAACGCCGATCGCAACGACGCCAGCTGCGATCAGGCCGGCGATCACGCCAGCGCCTGCAGCCTTGTTCTTGCCGGTCGTTGCCGAACCGATGCGTGCCTTCGAAACCGACAGGCTCGACGCAGGGTTGGCAGGCGCAGCAACGGCTGCAACCGACGTGGACATCATAGCGATAGCGAGCGCGCTACCGGTCAGGTTCTTCAGCTTCATAAGACTCTCCAAAACGTACAATGGCGGGATGCTGCAACGCGGTAACATGTGTCAAGTTCCAAATGGTTCGGAACGGTTTAGCTGCCGCTATTCGCCAACCTGCTCCGCCAGTTCGAGCCAGCGGAGTTCCGCAGCCTCCTTTTCGGCGCGCGCCGCCTCGATCGCGGCGGTCAGCCTGGCGAAGGTCGCATTGTCGCGCATGTACAGGTTCGGCGCGGCAAGCTTTGCGGCATCGCTCGCGATCTGAGCGTCGAGCGCCTCGATCCGCTTGGGGAGCAACTCATAGTCGCGCTGATCCTTGTAGGTCAGTTTCGCGCGGGGCGCGGGGGCCGGCGGCGCGGTCGCGGCGACCTTCTTGGAGGCCCGCTTGCCGCTGGTCTGGGTCGCACGGCGCTTTTCCCAATCCTCATATCCGCCGGCGACGACATCGACGGTCCCGGACCCGTCGAGCCCGAGCGTGATCGTCACGGTCCGGTCGAGAAAGTCGCGATCATGGCTGACGATCAGGACGGTGCCGTCATAATCGCCGATCACCTCCTGCAACAGGTCGAGCGTTTCGAGGTCGAGATCGTTGGTCGGCTCGTCGAGCACGAGCAGGTTCGACGGCTTGGCGAATTCGCGCGCGAGCAGCAGCCGCGATCGCTCGCCACCCGATAGCGACCCGATCTTGGCGTCGACCATGTTCGGGTCGAACAGGAACTCCTTCAGATAACCGTGGATATGCTTGCGGACGCCGAGCACGTCGATCCAGTCGCCGCCATCGGCAACGACTTCGCGCACCGTCTTCTCGGGCGCCATCAGGCTGCGCTGCTGATCAATGACGACCGCATCGAGCGTCTTGGCGAGCTTGATCGTCCCGCCATCGGGTTCGATCTCGCCGGTCAGCAGCTTCAGCAGCGTCGACTTGCCCGCGCCGTTGCGGCCGACAATGCCGATCCGGTCGCCGCGCGTGACGCGCAACGTCAGGTCGCCGATGATCGTCCGGTCGCCATACGCCTTGGTGACGTGCTTCGCGTCGATCACGACCTTCGACTTGGTGTCATCGCTGCTGGTGACGAGGTTGGCCGAACCCTGCGGCCCGATCATCGAGGCGCGTTCGGCGCGCATCTCGTGCAGCTTGGTCAAGCGTCCCTGGTTGCGCTTGCGCCGCCCGGTGACGCCGCGAAGCAGCCAATGCTCTTCCAGCTTCAGGCGTGCGTCGAGCTTCTCGGCCTGGCGCTGTTCCTCGGCATAGACCTGTTCGGTCCACGCCTCGAATCCGCCGAAACCGATCTCCGCACGCCGGATCGCGCCGCGGTCGAGCCACAGGGTCTGCTTGGTGAGACGCGTCAGGAAGGTACGGTCATGGCTGATCACGACAAACGCGCCGCGGAAGCGCTTGAGCCAGTCCTCGATCCATTCGATTGCGCCGATGTCGAGATGGTTGGTCGGCTCGTCGAGCAGCAGCACGTCGGGGTCCTGCCCCAGCGCACGGACGATCGCCGCGCGGCGGCGCTCGCCACCCGAGGCGGATGCGGCTTCGCGCGACAGATCGATGCCGAGCTGATCGGCGATCGAGTCGGCTTCGTAGCTGACCGGCGCATCGTCGCCGCCCATCACGTAATCGCGCAGGGTCGCAAAGCCGCGCAGGTCGGGCTCCTGCTCGAGGATGACGACCCGCGTGCCTGGGACGATCGTCCGGCGGCCCTCATCGCCCTCGATGCTGCCGCCGAGCAGCTTGAGCAAGGTCGTCTTGCCCGCGCCGTTGCGCCCGATCAGCGCGAGGCGATCGCGCGGACCGATATGGATGTCGAGGTTGCGAAAAAGCCATCCAGAACCCTGGACAAGGCCGAGGCCTTCGAATGCGAGAATAGGTGCTGCCATGTCCGGGTCACCTAGGGTCGCCGGGTGATGCAGGCAAGTTACACTATGCTGTCGTCCTGCTGTCGCCCTCATTCACAGGCTGTTCAATGCGCCGGGCCTATGCCACCTCCATGAAGATGCTGCTGTTCCTGACAACTCTTGCTGCTTTCCCGATGCTGACGCCGTTGGCGGCGGGCGTTGCGGTGGCGCAGGCTCCCGATCAGCGACATGGCGACCAGCGTTCCGCCTTCGAAGCGCGCAGGACCGGCCGGTCGCTGTCGCTGCGCGAGATCGAGGCGCGGGTGATGCCGATGATGCAGGGCGCGCAGTATCTTGGCTTCGACTATGATGCGGGCAGCGGCATTTACACGCTGAAGTTCCTGCGCAATGGCAATGTGATCTGGGTCGACGTCGATGGCCGGACTGGCCAGATCATCGGCCGCACCGGCCAGTAGCCTGGCCGCGAGCAATTCAAGCGAGAGGATTATCATGCGCGTTCTGATCGTCGAGGACGAGCCGAATCTCGGGGCTCAGCTCAAGAATACCCTCGAGGGCGCCGGCTATGCGATCGACCTCGCAGTCGATGGCGAGGAGGGGCATTTCCTGGGTTCGACCGAGAATTACGACGCCGTCGTGCTCGACCTCGGTCTGCCCGAGATCGACGGCCTCACCGTGCTCGACCGCTGGCGCAAGGAGGGCAAGGTCATGCCCGTCCTCGTGCTGACCGCGCGCGACAGCTGGTCCGACAAGGTCGCCGGGCTCGATGCGGGCGCCGATGACTATGTGGCAAAGCCGTTCCAGAGCGAGGAACTCATCGCGCGCCTGCGGGCCTTGATCCGCCGTGCGAGCGGTAACGCCTCCTCCGAACTGACCGCCGGCGACATCCGCCTCGATACGCGCAGCGGCAAGGTGACGCGTGCGGGTGAGCCGGTGAAGCTGACCGCGCAGGAATATAAGCTGCTGAGCTATCTGTTGCATCACAAGGGCAAGGTCGTCAGCCGCACCGAATTGATCGAGCATATCTACGACCAGGATTTCGATCGCGATTCGAACACGATCGAGGTGTTCGTGACGCGTATCCGCAAGAAGCTGGGTCAGGACGTGATCACGACGATCCGCGGGCTTGGCTACAGCCTCGAAGATCCCGACGCCTGACCGACATGATTGCGCCGGACGCCTGATGAACACGCCCCCGCTGGCTGCCGACCTGCCGCTTCACGTGCAGGCCCGGGCGAAGGGATCGCTGTCGGGACGCATGATCCTGATCGCGGCGGTGTGGATCACGGTGCTGCTGGGGGCGGGCGGGTTTGCGCTCGACCGTGTCTTGTCGAGCGCGGTGACGCGCAATTTCGACGACCAGCTGGAGTATGTCCTCCGCTCGCTGCTGAGTTCGTCCGAGATCGGGCCCGAGGGCGAGGTGATCTTCACGCGCGAAGCCGCCGCCGACCAGCGGTTCCTTGAGCCCGGTTCCGGGCTGTACTGGCAGGTATCGGGCCGGGGGCGCGAGGATTTCCCATCACGCTCGCTCTGGGACCGCCGGCTGGCGTTCGGGTCGTCGCATGACGATCTGAACGTGCATTTCTACGACAGCAAACAGTTTCGCGACGAATCGCTGCGGGTCGTCGAACGTGACGTCGTCCTGCCCGGATCGAAGATCCACTGGCGCTTCCAGGTCGCGCAGGCTCGCGAAGGGCTCGATGCGCAGATCACGACGCTGCGGCGCACGCTGGTCCGCAGCTTCGCGCTGCTTGGCCTCGGCCTGATCATCATGGCCGCGATGCAGACCTTCTACGGGCTCTGGCCGCTGCGCCGTGTCCGCGAAGAGATTGCTCGGATGCGCGCCGGCCAGTCCAACCGGGTGGGCAGCGCGATGCCGATCGAGGTCGCGCCGATGGTCGAGGAACTGAACGCGTTGATCGAACATAACGAACGACAGGCCGAGGAAGCGCGACGGCATGCGGGCAATCTCGCGCATGCGCTGAAGACCCCGCTGACCGTGATCATGAACGCCGCGACCGCGCAATCGGACGATCTGGCCGATACCGTCATTCGTGAAGCGCGGACGATGCGGCGCCAGGTCGATCATCACCTCGCGCGTGCGCGTGCGGTCGGCCGGCGCGGCTCGGCGCATAGTCGTGCCGATGTCTGGCCAAGCCTCGAATCGGTCGAACGTGCGGTCGCCCGTCTGTATCGGCATGTCCGCATCGACATTACCGGCGACAAGACGCTCAAGGTTCATGTCGAACGCCAGGACCTCGACGAGATGCTCGGCAACCTGATCGAGAACGCCGCGAAATATGGCGGTGGCAGCGTCTTCGTGACGGTCGGCGCGCAGGCCGGGTTCGTCGAGTTCCTGGTCGAAGACGACGGCGTCGGGATCCCCGAGGAACAGCGCGTCCGCATCTTCGATCGCGGCGTGCGGCTCGATACGGGCAAGCCGGGAACGGGGCTGGGGCTCGCGATCGTCCGCGACGTCGCCGAGATCTACGAGGGCACGGTCGGGCTCGAGGAGAGTGAGGACCTCGGCGGACTCATGGTCCGCCTGAGACTGCCCGCCGCGAGCTGATCAGGCCGCGATCTTCAACTCCTGCATCGCGTCGGCGGTGATCGACAGGCTCCGCTTGCGCGCTTCGTGGTCGAAGATCGCACTCGTCACCATCACCTCGTCGACGCCGGTACGCTCGACGAACGCGGCGATCCCGCGCGCGACCTTGGCCGGACTGCCGACGGCCGAGCATTGCAGGACATGGTCGAGAATCTGGTTGCCTTGCGCGCCGAGCGAGTCGCGATAGCCCGCGACCGGCGGCGGCAACTGACGCGGATTACCGGTACGCAGCGCAACGAACGACTGTTGCTGCGAACTTGCAAGTAGTTCGGCCTCGGCATCGGTATCCGCGGCAAAGACGTTGAACCCTGCCATGACGTGCGGCTTTGCCAGTCGTGCCGAAGGGCGGAAATCGCGACGATAGATGGCGATTGCCGCATCAAGCGCATCAGGCGCGAAGTGCGACGCAAAGGCATAGGGCAGGCCGAGTGCGGCGGCGAGCTGCGCACCGAAGGTGCTCGAGCCAAGGATCCACATCTCGACATCCGCGCCCGCGCCCGGCGTCGCGACGATGCCGGTCTGGCCGTCATTGGCAAAATAGCTCTGCAGCTCCATCACGTCCTGCGGAAAGGCGTTGGCGTCGGTTTCGAGCGTGCGGCGCATCGCGCGGGCCACCCGCTGGTCCGAGCCGGGCGCGCGGCCGAGACCCAGGTCGATCCGGCCGGGGAACAGCGCGTCGAGCGTCCCGAACTGCTCGGCGATCACCAGCGGGGCGTGGTTCGGGAGCATGATGCCGCCCGATCCGACGCGGATCGTACTGGTCGCGGCGGCGATATGCGCGATCACGACCGCAGTCGCAGCAGAGGCGATACCGGTCATGCCGTGATGTTCGGCGACCCAGTAACGCTGGAATCCGACGCTCTCGGCATGGCGCGCGAGATCGGCCGCATTGGCGAGCGACTGTGAAACGGTGCCGCCTTGGACGACGGGGACGAGATCGAGCATGGAATAGCGTGTCATGCATCGGATATAGGTACCGAGCGGTAGCTTATCCAGTGTCCGCCAAATTTGCTGCGTAGCGCTTGGCGTGACCTGACCGCGCCGGCTTGTCCCTGCGCGCCGCGGTGCCTAGAGGTTCGCTCCGATGCTTGCCCGACTTGACCATGTCCGCAACTGGATCTTCGATCTGGACAACACGCTGTATCCGGCGAGCGCCGATCTGTTTTCGCAGGTCGACGCACGGATGACCGGGTTCATCCAGGACCTGCTCGGGCTCGAGCATGACGAGGCGCGGCGCGTGCAGAAGGGCTATTTCCACAATCACGGCACGACGCTGTCGGGGTTGATGACCGAGCATCACGTCGATCCGCACGCGTTCCTCGCGCATGTCCATGACATCGAGATGGACGTGCTGGAGCATGATGCGCCGCTGGTCGCGGCGATCGCCAAGCTGCCCGGGCGCAAGCTGATCTTCACCAACGGCGACACGCCCTATGCGCTGAAGATCCTCGACCGTCTCGGGCTTGGCGCGAGTTTCGAGGCGATCCACGACATCCATGCGATGGACCTGATGCCCAAGCCGCATGCATCGGCCTATGCAGGCTTTTGTACCGCGTTCGACATCGACCCCGCCCAATCTCTGTTCGTCGACGACATGGTCCGCAATCTGCTGCCCGCCAAGGCGATCGGCATGACGACGGTGTGGGTCGACAACGGGTCCGAACAGTCGCCGGGCGCGGAACGCGATCATATCGATTTCACCATCCCGGTGCTCGCGCCGTGGCTGGAAACCATCCTGGAGACATCATGAGCAGCCTGCAGACGATCATCGACGCCGCCTGGGACGACCGGGCAAATCTCGGTCTGGAGACGAAGGGCGAGATCCGCGATGCAGTCGACAGCGCGCTGGCGATGCTCGATGCGGGCACCGCACGGGTCGCGGAGCCCGTCGGCGACGGGTGGCAGGTCAATCAATGGCTGAAGAAGGCCGTACTGCTGTCGTTCCGCCTCAACGACAATGTCGTGATCGACGGCGGATCGGGCGGCGCACCCGCGTTCGACAAGGTGCCGTCGAAGTTCGCGGGCTGGGGCGAGGCCGAGTTCCGCGCGGCCGGCATCCGCGTCGTTCCCGGCGCGGTCGCGCGCCGCGGCAGCTTCATCGCCAAGGGCGCGATCCTGATGCCGAGCTTCGTCAATATCGGCGCCTATGTCGGTGAGGGCACGATGGTCGACGCCTGGGCGACCGTCGGATCCTGCGCGCAGATCGGCAAGAACGTCCATCTGTCGGGCGGTGCCGGCATCGGCGGCGTGCTCGAGCCGCTTCAGGCCGACCCCGTGATCATCGGCGACGGCGCATTCATCGGCGCGCGTGCCGAGGTCGCCGAGGGCGTTCGCGTCGGTGAGGGCGCGGTGCTGTCGATGGGCGTGTATCTGGGCGCGTCGACCAAGATCATCGACCGCGCGACCGGCGAAGTCTTCAAGGGCGAAGTGCCGCCCTATGCGGTCGTCGTGCCGGGTTCGATCGGCGGCGGGGACGGCAAGCCCGCGCTCTACTGCGCCGTGATCGTCAAGCGGGTCGACGCGCAGACGCGGTCGAAGACGAGCATCAACGACCTGTTGCGCGACTAATCCGGCCGCGGTGATGGTCGCGCAGACACTGCTCGCGATCGTCGCCGTCTACGTATTGGCGATCCTGTGGCGGGGGCGGACGTTCCGCGCTCGCCTGCCAACACGATCAGGGAGCGGCCCTGCAAAGCGTATGACGGCCTGGGCGGTCGGGTTGGCGGTGTCGTTCGGTCTGCCCGCTCTGATTGGCCTCGTACTGCTCGGCCAAAATCCGCTCGCGGCGGCGCAGCCGGCGGCAATCGCGCTGGTGCCGGACGACTGGCCGCGCCTGCCGATCGCGCCACTGATCCTCGGCATGGCGCTCGGCACGCTCGCGAACGCGGCGATCACGCATGCCTTGTGGCGCCGCGGCCGCCGCGCGTTCCAGATCGGCACCTTCCCCGATGTCCTGCCGAAGACGCGCAAGGACATTCTCCCGGCCATCGCCCTCGCGATCAGTGCCGGGGTCAGCGAAGAGCTGTTCTTCCGCCTGTTCCTCCCGCTGCTGATCGCGCTGGTGTCCGGCAGCGCGCTGGCCGGGACGATCATCGCCGCCCTCTGCTTCGGCGGGGTGCACCGCTATCAGGGGTGGCGCGGCGTCGTTGCGACGACGCTGTCGGGGGTCGCGCTGTCCGTGCTCTACGGCCTGACGAACAGCGTGTGGATGGCAATCGCGTTTCACATCGCAATCGACATCAACGCGCTGGTCGTGCGGCCGATGGCGCGCGGGGCGTGGCGCGCCTAGTTCTTCATCCGCCAGCCGGTCTTGAAGATCAACGCGATCACGATGAGGCAGGCGACGAGGAACGCCGCGGTCACCGCGAGGCTGATGCCGACCGCGACATCACCTTGCCCGAAGAAGCTCCAGCGAAACCCGCTGATCAAATAGACGACCGGGTTGGCCAGGCTGAGCGTGCGCCAGGGCTGGGGCAGCATGTCGATTGAGTAGAAGGCGCCACCGAGAAACGTCAGCGGCGTGATCAGCAGCGCGGGGACGAAGTTCAGCTGTTCGAAGCCGTTCGCCCAGACGCCGATGATGAAGCCGAACAGGCTGAACGCGACGGCCGTTAGGATCAGGAAGGCGAACATCGCGAACGGATGCGCGATATGCAGCGGTACGAAACAGGCGGCGGTCGCCAGGATGATCAGGCCGATGATCACCGACTTGGTGGTCGCCGCCCCGACATAGCCGATCACCATCTCCATCGCGGATACGGGCGCGGAGAGCAGTTCGTAGATCGTGCCGGTGAATTTGGGGAAGTAGATCCCGATCGATGCATTCGCGATGCTCTGCGTCAGCAGCGACAGCATGATGAGGCCGGGGACGATGAAGCTGCCATAGCCGACACCGCCGACCTCCTGCATCCGGCTGCCGATCGCACCGCCGAAGACAATGAAATAGAGCGACGTCGTGAGGACGGGGGTGACGAGGCTCTGCCACAGCGTGCGCAAGGCCCGCGCCATTTCGAACCGATAGATCGCCCAGACGCCGTGCCAGTTGAGGAAGGGGGTGTTCATGCGCGCTCTCCGACGAGATCGACGAAGATGTCCTCGAGGCTCGACTTGCTGGTTTCGAGATCCTTGAAGCCGATGCCGAGTTCGGCGAGCTTGCGCAGGAGCGAGGGGATGCCGGTATGGTCCGCCTGTGCGTCGAATACATAGCGCAGGCGCTTGCCGTCGTCCTGCAGCGACACGTCCCATTCGGCAAGCTCGGGCGGGATCGCGGTCATCGGCTCCTGCAACGCCAGATCGAGTTCGCGCTTGCCGAGCTGTTTCATCAGCGATGCCTTGTCGTCGACGAGCAGCAGTCTGCCCTTGTTGATCACGCCGACGCGGTCGGCCATTTCTTCGGCCTCCTCGATATAATGCGTGGTCAGGATGATCGTCGTGCCACCCTCGCGCAGGCGGTGGACGAGCTTCCACATGTCGCGGCGCAGCGCGACGTCGACGCCCGCGGTGGGTTCGTCGAGGAACAGGATCTCGGGCTCGTGGCTCAGCGCCTTGGCGATCAGGACGCGGCGCTTCATCCCGCCCGACAATTCCATGATCTTGGCATGGCGCTTGTCCCAGAGCGACAGGTCGCGCAGCACCTGTTCGATATAGGCGCTGTGGCCCGAGCGACCGAACAGGCGGCGGCTGAAGGTGACGGTGGCGAGCACCGTCTCGAACATGTCGACGTTCAGCTCCTGCGGGACCAGTCCGATGCGGCTGCGCGCCTGCTTATAGTCGTGGATCGCGTCGAAGCCCGCGACGGTAATCGTTCCAGCGCTGGGCGTGACGATTCCGCAGATGATGCTGATCAGCGTCGTCTTCCCCGCCCCATTGGGCCCGAGCAGCGCGAAGATCTCGCCCTTGCGGATGTCCAGGTCGACGGGGTGGAGTGCGGTGGTGCCGCTTTTGTAGGTCTTCGTGACGCCCGCAACGGACAGGATCGGTTCGGTCATTGGGGCCCCTTTTAAGTGAGGGGAAGATGGGGGCGGTGGGGTGTGAAAGTAAGGCCTGACGCGACCCCATCGTAATCCCCGCGGAGGCGGGGATCCATAAACTCGGACGTTCGCCAATATGGGTCCCCGCCTCCGCGGGGATGACGAAATGGGGATTTGCGAGGTCGGCCTATCCGGCGCGGGCGGCGGCGACCGCCTTTTGCAGGTCCTCGAGCGGCAGTGCACCGGACAGGATGCGGTCGCCAACCACCCAGCTCGGCGTGCCCGTCATGCCGAGCTTGGCCGCGGTCTCCATGTTCTTGCCGATCTCGGCATCGGCGGTCTTGGTGAAGCCTGCCGGATTGATGTCGACCCCGGCCTTCGCCGCTGCCGCCGCGATCGTCGCGTCGCTGACCTGACCGCCGGCGTAGAGCGCGTCGTGGAAGGCCGCGAATTTGCCCTGTTGGGCGGCCGCGAGGCTCGCGCGGGCAGCGACGCGGCTTTCCGCGCTGAGGATCGGCAATTCGCGAAAGACGACGCGGACCTTGGGGTCTGCGGCGATCAGCTTTGCGATCATCGGCAGGCTAGCGCGGCAATACCCGCAATTATAGTCGAAATATTCGACCAATGTGACGTCGCCCTTGGGATTGCCCGCCCAGGCGCTGCCGAACGGCGTGACGATCGCGTCGCGGTTGGCGGCGACCGTCTTGCCCGACTCGCGGTCGCGCAGTTTCTCCATCGCTTCGGGCAGGATCTCGGGATGCGCGAGCATGTAGTCGTGGACGATCGACTCGACCTGTGCGCGCTCGACGCCACCGCCCTGGCGATCATAGCCCCACACCGCGAATCCTCCCAGGACCGCCCCGACCGCCGCGATGGCGGGCAACATCATCTTGTTCATCGGCGCCGCTTATACTGCTTGGGATTGTCGTCCATCTCGTTCTGCGCGGCCATCGCGATATCCTGCGCGCGGATCCAGTCGGGGGTGTTTGCCGGGATGTTGGCAAGCGCATATTGCGCGCTGGCCGACGCGGTCCGCATGTCGCCGCCCATGCTTGCGCGCTCGGCGGTAGCGAGCGCCGCGCGAGCCGTATCACCGGTCAGCTCGTAGACGGTGCCCAGCTGCATCCAGGCGAACGGATTCTGATCGTCGCGACCGACCGCGGTGCGCAGGACCTTCGTCGCCTCGGGATAATTCGCCTTGTTCTCGGTCGCGATCAGCGCGTGGCCGAAGGTCGTGGCGATCAGCGGGTTGTTGCGCGAGCCCTCGGTCGCCTCGCGCAGCGGGACGAGCGACTCGACCGGCCTGCCCGCCTCGAGCAGGATCTGGCCCTTGATCTCGAGGAAATAGGGATCGTCGGGCTTCGCCTTGACCAGCGCATCCGCCTCGGCATCGGCTTTGTCGGGATAGCCCGATTTATGATAGGCATAAGCCCGGGCGTAATGCGCGTAGATCGACTGGTCGCTCGGCGGATAGCTTTGCAGCGTGCGCGGCGCGGGCAGGACATACCCGGCTAGCTTGGCCTTCACGCGGCGGAAGCGTTCCTCGAGCGCAGCATCGGGCTTGTTCGCCCAGGCGGGCGACGCCTGGAGATCCGCAGTCAGCGCCGAGACACGCTCGCCAGACAGCGGATGCGACTGCATGAACGGGTCGATATTGGCGGTGCCGAAGCGATATTCCTGCTGCTGCAGCTTCTTGAAAAAGCTCAGCATGCCGCGGCCCGTGACGTTCGCTTCCCGCAGATATTTCGCGCCGCTCGCATCCGCGGTGGATTCCTGCGTGCGGCTGAACGCCAGGTAATTGCCCATCGCGGCCTGTTGTCCGGCCGCCATGATCCCCGCGCCCGCCTCGCCGCTGCCCGCCGCCATCGCCGCCAGGCCGAGCACCATCGAGAGCAGGTACATGCCCATCGCGGGTTTGGTACCGCGATCGGAGAGCACGACATGCCCGTCGGCGATGTGGCCAAGTTCGTGCGCGATCACGCCCTGAACTTCGTTCGCATTGTCCGCCGCCTGCAGCAGACCCGAATGGACATAGACGGTCTGGCCGCCCGCGACGAACGCATTGATCGAGTCGTCGTTGATCAGCACGACCTTGACGTCGCGCGGCGACAGGCCCGCCGCGGTGATCAACGGGCCGGACATTTCGGCGAACATCGTTTCGGTTTCCGCATCGCGGAGGATCGACTGCGCCTGTGCGGGTTGCGCCCAGAGCAGGAGGGTGGCGGTCAGGGCCGCGACGAAGCGCTTCATATCGCGCAGTATCGTCGATCGGCGGCGGGGGAGCAATGGCGGGGACGACGACGTGGGCGGGTCCGACGCCCGATGGTGAGCCGCAGGACGTAGCACGACCCAAGCGGCCGATCGCCGGAACCAATTGGTCCGCGCGCCGAAATGAAAACGGGCGCGACCTTTCGATCGCGCCCGTCTCATCGGCTATGCTTCGGCGTCAGCCGAAGGTGCGCTGCCACCAGCCACGGCGCGGCGCGCCATCGGGGTCGTCGTTCGTGCCCGGCGCGTCGGCGTCCTGCGGCTGGACCTCGACCTGCGGCGGCGTGGTCTCGACCGGCGCGGCAAGCACCTCGCTGGTCGGGGCGGCATCGCCGGCCTCGATCACCGCGGCCTTGCGCGGCCGACCACGCGGCTTGGCGACCTTGGCAGGGGCCTCCTCGACGACTGCGGGCTCGACCACCGTATCGCTCGCCTTGCGACGGGCGCGCTTGGGCTTAGGTGCGGACGCCTCCAGTGTCTCGGCCGGCGTGGCGCCGACCTCGTCCATCGTCGCCTCGGCAACCGCCTCGCGACGACGCCGTGCAGGCTTGCGCGCGGGCTCCGCCGCGGCCGGTTCGGGAGCGGCCTGTTCCTGCGGCTCGGGCGTGACGGGCACTTCGGATACGACCGGTTCTGGTGCCATGGTCGTCTCGTCGGCCGTCTCGACCGGACGCGGCTTGCGACCCCGACGCGACTTGGGCGCAGTATCGGCGACCGGGTCGGCGTTGATCGTCGCGGCGGCCGCACGCGCGCGCGGGCGACGACGCATCTTGGGGGCCTCGGCGACCGGCGCGGACGGCGTCTCCTCGAACACCGGCTCGGCCTCGGACGTCTCGACCGGCGCAAACGCTTCCGGCTCGGGTGCCTCGGCGATCAGTGCCGCGGTGTCGATGCTGCTGACGGCAATCGACTCGCCCGTCTCGGTGCCGGTCTGCTCGCCGCCCTGCTCGTTGCGCCGACCACCGCGACGTCCGCGACGTCCGCGACGACGACGGCCTTCGCCTTCGACGCCGTTGGCCTGCTCGGCCGGAGTCGTACCCTCGATCTCCTCGCCACCGCCGACTTCGACGATCTCGCCGACGCCTTCGTCGATTTCCTCGACATTGGTGTCGACGTCCTCGAACGTGCCATCCTCGTTCGTACCACCGACGGCGCCGTCCTCACCTGGGCGTGCCCGGCCCCGACGACCGCGGCGGCGACGGCGCTTCTTGCCGCCCTCGCCATCGGCATCGCGGCCTTCACGCGGCGCGGCCTGTTCGCGTCCGCCTTCGCGGCCCCCCTCACGACGGCGCGGCTGCTCTGCCTCGGCCTCCTCGACCTCGTCCTCCTCGATCTCGTCCTCGATCTCCTCGGGAAGATCGTCCTCGTCCTCTTCGATGATCTGGACGAATTTCGGCGGGTGCGCGGGCGGCGGGCCGCTGGCCTCGACCGTCATGTGCGCGCCTTCCTCGTCCTGGCCGGGGATGATCTCGACGATCACGCCGTAGCGATCCTCGATCTCGGCGATGTCGGCACGCTTGCGGTTGAGGATGTAGACGGCCGCTTCCTGGCTCGCGCGCAGCGTCAGCAGCGAGCCGCGACCGCGGGCGGCCTCGTCCTCGATGAGGCGGAGCGCGGAGATGCCCGACGACGACGCGGTGCGGACGAGCCCGGTGCCCTCGCAATGCGGGCAGGCGCGGGTCGACGCTTCCAGCACGCCGGTGCGCAGCCGCTGGCGGCTCATTTCCATGAGGCCGAACGACGAGATGCGACCGATCTGGATGCGCGCGCGATCGTTCTTCAGCGCCTCCTTCATCGCCTTCTCGACCTTACGGACGTTGGAATTGTTATCCATGTCGATGAAGTCGATGACGACGAGCCCGGCCATGTCGCGCAGGCGCAGCTGGCGACCGATTTCCTGTGCGGCCTCGAGGTTGGTCGCGGTCGCGGTCTGCTCGATGCTGTGTTCGCGCGTCGAGCGGCCCGAGTTGATGTCGATCGAGACGAGCGCCTCGGTCGGGTTGATGACCAGATAGCCGCCCGATTTCAGCTGGACGACCGGATGGTACATCGCCGACAGCTGATCCTCGACGCCCGCGCGCTGGAACAGCGGCACGGGGTCGGCGTAATGCTTGATGCGCCGGGCGTGCGTCGGCATCAGCAGGCGCATGAACTCGCGCGCCTGGCGATAGCCGTCCTCGCCCTCGACGATGACCTCTTCGATTTCCTTGTTGTAGATGTCGCGGATCGCGCGCTTGATGAGGTCGCTGTCGCCGTAGACGAGCGCGGGCGCCGACGCCTTCAGCGTCGCTTCGCGGATCCCGTCCCACAGACGGGCGAGGTAATCGAAGTCGCGCTTGATCTCGACCTTGCTGCGCTGCAGCCCGGCGGTGCGGACGATGCAGCCCATCGAGGGCGGCAGCTGCATGTCGGCCATGATCGACTTCAGGCGCTTGCGGTCGCCCGCGTTGCTGATCTTGCGCGAGATGCCGCCGCCGTGGCTCGTATTGGGCATCAGCACGCAGTAGCGGCCCGCCAGTGACAGGTACGTGGTCAGGGCTGCGCCCTTGTTGCCGCGCTCTTCCTTGACGACCTGGACGAGCAGCACCTGACGGCGATGGATCACGTCCTGGATCTTGTAGCGGCGGCGCAGGTTCATGCGACGCTCGCGCAGATCCTCGACCGCGGCCTCGTCGCCGTTCGGCTTGCGCTTGCGACGCGGGGCTTCGCCGGTCTCTTCGCCGCCTTCGAGCTCCTCGGCGACGTCGGGATCTACCCCGCCATCGTCCTCGAAGCGCTCGATATCGTCCTCGTCGTCACCCTCTTCGTCGTCCGCGTCATAGTCGGCGCGCAGGGCGGCCTCCTCGGCGGCATGCTCGGCCTCTTCGCGGAGCAGCGCGTCGCGGTCTTCCTTGGGGATCTGGTAGTAATCGGGATGGATCTCGCTGAACGCGAGGAAGCCGTGGCGATTGCCGCCGTAATCGATGAACGCCGCCTGGAGCGACGGCTCGACCCGCGTGACCTTGGCGAGGTAGATGTTGCCCTTGAGCTGCTTGCGCTCGGCGCTTTCGAAATCGAATTCCTCGATCCGGTTACCCTTGACGACGGCGATCCGGGTTTCTTCCCGGTGGCGTGCGTCGATCAGCATACGCGTTGTCATAATAGATTCTCCGCGCGCGCGCCGGGCCTGATGGCAGCCGTCGCGCGCTTGATGGTGGTGCGGTCGGACACGGACGCCCGGACTCGCGGAAGGTATGCGAAACTGCCTCTGCTCGACGCGCATGCCGCGGGAACTCACCCTGCGGCGCCCGCACGACCGCGATCCCGTCGGCGAAGGCCGATCGGTGAGCGGGGCGGGGGGAATGCGTCATTCGAGCGTCAACCTGAAATTGCCGCGCCGTCGAGGATCCGAAGGCGGGCGTTGAGACCGGCGCGTCGCTGGCAAACTCTAGCGACGCACGGGTGCACGGCAGGACTAGCACCGCATTGCAGATCCCGCAACTGGCCCGGCGCGGGGCCGTCCGAAGCCTTGAAACCTGCCATTTTCACAGGCTGAATTTCCGGGCGGCGATCTGTCCGGCAGCCGCGCCGGCAGCCACGGATATGGGAAAACCAAGGCAAACAGGCTATTAACCCTGCTCCGCAAGATCCTCTTGCGGGGGCGTGGCGTAGGCGTCTCGTTTCGGTCGGGCTCGACCGATCCAGGGAGTGTAGAATGGCTTTTCGCTGGACCGGCAGCGCGGTCGCACGGCATGGACGCAGGATGGTTGCGATCATCGCTCTGCTGCTCGGCTGGCTGTCCGGCGTTCCGGCGCTGGCGGCGTCCGTACAGAGCATCGCGATCGGCCGGACGCAGATCGTTATCCGCTTCGATGCACCGGTCGGCAGCGGCGCGAGCCAGATCCTGACCGGCCGACGGCAGATCGCGGTCGATATCGCGAACGCGACGCCCGGCGGAACCGCGAAGCCGGGCGGCGTCGTGACCCGCATCACGCAGCGCCGGCATGGCGGGTCCGGGCTGCGGATGCTGTTCGACCTGTCCGAGCCGGTGATCGTGGCCGATGGCGGGTTCGATTCGCAGGGACGCGAGCTGACGCTGGCCTTGCGCCGCGTCGACGATGCGGCCTTTACGCAGGCCAGTATCGCCGGCCCGCTGAATTTCTTCCCGGTCACTTTCGCCGCGCGGGCGGCGCCGCGGTACAAGGTGTCGATCCCGGTGCCGCCGCGCGCGCGCGGGATCACGCTGCCGCGGGTCGAGGGCGACGACATGCGTCCGCTGGTGGTGATCGACGCCGGACATGGCGGTGTCGATCCCGGCGCGATCGGGCCTGACGGGCTGCGCGAGAAGGACGTGACCCTCAAGGTCGCCAAGGCGATCCGTGACGCGCTGCTTGCTTCGGGCCGGGTGCGCGTCGCGCTGACGCGGAGCGACGACCGGTTCCTCGTGCTGCGCGAACGGTACGGCGTCGCACGACGGTTGAAGGGGGACCTGTTCATCTCGGTCCACTGCGACAGTACCGGATCCGAAGGCGCGAGCGGCGCGACTGCCTATACGCTGTCCGAGGTGGCGTCCGACAAGGAGGCGGCGCGGCTAGCCGCGCGCGAGAACAAGGCGGATGTGATCTCCGGGGTGAATCTCGGCGAGGCGCCTGCCGACGTGTCGTCGATCCTGATCGACCTGACGCAGCGCGAGACGATGAACGCGTCCGCCACGTTCGCGCGGTTGTTGGGACGCGAGGCCAAGCCGCTGATGCCGCTCAAGCCGAATTTCCACCGCATGGCGTCGCTGATGGTGCTCAAAGCGCCCGACATGCCCTCTATCCTGTTCGAGACGGGCTATATTTCGAACCCGCAGGACGCGGCGTTTCTCGACAGCGATGAGGGGCGGCAGCGGATTGCGGAGAGCGTGACGCGCGCGGTCACGGTGCATTTCGCGCGGCGGATGGTAGCGCGCTGATCCGGCCGGTTGCGCTCACGGCAAGAGCGCGGCATCCTGACGGCTAGGACCCCGGCGGAGGCCGAGGCCCGGTTGGAGGACGTTCCGACTGGGACTCGGCCTCCGCCGGGGCACGTGTTTCTGGTTAGGACAATCTGATGACCGACGCGACGCGGGGCGTATCCAAGACCGGGCCCGAGACGAGCATGCGCGAGCTTACCTTTCGCGGGGTCGTGCTCGGCGCGATCATCACGCTGCTGTTCACCGCGGCCAATGTGTATCTCGGACTGAAGATCGGGCTGACCTTCGCGACGTCGATCCCCGCCGCGGTGATCTCGATGGCCGTGCTGCGGCTGTTCAAGGATTCGACGATCCTCGAGAACAACATCGTCCAGACGATCGCGTCCGCCGCGGGCACGCTCGCGGCGATCATCTTCGTGTTGCCCGGCCTCGTCATGATCGGCTGGTGGCAGGGGTTCCCGTTCTTCACCACCGCGGCGATCACGATGTTCGGCGGCGTGCTCGGCGTGCTGTTCTCGGTCCCGCTGCGCCGTGCACTCGTCGTCGACACGGTGCTGCCCTATCCGGAGGGCCGCGCGGCCGCCGAAGTGCTGAAAGTCGGCGCGGGCAGCCGTGAGGGCGGCGAGGAGAGCGCACGCGGGCTCGGCATCATCGTCGTCAACGCGCTGGTGTCGGCCGGGTTCGCGATCCTGACGCAGACCAAGCTGGTCGCTGCCGAGGCCGCGACGTGGTTCCGCGTTGGCGCAGGCGCGACCGGGATTTCGGGTGGACTGTCGTTCGCGCTGCTGGGCGCGGGGCATCTGGTCGGAATCTCGGTCGGGATGGCAATGTTTACGGGCGTGGTGATCGGCTGGTGGATCCTGCTGCCAATCCTGACCTCGGCGGGAAGCGTAACCGGCACCGCGGAGGTGATCGCGACGACCGTGTTCCGGTCGGACGTGCGGTTCTTCGGTGCGGGCGTGATCGGCGTCGCGGCGATCTGGACCTTGCTCAAGATCGCAGGACCCGTGGTCGGCGGCGTGCGATCGGCGCTGGCGGCGTCGGCAGCCAAGCGCGGCGGCGAAGTGCTGGCACTCGAGGAGCGCGACATCCCGATCGGGATCGTCGGGATTGCATCGCTGGCGATGCTCGTCCCGATCGGGATCCTGCTGTGGACGGTCCTCCAGGGCGGGCCGCTCGAGGCGTCGGCGGTCGGGCTGATCGCGGGGAGTCTCGCGTTCATTCTGGTCATCGGCCTCGTGATCGCGGCGGTGTGCGGCTATATGGCGGGGCTGATCGGCGCGTCGAATTCTCCTGTGTCGGGCATCGGCATCCTCGCGATCCTCTCCGCATCGATCCTGCTGGTGTCGTGGTTCGGCCGCGCGGTCGAGCCGGGGACGACGCAGGCGCTGGTCGCCTACGGCCTGATCGTGACGGGCGTGGTGTTCGGCATCGCGACGATCTCGAACGACAATCTCCAGGATCTGAAGACCGGGCAGTTGGTCGGCGCGACGCCGTGGAAGCAGCAGGTCGCGCTGCTGATCGGCGTGGTGTTCGGGTCGATCGTCGTGCCGCCGGTGCTCAACCTGCTCGGCAGCACGCTTGGCTTTGCCGGCGCGCCGGGGGCCGGGCCCAATGCGCTGGCGGCGCCGCAGGCGGCGCTGATCTCGGCGCTCGCCAAGGGCGTGCTGGGGGGCAATCTCAACTGGGCGATGATCGGCTATGGCGCGATGACCGGTGTTGCGGTGATCGCGCTCGACGAACTGCTGGGCAAGGCGGGCAAGCTGCGGTTGCCGCCGCTGGGCGTCGGGCTGGGCGTGTATCTGCCGATGGCGGTGACGTTGCCGGTCACGATCGGCGCGGTGGTCGGCTATGCCTATGACCGCTGGGCCGACCGCGCGCGCGATCCCGAGCTCGCCAGGCGGATGGGCGTGCTGACCGCGACGGGGATGATCGTCGGCGAGTCGCTGTGGGGCGTGGGGTTTGCCGGGATCGTCTATCTCACCAACCAGGAGACGCCGCTGGCGCTGGTCGGGGAGGGGTTCGTACCCTTTGCGCTGGTCGGAGGGACCCTGCTGTTCGCGCTGCTGACCTGGGTGATGTACCGGCGGACGATGGCGGCATCGCGGTAGCGAGTGTTTCCCCGCGAAGGCGGGGACCCAGGCTGGGCTCCCGCCTTCGCGGGAGGCCGGGGAGGGGAACGGCCTACCTGGTTAAGCGCACTTCCCCGGCGAAGGCCGGGGCCCAGTTGGGAAGGTCGACGTTACGAAGCGCGGTCCGCCATTATCTCCGTCGCCCAACTGGGCCCCGGCCTTCGCCGGGGTGGAGTCCTAAGGAGGGAGCGACCGTCCTTCACTTCATCGCGGCGAGCATGTCCGTGATCTTGACGAAGGCGAAGCCGATCGAGCTGTCCGCGATGCCGTAAGGCAGGAACAGCGCATCGCCGTGGCGCAGCGCGCCGCAGCTGTAGACGACGTTGGGGACATAGCCCTCGCGATCCTGATCCTTGGCGGCGAGGATCGGCTGCTGCGTGCGGCCGATCACCTTTGACGGGTCGTCCTTGTCGAGCAGCACTGCACCGATCGAATATTTGCGCATCGCGCCGACGCCGTGCGTGAGCAGCAACCAGCCCTCGTCGAGCTCGATCGGCGGGCCGCAATTGCCGATCTGGACGAGTTCCCACGGATAGAGCGGGGTCAGGATCTTCTCGCCGTCGTCCCAGTCGGTCAGCGTGTCCGACTTCAGCAGGAACAGGTTCTCGCCGTCCTGCCGGCCGATCATCATATACTGGCCGTTCACCTTGCGCGGGAACAGCGCCATGCCCTTGTTGCGCGCGGCGGGGCCAGTCATCGGGACGAGATCGAACGCGCGGAAATCGCGCGTTCGCATCAGTTCGGACTGGATGACCGAACCGTTATAGGCGGTGTAGGTGCCGATCCATTCATAGTCGCCATTGTCGTGCTGGAAGCGGACGATGCGTAAATCCTCCAGCCCCTTCGACTGCGCCTGCGTGATCGGGAAGATCACGGTGCCGCTGAGCGTGCTGTCGCGGTGGCGATAGACGGTGACGGGGCCCTGCGGCATCTCGTCCTCGCCGCTGCCGACCGCGTCGGTCGCGGTCGCGAAAGGCGGCTCGGGCGCGAGCTTCATCAGATTCTGGTCGGTGATGATGCCTTCGCGGAACGCGACCGACGAGATGTGACCTTCGCCCACCGCGCGCATCGACATCAGGATGCGCAGGCTGCCCGGGGGCATGCCCGACTGGTCGAAATGCGGCACCGCGCTGGGGTTCATCAGCGCGGCAGCGGCATAACTGTATTCATGACAGAAATAGGCGCCGATCAGCTGGCGCTTCTCGTCGCCGATATCCGCGCCGTTAAGCCCGAGCATGTCCTCGATCTGGTCGTAGCGCGTCATGAAGACGCGCCGCGTCTGCCAGTGCCGCGCCTCGAAATCCTTCAGCACCACCTCGAGCTGGATCCGCGCCTCAGCGCTCGTCATCTCGAGGACTTCGCCGACCAGTCGCTCGGTACGACTGGGTGCACCGGCATTGCCGGCCCAGGCGATATGAAAGGGCCGGACGACGACCCGTGACGGGTCGGCGTGCAACCGCAGCTGGTGGGTAAACAGGTCCATCGTGCTTATGCCTCGCGTGCCGTTCCACCTTGGGACGCCGACGCTAGCGAGGCTATGCGACGACGCGCGAGGCTCCTGCCACGCTTTGGGCTGCGTTTGATACCCCCGAAATCGCACAATTGGCCAATTGCAGCGCCAAAATCGACTCTGCACCCTGGTTGCGGTTCAATCCCGTCGGCATCAATCCATCGAAACAGCCACCATCGGCGATGCTCGCGAGCGGCAGATTGAGGTCATTCCCGCCCAGGAACCAGCGATAGGCACGCTCGGCCTCGTCACGCCAGCGCAGGTCGCCGGTGGCCTCGAACGCCGCCATGCAGGCATCGACGGTGGCCTGTGCCTCCAGCGGCTGCTGGTCGAACTGCAGCGGATCTTCATAGGAGCGTCCGAAGCTTTCGGTGCCAACCGCACGGAAGCGACCCTCGGGCGATGTCTGCTTGGCGACGATCCATTCGAGTGTCGCCAGACCGCAATCGATCAGGTCCTGGCGACCGAGCGCCTGGCCCGCACGGATGAGCGCCTGTGGCAGGCGCGCATTGTCATAGGCGAGGACGATCTCGAACCACTGCCATTCGGGACGTCGCGTCTTCTCGAGCAGTGCCAGATGGACATCCGGGAACTTTGCCAGGATCGACAGCGAGAGCTGATGCCCGGGGCTGGCCTCGAGCATCGCCGCCGCGCCGAGCATCGCAAAGGCCTGAGCGCGCAGGCTGCCGAGCTCGAGTGCACAGGATGCGGTCGAGTCATACATCGCCGTCGCCCAGTCGCGATGCTTGGCCAGCTGCGCATCGCGTGCGGTGATGCCGAGCGCCCAGACGGTGCGACCGTTCGAATCCTCGGACCCGACATCCTCGCACCAAGTTCGGTCGAAGCTCATGAAGTTGCGGAAGCGACGCTCGTCGGGGTTCCAGGCATATTGCACGAACGACGCATAGATCGTCGTCCACTTGTCGCGCTGGACCTCGTCCATGTCCGGCATCGCGCTCATCAGCATGAGCGCACGGCAATTGTCGTCGATGCAATAGCCATGCCGGCGATCGGGGATCGAGTAGATCGAATGCTGGAGCATGCCCGTCGAATCACTCATCCGTTCGACGGCCGCGAAGTCAGGCGCAAGCGGCTTCAACGGGGGCGAAGGTTTTGCCAGACGAAAAGGGCGTGCCGCGACCACCGCGCGGATCTCTGCCATCGATGTTTCGGCAAGCTGTGGCCAGATCATCGTACGACCGCGCGCATAGGCGCGTTCGGCCAGGCGATGACGGTCGCGATCGCTCGACAGCAGCATGTCGATTTCGCGCGCGAAGGCGGCGACATCGCCGAACGGGACGAGGACGCC
The DNA here is from genome assembly GCF_034045155.1 of Sphingomonas sp. CFBP9019. Classification (NCBI taxonomy): domain Bacteria; kingdom Pseudomonadati; phylum Pseudomonadota; class Alphaproteobacteria; order Sphingomonadales; family Sphingomonadaceae; genus Sphingomonas; species Sphingomonas sp. CFBP9019. The sequence continues at coordinate 344,890 of NZ_JAXCWK010000005.1, read as the reverse complement.
ATGCCCATCGGCGAGGATCTCCGTCGCATGGACGTACGGGGTCGAGATGACGGGCTTGCCGACGCCGATGGCGTAGCTGAGCGTGCCCGAAGTGATCTGCGCCGGATTGGTGTAGGGCGTCACATAGATATCGGCCGCCTGCAGATAGCTCAGCAGCTCGTCATGTTCGACGAACGCGTCGATGAAGGCGACATTGCCCGCCACGCCACGGGCTTCGGTCAGCGCCTTGAGACGATCACGATAGGCCTCGCCCTGATGCGCGACGAGATTGGGGTGCGTCGCGCCGAGCACGACGTAGAGCAGATTGGGATGGCGTTCGATGACCGCGGGCAGCGCCTCGATCACTGTTTCGATGCCCTTGTTCGGCGCAAGCAGTCCGAAGGTCAGCACGACGTTGCGGCCTTCCCAGCCGAATTGCGCCTTCAGCGTGTCGGGTTCGACGAGGTCACGATCGGGCACGCCGTGCGGGATCATCACGATCTGCCGCGGGCTGGCGCCATAGACGCGCTGGAGGATATCGCGGCCACGCTCCGCCATCACGATGACGCGCGCGGCACGGCGCAACAGGCCCTCCATGACGCGGCGTTCGTCGGGATTGGGGCGTTCGAGGATTGTGTGCAACGCAACGACGACCGGCAGCGTCGTACGGTCGAGCAGCGCGAGCAGATAGTCCCCGGCCGGGCCACCATAGATGCCGTATTCGTGCTGCACCCAGATTGCCTGGGCGCCGCTCGCATCGATCTTGCGCGCGGCATCCAGATAAGCGGTCAGGTCGGTTTCGGGGATCGTTCCAACGACTTCCGGCGGATACTCGTACAGACCAGGATGATCATCCATCGCATAGACGTCGACCGCGACCTCGGGAAAGCGCGCCCGCATCGCCGTGAACACGTCCGTCGTATAGGTCGCGATACCGCACCGCCTCGGCAAAAAATTGCCAATGAGTGCCAGCCGCGTGATCTTGGTCCCGTCCGCCGGTAACGCCATACCCTGTCCTTTGTCTGAGCGCGCATAACAGGCTAACCCGGCATCGCGTTCACCCCCAACGGCTGACAAGGTATGAAAGTTGCATTAATATTGCACTGCAACACACGCTTTGATGTTAAACTTTATTAACATCACTGCATGCGACGACGGCGTCAGCCACGCCCGCGATACGGGGCGACGCCCTGATCGGGCAGCCAGAGATCGGCAGGGGGCGCCGAAGACTGCCAGAAGACATCGATCGGGATCCCGCCGCGAGGATACCAATAGCCGCCGATCCGCAGCCAGACCGGCTTCATTTCGTCGAACAGCCGCTCGCCGATGCCGACCGTGCAGTCCTCATGGAAGCCGGCATGGTTGCGAAAGCTGCCGAGGAACAGCTTGAGCGACTTGGATTCGACGATGGTCTCGCCGGGAACATAGTCGATGACGAGATGCGCGAAATCGGGCTGGCCGGTGACCGGACAGAGCGAGGTGAATTCGGGGGCGGCAAACCGCACCAGATAGGTCCGGCCGACGCGCGGGTTGGGCACGTAATCGAGCACGGCCTCTTCGGGCGAGGCGGGGAGGGCGCTGTTCTGGCCCAGATATAACGGGTTTGTAGGAGCGGTCATGGTCCGCCATGTAGGATGCGATGCGCTCCAAGAAAACCACGCTCGTGCCGATCCTCGGCGACCAGCTCTCGCTGCAGATCGCCTCGCTCAACGGGGCCGACCCGGCGGCGACGATCGTGCTGATGATGGAGGTCGCCGACGAGACGACCTATGTCCGCCACCATCGCCGCAAGATCGCCTATATCCTGTCGGCGATGCGGCATCACGCCGAGGCACTGCGCGAGGCGGGCTGGACCGTCGACTACGTCACGCTCGACGATCCGGAGTCGACCGGCAGCTTCACCGGCGAGGTCGCGCGCGCGATCGGGCGGCATCATCCGGCGCGAATCATCGTCACCGAGGCGGGCGAGTGGCGCGTTGCGGGGATGCTCGACGCGTGGGAAACGCTGTTCGGCCTGCCGGTCGAAATCCGCGCCGACGACCGTTTCCTCGCCAGCCATGCCGAGTTCGAGGCTTGGGCGGAGGGGCGCAAGCAGTTGCGGATGGAGTATTTCTACCGCGAGATGCGCCGCCGCACCGGGTTGCTGATGGACGGCGACAAGCCCGAGGGGGGCGAGTGGAATTACGATGCGGATAATCGCAAGCCCGCCAAGGCCGACCTGCTGATGCCGCGCCCGCTCTCCTTTGCCCCCGATGCGATCACGACCGAGGTGCTCGCGATGGTCGCGGCGCGGTTCGGCGAGCATCCCGGCAGCCTCGATGCCTTCGACTTCGCGACGACGCGCGAGGACGCGCTGAAGCAGCAGCGGCATTTCCTGAAGCACGCGCTGCCGCGGTTCGGGGATTATCAGGATGCGATGCTGACCGACCAGCCGTTCCTGTGGCACGCGGTGCTGTCGCCCTATATCAATTCGGGGCTGCTCGATCCGGTCGACCTGTGTCGCGCGGTCGAGGCGGAATATGCCGCCGGGCGCGTGCCGCTCAACTGCGCCGAAGGGTTCATCCGCCAGATCATCGGCTGGCGCGAATATATGCGCGGCATCTATTGGCGCGAGGGGCCGGATTATGTCGAGCGCAACTTCCTGGATGCTAGGCGCGACCTGCCCGGCTTTTACTGGACCGGCGAGACCGACATGCACTGCCTCTCGCAAGCGATTGGGCAGACGCTCGACCATGCCTATGCGCACCATATCCAGCGGCTGATGGTGACGGGCAATTTCGCGCTGCTGATCGGCGCGGACCCGAAGCAGGTCCATGAATGGTATCTGGAGGTCTATGCCGATGCGTATGAATGGGTCGAGCTGCCCAATACGCTGGGGATGAGCCAGTTCGCCGATGGTGGCCTGCTCGGGTCGAAGCCCTATGCGGCGTCGGGCGCGTATATCAACCGGATGTCGGATTATTGCGGGCATTGCCGCTATGACGTGAAGCAGCGCGTCGGCCCCGACGCCTGCCCGTTCAACGCGCTCTACTGGGATTTCCTGGTGCGCAACGCGGACAAGCTCGATCGCAACCCGCGACTGGCGATGCCGTATCGCAACTGGGCGAAGATGAAGCCGGCGGACCGGGACGCGACGCTGGCGCAGGCAAAGGAATTTCTGGCGCGGCTCGACGGCTGAGCGCTACATTCGCCGCCAGGACGGGTGTAACGCCGTCGATAGGAGCAGGCGGATGCCGCATTTCGGCGATTACCAGAACGCGATCTACAACGCCGGTCTGAGCGGCGTGATCCCGAAGCTGCCGGTCGATTACGCGACGCTCGAACAGCGCGCGAGCGCGGCGATGCCGCCATCGGTGCTGGGCTATGTCCAGGGTGGCTGCGGCGACGAATTCACGCAAAACAACAATGCCGACGCGTTCCGGCACTGGGGCATGACGCCGCGGATGATGGTCGATTGCAGCAGGCGCGACCTGTCGATCGACCTGTTCGGGATGCGGCTGCCGAGCCCGATCTTCATGGCGCCGGTCGGGGTGATCGGGATCTGCACGCAGGACGGTCACGGCGATCTCGCCGCCGCGCGCGCCTCGGCCGAAACGGGGGTGCCGCTGATGGCCTCGACGCTGTCGAACGATCCGCTCGAAAGCGTGGCGGGTGCGCTGGGCGATACCCCTGGGTTTTTCCAGCTCTATACACCCAAGGACAAGGCGCTGGCCGAGAGCCTGGTGCGTAGGGCCGAGGCGGCGGGGTATAAGGGGATCGTCGTTACGCTCGACACCTGGGTGACGGGCTGGCGGCCGCGCGACCTGAACGTCGCGAACTTCCCGCAGCTGCGCGGCGCGGTGCTGATGAACTATTTTTCGGACCCGGTCTTTCGCGCGATGCTCGCCAGGCCGCCCGAGGAGGATGGCGCGGCGGCGGTGCGGCAATGGGCAGGCGTGTTCGGCAAGGTGCTGACCTGGGACGACATGGCGTGGCTGCGCTCGCTGACGACATTGCCGCTGATCCTGAAGGGGATCTGCCATCCCGACGATGCGCGCCGCGCGATCGATGCGGGAGCGGATGCGATCTATTGTTCGAACCATGGCGGGCGGCAGGCCAATGGCGGGATCGCGGCGATCGACATGCTGCCGGACGTGGTCGCGGCGGCGGGCGACGTGCCCGTGCTGTTCGATTCAGGGATCCGGTCGGGGAGCGACGTGGTGAAGGCGATCGCGCTCGGCGCGCGTGCGGTCGGGGTCGGGCGGCCCTATGCGTATGGCCTCGCGCTCGATGGGGCGGCGGGGGCGGCGCATGTGATGCGGTGCCTGCTGGCGGAGGCGGATCTGCTGATGGCGGTGAATGGCTGGCCGACGATTGCCGATGTGCGTGCGGCCGGCGCGGTGCGGATCTAGCGCGGCCCGGCGAGGAAGGGGGCGAGCGCGTCCCAGGCGGGCTGCTTGGCGGCGCGGCCGATCGTGTGGAGCGGGCTGCTCGACGGCAGCGCGACGATCTGCGGGCCGAGCGTTCCGAGCCCCTGTCTTAGGCCGAGCTTCAACGCGGTGGCGCCGTTGAACGCGATCGCGCGGAGGTCGGGCAGGCGCGCGACCAGCTCGGCGACCGCATTGTCCTGCGCATCGAGGATCGCGGCGTCGGTGCTGCCGACGCGGTGCGCCGATCCGATCACGTCCCACAGCGCCACGCCCGCATCGCGCAACGCGACCAGCCGCTCGTCATAGGCCAGCGCGACCAGATCGCGCGCCACGACCCCCGACATCAGCGCCCAGAATTGGTTCTGCGGATGCGCATAATAGCGAGCTTCGGCGAGCGAACGGTCGCCGGGCAGGCTGCCGAGCACGAGCAGCCGCGCATCGTCGGCGGCCACGGGCGGGAAGGAGGATTTACGCGTCATCGTGCGCGACGACGTGGCGATTGCGCGCGATCGTGCAAGCATTCTATGCAGACGCGCATGAAGATCCTGCTGTCCGCAAGCCTCGCCGTGCTCGCTCTTGCAAGCGCCCCCGCCACCGCCCGCCAGCTGACCATCGACGATGTCGTCAAGCTGTCGCGCGTGTCCTCGCCCGCCGTGTCGAAGGACGGCCGCTGGCTGGTGTGGGAGCAGCGCGAGACCGATCTCGCCGCTGATCGCGGGCGGTTCGACCTTTGGCGGCTCGACCTGACACGCAAGGGTGCGAAACCCGAGCCGCTGATCGCCGAAGCCGATGTGAACGAGACCGGCGCGCAATTCTCCGCCGATGGCGCAACCGTCTATTACCAGTCGGACAAGGGCGGCAGCGACGCGGTCTGGTCGATCGGGATCGCCGGCGGCACGCCGCGCAAGCTGACAAGCTTCGAGGGCGGTTTCGGCGGGTTCAAGGTCGCACCGACCGGCGACAAGCTCGTGGTGTGGGCCGATCGCAAGCCCGGCGCGCCGAGTCTTGCGCCGGCAATGGTCAAGAAGGACCCGAATGCCGGGGCGGGGCGGACCTATAATCAGCTGTTCGTGCGGCACTGGGACACATGGTCGAATGGCGACCGATCGCAGCTGTTCGTGCTGCCGCTGACGGCCGCTGGCGCGCAGGGAGACGGCGTCGCGGTGACTGGCGGTCTGATCGGCGATGCTCCGTCAAAGCCGTTCGGCGGCGGCGAGGAAGTGTCGTGGAGCGCGGACGGCAAGACGCTGTATTTCGCACTGCGTGAGGCGGGGCGGATCGAAGCGACCTCGACCAATCTCGACATCTTCTCGGTCCCCGCGGACGGCTCCGCGGCACCGGTCAACCTGACCGCTGCGAATACCGGCATGGACAATCTGCCGACGGTGTCGCCCGATGGCCGCACGCTCGCCTGGTTCGCGATGGCGCGCGCGGGATTCGAGGCGGATCGCCAGGTGCTGATGACGCGCGATCTGGCCAGCGGTCAGGTGCGCGCGGTGACGCAAGGGTGGGATCGTTCGGTTGCGTCGATCGCGTGGAGCCCCGACAGCAAGCGCCTCTACGTCACCGCCGACGACACGCAGGAGACGCCGGTGTTCGCGGTCGACCCTGCCACGGGCGCGGTGACGCGACTGACGCAGGAGGGCCATGTCGGCGCGGTCGTGCCGACGCCCAGGGGCGTGGTAGTCGCGATCAGCAGCCTGACCGCGCCCGACGACTTCTATGCGCTCGCGGTGAAGGGCAAGCGGATGCCGAAGCCCGAGCGGTTGACGTCGGTCAACGCGACCAAGCTCGCGGGCATCGACATGCCGACCGTCACGCGGTTCAACTTCAAGGGCGCGAACGACGACACCGTCTGGGGTTATGCGGTGAAGCCGTATGGCACCACGGGCAAGGTCCCGGTCGCCTATATGGTGCACGGTGGCCCGCAGGGGTCGAGCAACAACAGCTGGTCCTATCGCTGGAACCCGGCGGTGTTCGCGGGTGCGGGCTACGGGCTGGTCGCGGTCGATTTCCACGGGTCGACGGGGTACGGCCAGGCCTTCACCGACGCAATCAGCAACAATTGGGGCGGCTGGCCGCTCGAGGATCTGCAAAAGGGGCTGGCGGCGGCGACCGCCAAGTTCGGCTGGCTCGACGGCGACCGCGCCTGTGCGCTCGGCGCGTCCTATGGCGGCTATATGATGAACTGGATCGAGGGGAAGTGGCCCGACCGGTTCAAGTGCATCGTCCAGCATGACGGCGTCTTCGATGCGCGCGCGATGGCGTACGAGACCGAGGAGCTGTGGTTCGACGAGTGGGAGCATGGCGGCAAGACCTATTACGAGGATCCCGCCGCGTTTGAGAAATGGAACCCGGTCAACTACGTCGCCAACTGGAAGACGCCGATGCTGGTGATCACCGGCGAAAAGGATTTCCGCATTCCCTACACGCAGGGGCTCGCGAGCTTCACCGCGTTGCAGCGGCGCGGGATTCCGTCACGGTTGCTGGTCAACCCGAACGAAAATCACTGGGTGCTGAAGCCGAAGAACAGCCTGCAATGGTATGGCGAGGTGATCGGCTGGATGGACAAGTGGACGGTGCAATAGGGACGCGCTGATGACGAAGTTGAGGGGCGCGAGGGCCGCTAGCCGCTCAGTGCGCCTTGGGCTTCTTCACCGCGTGGAGGCCGAGTGCGATCGCGCCACCGAGGATCAGGCCGACCACGCCCGACAATGCGGCGTTGACCACCCAGTTCACCACGCCCTTGGCCACCGGCACCGCGGCGGCGGCGCCCGCGGCGGCATCGTGAATGAAATGCGGGATCGTCGTCAGTCCGAAATCCTCGATTCCGTGGACGATGATCTGCCCGCCGACCCAGACCATCGCCGCGGTGCCGACCACCGACAACACCGACATGACGACCGGCATGCCCTTGACCAGGCCGCGTCCGAACGCCTGGACCGCGGGGCTTTTCCGCTCGGTCAGGTGCAGGCCGATATCGTCCATCTTCACGATCAGCGCGACGACACCGTAGACGAGGATCGTGATCGCGACGCCGACCAGCGCAAGCACGATCGCCTGTTCCCAGATCGGTTCGGCGGCGACGTCCGACAGCGCGATGACCATGATCTCCGCCGACAGGATGAAGTCGGTGCGGATCGCGCCCGACACCTTCTGGTCCTCGAGCGTCTTCGGATCGATCGGCGCGGTGGCTTCGGCTTCGGCATGGCCGCCGCCGAGCGCTTCGAGGATCTTTTCCGCACCCTCGAAGCAGAGATAGGTCCCGCCGATCATCAGCAACGGGGTCAGCGCCCAAGGTGCGAACGCGCTGAGCGCGAGCGCTGCGGGGAGGATGAAGAGCAGCTTGTTGCGGAACGAGCCGAGCGCGATTTTGCCGATCATCGGCAATTCGCGCTTCGGCGAGAACCCGACCATGTAGCGCGGCGTGACCGCGGCATCGTCGACCACCACGCCGATCGCCTTGCTGCCCGCCTTGCCGGTCGCAGCACCGATATCGTCGAGGCTGGCCGCGGCCAGCTTGGTGATCCCGGCAATGTCGTCGAGCAGTGCGACCAGTCCTGTGGGCATCGATGGGTCCTTCGCGTGATCGGTAAGAGGCGGCAATAGCCGGTCCGCGGTAACGTGACAGCGATGTCATGCAACGGGTTTCGACCTTGCGCAAAGTGCCTGACGCGCGGAATGGTTGCGCGGTGACGCACATCACGACGGGATCGAGCATGACAGACGACTTCATCACCAACCTGCCCAAGGCCGAACTGCATCTGCATATCGAGGGCAGCCTCGAGCCCGAGCTGATGTTCGCGCTCGCCGAACGCAACAAGGTCGCGATCCCGTTCAAGAGCGTCGAGGACGTGCGCGCGGCCTACAGCTTCACCAACCTTCAGACCTTTCTCGATATCTATTATGCGGGCGCGGCCGTGCTGAAGACCGAGGAGGATTTCCACGATCTGGCGCTCGCCTATTTCGACCGGGTCGCCCAGGACGGCGTGGTCCATGCCGAGATCTTCTTCGATCCGCAGACGCACACGCATCGCGGAATCCCGTTCGACGTCGTCGCCAACGGCCTGTTCGCAGGCATCGATGCGGCGCGGGCGAAGCACGGGATGAGCATCGGGCTGATCATGAGCTATCTGCGGCATCTCGACGAGGAGGATGCATTCAGGACGTTCGAACAGGCACAGCCCTGGCTCGACCAGATGATCGGCGTCGGGCTCGATTCGTCCGAGATGGGGCATCCGCCATCGAAGTTCGCGCGCGTGTTCGAAGCATCGGCGGAAGCCGGGCTGCTGCTGTGCGCGCATGCCGGCGAGGAAGGCCCGCCCGCCTATATCCACGAAGCGCTCGACATCCTGCGCGTCGACCGGATCGATCACGGCAATCGTGCGCTCGAGGATCCGGTGCTGGTCGCGCGGCTTGCCCGCGAGGCGATGACGCTGACCGTGTGCCCGCTGTCGAACGTCGCGCTGCGCAACGTCGACCGGATCGAGGACCATCCGATCGACAGGATGCTCGATCTCGGCCTGCGCGCGACGATCCATTCGGACGACCCGGCCTATTTCGGCGGCTATATTGGCGAGAACTACCGCCAGACCGCGCGCGCGCGCAATTTGTCGCGCGGGCAGATCGTGACGCTGGCGCGCAACAGCTTCCTCGGCAGCTTCCTCGATGACGAGGCGATCGCCGGGCATCTGGCGACCCTCGAGGCCTATGTGACCCCGCATCCGTGATCCGGCGCTTTCTATCGATCTTCGAGCCGTTCATCCTGATGCTGCTCGGCACCGTCGTGCTGGCGAGCCTGTTGCCGGCGCGGGGACAGGCGGCGACGATCGTCGGCTATGTCGCCGACGTCGCAATCTTCCTGCTATTCTTCCTGCACGGCGCGAAATTGTCGCGCGCGGCGATCTGGGACGGGTTGCGCAACTGGCCGCTCCACCTCGCCGTACTGGGGGTGACGTTCGTCGCCTTTCCCGCGTTCGGGCTTGGGCTGACCGCGTTGCCCTTCGTCGACGAGCGGATGGCGACGGGCGTGCTGTTCCTGACCCTGCTGCCCTCGACGGTCCAGTCGTCGATCGCCTTTACCGCGATCGCGCGCGGCAATGTCGCGGCGGCGGTGTGCAGCGCGTCCTTTTCCAACCTGCTCGGCATACTGATCACACCAGCGCTGGTCGCGCTGCTGATGCGGAACGCAGGCAATGCCGGCGGGATGTCGATCGAAAGCGTCGAGACGATCATCGTCCAGCTGCTCGTGCCGTTCGTGGCGGGGCATGTGCTGCGGCCCTGGATCGGTGCATGGGTGACGCGGCGCAAGGCGATGCTGACGATCGTCGATCGCGGGTCAATCCTGCTTGTCGTCTATGGCGCGTTCGGCGCGGCGGTGGTCGAGGGGCTGTGGAGCCGGGTGTCGCTCGGCGACCTGCTCCTGATCGGGCTGCTCTCCTGTGCCCTGCTGGCCATCGTGCTGGCGCTGACGCTGACCATCGCGCGGCTGATGCGGCTGCCGCGCGAGGATGCGATCGTGTTGCTGTTCTGTGGGTCGAAGAAGAGCCTGGCGTCGGGGGTGCCGATGGCCGGCGTGCTGTTCCCCGCGGCGCAGGTCGGCGTGATCCTGTTGCCGCTGATGCTGTTCCACCAGATCCAGCTGATCGCCTGTGCGGTTATTGCGCGCCGCTATGCAGACCGGGCTGATGCGCGCGTGGAGGCGATGGCACCGGTGGCGTAACTGCCTTGGCTTATTTGCTTTTCCACGCGCGAAACGACATGGTCGCGGCTTGACGGAAAGGCCCAGCATCTGTGACTGATACCGCGTTGGACCTTACGGCCTGCGATCGGGAGCCCATACACATTCCCGGCGCGATCCAGCCGCACGGGCTGTTGCTCGTCGCCGATGCGGCGAGCCTGCGCGTCGTTGCGGGCGCGGGCGATATCGAGACGCGGCTGACCCCCGACTGGCTGGGCGCAGACCTCGCGACGCTGATCGGCCAGGACGTTGCCGCGCTGCTGGCGGAGCGATCGGGGCGCGGCAGCATGATCGGCGCTGCCGTCGGCACGCTGGTCGCGGGTACCAGCGAGCAGTTCCACATGGTCCTGCATGCGAGCGAGGAACACGTCCTCGTCGAGCTCGAGCCCGCCACGACGGCGCCGTCGAGCGCCGCGACTGTGCTCGGCTGGCTGGATTCGATGGCGACCGCGTTCGAGCGGTCGGGCAATCTCCAGGCGCTGTGCGAGCAGGCGGCGGTCGCGTTCCGGACTCTGACCGGGTTCGATCGCGTCATGGTCTATCGCTTTCTCGACGATGAATCAGGGCGCGTGATGGCGGAAGATCGCGATCCCGCGTTGCACAGCTTCCTCAACCATCATTTTCCTGCGACCGACATCCCGAAACAGGCGCGCGCGCTGTATGTCCGTAACCGGACGCGCGCGATCCCGCATGCGGTCTATACACCCGCGATCCTGCGCCCCGCCGGGTTCGAGAGGCTCGACCTGAGCGACGTCGCGCTGCGCAGTGTGTCGCCGATCCATCTGCGCTACATGACCAACATGGGCGTCGCGGCGTCCGCGTCGATCTCGATCGTCAAGGACGGGCTGTTGTGGGGGATGATCGCCTGCCACAGCATGACGCCGCGGACGCTGGCGCCCGATATCCGCGCGACCGCGAGCACGCTGGCGAGCAGCCTCGCCCGACAGATCCGCGCGAAGGAGGAGGCCGAGGGATACCGCGAACGCCTGCGGCTGCGGTCGGTGGAAGACGTCGTCGTGCTCAAGATGGCCACCGAGGGCAGCGCACAGCGGACCGCGGCGGCGGTCGGCGACGACCTGCGCCGGATGCTGGCGAGCGACGGCTTCGCGCTCGTCCAGCACGGCGCGGTGCAGCGCGACGGCCAGTGTCCGGACGACAGAGACGTACTGGACCTGGTCGAGTGGATCCGCAGCCGCGGGACAGGCGACATCGTTGCGACGCATGCGCTGTCGACGCTCTACCCGCCTGCGGAACGCTATCGGTCGAAGGCGAGCGGGCTGCTTGCGATGCCGCTGATCGACGAGGGCGCGGTGCTGTTGTGGTTCCGCGCCGAGCGGATCACCGAGATCGAATGGGCAGGCAATCCGCATAAGGCGACGTCGGGCGATCCCGCTGAACAGCTGACGCCGCGCACGTCGTTCGCGTCATGGACCGAAGAGGTGCGCGGCGAATCGCGGCGCTGGTCGCTCGAGGAGATCGAGGCCGGCTATCGCCTGCGTCGGATGTTCCACGACAGCTATGCGAGCAACCGGATGCGCGCGCTCAACCGCGAATTGCAGCGGACGCTGGCCGAAAAGGACGTGCTGATCGAGCAGAAGGACGTCCTGATGAAGGAGGTCAATCACCGTGTGCAGAACAGCCTGCAGATGGTCTCCGCGTTTCTCGCACTGCAGGCCAAGGCGGCGGGCGACGCCAACGTCACCGCGCATCTTGCCGAGGCGCAGGCACGGCTGTCTGCGGTCGCGCTGGTGCATCGGCGCCTGTACCGCGACGACCAGGTCCAGTCGGTCGACCTCGCGCGCTATCTTGAGGAACTGGCGGGCGACATGAAGGGGACGCTGGGGCAGGAATGGGGCGCGCAGATGCGGCTCGACCTGGCACCGGTGCTGATGCCGACCGACCGTGCGGTCAATGTCGGGCTGATCCTGACCGAGCTCGTCATCAATGCCAGCAAATATGCTTATGGCGGACAGCCCGGGCCGATCCTGATCGCGCTCGAGCAATATCGCAACCAGATCCGGCTGATCGTCGCGGACAAGGGAGTCGGTCAGACCGGCACGCGCGTCGGGTTCGGCAGCCGGATGATGAACGCGGTGGTCGGACGTCTGTCGGGATCGATCGCGCAGCATGACAACATGCCCGGGCTACGCGTGATCATGACCGCCCCGATCGAGGACTGAGGCTCAGCGCGCGGCGGCGGCGCGGCGGTACAGGTCGAAGGTCGCGCGCGCGCCGGTGATCGCCTCGTCGATCCACGTGTCTGTTCCAGCGAGTGTAGCGGCGCGGTCGAGTGCACCGAGCAGCTCGCGCCATTCGCCCGACAGATGCCGCGCGCCAAGATAGGCGGTCGGCAGCCCGTCGGGCACGGTACGCGCGAGCATGATGCCGCCAAGCCGTGATCCCTCCACGACATAGAGCGCGCCCCAGGCGGCGGCGTCGCCCGCGGGCAGTGCGAAGGGCAGCGGTGACGGCATTGCCTCGTCCAGCGCCGCGAGGTCGGCGGCGAGGAGGGGCGTGCGGGCGCGGAAGTGGGGCAGGCCCGGGACGGCGGCGAGCGCGTCCTCGGCTGCAGGAAGCGCGAGCGCGTGCGCATGGAGGAACGCGCGGTAGCTGTCGGGCGCGGCGAGGTCGAAGTTGCCATAAGCGGTGTCGACGCGGTCGTGATCGCCGCCGGTCGCGCCGCGCAGCGCGGCGACGATCGAGCGCGGCGGGTCGTTCAGCAGCATCGGCCACCGCCCTTGCCGCCGTAGCGCGCCTGCTCGCGGTCACGGAAGAACGCCGCGTGATCCATCGCCGCATGGCCGGGGTGATGCTCGGCCATGTGGCGCAGATAGGCGGCGTAGGAGGGCTGGCCGACCATCATCAGCGCGGTCTCCCGCGCGCGTGCCAGCAGGTGGCGGATGCGCGGCGTCATTCGGCCGGGACCAGCATGGGCGGAACCTCGGTCACCGTCGGGCGATCGACCTTCAGCGCCGCGCGGCAGCTGCGGATGCCGAAGGCGAGGATCGACACGACGACGCCGAGGAACAGCGCGATCAGCGCCGCGTCGATCCGGTCGTTGAAGATGATCCGCTGCATCTCCGCCATCGTCTTGGCGGGCGCGAGGATCTCGCCGCGCGCCGCCGCGTCCGCGAACTTGGACGCATGCGCGAGGAAGCCGACCTTCGGATCGCTCGAGAACAGCTTCAGCAGCCCCGCGGTGATCGTGCACAGGCACAGCCATGCGGCGGGCAGGATCGTCACCCAGGCATAACGCTGGCGCTTCATCCGGAACAGCACGACCGTCGCCAGGATCAGCGCGACCGCGGCGAGCATCTGGTTCGAGATGCCGAACAGCGGCCACAAGGTGTTCACCCCGCCGAGTGGATCGGTGACGCCCTGATAGAGGAAGAAGCCCCAGGCGGTCACGCACAGCGCGGTCGCGACGATGCCCGGGCCGATCGCCGAGGCATTGCGGAACGACGGCACCACGAGCCCGATCAGGTCCTGCAGCATGAAGCGCCCGGCGCGCGTGCCGGCATCGACCGCGGTCAGGATGAACAGCGCCTCGAACAGGATCGCGAAATGATACCAGAACGCCTTCATCGCCTGACCACCGATCAGGTTACTGAAGATCTCTGCCATCGCGACCGCGAGCGTCGGGGCGCCGCCGGTGCGGCTGATGATGGTGGTCTCGCCGACGTCACGCGCGGCCTGCGCCAGCGCCTCTGGGGTGATCGCAAAGCCCATATTGGTGACCGCGGCCGCCGCCGACGCTGCGTCCGTACCGAGCACCGCGGCGGGGCTGTTCATCGCGAAATAGATGCCGGGATCGAGGATCGTCGCACCGACCAGCGCCATAATCGCGACGAAGCTTTCCATCAGCATCGCGCCATAGCCGATAAAGGGTGCGTCGCCCTCGCTGGCGATCAGCTTGGGGGTGGTGCCGCTGGCGATCAGCGCGTGGAAGCCCGACACTGCACCACAGGCGATCGTGATGAACAGGAACGGGAACAGCCCGCCCGACCAGACCGGACCGCTGCCGTCGATGAACTTGGTGAGCGCGGGCATGCGTAGCGGCGGTGCAACGACCGCGATCCCGATCGCCAGCGCGACGATCGCGCCGATCTTGAGAAAGGTCGACAGATAGTCACGCGGCGCGAGCAGCAGCCAGACCGGCAGAACCGACGCGACCGCGCCATAGCCGACCATCAGGATGCACAGCTGAACCGGGGTCAGCGTGAAGACCGGGCCCCAGAAGGCGGACTCGGCGACCTGGCCGCCATAGACGATCGCGAGCAGCAGCCCGATGACGCCGAGGATCGAGACCTCGCCGATGCGGCCCGGGCGGATCCAGCGCGTGTAGATCCCCATCGCGAAGGCGAGCGGGATCGTCGCCGCGACGGTGAACAGCCCCCACGGGCTGCCCGCGAGCGCGCGGACGACGATCAGCGCGAGCACCGCGAGGATGATGACCATGATCGCAAAGGCGCCGATCAGCGCGATCGTGCCTGCCACCGCACCCATTTCCATGCGGATCAGCTCGCCGAGCGAGCGGCCGTCGCGGCGCATCGAGATGAACAGGATCATGAAGTCCTGCACCGCGCCCGCCAGCACGACGCCGGCGAGGATCCAGAGCGTGCCGGGGAGATAGCCCATCTGCGCCGCGAGCACCGGCCCGACCAGCGGTCCGGCGCCGGCGATCGCCGCGAAATGGTGGCCGAACAGGACGTTGCGGTCGGTCGCGACATAATCGAGCCCGTCCGCGCGGCGGATCGCCGGGGTCGGGCGCGTCGCATCGAGCTGCATGACGTTGCGCGCGATATAGCGGGCGTAGAAGCGATAGGCGATCAGGTTGACCGAGACCGACGCGGCGACAATCCACAGCGCGTTGACATGCTCGCCGCGCTGGAACGCGACCACCGCTAGAGCGCACGCCCCGAGCAGGCTCATCGCACCCCAGCCGATCTTTTCGCGTAACGTCATGCGGTTGCTCCCCCGTCCGGTCCTTGTACCAGCCATCGCGGATTTGGCCGAGGAGCGCTAGGGGGGAGCGCTAGGGGGAGCCGCCTCAGACCTGTGAGTGGTGGCCCTTCAGCTCGTCGCCGACGATCCGGACGACATGCAGCACGTTGGTCGAGCCCGGCGTCCGGAACGGCACGCCCGCGAGCACGATCACGCGGTCGCCCGCCTTCGCCATGCCGTGGCGCAGCGCCATGCGCTTCGACTTGGCGACCATATCCTCGAACGACTCGACGTCGCGGGTGTGAACTGCATGCGTGCCCCACAACAGGCCGAGGCGGCGCGCGGTGTCCTGGCTCGGCGTCAGCACCAGCAGCGGCACCGAAGGCCGCTCGCGCGCGATCCGCCGTGCGGTCGAGCCCGAGGTGGTGAAGCAGATGATCGCGACCGCGGATACCGTCGCGGCGATGTTCTTCGCCGCCTCGGCCAGCGCGTCGGCGGTCGTCGGATCGGGCTTCATCACGGTGAAGTGCATGCGGTCGCCATGCTCGGGGTCGGCCTCGACCGACACGCCGATCGCGTCCATCATCGCGACCGATTCGACCGGCCATGCGCCCGCGGCGCTTTCCGCCGAGAGCATGATCGCATCGGCGCCGTCATAGACTGCGGTCGCGACGTCGGAGACCTCGGCGCGCGTCGGCGAGGGCGAGGTGATCATCGATTCGAGCATCTGAGTCGCGACCACCACCGGGCGGCCCATGCGGCGCGACACCTCGACGATGCGCTTCTGCAGCGGCGGCACCGCCTGCGGGGGCATTTCGACACCGAGATCGCCGCGCGCGACCATCACGCCGTCGCACGCCTCGACGATCTCCTCGAGCCGCTCGATCGCGGCGGGCTTCTCGATCTTGGCGAGCAGCGCGGCCTTGCCGCCGATCAGCTTGCGCGCCTCCCACAGATCCTCGGGGCGCTGGACGAACGACAGCGCGATCCAGTCGACGCCCTGGTCGACCGCGAAGTCGAGATCGCTGCGATCCTTCTCGGTCAGCGCGGCCATCGGCAGGACGACGTCGGGAACGTTCAGCCCCTTGTTGTTCGACAGTGCGCCGCCGACCTCGACCCTGGTCGTGATTTCGCGCGGGCTGTGCGAGACGACGCGCAGCACCAGCTTGCCGTCGTCGAGCAGCAGGCGCGCGCCCGGCTCGATCGCGGCGAAGATCTCGTCATGCGGCAGCTCGACGCGGGTCGCATCGCCCGGCGTCGTGTCGCGGTCGAGCACGAAGGTCGAGCCGGTTTCGAGCACGGTGCGGCCGCCGTCGAACTTGCCGACGCGCAGCTTGGGCCCCTGGAGATCGGCGAGGATCGTCGAGGGACGACGATATTGCTTCTCCAGCGCGCGAATCGCCTGGATCACCGCGATCTTCGACTGCTGGTCGCCGTGACTCATGTTGATGCGGAACGCGTCGGCGCCGGTGCGGAACAGCGTCGCGATCATCTCGGGCGTGCTGCTGGCAGGGCCTAGCGTCGCGAGGATGCGGACTTTGCGCGAGCGGGGTGCGATGGCCATGGTCATGCGTTGCGTTTCCTGGGGGAGGTCTTTGCCGCCACGGGCCTTAAACCCTATCTCGGTGGGATCAACTACGGAGCATACGAATGAACCACGATAGCGACACGCTGGACACACTCGACGATGCCGTAGCGGCGCAGGCCTTTCGCCGGCTGATCCGCCACCTGCGCCACCGCGACGATGCGCAGAATATCGACCTGATGGGTCTGGCGGGATTTTGCCGCAACTGCCTGTCCGACTGGGTCGAGGAGGCTGGTGGTCTCGACAAGGATGCAGCGCGCGAGGCGGTGTACGGCATGCCCTATTCGCAGTGGAAAGCGCAGCATCAGGGCGACGCCACGCCCGAGCAGCTCGAGCGGATGAAGGCCAGCGTCGCCAAGAATGCGGTCGTCTGACCCGGGGTCGCTTGAGCCGCGAACGGTTACCGCCTAGACGCGGCGCCGCACTTGCAGCGGCGCGATTCATCGGCGGTCCTTGGGACCCCGGTCGCCGCATGCGGGTCTGTGTTTCGAGCGAATGGGGACGAGTATCATGACGGACGAACGCCAACACGGCATGGGCGGCGGCGCGGTCGCAGCGGACGAACTGCGCCTGCTGATCGAGCGCGCCGAGCGTCTCGAAGAAGAGAAGAAGGGTATTGCGGACGACATCAAGGATGTGATGGCCGAGGCCAAGGGGCGTGGCTACGACCCCAAGGCGATCCGCAAGATCCTGTCGATCCGCAAGAAGAAGAAGGAAGAATATCAGGAGGAGGAGGCGATCCTCGAGGTGTACCTCCAGGCTCTGGGGATGATCTGACGATCGGTCTCTGCGCGGTGTCTCCCTCGCGATGCGTCATCGACGCCGGGGTGGACGCCGCGTCAACGTCGACGCGGTACCGGTGAGCCATGCTCGTATCGATCGCGGCGGCGTCATTTCTGTTTCTGGTGATCAACGCGGTCACGGTCGCTGCGTTCGCGTTGGATAAGCGCCGATCGCTGGGTGGCGCATGGCGCATCCCCGAATCCCGTTTGCTCTGGTTCGCAGCGCTCGGTGGCAGCCCCGGCGCCTTCTGGGCGCGCCGTCGATTTCGCCACAAGACCCGCAAGCAGCCGTTCGTCGGCCGGCTGCAGATGATCGCGATCGTGCAGATCGGCGTGGTCGCCGGACTGGTCTTCGCTTTCGCGTTCTAGTTAAGCCGCCTCTGCCGGCAGCGTCGTCCAGCCGAGTCCCGGAATCGTGATCGAGCGCTTGCCCGCCAGGTCTGTGCGGCAGACGATCAGGTTGCGGCTTTCGATATAGCCGATCAGGCGCTTCACGCGGCCGAGCGAGCTGGTGCCGTAGGTTGCGGCGATGCGCGCGTCGGAGGGGCAGGGTTCGCCCTCACGCGCGGCGCGGGCGACCAGCAGGAACGCGCCGAGCATGTCGTCGGGCAGCCCGCTCGCGACGTCGAGCGCGGCGGTCCACGCCTCGTCGGTCATGTCGAAGATCCCGGCGCGTGCGCAGCTCAGCCGGCGGACGAAGCCCGGCAGATCGAGCGGGGGCTTGGCGAGGCCGCCCATCCGGCATCGCACCTGGAAATCCTGGAACAGCACCGAGGGCGGGCGCAGCGTCGATTCGGGATCCTCGACGATCGCGCGGAACACGTCGGCATAGACCGCCTCGACCTCGTCGTCGGTCTTCTCGGGCGGCGGGGGCGCGGCGGTGCGCGGCTCGGGCGGGCGGGCGATACCGTCGAGCAGTTCTTCCGCCGGCACGCGCCGCGGCCGCGAATCGAAGAGCAGGCCGAGTTCGGGCGCGTCGACCACGGGCTCGGAGAGCAGGTCCTGCAGGTCCATCGGCGCGGCGCTGGGGAGCGGGGTCAGCTTGGGGCTGCCGCTGCGCGCCGAGGTGGCGACGTCGCCGATCTTCACGGTGATGGGGCGGCGCGAGACCGCGGGGCCGAGCGCCATGAAGGTGCCGCGCTGGAGGTCGCGGATCGCCTCCGCCTGACGCCGCTCCATGCCGAGTAGATCGGCGGCGCGTGCCATGTCGATGTCGAGGAAGGTGCGGCCCATGAGGAAGTTCGACGCTTCCGCTGCGACGTTCTTCGCGAGCTTCGCCAGACGCTGGGTCGCGATCACGCCGGCGAGACCACGCTTGCGGCCGCGACACATCAGGTTGGTCATCGCCGCGAGCGAGGCACGGCGTACCTCTTCGGACACTTCGCCGCCGGTGACGGGCGCGAACATCTGCGCTTCGTCGACGACCACGAGCACCGGATACCAATGCTCGCGCGGCGCATCGAACAGCGCGGAGAGGAACGATGCGGCACAGCGCATCTGCCCTTCGACCTCGAGCCCCTCGAGGCTGAGCACCGCGGACGTCCGGTGTTCGCGCAGGCGGGTGGCGATGCGCGCGATCTCGCGTTCGCTATAATCGCCCGCCTCGATCACGACATGGCCGTGCGGGCCCGCGAGCGTCACGAAATCGCCCTCCGGATCGATCACGATCTGCTGGACATGCCCCGCCGACCGTTCGAGCAAGCGGCGCAGCAGATGCGATTTTCCCGATCCCGAATTGCCCTGCACCAGCAGGCGCGTGGCGAGAAGTTCCTCCAGGTCGACGCCGACGGCCGTACCATTGCCGTCGGTGCCCATATTCACGCTAACCGTCATGCCGCGCGTTTGGCAGGTGCGGGCGCATCGGGGCAAGGAGTCTTTCGCGGGTCTCGTCGCAAGCGCGGTTTTGCGCGCTGGCTTAATCCGCAATCGCGGTTACGCCTTTCGCCATGGCTGCATCCTCTTCGCTCGACGATCTCTCGCACCGCCTGCTCGGCAAGTCCCCCGGCGAGCTCAACGACGAGCAGCGCCGCGTGCTCGCGGGGATCGAGGCGGGGACCACGGTCAGTCGCGACGCCGCCGACCTCGCCGACGAACGCGCGACGTTCGGCGAGCGGCTCTCGGACCGGGTTGCGGCGGTCGGTGGGTCGTGGGGGTTCATCATCGCGTTCACGGCGGTGCTGCTCGGCTGGATGATCCTCAATTCGGACATCCTCACGCATTTCAACGCGGCGTTCGATCCCTATCCCTACATCTTCCTCAACCTGCTGCTGTCGACGGTCGCGGCGATCCAGGCGCCGATCATCATGATGAGCCAGAACCGGCAATCGGCGAAGGACCGGCTCGCCGCGAGCCTCGATTACGAGACCAATCTGCGCGCCGAGCTCGACATTTTGCGCGTGCATCACAAGATCGACCATCTGGTGCTCGCGCGGCTCGACGCGATTGAGGGAAAAATCGATGCTCTGGCGAAATCGGGTGCCGGAGCCTAAGAGCGGCGCATCAGCTATAGAGGCACAGATGGCAGGCCATTCCAAATATAAGAACATCATGCATCGCAAGGGTGCGCAGGACAAGAAGCGCTCGTCGGCGTTCAGCAAGCTCAGCCGGGAAATCACGGTCGCGGCCAAGATGGGCCTGCCCGATGTTGACATGAACCCGCGCCTGCGCGCGGCGGTGAATGCGGCCAAGGCGGCGTCGCTGCCCAAGGAGAACATCCAGCGCTCGATCGACAAGGCGAGCCGCGGCGACGCCGAGAACTACGAAGAGATCCGCTATGAGGGCTTCGGGCCGGGCGGCGTGTCGCTGATCATCGAGGCACTGACCGACAACCGCAACCGTACCGCAACCAACGTGCGCGTTGCGGTCGGCAAGAATGGCGGTAACCTGGGTGCCGGCGGGTCGGTCAGCCATGCGTTCGACCGCGTCGGGCTCATTTCCTATCCGGCGAGCGCGGGCGATGCCGACACGGTGTTCGAGGCTGCGCTTGAGGCGGGGGCCGAGGACGTGACGTCGAGCGAGGACGGGCACGAGGTCTGGACCGCGCAGGGCGATCTGCACGAAGTCG
Organism: Sphingomonas sp. CFBP9019; assembly: GCF_034045155.1. Classification (NCBI taxonomy): domain Bacteria; kingdom Pseudomonadati; phylum Pseudomonadota; class Alphaproteobacteria; order Sphingomonadales; family Sphingomonadaceae; genus Sphingomonas; species Sphingomonas sp. CFBP9019. The sequence goes on along the minus strand of NZ_JAXCWK010000005.1, from coordinate 324,387 downwards.
CCAAGGCGCTCGAGGCGAAGCTTGGCGAGGCCGAGGGCGCGAAGCTCGCCTGGCGGCCGCAGACCATGGTCGCGGTCGATGCGGACGATGCGGCGACGTTGTTCAAGCTGATCGACGCGCTCGACGATGACGACGACGTGCAGACGGTGTGGGGCAATTACGAGATCTCGGACGAGATCATGGAGACGCTGGGTTGAGCCAGTGAGAAGAAGGATTGGTTCGCGCGGAGACGCGGAGGCGCGGAGAGAGGTGCTTCGCGCACGCGTCTTCCGCGCCAGCGGCGTCACACCTGCAGGCAAGCCCGATGGCGTGAAAGTTGCGCTAACGCGCGACGAGAGCCGAGTGCGCACCCCCTCCGCGCCTCCGCGCCTCCGCGCGAACCAGTCTTCCTTCTTCGCATGATCATCCTCGGACTCGACCCTGGCCTCGGCACCACGGGCTGGGGTGTCATCCGTGCGGACGGTAACCGGCTGAGCCATATCGCCAATGGCCAGATCCGGACCGATCCCTCGATGGCGTTGCCGCGGCGGCTGACGGCGCTCTACTCTGCACTCCTCGACGTCATCCGCGCCGAGCGGCCCGATGGAGCCGCGGTCGAGGAGGTGCTCGGCAACACCAATGCGCAGTCGACGCTGAAGCTGGGGCAGGCGCGCGGCGTGGTGCTGCTCGCGGCGGCGGGGGCGGGGCTGCATATCGGCGAATACCACCCCTCGACCGTCAAGAAAGGCGTCGTCGGCACCGGCGGCGCGGACAAGAAACAGATTCAGGCGATGATGGCGGTGTTGCTGCCTGGCGCGAAACTCGCCGGCCCCGATGCCGCCGACGCGCTGGCGGTGGCGATCACGCACGCGCATCATGTCGCGAGCGCGGCGGCGCTGTCGCGACGTACGGGAGTAGGCGCATGATCGTCCATCTGAAGGGCCGGCTCGACTCGACCGGGATCGACCATGCGGTGATCGATGTCGGCGGCGTCGGCTATCTGGTCGGCGCGTCGGCACGCACGCTGTCGGCCCTCGGGCCGATCGGCGAGGCCTGCACCGTCTTCACCGAATTGCTGGTCGGCGAGGATTTCCAGCGGCTCGTCGGATTTTCGAGTGCGGACGAGCGCGACTGGTTCCGGTTGCTGACCGCGGTGCAGGGCGTCGGCGCGCGGGTTGCGCTCGCGATCCTGTCCGCGCTCGAACCCGTCGACCTGTCGCGCGCGATCGCCAGCGGCGACAAGGCGATGGTCGCGCGCGCGAACGGCGTCGGGCCGAAGCTCGCCCAGCGCATCGTCATGGAATTGAAGGACAAGGTCGGCGGGATCGCGCTCGGGCTCGGGCCCGCGGTGGTCAATGCGGCGCCGGGCGCGTCGGCGGACGCCGTGTCGGCGATGCTCAACCTGGGGTTCCGGCCCGCCGAGGCGAGCGTCGCGGTGGCGGCGGCGGACGAGGAACTGGGGCCGGGCGCGACGCTCGACGCGCTCGTCCGGCTGGCGCTGCGCAAGGCGTCGAAGCCCTAGTCTCAGTCGGTCTTCGGCCGTTTGGCGGACCGGCGGGGCGCGGGGCCGGGGCCGAACGCGTCGAGCGCATCGGCATTGGTGCGGCCCCAGTCGTAGAGCAGATTGACCGGCTCGACGAACCGCCTGCCGAGCGGCGTCAGACTATATTCGACCGCGGGGGGCATCGTCGCGAGCACGTCGCGCAGGATCAGCCCGCTGGTTTCCATGTCGCGCAGCGTCTGCGTCAGCATCTTCTTCGAAATGCCGGGCAGGCTGCGGTGGAGGACGCCGGTGCGCGCGCCGCCCTCGTGCCGCGCGTCGAGCGTGTGGAGGACCATGCTCGTCCATTTGGTCGCAAACAGGTCGAGCACCCGGCGCGGTGCGCAGTCCTCGCGCCAGTCGTCGGTCACGGGGGCAGGATCGGGGGCGAGATCAGAGTTGGGGGGCGTTGTCATACTGGGTTCCTGAACGTCGCTGGATCCCGAAAGGTGCCCGGGGCCCCGAATGGTGCCGTCTAGAACGCGTCGCTGGCGATGCCTAGCTACTGCGTTCAAGCGAAACGGAGAATGACGATGGCCCGGACGGCATTGGTGGTTGGCACGAGCGGTATTGTCGGCAGCGCGACGGCGGCGCTGCTGATCGAACAGGGATGGACGGTCCATGGCCTCGCGCGGCGTCCGTCCGACCAGCCCGGCGTGCACCCGGTCGCTGCCGACCTGACCGACGCGGCAGGCACCGCCGCCGCGCTGAAGGATCTTGCGCCCGACGCGGTGTTCGTCTCGACCTGGTCGCGCCAGGCGACCGAGGCGGAGAATATCCGCGTCAACGGCGCGATGGTCCGCAACCTGCTCGACGGCCTGCGTCCCGCCAAGTCGGTGCGGCATGTCGCGCTGGTGACAGGCCTGAAGCATTATCTCGGGCCATTCGAGGCATATGGTAAGGGCGTGCTGCCGCAGACGCCGTTCCGCGAGGAGCAGGGCCGGCTCGAGGTCGAGAATTTCTATTATGCGCAGGAGGACGAGGTGTTCGCGGCTGCCGAGCGCGACGGCTTCAGCTGGAGCGTGCACCGTCCGCATACGGTGATCGGCAAGGCGGTTGGCAATGCGATGAACATGGGGACGACGCTGGCGGCCTATGCGACGCTCTGCCGCGAGACCGGGCGGCCGTTCCGCTTTCCGGGATCGGCGGCGCAGTGGAACGGGCTGACCGACATGACCGACGCGCGTCAGCTCGCGGCACAGCTCGTCTGGGCAACGACGACGCCCGAGGCGGCGAACCAGGACTTCAACATCGTCAATGGCGACGTGTTCCGCTGGAGCTGGATGTGGTCGCGGATCGCCGACTGGTTCGGGATCGAGGCGGCGCCGTTCGACGGCACGATCGTCCCGCTTGAGGAACAGATGGCGGATGACGCGGTCGTGTGGCAGCGGATCGCCGAGCGCGAGGGGCTGGTCGAGGCCGATCTCACGCGTCTCGCCTCCCCGTGGCACACCGATGCCGATCTTGGTCGGCCGATCGAGGTCGTCACCGACATGGGCAAGAGCCGGCGGATGGGCTTTACGCGCTACCAGCCGACCGACGATGCGTTCTTCGACCTGTTCGCACAGCTCCGCGCGGACCGACTGATCCCGTGAATTCGGTAGGCCGGTCGGGCGGGACGCGCGCGACGGGGTGACAGGGGCGGGCGTGAACGGGTAGGGAACGGGCTTGATGACCGATGCCGAACGCCTGCTCACGCCAGCCCGCCGCCCCGAGGACGTGGATGCGGCGCTGCGCCCCAAGAATCTCGACGAATTTGTCGGGCAGAAGGCCGCGCGCGAGAATCTGCGGATCTTCATCCAGGCGGCCAAGGCACGCGGCGATGCGCTCGACCATGTGCTGTTCTTCGGGCCGCCGGGGCTCGGCAAGACCACGCTCGCACAAATCGTCGCGCGCGAGATGGGGGTGGGGTTCCGCGCCACCTCGGGGCCGGTGATCGCGAAGTCGGGCGACCTTGCCGCGCTGCTGACCAATCTCGAGGATGGCGACGTGCTGTTCATCGACGAGATCCACCGGCTGCAGCCCGCGGTCGAGGAGGTGCTGTATCCAGCGATGGAGGACCGCGCGCTCGATCTGATGATCGGCGAGGGGCCCTCGGCACGCAGTGTGCGGATCGACCTGCCGCGCTTTACTTTGGTCGGTGCGACGACGCGGCAGGGGCTGCTGACGACGCCGCTGCGCGATCGCTTCGGCATCCCGGTGCGGCTGCAATTCTATACCGTCGACGAGCTCGAGCGGGTGGTGACGCGCGCGGCTGGGTTGCTCGGGCTCGCGATTTCGAAGGACGGGGCGATGGAGGTGGCGCGGCGCGCACGCGGCACGCCGCGCATCGCCGGGCGGCTGCTCCGCCGGGTTCGCGACTTTGCCGATGTCGCGGGCGCCGAGATCGTCGATGCGCGCACCGCCGACGCCGCGCTCAACCGGCTCGAGGTCGATGCGCTGGGGCTCGACGCGATGGACCGGCGCTATCTGATGATGATCGCCGACATCTATCGCGGCGGGCCGGTCGGGGTCGAGACGCTGGCAGCGGGCCTCAGCGAACCGCGCGACACCATCGAAGAGGTGATCGAGCCCTATCTGATCCAGCTCGGCCTCGTCGCGCGGACCGCGCGCGGGCGGTGCATGAATGCGGGCGGGTGGAAGCATCTGGGCCTCAATCCGCCGGTCGGGAGCCAGGACGGGTTGTTCGACGTTTGAGGCAGGGCACGCAGCAATGACGATAGACCGGGCTTGCGCAGAAGAATACTTTTGTTGCGTGGCACCCAAGCGCTTGATCTGGTAGCTCCTCCCCATGCCCGTTTCGGCCGCCGCCTCCGCCCGCGAGATCCTCACCAGCCTTCACGACGTGATGGCCGCGCGCACGACCGCGCAAGCCAAGCTCAATTCGGTCGTCGGCATCATCGCCGCGGCGATCGATAGCGAGGTCTGTTCGATCTACCTCCTGCGCGAGGGCGTGCTCGAGCTGTTCGCGACGCGCGGCCTTGCACAGGAGGCGGTGCATGTCACCAAGCTGGCGCTGGGCGAGGGGCTGGTCGGCACGATCGCGCAGCAGGTCGAGGTGCTCAATCTCGACGAGGCGGCGAGCCATCCCGATTTCGCCTACAAGCCCGAGACCGGCGAGGAGCGCTATCACAGCTTTGCCGGGGTTCCGATCATCCGGCGCGAACGCGCGGTCGGCGTTCTTGCAGTGCAGCATGCCGAAACGCGCAAATATCAGGACGTCGAGATCGAGGCGCTGCAGACCGTCGCGATGGTGCTGAGCGAGCTGATCGCCAATGCCGGGCTGATCGACACCGCGGGCGGCGGATCGGATCGCCCGCAATCGACCGCGGCGATGCGGATCCCGGGGCAGAAGCTGGTGGACGGGATGGGCGCGGGCTTTGCCGTGTTCCACCAGCCGCGCATCCATATCGAGCATACCGTCGCCGAGGACACCGATGCCGAGCGGCACCGCGTCTATGCCGCGTTCGACAAGATGCGCGAAGGCATCGAGCGGATGACGCGCGAGGCCGAGTTCGGCGTCGGCGGCGAGCATGAGGAGGTCCTCGAGACCTACAAGATGTTCGCCTATGACGAGGGCTGGGCGCGGCGGATCAACGAGGCGATCGATTCCGGCCTGACTGCGGAGGCGGCGATCGAGCGCGTCCAGCAGCGTACCCGCCAGCGGATGCGGCAGATCGACGATCCGCTGCTCGCCGACCGGATGCACGATCTCGAGGATCTGGCGAACCGCCTGCTGCGGATCGTGTCGGGCCAGATGGGTACCGCCGCGCAGATGGGGCTCAGGCAGGACACGATCCTGATCGCGCGCAATCTGGGGCCGGCCGAATTGCTCGAGTATGACAAGCGCCGGTTGAAGGGCGTGATCCTCGAGGAAGGGTCGCTGACCGCGCACGTGACGATCGTCGCGCGGGCAATGGGCGTGCCGGTGCTCGGCCGTGTCCGCGACGTCCGGCGGTTGATCGCCGAGGGCGATCTGCTGCTGCTCGACAGTGCCGACGCCAATGTGTTCGCGCGACCCTCCGCGGCGATGGAGGAGGCGTTCGAGGCGCGACTTGCGCTGCGGCAGAAGCGCAGGGCGGCGTTTGCGGCGCTGCGCGACGTGCCGCCGATCACGAAGGATGGCCATCGGCTGACGCTGATGGTCAATGCCGGGTTGCGGGACGATGCGGCCGCGCTCGACATCACCGGTGCGGACGGGATCGGCCTGTTCAGGACCGAATTCCAGTTTCTCGTATCCGCGACGCTGCCGCAGCGCGAGCGCCAGCAGCGGCTGTACCGCGAGGTGCTGGAGGTGGCGGGCGATCGGCCGGTGATCTTCCGGACCGTCGATATCGGCGGCGACAAGGCGCTGCCCTATCTCAACAAGGCCGCCGCGGATGAGGAAAATCCGGCGATGGGCTGGCGCGCGCTGCGGCTGGGGCTCGAACGCGACGGGCTGATGAAGGTGCAGGCGCGCGCGCTATTGGAAGCAGCGGCGGGGCGCACGCTCAACGTCATGTTCCCGATGGTCAGCGAGCCCTGGGAGTTCGACGAGGCCAAGGCGCTGTTCGAGGCGCAGCGGAGCTGGCTGGCGGGGCGCGGGCGCAAGCTGCCGACGACGATCCGCTACGGCGCGATGCTCGAGGTGCCGGCACTTGCCGAGATGCTCGACATCCTGCTGCCCAAGATCCAGTTCCTGTCGGTCGGCACCAATGACCTGACACAGTTCCTGTTTGCCGCCGACCGCGCCAATCCCAAGCTCGCCGAGCGCTATGACTGGCTGAGCCCGTCGATTTTGCGGTTCCTTGCCCGGCTCGTCGAGCCTGCGCGCGCGGCCGGTGTCGATCTCGGCGTGTGCGGCGAGATGGGCGGGCGGCCGCTCGAGGCGATGGCGCTGGCGGGGATCGGGATCGACCGGCTGTCGATCACCCCGGCGGCGGTCGGGCCGATCAAGGCGATGGCGCGCTCGCTCGATCTGGCGGCGATCACCGCGAAGATGACGGCCCTGCTCGCCGATCCCCCGCGCGACATGCGTGCCGTGCTGACCGACTGGGCAACGGAAAACGGGGTCGAGCTGGCCTGACGCGCGGGTTTCGCTAGGGCCTTCGCGTTGACATGGGTTATTGGCTCTGGAACATGACCCGCCTTGATGGGCGCGCGCTACAGCCCATAATCGGAGACAAGAATGGACGACGTCGCAACCGGGCAGATCCCTCCGCCCGCCTCGCCCGAACGGGCCGGCGATATCCTGCGTGCAACGCGCGAGGCACAGGGGCTGACGATCGCCGATGTCGGGGGCCGGACGCGCGTGCCGCTGCGGCATCTCGAGGCGATCGAGGCGTCTGATTACGCGACTTTGCCGTCGTCGACCTATGCGGTCGGGTTCGCCAAGGCCTATGCCCGCGCGGTCGGCGCGGACGAGGTGCGGGTGGCCAATCTCGTGCGCGCCGAGCTCGGCAAGATCGTGCGCCGCACGCCCGAATACGAACCCTATGAAATGTCCGATCCGTCGCGCGTACCCTCGCGCGGCGTTGCGGTGATCGCGCTCGGCATCGCGCTGGCCGTGCTGATCCTGGTCGGCATCTGGTACGGGACCGACCTGTTCCGTGGCGGCGCGACCACGTCCGGGTCTGCGGCGGAATCGGTGGCGACGGTCGCCGAAGTGCCCAGCCCGACGCCGGCCTCCCCCGCAGCGGTGCCCGCGGCGCCGGCGCTGGAGACCGGGCAGGTCACGCTTGCCGCGACCGACGAGGTGTGGATGCGCGTCTATGATGCCGACAACAAGACGCTGTATCTGGGGACGATGAAGGCCGGCGACCGGTTCGACGTGCCGCGCGACGCGAAGGATCCGATGATCAACGTCGGTCGCCCGGACAAGCTGACGGTCACGCTCAACGGCTCGAACGTGCCGCCGCTGGGAACCGGCGAACGCGCGATCAAGGACGTCCGCGTCGGCGCCCCGGCGATTGCCGCACGGCTGAACGGCGCGCCTGCCGCGAGCGGTGGCGATGCCGTCGCCGAGGGGGCACCGGGCAATGCATCGGGAACGCCTTAAGGCTGGCGACAGGAATGATGTTGCAGCTATATCGCTCGTCTTATCCAGTGCCCCGGGGGGTATAGCCCATGCATAAGTCCATCATCGTCGGCATTCTGCTTGCCGGTGCATCGCTGCCCGTCGCGGCATCCGCACAGTCGAACGTCGAAGGTCGTGTCGGCAAGCTCGAAAGCGAGATGCGCGCGGTCCAGCGCAAGGTGTTCCCGGGCGGGGCAGGGCAGCTGCTGCAGCCCGAGGTGACGGGTCCGCAGACGACCGCAGGCCCCGGTCCTGGCACGCCCGCCACCAGCGCGGTCGCCGATCTGGCGCAGCGCGTGACCTCGCTCGAACAGCAGATTGCGTCGATGACCGGGCAGGTCGAGCAGACCGAGTACAAGATCCGCCAGCTGCAGGAGCAGTTCGACGCGTATCGGCGTGCAACCGACGACCGGATGAAGCTGATCGAGGCCGCCCGGACGAACAGCGCGCCCGGTGCAGCCGGAACGGCCGTCGAGGGCACGGGGGGGCCGGACGAGGACGCCGGGCCGCCGGCGCGGCCATCGGGGGCCACCGCCGCCGCGCGGCCAGCAAACGCAGTCGAGAAGCCGTCGACCGGCAATCCGGCCGAGGACGAGTATCTCTACGGCTATCGGCTGTGGGCGGCCAAGAGCTATGCCGAGGCGCAGACGCAGCTGAAGAAGGTGGTCGCGACCTATCCGAAGGACCGGCGCGCGAGCTATGCACAGAATCTGCTCGGCCGCGCCTATCTCGACGAGGGCAAGCCGAGCCTCGCGTCGATGGCATTCTACGACAATTACAAGAAGATGCCCGATGGTGAGCGGGCGTCCGAAAGCCTCTATTATCTCGGCCAGTCGCTGACCAAGCTGAACAAGTCCGCCGATGCGTGCAAGGTGTATGACGAGCTCAACGACGTCTATGGCGCCAAGCTCTCACGCGACATGACCGCCAAGGTCGCTGCCGGACGAGCCACCGCCAAGTGCAAGTGAGCGCAGATCGCGGCGTGTGGTGGCCGGCAGGATGAGCGATCCTGTCCTCACCGAGGAGGCCCAGCGTTTTGCAGCGGAGGTTGCAAGGCTTGGCGCGGGGCTGACATCGCCCGTGCTCGCGGTGTCGGGCGGACCCGACAGCATGGCGATGCTGACGCTCGCGCAGGAATCGCTCGGGACTGGTTTCACCGTGGCCAGCGTCGACCATCGTCTGCGCCCCGAAGCCGCGGGCGAATCGGCGATGGTGGCGGCGCATTGCGCGACGTTCGGCATCCGCCACGCGACGCTGGCACCGACCGAGCCGATCACCGGGGCGAGCATTCAGGCGCAGGCGCGCACCGTCCGCTATGCGCTGCTCGCGGACCATGCGCGCGCGATCGGTGCGGGATGCGTGCTCACCGCGCACCATGCCGACGACCAGGCCGAGACGTTCCTGATGCGCGCCGCGCGCGGGTCGGGACTGGCGGGGCTGGCAGGTGTGCGCGCCCGGACCGAGGTCGCGGGCATCCCCGTCATCCGGCCGCTGCTCGACTGGCGCCGGGCGGAGCTTCGCGCGATCGTCCGCCGCGCCGAGGTGCCGTTCTTCGACGATCCGTCGAACCACGACGATCGGCATGACCGCACGCGGTTTCGTCGGTTGCTCGGCGCGAACGAATGGCTGGGCACCCCCAATCTGGCGCGCGCGGCCGCGGCACTGGCGGAGGCGGATGCCGATGTCCGCGCTGCGGTCGAATGGCTCTGGGCCGACCGTGCGAAAGTCGCGGCGGGCGAGGTCCGGCTGACCGTCGGCGACGTGCCGCGCGAGCTTTTGCGCCGCATGGTCCGGCGCGCGATCGGCGTGGTGCGCGACGCGGTGACGGAGGCTGCGCGCGATGGCGCCGAGCCGGACGCGGTTGCGGCGATCGAGGGCGACTGGAGCGCGGCGGTCAATATCGAACGGCTGCTCGATGCGTTGATCGCGGGCAAGCGCGCGACTCAGGCGGGGGTGATCGCATCGCCGCGCGCGGGCGTCTGGCGCTTCCGTCCCGCGCCGCCACGTCGCTCGGTGTAGATTCGTCCCGCGCGGACACATTGATTGCTGCCAAGTCGCGGCTTGTTCCATTGCCATTAACCTGCGCGCGCTTATCTTGTAGGTTCGAAAGGTATCCGGCACCCATGAACGACAATGACAATCGAGGGGACAACCGCGGCAACAAGCCACAGGGCCCCGAAAATGGCAGCCCGTGGATGAAGAGCCTGCTCATATGGGTCGGCATTCTTGTCGCGCTGGCGCTGTTCGTGACCATGTTCGACGGCCGCACCGCGACCTCGGGCGGCAACACGATCGCCTATTCGGCGTTCCTCGACAAGGTCGACGAGGGCACCGTCAAGGACGTGAACATCTCGCGCGACATCATCTCGGGTACGTTGTCGAGCGGCGAGAAGTTCAAGGCCTATCCGATCCAGGACGCGACGCTGGTTCCAAAGCTGCGCGAAAAGGGCGTGGCCATCAGCGCGAAGCCTGAGGAAGGGCCGTCGATGCTGGCGCTGCTCCTCTATCAGTCGCTGCCGTTCCTGCTGTTCCTCGGCATCGCCTTTTTCGTCTTGAAGCAGATGCAGAAGAATTCCGGGTCTGGCGCGATGGGCTTTGGCAAGAGCCGCGCGAAGATGCTGACGCAGAAGGAAGGCAAGGTCACCTTTGCCGACGTCGCGGGCATCGACGAAGCGCGTGAGGAGCTGGAGGAGATCGTCGAGTTCCTGAAGGACCCGACCAAGTTCGCCCGCCTCGGCGGCAAGATCCCCAAGGGCGCATTGCTGGTCGGCTCGCCGGGTACCGGCAAGACGCTGCTCGCCCGTGCGATCGCTGGCGAGGCGGGGGTGCCGTTCTTCACGATCTCGGGCTCCGACTTCGTCGAGATGTTCGTCGGCGTCGGCGCGAGCCGCGTGCGCGACATGTTCGAGCAGGCCAAGAAGTCCGCGCCGTGCATCGTCTTCATCGACGAGATCGACGCGGTCGGTCGCCACCGCGGTGCAGGCTTGGGCAACGGCAATGATGAGCGCGAGCAAACGCTGAACCAGCTGCTGGTCGAGATGGACGGCTTCGAGGCCAACGAAGGCATCATCATCATCGCCGCGACCAACCGTCCCGACGTGCTCGACCCTGCGCTGCTGCGTCCGGGCCGCTTCGATCGCCAGGTCGTCGTGCCGCGGCCGGATATCGAGGGCCGGATCAAGATTCTCGAAGTGCACATGAAGAAGGTGCCGCTGGCACCCGACGTCGATGCCCGCGTCATCGCACGTGGTACGCCGGGCTTCTCGGGTGCCGATCTCGCCAACCTCGTCAACGAGGCGGCGCTGCATGCGGCGCGCAAGGGCAAGCGCCTGGTGGCGATGGCCGAGTTCGAGGAGGCCAAGGACAAGGTCATGATGGGCGCCGAGCGTCGCTCCATGGTCATGACCGACGACGAGAAGCGGATGACCGCGTATCACGAGGCCGGCCATGCCGTCGTCGCGATGCACGAGGCCGCGTCGGATCCGATCCACAAGGCGACGATCATCCCGCGCGGTCGTGCGCTGGGCATGGTCATGCGTCTGCCCGAGCGTGACAGCTACAGCTATCACCGCGACAAGATGTACGCGAACCTCGCGGTGTCGATGGGTGGTCGTGTCGCCGAGGAGGTCATCTTCGGCTACGACAAGGTCTCGTCGGGCGCGAGCGGCGACATCCAGTACGCCACGGGTCTGGCACGCGACATGGTCACGCGTTGGGGCATGTCGGACAAGGTCGGGCCACTCGAATATGGCGAGCCCGAGGGTGAATCGTTCCTCGGTTACTCGTCGAGCCGTCCGTCGCGCATGTCGAACCAGACCGCGCAGCTGATCGACGACGAGATCAAGCGGATCGTCGAAGGCGGTCTCGATCGTGCCAAGCAGGTGCTGAGCGATCATGTCGACCAGCTCCACACGGTCGCGGGCGCGCTGCTCGAATATGAGACGCTGACGGGTGACGAGATCAAGCAGCTGATCGCTGGCGAAGATCTCGACCGGCCGGACCCGGGTGCGAAGGCAAGCCTCGTACCAAAGGCGGGGACGTCGATCCCCAAGACCCGGCGACCCAATGGGCCGTTCGGAACGCCGACCCCGCTAGGCGCCTGATCCGGTTCAGCGGCTAGTCAGCTAAATGCCTCCATGGGCGGTCTTTTCTTCGGAAAGGCCGCCCATGTCGTATGTGCTTCCCAAGGCCGTGATTGCCGCGATGCTCGTGGGCGGGATGGCGATGCCCGCGTCCGCGGCGATGACCGTGGGGACGTTTCTCGCCCGCGCCAATGCGTTGCGCGATCAGGGGCCGATGGCGCTGATGTCGCCCGACTTCCCGGCACTTAAGGCCGAGGCGAAGGCCGCGACGACGCAGCTGAAGGCCGAACGTGCAACGCGCGCCGCGGCAGGCAAGCCGCCGATCGCCTGCGTCCCCGAGGGGGAGTCGGTAGGAATCATGGACATGCTCGACGGCCTGTCGGACTTGCCGGCGAGTTATCAGAAGCGGCCGTTGAAGGACGGCTATGCGCGCGTGCTGGCAAACTTATACCCGTGTCGGTGAGCGCGTGAGCCGGACGCGGAGAGGGGCTCGTCGAGGCGAGGCCAAGCAATCGCTGGCGGCCAGGTCTACTCCGTCAGGCCGTGCAGCAGGATCAGCACGACGAACGCGATCAGCACGGTGAACGCGAAGGTGAGCAGCGCGACGGTGCGCCATCCCGCCGAAACCTTGCCGAGCGCATAGGCACCACGGAGCTGCGCGAACATGTGGACCGGCGGGACGAGCAACCCCGCCATCACGATCCACCCGCTCGCCAGCCCCGCCATGCCGCCGAGCATCAGCGCGATCACCAGCAGCATCATGAACGCCAGCGAATAGGTCACGAAGATCGCGTGATCGTAGAGATGGTGCTTGCGGCGCCACAGGAACAGCAGTGCCATGAACGGCACCGAGAGCGGGATCAGCCCCCAGCTATATTTATAAGCGCTCGACTGAAGCTTGTAGATCATCAGGCGGGGATTGGCGTTCGCCTTGGCGATGCCATGGTCAAGCAGTGGCCAGCCGGTCTTCTTCACGTCGGTGAAGGTAAAATCGTCCGTGTCGCGTCTGGTCGTGCCGCTTGCGCTCGTCAGCGCGCGGATGCTGCCGCGCAGGACGAGTGCCTGCGTATCGAGATCGGTGGTCGATTGACCCGCGCGCACCGCGATCGCGCGGTCCCGCTCGATGCGGGCGAGCTCGCCACGGGCCTCGTCCAGCCCGCGTGCGAGTTCGGCGCGGTCGCGCGTCGTGGGGGCGGCGATCTGCTCGGTTATCTCGCCACCGACCACACCGATCGTCGCGAACATCAGGAAGACGGTAAACAGGAACAGCGCGAGCGGCGAGACGAACCGCGCGCGCTCGCCATTGACGTAGCGCCGGGTGAGCGTGCCGGGATGCAAGACGAGCAGCGGCAGCGTGCGCCAGATCTTGCCCTCGAAATGGAACACGCCATGCGCAATCTCATGCCCGATCGCGCCGAGCGACCGGTGGACATGCGCGGCCTGACCACAGGCATGGCAGTGCGCGCCGATCAGCGCGGTGCCGCAATTGAGACAGAGCGCGCCCGTTGCATGCGCCCTGCCGATTGCGGTCGATTCGCCCGCACATGGTTCGAACGCGCGTCCGACCAATGCCCCCGTGGCGATGTCCGCCGCTGCCCCCATGTCCCCGTTCATAACGCAAGCGTAACGCAGCCCGGGCGTTGGCGCGAGTCGGTTTGGCGTGATAGTCGGATGGCATGACCGACCTTCCCGACGCCGAGACGCACTCTGAAACCCTGATCGCCGACATGGGCGCGCGCGCGCGCGTCGCATCAGGCGTGCTCGCGGCGCTGCCGACTCCGCGCAAGGCCGCGGCGCTGGTGTCTGCGGCGGCGGCGCTGCGCGACGCAGCGGCGGCGATCGAGGCGGCGAACCGTGAGGATATGGCGCGCGCGGCCGCCGCGGGGCTGTCGGGGGCGCTGCTCGATCGGTTGCGGCTCGATCCCGGGCGGATCGCGGCGATGGCGGACGGCGTCGCCGCGGTTGCCGCGCTCGCCGATCCGGTCGGCCAGATCATGGATTCGCGCGCACGTCCCAATGGCCTCGTCCTCAGCCGGGTCCGCGTACCGATCGGCGTGATCGGGATCATCTATGAAAGCCGGCCGAACGTGACCGCCGACGCCGCGGCGTTGTGCGTAATGGCAGGCAATGCCGCGATCCTGCGCGGCGGATCGGAAGCCGTGGCGAGCAATCGCGCGATCCACGCCGCGTTGATCGAGGGCTTGGCCGCGGGCGGGGTCCCCGCGGACGCGGTGCAGCTGGTCCCGACCACCGACCGCGCGGCGGTCGGCGCGATGCTCAAGGCAGACGGCGCGATCGACCTGATCATCCCGCGCGGCGGCAAGAGCCTGGTCGCGCGCGTCCAGGCCGAGGCGCGCGTGCCGGTGCTCGCGCATCTCGACGGGATCAACCATGTCTATGTCGATGCGTCCGCGGACCCCGCGATGGCGGCGGCGGTGGTGGTCGATGCGAAGATGCGCCGGACCGGCATTTGCGGCGCGATGGAGACGCTGCTGATCGACCGCGGCTATGCTGGCGCGGCGTCGCTGATCCGCCATCTGGCCGATACAGGCTGTGTCGTGCGGGGCGATGCGGCTGCGATCGCGCTCGTGCCCGAAATCGCGGCGGCGGACGCGGCGGACTGGGATACCGAATATCTCGACGCGATCGCCGCGGTCGCGATCGTCGACGGACTGGACGGCGCGGTCGCGCATATCGCGCGGCACGGGTCGCACCATACCGATGCGATCGTCGCGGCCGATGCGGACGTCGCCGAGCGGTTTCTCGCGCAGGTCGACAGCGCGATCGTGCTGTGGAACGCCTCGACCCAGTTTGCCGATGGCGGCGAATTCGGGCTGGGTGCTGAGATCGGCATCGCCACCGGGCGGCTCCACGCGCGCGGCCCGGTCGCTCTCGAGGGGCTGACGACCTACAAGTGGATCGGGCGTGGCACGGGGCAGGTGCGCGGGTGAGGTGTCGGGCCGATCGGCGTCGCGCGTGACGCCATGACCCGCGTCGGCATTCTCGGCGGATCGTTCAACCCGGCGCACCGGGGGCACCGCGCGATCACGCTGTCGGCGATCGAGGCGCTCGCGCTCGACGAGGCGTGGTGGCTCGTCTCGCCGGGCAATCCGCTGAAAGAGGCGGCGCGCGACATGGCGCCGCTGTCCGCGCGGCTCGCCTCGGCGCGACGGATGGCGCGGCGCGCGCCGATCCGCGCCACCGATATCGAGACCCGGCTCCACACCCGCTACACGCTCGACACGATCCGCAAGCTCAGGCGGCGCCATCCGAAAATCCGCTTCATCTGGCTGATGGGTGCGGACAATCTCGCCGACTTCCACCGGTGGAAGAACTGGCGCGCGATCGCCCGCGAGGTTCCGATTGCGGTAATCGCTCGGCCGGGATATGACGGGCGCGCCCTCGCGGCCCCCGCGATGGGTTGGCTGCGGCGCTTCCAACGGCGCACAGACCATGCGAAGAGCTGGACGACGTGGAGATTGCCGGCCCTTGTGCTGTTGCGCTTCCGACCCGACCCGACCTCCGCAACCGGCCTGCGCGCCGAAAATCCCGACTGGTTCCAGCATGTTGCCGGGCCGGTAACCTGACCCAGGAGCTGACTTGGCCACTTCCCCTACTGCCCCTCGCGCGACCGACCCCGAAGAGGTTGAGGCGCTGCATCGCCTGATCCTCGCGTCGCTCGATGACGACCAGGCGGTCGAGACCATCTCGATCCCGCTCGCGGGCAAGACGAGCATCGCCGATTACATGGTGATCGCCAGCGGCCGTTCGACCCGCCAGGTCGCCTCGATGGCACAGAAGCTGGCCGAGCGTATCAAGGCCGAGTTCAAGCGTCCGGTGAAGATCGAGGGGCTGCCGACCGCGGACTGGGTCCTGATCGACGCCACCGACATCATCGTCCACCTGTTCCGCCCCGAAGTCCGCAGCTTCTACAATCTCGAGCGGATGTGGGCGTTCGGCGATGCGCCGACGCCACCGACCGCTCCGTTCGCCGACCTGTCCGACCAAGACTGATCCGGGTGCGCGGGCGATGCTGCTGCATATCGTCGCCCGCGGCCGGATCGGGCGATCGCCCGAAGCCGAACTCGTTGATCGCTATCTGAAGCGGATCGCCTGGCCGACCAAGGTGTCCGAGCTGCCCGACACGGGGGGGCGGATTCCCCCGGTTGGCGACCAGACTAGGCGGATCCTGCTCGACGAAAAGGGCGACGTGTTGTCGTCCATGGCGTTCGCGCGCGTGCTCGAGCGGTGGCGCGACGACGGCGTGCGCGAGGCGCGGTTCATGATCGGTGCGGCCGACGGGTTCGACGATGCCGCGCGCGACGAGGCCGACCTGCTGGTCTCCTTCGGCCGCGCGACCTGGCCGCATCTGCTCGCGCGGGCGATGCTCGCCGAACAGCTCTTCCGTGCGACGAGCATCCTGGCCAACCACCCGTATCACCGCGAAGGCTGATCGTGCGGATCACCGCGTCATCGCGCCTGTCATCGGCGGCGCTGTTGCTGTTCGCAGCGCTCGCCCTTGGTCTTGCAGCCACCCCGCGCGCGAGTGCGGCGGCGACACCGCAGCAGCGACTGATCGAGGCAAGGCGCGGCGCGCGGATCGCGGCGATACGCGCCGAGCGTCTGGCCGCCGCCGCGTCGCAGGAGCGCGACGCTGCCGAGCGCGCCAAGGCTGAGGCGCGCGCAATGGCGGCAAGGATCGACGCGACCCGCGCCGATATCGCCGCCGCGCGGATCCGCCTCGCGATCCTCGAACAGCTGCTCACCGAACAGCGCGCGGCTCTGGGGGTCGTTCAGTCGCCGATCGCGCGGTTGCTGGCGGCGCTGCAATCGCTCGCGCGGCGGCCGACGATCGTTGCGGTCGCGCAGCCCGGATCGGTCGACGATCTCGTCCATGTGCGTGCGGTTCTGGGTACCGCCCTGCCTGCGGTCCGGCTGCGGGCGGACGCGGTGCGCACCGCGCTCCGGCGGACCCGGCGCCTGCAGACGGGCGCAGCGCAGGCGGCACGCGCGCTGCGTGACGGACGGATCCGGCTCGAGGCACAGCGCGTCGCGCTCGCCAAACTCGAAGCGACGCATCGCCGTCGCAGCCAGGCCCTGGGGCGCGGCGCGATCGGCGAATCCGATCGCGCCATCGCGCTGGGCGAACGCGCGCGCGACCTGGTCGACAGCCTCGCCGAGTCGGGCAGTGCGGAGGCGACCGCGATCGACCTGGCGGCGCTGGCGGGGCCGGTGCCGCGCCCGCTTGCCCCCGGCAGCATCCCCGCCGCCCGTGTCCGCGGCGCCTATCGCCTGCCCGTACGCGGTCGGCTTGTCACCGGCTTCGACGCGGTGTCCGATGTGGGCGTGCGATCGCGCGGGCTGACCTTCGCGGTCGCGCCGGACGCGCGCGTGGTGGCGCCGGCGGCGGGCATCGTCCGTTACGCCCGGGCGTTTCGCGGTTATGGCCGGATCGTGATCCTCGATCACGGTGATGGCTGGACGACGCTGTTGACCGGGCTTGCCGACACCGGGGTGAAACCGGGCGTCCACGTCGCCGCCGGATCGCGGATCGGGACCGCGCCGGGGGGCGAGGATCCGCTGATCACCGTCGAGCTTCGGCGGCGCGGGCGACCCGTCGACGCGGCCGCATTGATCGGCTAATCAACCGAGAACCGGTCCGGCGTCCATTCGCCGGACCGCGAAGACCGTCGCGGCTTTGCTCCGCGCGCACTATACCGCTACGCTGTGCCTTCCCCCGGTTTCAGGACCTTAGATGCCACGTCCGATCCTTACCGCTACCGCCATCCTCGGCGCGCTGACCCTCGTGCCGCTGGCCACCTCGGCGATGGCGGCGGTCGACACCGACACGTATCGCGAGTTCGACCAGTTTCTCGACGTCTTCAACCGCGTGAAGGCGGAATATGTCGACAAGGTCGATGACAAGACGCTGATCAAGGGCGCGATCCAGGGGATGCTCGCAAGCCTCGACCCGCATTCGAGCTATGTCGATGCGCTGGATTACGAGAATTTGCGGATCATGACCGAGGGCAATTATGGCGGCCTCGGCCTGACGGTGCAGATGGAGGACGGCGCGATCAAGGTCGTGACCCCGCAGGAAGACTCGCCCGCCGCGCGCGCGGGCGTCAAGTCGGGCGATTACATCACGCATATCAATGGCAAGCTGATCTACGGCGATTCGCTCGACGAGGCGGTCGCACAGATGCGCGGCAAGCCCGGCAGCAAGATCACGCTGGGGCTCGTCCGGCCGGGTCGCGACAAGCCGCTCGACGTGTCGATGCTGCGCGAGATCATCGTCCAGAAGCCGGTGAAATGGGAGGTGCGCGGCGATGTCGGTTATATCAACATCAACACCTTCAGCGAGAATACCGGCGCGGACACGCGCGCGGCGATCATGGCGATCGACAAGTCGCTGGGGCATCGTCCGCTCGGCTATGTCGTCGACCTACGCCAGAATGGCGGCGGGCTGCTGACCCAGGCGATCGCGGTCAGCGACGCGTTCCTCGATCACGGTGAGATCGTGTCGCAGCGTGGCCGCGAGAAGACGGATATCGAGCGCTATTATGCCAAGCCCGGCGACGACGCGCATGGCCTGCCGGTCGTCGTGCTGACCGATCCGGGGACCGCATCGGCCTCCGAGATCGTCGCCGGCGCGCTGCAGGACCACCACCGCGCGCTGATCATGGGCGAACGCACGTTCGGCAAGGGATCGGTCCAGACCGTGCTCCAGCTCGGCCCCGAGACCGCGTTGCGCCTGACGACCGCGCGCTACTTCACGCCGTCGGGCCGGTCGGTCCAGGAGGGTGGGATCGAACCCGATATCCGCGTGCCGCAGATCAGCGACCCCGATCACAAGGCGCGCCCGGTGTTCCGCGAAGCCGACCTGCGTCGTCACCTGATCAACGAGGTGAAGGCCGACAATGCGGTTCTCGAGGAAGATACGAAGGACGATCCGCGCTTCTCGGCGACGCCCGAGGCGCTGAAGAAGCAGGGGGTCGAGGACTTCCAGCTTTATTATGCGCTGAAGACGGTCGCCCGGCTCGGCGGCGCCGCGCAGGTCGCCGCCGCGACCAAGGCACCCGTCAAGTGAGCGTACGCCGCGGGCTGGGGATGACGAAGAACGAGGAGATCGCCCGGTCGATCGCGCTTGTGCTGCCGCTGCTGCTGCTGCTGGGGGCGCTCGGGTCGCAATATCTGGGCGGGCTCTATCCATGCGAGATGTGCCATTGGCAGCGCTGGCCGCATTATTCGGCGGTGTTGCTCGCGGCGGCGACGTTCGTGGTGCCGCAGCGCTCGCTGCGCGCCTCGCTGGTGCTCGTCGCGGCGTTGCTGATCGGGATCAGCGGCGCGATCGGGCTGTTCCATGCCGGGGTCGAATATCACTGGTGGAACGGCATCACCGCCTGCACCACGACGGTGTCGATGGCGGGCACGACGCCGGCCGAACGGCTCGCCGCGATCATGAACGCGCCGATGGTGCGCTGTGATTCGGCGCAGTGGTCGCTGGCGGGGATTTCGCTCGCCGGGTTCAACGCGATCTTTTCCCTGGGCGGCGCGATCACCATCTTCGTGCTGATGAGGAAGACACGATGACCACCGCGACTCCGATCCCGACCGTCCCGCGCGGCACCGGCTGGAAGCCGGGCGATCGCAAGCATCCGAGCGAGGCAATGGTCCGCGTCGACCAGGCCGGCGAATATGGCGCGATCCGCATCTATGCGGGGCAGCTCGCGGTGCTGGGCGACCGGCACCCATCATCGCGCCTGATCCATCACATGGCGCAGCAGGAGGAGCGCCACCGCGCCTTCTTCGACCGGATGATCGTCGAGCGGCGCGTGCGGCCGACCGTGCTGCAGCCGATCTGGAAGGTCGCGGGCTTCGCGCTCGGCGCTGTCACGGCCGCGATCAGCCCGCGTGCCGCGATGGCCTGCACCGCGGCGGTCGAGACCGAGATCGACAAGCATTATGCCGAGCAGCTCGTCGCGCTGGGCGACAGCGATCCCGAACTGAGCGCGGCGATTCTCGATTTCCAGGCCGAGGAGCTGGAGCACAAGGCGACCGCGATCGCTGCCGGGGCGGAGGAAACCCCCGGCTATCCGGTGATGAGCGCGCTGATCCGGCTGGGGTGCAAGGTCGCGATCGCGACCGCAAAACGGATCTGACCGCGGCGCCGGCCGTTGGGACTGAAACGCGTGGCCTTGCGGCGTTCAGCCTAGGGCCACCGACGATCGCCGATCCTGTCGGCCAACAGATACGGATTATGGGAGTGGTGCGTATGAGGATGATGATGGCGGCGGCCTTGCTGGTCGCCGGCCCGGTGGCGGCGCAGACGGTGACGTCGGGTGCGGCTATTCCGGCCAAGCCCGGTGCACCCGCAGCCAAGCCCGCCTCCGCGCCGGGTGAGGTGTCGCGCAGCGCCCCGGTCAACGGCGTGCTCACGCTGTTCGGCAACGAGCGCTGCCCGACCAATGCACAGGGCGAGGAAATCGTCATCTGCGTGCGTCGCAGCGCGCAGGAGCAATATCGCGTCCCCAAGGAGCTGCGCGAGTTTGCCGTGACGCCCGAAAATGAGAGCTGGGCGGCCAAGGCGCAGGGCACGCTCGGCACCGGTGTCGGTGCGAACAGCATCGGCAGCTGCTCGACCGTCGGCCCTGGCGGCGCAACCGGATGTTTCGGGCAGCGCGTTCGCGAAGCGCGCCGCGAAAACAAGGAGCGCGCAGCCGAGGTGCCCATTCTCCCATAGGCTGCCGCGACCGGTTTGCGTTCAGCGCGCGAACCCGTCGATGCTGTTGCGTCGTCAAAGACAACCGCATAGCGTTGGCGCGTCCGCGTGACTGGCGCCGAGTGGATCACCACGGGGAAGCGCGGACGGTTCCGCCGCGCGCCTGGGCAGCCCCTCTGGACGGAGCTTGTGCCATGCGCGACCCTTTTCGTATCGCCTTCCTACTGTTTCCCAACGTCACCCAGCTCGACCTCACCGGTCCTGCCCAGATCCTGTCGCGGCTTGGCGAGGCGCAGGTCGATCTCGTCTGGAAGACGCGCGATCCGGTGCCAACCGACGCCGGGTTTTCGATCCTTCCGACCGCGATCTTTGCCGAGGTGCCGTACGCGGACATCCTTTGCGTCCCGGGAGGCTTCGGACTCAACGACGTCATCGCCGACGACGAAGCGATGGCATGGGTGGGGGCCATCGGGGCGGGCGCGACATGGGTCACCAGTGTCTGCACCGGCTCGTTGATCCTGGGTGCCGCGGGATTGCTCGACGGGTACCGCGCGGGGTGCCACTGGGCTCAGCGTGACATGTTGCCACTCTTCGGTGCGATCCCCGTCGACGCGCGCACCGTGGTCGATCGGAACCGGGTCACCGGCGGCGGTGTGACGGCGGGCATCGACTTTGCGCTGACGCTGATCGCGCTGATCCGCGGCGAGGCGCATGCACGCATGGTGCAATTGGCACTCGAATATGATCCCCAGCCACCGTTTGACAGCGGTTCACCCGCACAGGCCGGGCCGGAGATCGTCGCCGCGTACCAGCGGCGCGTGCAGGCGCTGGCACCGACGCGTGACGAAGACCTGCGCGCGCTTGCCCGGCGTCGTGGTTACGGGTGACGCTTCAGCCCGCGGACGCGGTGCCAGATGTAGAAGCCGACCAGCGCGATCAGAACGATGCCGATCAGCAGGTCCGCGCTGTGGAAGGCGGCCTTTACGCGCGGATCGCTGTCCCATTTGTCGCCGAGCTTCATGCCGACCCAGGCAAGCCCGAAGCACCACGGCCAGGAGCCGATGAAGGTGTAGAGGTGGAAGGGCACGAGCTTCATCCGCGCGACACCCGCCGGAAAGGCGATGAACGATCGGATGACGGGGAGCAGACGCCCGATCAGCACCGCCATGCTGCCCCAGCGCGCGAAGAACCGGTCCGCCGTATCAAGCTCGCCCGGCCCGATCAGGACATAGCGACCCCAGCGCTCGGCCATCGGTCGACCGCCACGCTTGCCGACCTCATAGGCGACGATCGAGCCGAGATTGCACCCGATCGCGCCCGCGGTGGCCGCGAGATACAGGTCGAACCGGCCGGTCGACACCAGATAACCGGCGAACGGCATGATGATCTCGGATGGAAGCGGAATACACGCGCTTTCGATCGCCATGAGGATCGCGATGCCGACATAGCCGCCGGACGAGATCACCCAGATCGTGAAGGTGGCCAGCACGGCCAGAATCTTTTCGAACATGGCGCGGGGATTTGCGCGATGCGGCGCGCGAAGGGAAGGGCCAATCGGTTCGCCTAAGCCAGCCGCGCGCCGGCCATTCGCAGATCCTCGACGAATCGCGCATATTCCTCGTCGGCCTGGACCTTGTCCGGCAGGCGCAGCAGGTAGCTGGGATGGACGGTGATCCATGCCTCGCCGCCGCCGGGAAGCTGCAGCGCGCGGCCGCGTTCCTTGCCGATCGTCATCACCTTGCCGAACAGCGAGCGGGCCGCGGTGGCGCCGAGCGCGACCGTCACCTTGGGCGCGACAAGCATCTGCTCCTGCTCGATCCACCACCGGCAGGCCTCGATCTCGCCGGCGCCGGGCTTGGCGTGGATGCGTCGCTTGCCGCGCTGTTCGAACTTGAAATGCTTGACCGCGTTGGTGACATAGGCGCGGCTGCGGTCGAGTCCCGCCTCCGCCATCGCGCGGTCGAACATCTGACCGGCGGGGCCGACGAACGGCCGCCCGGCAAGATCCTCCTGGTCGCCTGGCTGTTCGCCGACGAACATCAGTGGCGCGTCGATCGGCCCCTCGCCGAACACGGTCTGGGTCGCGGGCTTGTAGAGCGGGCAGCGGGTGCAGCCCGCGGCCTCGTCGCGCAGCGCCGCCCAGGCGATCATGCTGTTGCCGCCGACGACGTCGCGAGCGCGCTCGATCATCCCGCTCTCGCGTGCCTGTGCGGTGGCAATCATGCCGGGGACGAGATCGGTTTCAGGCATGTTCTTCCAGTATTTGCGGGGCATCTCCTTCAACATCGCGCCGATTTTCACGCGCGCGGGGTTGAAGGTGCTGGCGTAATAGGTCTTCCAGACCTCTTCGGTCGGATCGCCCTCGGGTGCGTCGGTCTTCTTGGCGCCCGGTCCTTCGCTGAGCATCGTCCCGTCCCAGTGGATCGAGACGTCGGGGGTCAGGATCGACCAGCGCATGCTCGCGAAGCGGTTGACGAAGAAGGCGGCGTTGGCGCGGACGATGTGGTGATCGGGTTCGAACCAGGCGACGAACCGGGTTGCGCCCTCCTCCTCGACCTCGCGGAAGCGCAGGAACGCGCGCATCTTGTGGATGTCACGGCGGACATCCTTGGCGATCCGGTCGAGCCGTCGCACGAGAGGATCGGCCCGATCCTCGATCAGCTTGGGTTCCCGGCGCAGGCGGTGGAGCAGCGTGTAAAGCAACGCGAACCGCTCCGGATCGCTCCCGAGGATGACGCTGCGGGCAAGATCGAGGAACGCGCGCGGGACCGAGACGGTCGCGGAGGCAGCCCGCGGCGCGGATGCTGCAGGAGGATCCGATGGCACCGTCCCGAACAGGTCGGCGGGGGCACTGCCCACCTGCCACACCACGTCGTCGGGGGGCACGTTATCGGCCATCAGGCCGCGCGCTGCATCGCGCCAGCCATCGAAATCGTCCGGTTCGGCAAGGGGCACGACGCGCATCGCCGGTTCTACGCCGGGTAGCGGCGCTTGTTCCGCCGCGCTTGTATCTCGACCCCGGCGGATCGCCGTCCTATTTTATGGCGATGACCCAACAGACCTCAGCCCCGGAACCCGCTCGTCCGCTGATCGGGCGGGATACCCGCTTGTGCATGTCCTTGTCCGCGCGACCGGGCAATTTCGGGACCCGGTTCCATAATCGGCTCTATGCGCTGACCGGACTCGACTATGTCTACAAGGCGTTCTCGACCCGCGACTTGGAGGGCGCGGTGCGCGGTATCCGGGCGCTCGACATCCGCGGCTGCGCGATCTCGATGCCGTTCAAGGAGGCGGTGATCGCGCTGCTCGATGGACTCGCGCCCTCGGCCGCGGCGATCGACAGCGTCAACACGATCGTGAACGACGAAGGCGTGCTGACCGGGCACAACACGGATTATGCCGCGGTCGCAGCGCTGATCGCGGATATCGATCCGGCAACGCGGTTCATGCTGCGCGGGTCGGGCGGGATGGCAAAGGCGGTCGCCGCGGCGTTGCGCGACACGGGCTTTCGCGACGGCGTGATCGTCGCGCGCAACGAACCCGCCGGTCGTGCGCTCGCCGATCTCTATGGCTTTGCATGGGCCACGGATCTTCACACGGAAGAGCAGGCGGACCTGCTGATCAACGTCACGCCGATGGGGATGACGGGTGCCGATGCGGACGCGCTCGCTTTTCCGCCGGCGATGATCGCGGCGAGCGCCATTGCGTTCGACGTCGTGCAATATCCCCCGGAAACGCCGTTCCTGCGCGCCGCGGCAGCGGCGGGGAAACGCTGCATCACCGGCACCGAGGTCGCGATCCTTCAGGCGCTCGAGCAGTTCGTGCTCTACACCGGCGTCCGCCCGAGCGACGCACAGGTCGCCGACGCTGCCGCCTTCGCGCGGTCGCACGGCTGAGGTCCGGCGGCGATTTACCCTTGTGATCGGGCAGGGGCGGCACAAGATATGCTGCACTGCACCATTCACGGGGCCGGGCGTCAAGGCGTCGGGCGCGCATGACGGGACGATCGATGGCCAGGCTTTCGGAAACACTCGCGCAACTGGCGAAGGCGCAACGCGCCGCGGCGGCGCGCTTCGCCGAGCAGCCGGAGGGCGAGGACTCGCGCCTGCGTCCGCTCGAATCGTTCGGCGCGAATCCCGGCGCGTTGCGTGCGTTGACCTATGTGCCCGAGGCGACGTCCGACCGGCGGATGCCATTGGTCGTGGTCCTCCATGGCTGCACGCAGACCGCCACGGGGTATGACCGGGGGGCGGGCTGGTCCGATCTTGCCGACCGGCACGGGTTCGCCGTGCTCTATCCCGAGCAGCAGCGCGCGAATAACGGCAATCTCTGCTTCAACTGGTTCGACGCCGAGGATATCCGCCGCGGTGGCGGTGAGGCGCAGTCGATCCGGTCGATGATCGCGACGATGGTCCGCGACGTCGCGATCGATCCCGACCGCATCTATGTAACGGGATTGTCGGCCGGCGGCGCGATGGCTGGCGTGATGCTCGCCACCTATCCCGAGCTGTTCGCTGCCGGGGCGATTATCGCAGGTCTTCCCTATGGCACCGCGACCTCGATGTCGCAGGCGCTCGACCGGATGCGCGGGCGGGGCCTGCCCGCCGATCCCGCGCTGGCCGCGCTGGTCGACGGCGCGGCGCCGGCCGGCGGACGTGTGCCACGCGTCTCGGTCTGGCACGGCGATGCCGATGCGACCGTGGTGCCCGCCAATGCCGATGCGATCGTCGCACAGTGGCGCGGCGTGCACGGGCTCGCCTACGCACCCGACGAGGTCGAACAGGTTGAAGGCCATGCCCATCGCCTCTGGCGCGACGCGCAGGGCCGTGCCGCGGTCGAGGAGTATCGGATCCGCGGGCTGGGCCATGGCACACCGCTGGCCACGACGGGCGCCGACGGCCTCGGCCAGCCGGGTCCGCACATGCTGGAGGCGGGGATCTCGTCGACGTTGCACAGCGCCGCGTTCTTCGGGCTGATCGAGCGCCCATCGGCGCGCGCGGCGGCGACCCGCGCGAAGCCGAAGCCCGCATCGCCGCGTCCGCACCCATGGAGCCACAGTCCGGGCCGATCGCAGGTCGGCGACATGATCAACGGTGCGCTCCGCGCTGCGGGGCTGCTGCGCTAGCCACGGGAGCGGATCCGGCAATGGTACGGGCGGGCGGCGCAGGTCGTGACGCCAAGGATCGATCGAGATCCACGCCAACCGCGAAGGCGGCAGCTTGCGGGGCGGCAATCCACTGTTATACCTTGGTATAACAGTCGTCGTATCCCGGGGGAAAATCCATGTCGTTGAAGCTCTTGGCCCTAGCTGGCGTCGCCACCGCCGCGCTTGTCGCGCCGGTTGGCGCGCAGGTCGCAAAGCCTGCACCGGTCGCCACGCTCGTCACCTCGGTCGATATTCCCTATCAGCAGTTCACGCTGAAGAACGGGTTGCGCGTGATCGTGCACACCGACCGCAAGGCGCCGGTCGTCGCGGTGTCGGTCTGGTATGACGTCGGGTCGAAGCACGAGCCGCAGGGCCGCACGGGCTTTGCGCATCTGTTCGAGCATCTGATGTTCAACGGCAGCGAGAATGCGCCGGGCGATTTCTTCGCGCCGCTGAAGGAGGTCGGGGCGACCGACTTTAACGGCACGACCTCGTTCGACCGGACCAACTATTTCGAGACGGTCCCCGCCGCTGCGCTCGAGCGCGCGCTGTTCCTCGAGAGCGACCGGATGGGGCATCTGACCGGCGCGATCACGCAGGGCGTGCTCGACGAGCAGCGCGGCGTCGTCCAGAACGAGAAGCGCCAGGGCGACAACCAGCCATACGGCCTCGTCCAGTACAAGCTGTTCGGCGGGCTGTTCCCCGCGGACACGCCCTATGGCCACACCCCGATCGGGTCGATGGCGGATCTCGACCGCGCCAGCCTTGCCGATGTGAAGGACTGGTTCCGCTCGCATTACGGCCCCAACAATGCGGTGCTGGTGCTCGCGGGCGATGTCGATGCGGCGACCGCAAAGCCGCTGGTCGAGAAATATTTCGGCGATATCAAGACGGGCCCAAAGTCGGTCCTGCCGACCGTCACCGTGCCGACGCTCGCCGCGCCGGTGAACGAGGTGATGAAGGACCGTGTCGCAGCGGTGATGATCAGCAAGAACTGGGCGGTGCCGGGGATGCTCGATCCCGATGCCGCGGCGCTCGACGTCGGCGGTACGGTGCTGGGTGGGCTCGCTTCGTCGCGGCTCGACAATGCATTGGTCCGCAAGGAGAAGCTCGCGGTCAATGTGTCCGCCGGCTATAGCGACATGGCGCAGATCGGCATGTTCACGATCCGCGCGATCGTGCGGCCGGGCGTCGATCCCGCGGTGGTGTCGAAGCGGCTCGACGAGATCCTTGCCGACTTCCTGAAGACCGGACCGACCGCGGACGAGATCCAGCGCGTCCAGACCCAGGCGGTCGCGGGTCGGATCCGCGGCTATGAATCGGTCGGCGGGTTCGGCGGCAAGGCGGTCGCGCTGGCGGGCGGCGCGCTTTATGCGAACGACCCGGGCCACTACAAGAAGGAGCTGGCGGCGATCGCGGCGCAGACGCCGGCGAGCGTCAAGGCCGCCGCGACGCGCTGGCTGACGCGCCCCGCCTATACGCTGACCGTGGTCGACGGCGAGCGCGACAAATATGAGGAGGCGGTCGTGCCGCCCGCGGTCGCGGTGAAGCCCGCTGCCGAGACGCCGGTCAAAGGCACGCGCGCCGGCGGTATCCCCGCGGTCGGCACGCTGACCGGGCTTGCCTTCCCTGCGGTCGAGCGCGCGCGGCTGTCGAACGGAATCGAGCTCATCTATGCGCGTCGCGATGCGGTGCCGATCACGCAGGCGGTGCTGAGCTTCGACGCGGGCTATGCCGCCGATGTCGCGGACAAGCTCGGCACGCAGCAGCTGACGCTGAGCGTGATGGACGAGGGGACGCGGACGCTCGACGGGATCGCGCTGGCCGAGGCGCGCGAGCGGCTGGGCGCGTCGATCGGGACGGGCACCTCGCTCGACCGGACGACGCTGTCGATGAGCGTGCCGAGCGCAAACCTGACGCCCGCGGTCGCGCTGTTCGCGGATATCGCCCGCAATCCGGCCTTCGCGGACGAGGAGGTCGGCCGGGTCCGCAACCAGCAGCTGGCCGGCATCCAGCAGGAACTGACCAGCCCTCAAGGGCTGGGCAACCGCGTGATCGGCAAGCTGATCAACGGCGACACCCCTTACGGCAAGGCACAGGGTGGTGGTGATCCAAAGGCGGTCGCCGCGCTGACGCGCGCCGACCTGGTCGCGTTCCAGCAGGCGTGGCTGCGCCCCGACAAGGCGAAGATCTTCGTCGTCAGCGACCGCCCGCTCGCCGAGGTCAGGGCGGTGCTCGACCGCGGGTTCGGCGACTGGACGGCGCAGGGGCCGGCGGGGGTCAAGAGCTTCCCGACGACGCGTACCCCGCTGACGCCCAAGATCGTGCTGGTCGACCGGCCGAACAGCCCGCAGTCGCTGATTCTCGCGGGCCAGCGGACCGGGTTGAAGGGCAGCGACGACATGCTCGTGTTCAACACCGCGAACGATGCGCTGGGTGGCAGCTTCCTCAGCCGGATCAACATGGACCTGCGCGAGGAGAAGCACTGGTCCTATGGCGCGGGCGGGCGGTTCCAGACGGCCGCGTTCGATGCGCCCTATGGCATTTCGGCCGGGGTGCAGGCGGACAAGACCGGCCCGTCGATCACCGCGCTGCAACAGGACGTGACGCAGTTCGTGACGACCAAGCCGATGACCCAGACCGAATTCGGGCTGGCGATCGACGGCGGGATTCGCGCGTTGCCCGGCAGCTTCGAGACGTCGGTCGCGGTGCTCGGCGCAATGCAGCAGAATGATTTGTTGAAGCGCCCCGACGATTATTACGCGACGATCACGCGACGCTACGGCGCGCTGACCTTGCCGCAGCTGAACACCGCGATCGCGGGAGTGATCGACGTGAAGAAATTCACCTGGGTGGTCGTCGGCGATGCCAAGACGGTCAAGCCGCAGCTTGACAGCCTGGGGTTGCCGGTCGAGGTCGTGAGCGCGGCTTCGGTCGCGGGGCTGCCGGTGGTTCCGGTGACGCCGCTTGCGGCCAAGGCCAAGTAATCGAAGGAGAGAATAGCATGGCAAATGTCGATGGCAGCTGGGATTGCGTCGTGAAATCGCCGCTGGGCGATCAGAAGATGACGCTGACTGTGAACAGCGCGGACACCAGCTTTTCGGGCGCGGTGTCGGGTGCGATGGGCGGCATGGATGTGACCGGCGAGGTCGATGGCGACACGCTGAGCTGGAAGCAGGCGATGACCGTGCCGATGCCGATGACGCTCGACTGCAAGGCGACCGTCGATGGCGACACGATGACCGGCACCGTCGGTGCAGGCGCCTTCGGCAGCTTCCCGCTGTCGGGAACGCGCACCGCTTGATCGCCTCTGGCGTCATGACGTGACGAAGAACGGCCCGTCTTCCCGGTGGAAGGCGGGCCGTTTGCATTTCGGAGAGTGGGATGAGCTTGAAGATCCATCGCCGTGCGGTGCTCGCCGGCACGATGCTGGGCGGCGCGGCGTCGCTGGTACCGGCGCTCGCGCAGGCGGCCGAGGCGCCCGCGACGCCGCTGTCGCGACTGTTCGACCAGCTCGTCCAGGCGCAGTTGCGGCGCAGTCCCGAGAGTGCGACCTCGCTCGGGCTCGACACCGGCGCCAATGCCGATCTGCGCGCGAAGCTGTCGGATCCGTCGGCGGCGGGGATCGCCGCGGCGAAGGCACAGACCAGGGCCGAGCTGGCGCAGCTTGCAGCGATCGACCGCGCCGGGCTGTCGCCGGCGGAGCGGATCGACCTCGACTGCGTGATCTATACGCGGCGGTCGGCGGCGGCGGTGCAGGCGTTCGATTTCGGCGGCACGTCCTATGGCCCCAGCCCCTATGTCGTGTCGCAGCTGTCGGGTGCGTATCAGTCGGTGCCCGATTTCCTCGACACCAAGCACCGGATCGAGACGAAGGGCGACGCCGACGCCTATCTGCAGCGGCTCCAGGCGTTTGCTGGACAGATCGACGCGAACACCGCGCGCATGCGGCATGACGCGGGCGTCGGCGTTGTCGCCCCCGACTTCATCCTCGACCTCGCGCTCGACCAGATGACCAAGACGCGCCAGCCCGCAAGCGAGGCGCTGGTCGTGCAGAGTCTCGTCCGGCGCGCGGCGGCCAAGGGGCTGGGCGAAAGCTATGGCCGCGATGCCGCGCGGATTTATGACGCGGCGGTGCTGCCCGCTCTCGACCGGCAGATTGCGGCGACCCGCGACCTCCGCCGGACGGCCACGCATGACGCCGGCGTGTGGAAGCTGAAGGAGGGCGCCGCCTTCTATCCCGCCGCGTTGCACGCAACGACGACGACCAATTTGTCACCCGACGAGGTGCACAGGTTCGGGCTCGACCAGGCGAAGATGCTGTCGGCGCAGCTCGACACGCTGTTGCGCAAACAGGGGTACAGCAAGGGCAGCATCGGCGCGCGGATGGCCGCGCTCTACAAGAATCCCGACCAGCTCTATCCCAACACCGATGCGGGCAAGCGCGAGGCGATCGCCTATTGCAACGACCGGCTGGCGGCGATCCGCGCGAAATTGCCTAGCGTGTTCGAGCGGATGCCGCCTTACGGGTTCGAGGTGCGGCGCGTGCCTGCGCAGACCGAAGCCGGTGCCGCCGCGGCGTTCGCACAACCACCGGCGATCGACGGCTCGCGGCCGGGGCTGGTCTATTTCAACCTGAAGGACAGCGCCGACTGGCCCAAATTCTGCCTCGCGACGACGGTCTATCATGAGGGACTGCCGGGGCATCAGATGGAGAGCGGGCTTGCGCTGTCGAACACGCGGCTGCCGCTGATCCGCAAGATGACGAGCTTTTCGGGCTATGGCGAGGGCTGGGCGCTCTATGCCGAACAGCTTGCGGACGAGATCGGTATGTATGACGACGATCCGCTCGGGCGGCTCGGCTATCTGAAATTCCAGCTGTTCCGCGCGAACCGCTGCGTCGTCGATACCGGCATCCATCACCTGCGCTGGATCCGCGAACAGGCGATCCGCCATTTCATCGACGCGGAAGGCGAGGCGGAGGGCTTCGCGACGCGCGAGGTCGAGCGCTATTGCGTCAACCCGGGCCAGGCGGCGAGCTACAAGCTTGGCCATTCGGTGTTCGTTGATATCCGCGAACGCGCCAAGGCGAAGGTGGGCACGGCGTTCGACCTCAAGGCCTATCATGCGGCGGTGCTCGCTTATGGTCGCGTACCGCTCGATATGCTGCGCGAGATCGGCGATGCCTGGATCGCGAAGGGCTGAGCGAAGGGCGCGCTGAGCGGCGGGCCGCGTAACTCTACGTAATCGCCCGTTAAAGCCTGACCGTGCAAGGGGAGGGGGATGCCGAGTGCTCCCCCTCGATGACGCGTGCCGTCCGCCCAAGGCCCGATCCGGTCATCAGCGTCGTCATGCCGGTGTATAATGGCGCAGCCTTGTTGCCCGCCACGCTCGACAGCCTCGCCGCGCAGTCTTTCATCGATTTCGAGGTGATCGTCGTCGACGACTGCTCGACCGACGCGACCCGCGCCTGCGTTGCGGGCTGGTCCGATCCGCGCGTCAAGCTGGTGGCGATGCCGGTCAATGGCGGCCCCGTGCTGGCGCGCAACGCCGGGGTCGCTGCAGCGCGGGGCCGCTATATCGCCGCACTCGATGCCGATGATCTGTGTCGCCCCGACCGCTTCGCCCGCCAGGTCGCGTATCTGGAGGCGAACCCGGCGACCGTGCTGCTCGGGACGGCGGCGGACCTGCTCGTCGACGGCGTGATCAGGCCGTCCGACCATGCCGCGATCACCACGCCCATGCTCATCGACTGGCTGACGGGAATCGAGAACCCGCTGATCTGGTCATCGGTCATGATTCGCGGCGACGCGGCGCGGCGGCTCGATCCGTTCATGCGGCCCGAGCGGCTCTATGCGGAGGATTTCGACCTGTATCAGCGGATCGGCCGGTTCGGCGCGATCGGACGCCTCGACGAGCCGCTGATGGTGTACCGGGTGCACGCGGGCGGGGTCTCGAAGCGGTTCACCGAGCGGATGGAGACCGTGGCCGCGGCGATTCTGGCCGAGCGGCATGCGGATCTGTTCGGTGAACGGGTGGACCGGATCGCAGCGCTGATCGTGGCGCACATCCTGGCACGGCGCGCGGTGCGCGATCGTGCTGCGTTGACGGCGCTGGGCAGCGCACTGGGGGTGATCCAGGCCGAGTTTCTCGCACGGCATCGCTGTTCGGGGGAGGATCGCCGGCTGATCCGGTGGGAAACCGCGCGGCGCTGGCGCGGTGTCGGGCGGGCCGGCCTGCGTGCGGGGACGCTCGGGGTCGCCGACCTGCTTGCCGCACGGCCGGCGCATCTCGGGCTTGGCTATGCCGGGCTGCCCGCGCTGCTATGGTCCGGGGCGATCGGCGGCGTACGCCGCGCGATGCGCCAACCGGCGTGTGCGCCTTAGACCTTCGCGGCGAAGATCATACGGCCCTGGCCGAGGCGTGCAAACACCTGGTCTAGGTCCTTCTCGCCGACCGCGAAGCAGCCTTGGCTGCGGCCGAGCATGCCGTGCGACGCGATCATGTCCTTGTTCGCATACCAGGCCGAATGGACGACGATCGCCCGACCGAGTGCGTTGTTGTTGGTGCGATCGAGCCCGATCAGCCGCTGCGACCGACCATGTTTGCCGACATAATAATCGTCGGTCACGAAGGCGCCTTCCGACGACGCATTCGAGCCGAACGCGTTCGAGAAGCGCTCGAGATAGCCGGTATGCGCGGGGTCCGAGCCGCTGCCGTGCGACACGAGCAGCGACGTGCTGCGGCCGCTGGCGAGGTCGACGAAGTGGAACCGCGGCTGCGACGACGAGGCGGTGAAATCGGCGATCGCGATCCGGTCGTGATGCGGGATCCGGCTGCCGTTGCGACCCAGCGCGGCCATCGCCTGGCGCAGCAATTCGGGGCGCACGACGCGCGACGACGAAATCGGCATCGCCGGCGAACGCGGCAATGGTGGCTGAGTCATCGGCTTCAAATCGCGTGCCGTAAGACGTTGTGTTGCAGATACCGCACTCGGAACTGCAAGTGCACCGGCCAATACTAGACCGTTCTTTAGAATGGCACGACGATCTCGCCGTGCGCCCTGTTCATCGTACATCGAAATTCCCGAAAAACCCCAATCCCGTGACCCTCTCTATAGCGTAGAAATGATGAACATTCCTCAACCATTTCCACCAGTTGTCGTGATGTTCCTTCTGTCCGCCCCGGGAAGGAGGCGGTTCGTCGTAGGCGCGTGCGCGGCGAGGTGACTCTCCGGCTGGCCAGCGGCGTCGGAGTGGGTTGCCATATCAGGCGACACGATCGGTCCTGACGCGGCACATCCGATGCGCGGTCTTCGGGCGTTTCTATTGGAAGTACGGGCGCGCATCGTCGTGCGCGCACGGTTCAGCGCGGGGGCGTTTCGCCCGTAGCGGCAATCGGCAGGCCAAGCTCGATGAGTCGCGAGCGGAAGCTGGCGGCATCGGTGAAGAGCACCGATTCGATCTCTAGCGCGCGTGCGGCGGCGATATTGGCCGGATTGTCGTCGACGAACACCGTCTCGTCCGCACGCACGCCGAATTGATCGAGCGCGAGCCGATAGATGGCGGGGTCGGGCTTCACGATCTTCTCGTCGCCCGACACGACGATGTCGCGGAAGCGGTCGAACATCGCCGATTCGCGGGCGCGAAACGGCGGCCAGAATTCGTGGCTGAAATTGGTGATCGCGAACAGCGGTACGTCGGCGGCGTCGAGATCGCGGACGAGCTCGTGCATCCCCGCAATCGCCGGGCCGATACTCTCGTTGAAGCGCGGGCCCCAGACGGCGATCAGATCGGCATGCTGCGGATGCAACGCCGCAAGCTCCGCCGAGGTGTCGGCGAAGTCGCGGCCAGCATCATGCTGGAAATGCCAATCGATCGTGACGACATCGCGCAGGAACGCGTCGAGCGCCCGATCGTCATCGATCAGGCGCTCGTACAGGATCCGGGGATCCCAATCGTACAGGACACGACCGACGTCAAAAATGACGCTGGTCTTCAGGGGTTTAGCCCTGGCGTGCCTTGAAGCGACGGTTGGTCTTGTTGATGACGTAGGTACGGCCACGACGACGGATCACGCGGTTATCGCGGTGACGATCCTTGAGCGACTTCAGGGAATTGCGGATCTTCATGATCGATTCGCTTCTTTTCAAATCTAGGTGTGCGGAAAGACGAGATCGCCTAATGGCGGGGTGTGTCCAAGTCAAGCAACAGACGCACTCGTTCCGGCCGGGAACCCTCCCGGCTGGTCCAAGCGTTACTGTAGCGCAACATTCTAAGGAAGTCCCGATGGCGGTTCGTTCGATCATGGTTCTCGCGCTGGCGGGCGCATCCCTCACGGCCTGCGCGACCGGTCCGTCGCTGCCGCCGACCGAGGTCTTGCGCTATCACCTCGGCGAGCCGCTCGACCGCGGCACGATCGCGGTCCAGCCGCTGACCGCGGGCGCGCCTGCAAGCCTCGAGTTCAAGAGCTATGCCGCCGCCGTGCAGGGCCAGCTGATCAAGGTCGGGTACAACCCGCCCGCGCCGGGTGCCAAGCCGATGCTGATCGCGACCGTCGCCTTTACGCGCACCACGCAGGCAGGGCCGCCCAAGCGGTCGCCGTTCAGCGTCGGGATCGGCGGCGGTGGCTTCAGCGGCGGCCGGGGCGGCGGCGGTGTGGGGCTTGGCGGCGGGGTCGGCTTCCCAATTGGTGGGGGCGGCCGCGACGCGATCCTGGTCACCGAGATGGCGGTGACGATCAAGCGGTCGCTCGACCAGTCGCCGGTCTGGGAGGGGCGCGCGCAGACCTTCGCCGACGCAAGGAAGCCCGATGCGACGAGCCAGATCCAGGCCGAAAAGCTCGCCAGCGCGCTGTTCGCGGGGTTCCCCGGCGAGTCCGGTCGCACTATCCAGGTGAAATGAACGATCGCCCGATGACCGCCGCCGCCACCACGCCTCTCGCCATCAATGCCGCCTTCGATGGCGGCAATATCCGCCTCGTGCGGGTCGATGGCGACCGGATCGACCTGGAAATCGTCAAGGACCGCGACTCCGACTATTTCCAGTGGTTCTACTTCCGCGTGGCGGGGGCGGCGGGCCGGACGCTGACCTACCGGATCCTGAATGCCGGTCGTTCGGCCTATCCGTTCGGCTGGCCCGGCTACAAGGCGCGGGCGAGCACCGATCGGCAGGCGTGGCGGATGATCGAAACGCGCTACGCCGATGGCGTGCTCGAATTCGACTTCACCGCCGAGACCGACCTCGCTTGGTTCGCCTATTTCGCGCCGTACACGATGGAGATGCATGCGGCGCTGGTCGCGCGGACCGCCCTGCTGCCGGGCGTCACGCACCGCGAGCTCGGTCAGTCGCTCGACGGCCAAGCGATCGATGCCTTCACGATCGGCACCGGGCCCAAGCAGGTCTGGATCTATGGCCGCCAGCATCCCGGCGAATCGATGACCGAATGGTGGATGGAAGGCGCGCTGGAGCGGCTGACCGATTCGGCCGACCCGGTGACCGCGACGCTGCTGGAAAAGGCGACGTTCCACGTCGTGCCAAACATGAACCCCGACGGCACGTATCGCGGGCATCTGCGCACCAATGCGGCCGGGGTGAACCTCAACCGCGAATGGGCGACGCCGAGCGCGGAAAAGAGCCCCGAGGTCCTGTGCGTCCGCAACGCGATGGACGTGACCGGCGTCGACATAGCGATGGACATTCATGGCGACGAGGCGATCCCGGCGAACTTCATCGCGGGCTATGAGGGCATCCCGTCCTGGACCGATGCGCATGGCGAGAAATTCTACGATTATGGCCGCCGTCTCGCGGCGCACACGCCCGACTTCCAGACCGAGAAGGGCTATCCCAAGTCCGCGCCGGGCACCGCCAACCTGTCGATGTCGACCAACCAGCTTGCCGAGCGCTTCGGCGCGGTATCGATGACGCTCGAGATGCCGTTCAAGGATCACGACGCGAATCCCGATGCCGAATATGGCTGGTCGCCGGAGCGGTCGAAGCAGCTCGCGCACGCGATGCTCGAGACGCTCGCGGATGTAATCGACGCGATCTGATCCCTAACCGTCAGCCTGACTTTCGTCAGGATGACGGTTAGGGGGCGATCGCCGCATTTCCATTTCGTCCCTCGCCATTGCAGGAGCCCGCATGCCCAAACTCGTCCTGATCCGCCACGGCCAGTCCAGCTGGAACCTCGAAAACCGTTTCACCGGCTGGTGGGACGTCGACATGACCGCCAAGGGCGAGGCCGAGGCCAAGGCGGCAGGCGAGCTGATGGCGGCCAAGGGTCTCGATTTCGACCAGACCTTCGTCAGCCTGCAGACGCGTGCGATCAAGACGCTGAACATCGCGCTCGAGGCGATGGGGCGGCTGTGGCTGCCGGTCGAGAAGGACTGGCGGCTGAACGAGCGGCATTATGGCGGGCTCACCGGGCTCGACAAGGCCGAGACCGCGGCCAAGCATGGCGACGCGCAGGTCCATATCTGGCGCCGCAGCTTCGACGTGCCGCCGCCCCCGCTCGAAGATGGCAGCGAGTTCGACCTGTCCAGGGACCGCCGGTATGACGGCATCGCGATTCCGAAGGCCGAAAGCCTGAAGGACACGATCGATCGCGTGCTGCCCTATTGGGACGCCCGGATCGCGCCGGCGCTCAAGGACGGGCAGCGCGTCCTGATCTCGGCACACGGCAATTCGCTGCGCGCGCTGGTCAAGCACCTGTCGAACATCCCGGACGACGAGATCACGAGCCTCGAGATCCCGACGGGTCAGCCGATCGTGTACGATCTGGACGCGAACCTAAATGCGACCGATCGTTACTATCTAAGCGAGCGGTAAGCCTTTCTTCTCGAAGGCCGGGGCCCAGTTGGAAAAGTAGCAGTGACGAGGCGCCGTGCTTCGTTAACGGCATCCCCCAGACCCCGGCCTCCGCCGGGGAGGTGCGGTCGGAAATGGTGGCAATCGCGTTTGCCGGTCGATCCGTACGATGCCACCAACAGCGTTGCCCTCGTCCCCCCGCGTCGCTAGGCACGGCGCTTCCTGAAGCGGGGGGCGAAATTGGCTCTAGTCGGCATCATCATGGGCAGCACCTCCGACTGGGAGACGATGCGCCACACCGCCGAGACGCTCGATGCGCTCGGTGTCGCGTACGAGACCAGGGTCGTGTCCGCGCATCGGACCCCGCAGCGGCTCTACGACTATGCGACGACCGCCGCCGATCGGGGCCTGAAGGTCGTGATCGCCGGCGCGGGCGGCGCAGCGCATCTGCCCGGCATGGCGGCCGCGATGACGCACCTGCCAGTGCTCGGCGTGCCGGTCGAATCCAAGGCGCTGAAGGGCATGGATAGCCTGCTGTCGATCGTCCAGATGCCCGGCGGCATCCCGGTGGGCACGCTGGCGATCGGCAAGCCCGGCGCGATCAACGCGGGGCTGCTCGCCGCGGCGATCCTCGCGACCGCCGACGACGCGCTGGCCGAGCGGCTGAAAGCCTGGCGCGCCGCGCAGACCGATTCCGTCGCCACCGACCCAGCCTGAAAGACGCCGACATGACGCCGCTTCCCCCCGGATCGACCATCGGCATTCTCGGTGGCGGACAGCTCGGCCGGATGCTTGCCACCGCCGCGGCGCAGCTCGGCTATCACACGCATGTGCTCGCCCCCGACCAGGAAAGCGTCGCCGCGCAGTCCGCCTCGACGATGACGCGCGCCGATTATCACAACCGGATCGTGCTCGCTGACTTCGCCGACGCCTGCGACGTGGTGACCTACGAATTCGAGAATATCGCAGTCGAGCCGGTCGAATGGCTCGCCGATCGCGTCCCCGTGCATCCGAGCCCGCGCGCCTTGCGGGTCGCACAGGAGCGGATCGGCGAGAAGCGCTTCGTCGAGAGCGTCGGTGGCCGGCCCGCGAAATGGGCGGCGGTCGACAGCCTCGCGAGCCTGCGCGAGGGGCTGGCGCGCGTCGGGACGCCCGCCGTGCTCAAGACCGCGCGGTTCGGCTATGACGGCAAGGGGCAGGTGAAGATCGACGCGCCCGAGGGTGCACAGGACGCCTGGGATGCGATCGGCGGACCCGCGGTGCTCGAGGCGTTCGTGCCGTTCGAGCATGAATTCTCGATCCTGATCGCGCGCGGGCTGGATGGCAGCATCGTCCGCTACGCTCCGCCGCTCAACCTCCACCGCGATGCGATCCTGCGGCACTCTACCGTGCCCGCGCCCGCCGCCGTGCTGGCGCAGGCGGACGAGGCGGCGGCGCTCGCCGAGCGGATCGCGACCGAGCTCGACTATGTCGGCGTGCTGGCCTGCGAGTTCTTTGTCGGCGCGGACGGCCCGGTGTTCAACGAGATGGCGCCGCGCGTGCACAATTCGGGGCACTGGACGATCGAGGGCGCCGAATGCTCGCAGTTCGAGAATCATATCCGCGCGATCTGCGGTTTGCCGCTCGGCGCGCCGACGCTGACCGGGCGCGAGGCGACGATGGAGAACCTGATCGGCAGTGACGTGGATCGCTGGCGGGATCTGCTCGCCGAACCGGGCGCGCATCTGCACCTCTACGGCAAGGGGACGGCGCGGCCCGGCCGTAAGATGGGTCACGTCACGCGGGT
This sequence comes from Sphingomonas sp. CFBP9019, assembly GCF_034045155.1. NCBI lineage: Bacteria > Pseudomonadati > Pseudomonadota > Alphaproteobacteria > Sphingomonadales > Sphingomonadaceae > Sphingomonas > Sphingomonas sp. CFBP9019. The sequence goes on along the minus strand of NZ_JAXCWK010000005.1, from coordinate 286,269 downwards.
GCGGCGCTAGGCGCGGCACCCGCTGCGCGTCACTTCGCCGGGGGCTTGCCCGCAAGATCCTGCATTGCGTGCGCCAGTTCGATCCACATCGCGCCTTCGGGGATGACATATTCGTTTTCGCCCCAGAAGAACGGCCAGTCCTCGTGATTTTCGGGGAAATCGGGTTTCACGATCAGGACACCCGGCACCACGCCGCCGGCGATGAACGAGAAGTCGGCGCGGTTGTTGCCGTAGGCGACCTCCTTGGATCGTGTCCCGACGCCCGACACGAACGAGATGTCCGAACCGGGGTGATGCCCCAGCAGGAACTCCGCACCGCGGAACACCGGATCGGCGGGCATGATGTCCGGAAACGCCTTGTGCAGCGCATAGGCGTTCAGCGCACCGGCGATCACCGTGCCGCTTCCGGCCCAGCCGCCCGTCGTGATCGGCACGCCGAACGGGTTTGCTGCGGCCGCTTTGACCGTCGCGGCCGCATAGGCGCGGACCGCGGGGATCATGCCCTCGCGATAGCTTTGCGGCATGAGCGGGATCGCGGCGACGGCGTCGCGCAGGTTGAACGCGAAGCGCCGCTCCATCGCCGGCCATAACGCTTGGACCGCGGTGGCATAGCGCGGGTCGCGGGTCGTGCGCAGCAATTCGACGGCGGCGGCGAACCGCTCCGAGTCGAGCGGGCCACCGGTGGTGTTGCCATGCTGGTACAGGTCGGGGGCATGCGTCTGCTCTTCCGCCCAGATGCGCGTCGCGATCCCCAGCGCCGTCCTGGCCAGCGCCGGATCGGCCTCGCCAAGTGAGCGCGATGCGGCGGCAAGCGCGGCGATCGAGCCATAGTTGAGCGCCGAAGCCTTGGTCGTGAAGGCCCAGCGATCGTCGGGCGTCCCGCTGCGGCCACCGCGTTCCTCGCCGAGCTTCAGCGCCGGATCGTGGATCAGTCCGTCGGTCTTGGTCGATGCGTCGCCGAGATGCGTATATTGCGCGACGTCGGGCTCGACGATGCCGTGGATGGCATGACCGACCGCATCGAACTGGGCAACCAGCTGCAGCGTGCCGTGGCGGATCTGCTGGAGCAGATCGGGCGTGCCGTCGGGGACGTGGATCTCCGTCCGGCGACGGGTCCAATCGACCGCGGTCGTGTCGCGCGTCGGGCGCCATTTCTCCCAGGTGTCGACCAGCGACCGGACGACCTGATATTGCGACTGGGTGCGGATGTCGAAATCGCCCGCGTCGAACCAGCCGCCGACCGCGAGACCGGGGATATGCTCCCCCGGCTTGTACTTGGTGTCGGTGGTCGGCCCCTGCGCGTAGAGATCGATATGTTCGTGGTTCAGCGGCGCCTGACGCGCATCGTCGCGGTGCGCGTCGCCATGCCAGACGCGATAGCCCTCGTTCACGTACATGTGATCCATTGCGACGGGGAAGTAAACGTCGAGCGTCGGATGCCATGCGCCCGCATAGACGTCGTCCGCGATGCGGAACGGCGCGGTGCGCGTCGCGCCATATTCGAGCATGTAGAGGCCGGGCTGGCGGACGTCGCTGAAATCGAGCTGGTGATAGCTGTAGCGCAAATAATCGCCCCAGCGGGTCGCCGGTGCGGTCTTGACCGTTGTCGTGCTGCCATCGGCGCCGACCCGCAGCAGGCGCGCCGGTGCCGTCGTGCGATCGTTGCGGTCGAGCTCGATTGTCGCGACCTTGCGTGCGCCGGGGGCATAGCCGAGCTGCGAATGCGCGATCACGGGCGCGCGCAGCCAGCCCGGGACGCTGTTCGGCTGAACCTCCCATTCGAGCACGGTCCCGATCCGCCCGGCAGGCAGGAGCGAGCGGAGCACGAACCAGCCATTCTGCGCCTGATTACGACCGTCGAACAGCTGCACCGGCGCGCTCGAGCGGATCGTCACGCGGCGGGCGGGATCCTCGGGCGCGAGGACGAAGCGGGTGCCCTGCGCAATGGCGTTCGGCTCTGCGCCCGGCCCCTCGGCGCGACCGCTCGCCGCATTGCGCTGTGGCGTCGCGGTCATCGTGTCGGCGGGGTGCAGCGGGAAGACGCCGCTGCGATCGTCCGCGATATAGCCGTGGTGAAAATAGGCGGCGGGGAGGAATTCGAGGTTGAATCCCGCCTTGCCCGCAAGCGCCGCGGGAACGGGCGCGTCGAGGATCACCGCCAGCGCGACGGCCGCGCCCTTGGTCGAGGAGCGGATCCGGTATCGCCAGTTATAGTCGGGATATTCGAGCGTGACGGTGACGGTGCCGGCCGCGCGATCGACCTGCCGGTCGACGAATCGCGCGGTCGCATCCCATTGCCCCGGCGTGGCGGACAGGCGCACGTCGCCATTGGTCGCGATCCGTTCGCCCTGCTGGATGATCTCGACGCCGCTGATCTTCGAATCGGCGAACAGCCCGTCATACCAGTTCGAGAAGACCAGCACGTTGACGGCCGGTGCCTCGTAATAGCCCGCCTCGCCAAGCGTCGGTGCAACCGCGTCCGGGCGCGCGGCCCGACCTGTGCGGGCAGGGGCGATGCGTGGTCGTGCGGTGGCATCCTGCGGGGCTGCGGCATCGCGCGGCAGCGCGCGCGCGACCCCGGGTATCGCGGTCGAAACCAGTGTCCCCAGCAGGCAAAACCAAGCCGTTCCCGTCATATACCCTCTCCCAAGTCCCAATGTCGCCGATCGCTGACCGGTCATTCTTACTCCGACTATAGCGCTAACTTTCGGCGGCGCTACCATGTGATCAGGACCTGGAATGCCAGCCGATACGCGGCTGGACATGATAGCGGTATCGACTTACGTTCGCGCCTTACGAGCAGGGCAGGCATCGGGCGAAGGCGCCGGTGGATCGACCCGATGCCGTGGCGGAGGGAGAGAGATGACGGGGCTCATCACCGATCGAAGTCGTGCACCGCGGGGATCGCTTGTGCACTGGTCATGCATGCTGTTGCTGGCAGGCCTGTCGCCCGGCACGGCGGCGCAGCCTTTGGCGACGCCGGGTTCGAACGCAATCACCGCCGTGGCGGATCCCCAGACTGCGGCCAGACCGATACCGCCCGAGCTAGCGCCCTATTTCACGGCGGTGTCGGAGGCGACGACGACGCCCGACCGCGACGGCTTTCTGCGCCGCTGGTTGTTGCTCGAACCGATCGCCAAACCCAATCGCACGAACACCGGCTTTACCGCCACCTATGTCCGGCAGGCCCTGACCGCATCCCAGCCGGGGTCGCCGGCCGCAATCCCGAGGGACGGGCAGGTTGAAAAGGCCGCCGCGCCACTGCGCTGGCATGCACTTGATTCGAAAGGGTTCGACGTCAAGCTGTTCGACTTCGCCAAGGCACTGGGGGCGCCGACCTATGGCGTGATATTCTGGGCGGTGACGATCGTCGACAGCCCCCGCGAGCAGCGCAACGTCCGCCTGGCGGTCGGTTCGAACGCGGCATCGATCTGGTGGCTGAACGGCACCGAGGCGGTCGGGCTGTTCAACGACCGTCGCATGGTGATGGACGACGTGCTGTCGGATCGCCTGACGCTGCGCAAGGGACGCAACGTCATCCGCGGCGCGGTGATCAACGGCCCCGGGCTGAGCAGCTTCTGCGTCCGCTTCGTCGACGAAGCCGGCCGCCCGATCACCGATCTGACGACCCATGTTCGATAGCCCCCGTCGCGATACCGCGGTTCGGCAACAGCGAGGTCTCCGGATGCGGTGCGGACTGATCGCGGTGTGCCTCGGGTTTGCGGGCGCAGCGCCCGCCGCCGCGCAATTGGCGGGCGAACCCTTCATTCACGATCCCTCGACCGTCACGCTGTCGGACGGGAAATACTACACGTTCGGCACCCGCGGCGGCGGGCTGGTGTCCGAAGACGGCTGGACCTGGCATGGCGGCCCCGAGCGGCCGGGCGGCGGGGTGGCGCCCGACGTCATCAGGATCGGCGACCGCTATTACGTCGCCTATGCGGTCGGCGGCGGGGGCATGGGGGGCGGCCATGCCAGCCAGGTCAAGATGATGTGGACGCTGTCGCTCGATCCGGCATCGCCGCGCTTCAAGTTCCACGACATCGGCGTCGTCGCGTCGAGTGACGGGGTCGAGACCGCGGATGCGATCGATCCTGCGTTTCTCTACGCCGAGGGTCGGTTGTGGCTGACCTACGGCACCTATTTCGGCCCGATCCGGATGATCGAACTCGACCCGAAGACGGGACTGCGCATGGCGGGCAACGTGCCCGTCGACGTGGCGATCGACATGGAGGCCACCGCGATGCTGTATCGCGACGGCTATTACTATCTGCTGGGCACGCACGGCACGTGCTGCGACGGGCCCAATTCGACCTATCACATTCGCGCAGGCCGGGCGCGCAGCCCGCTTGGCCCCTATCTCGACCATATGGGGATCCCGCTGCTGCGGGGCGGCGGCAAGATGGTCGTCAGCGCGCGCGGTCGCCGCATCGGACCGGGGCATTTCGGACGGATCGCGCTCGCCGGCGGGGTCGAGAAGCTGTCGCTCCATTATGAGGCCGACATGGATCGCAGCGGCCGGAGTGTCCTTGCGATCGAACCCCTGCGGTGGACCGACGGCTGGCCGGTCGTGGGCGAGACGGTGGCGCCGGGCACCTATGAGATCGCCTCCGAGCGCAGCGGCTATGCCTTGAGTCTGGCGACCGATATCGTCCGCATTCCGTTCGACGTTCGCCGCAGTTTCATGGCGGCCGCGACCGATCCGGTCGGGCCGATTCCCGACCAGACGCTGGCACAGGATTCTGCCGACTGGCCACGCGGGCGGATCCGGGTGGATCTGGCGGACTATCTGGTGCGCCCGCATCAGTTGTGGACGATCACGCCGGTGCCCGCGGCGGGGGGCTATTTCGGCGCCCCCTATTACCGGATCGCGATCGCAGGCACGTCGCGCATGCTTGCCGCCACCCCGAACGGGGAGGTCGAGACGATCACCGCCGCCACCGCAGGCGCCGAGCCCCTATGGCAGATCGATCAGCTCACCGACGGCAGTTACCGGATCAAACCGAAGGTCGTGCCCGGGGACGGGCGGGATCTCGCGCTGGTCGCGATCGGTGCGAGCACGCCGACCCTTGCGGCATTCGATCCGGCAAGCCCGGCGGGACGGTGGACGTTCAAGCGACCCTGACACGGCCATCGGTCACCAACCGCGGTTGACGGACGCGTAGAGTCGACTACTCCTACTATTAACTTCAAAAGACGGGGCCTCGCCAAGGGGCCGAAAGGGAGAGCATGAACCGGATCAGTCCTCGCCTCGCACGGTCGTGCGCCATCCGCCCTCGTAGCATGGGACGCATGACCGCAGCGTCGTTGCTCGCGCCGCTGATCCTTGCGGGCACGGCGCTGTCCGGCGGCGCCGCAGCGCAGACCCTGTCGGCGGAGACGGCCAGTGCGACCTTGCAGGCCGACAAGCCCGGCCCGCAGATCCACCGCGACGTGTTCGGGCAGTTCGCCGAGCATCTCGGTCATGGCATCTATGGCGGCATCTGGGTCGGCAAGAATTCGCGAATCCCCAATGACGGCGGCTACCGGCGCGACGTGCTCGCGGCGATGAAGGCGATCAACGTGCCGATGGTGCGCTGGCCGGGCGGCTGTTTTGCCGACGAATATCACTGGCGTGACGGGATCGGCGCGACCAAGGCGCGGCCGACCAAGGTCAATACCAACTGGGGCGGCGTCAACGAGGATAACAGTTTCGGCACGCACGAATATTTCGGGCTGATGGACCGGCTGGGCGGCAGCACCTATGTCTCGGCCAATGTCGGCAGCGCACCGCCCGCCGAGACCGCGCAATGGGTCGAATACATGACCGCGCCGCAGGGTACCACGGTGCTGGCGAAGGAGCGCGAGCGCAACGGCCACGCCGCGCCGTGGAAGATCCAGTATCTCGGCATCGGCAACGAACTATGGGGCTGTGGCGGCAACATGCGTGCGGAATATGCCGCCGATCTGACCAACCGCTATGCCCAGTTCGCCAAGTCCGCGAACGGCCCGATGCTCAAGATCGCGAGCGGCCCGAGCGATTCCAACTATGAATGGACCGAGGCGATGATGCGCATCGCCGGCAAGAATATCGACGGGCTCGCGCTGCATTATTACACGCGTCCGCGCGACAAGAACTGGGCCGACAAGGGGCCGGCGCTGGGCTTTGCCGAGCGCGAATGGGCAAGCACCATGGCGCACACGCTGCAGATGGAGGAGTTCATCACCAAGCATTCGGCGATCATGGACAAATATGATCCTGCCAAGCGCGTGATGCTTGCGGTTGACGAATGGGGGACATGGTACGATCCGACGCCGGGCAGCAACCCGGGCTTTCTCGAACAGCAGAATTCGGTGCGCGATGCGGTCGTCGCGGGGCTCAACATCAACATCTTCGCGCGCCATGCCGACCGGGTGAAGATGGCGGCGATCGCGCAGATGGTGAACGTCCTGCAGGCGATGCTGCTGACCGACGGCGCCAGGATGGTGAAGACGCCGACCTATTGGGTGTTCGACCTGTACAAGCCGTGGCAGGGCGCGACCTCGCTGCCGATCACGCTGACTTCGCCTTGGTATCACAAGGACGAGGTGGCGGTGCCCGCGGTCAGCGCGTCGGCGGTGCGTGACGCGGCGGGGCAGGTGCATGTCGCGCTGGTCAACCTCGACCCCAATCGGGCGATGCCGGTCTCGGTCGCGATGACGGGGTTGCAGGCGACCCAGGCGAGCGGCCGGATCGTCACCGGTCCGACGATGGACGCGCATAACAGCTTCGATTCGCCGGATGCGGTGACCCCGCAGCCCTTTGCCGATGCCCGGATCGCGGGCGGGACGCTCAGCGTGACCGTCCCGGCAAAGTCGGTGCTGGTGCTCGATCTGCGCTGACCGGCCGGCCGGGCATGACGTGTTCGGCAGTGACGATGGATGGGGGATGCGATGCGGAGTCGTGGTGGAACGTGGCTGCTGGGTGCGGCGCTGGGGCTGGCATCGATCGGGAGTACGGGCGCGCAGGTGAAGACCCCGGCGCCCGCGGTCGTGGCAGGCGCGAAGGCCGTCACGGTCGAGCGCATCACCGTCCATTCCCCCGCCATCACCGGCAATCTGGAGGGGAATAGTCCCGACCGCGCGGTCATCGTCATCCTCCCGCCCGGCTACCGGACCAGTCCGGGCAAACGCTATCCCGTGGTCTATGCGCTGCACGGCTATTCGATCGGCGTGGAGCAATGGATCGGCGAGATCCATGTGCCGCAGACCATCGAGGGGGCGTTCGCCAGGGGCGTCCGCGAAATGATCGTCGTGCTGCCCGACAGCAAGACGGTGCACAACGGCTCCTTCTATTCGCGGTCAGTGACGGTGGGCGATTTCGAGCGCTTCGTCGCGCACGACCTGGTGGCCTATGTCGACGCACATTACCGGACGATCGCGGATCGGCGCAGTCGCGGCCTCGCGGGGCATTCGATGGGCGGCTATGGCACCGCACGGATCGGGATGAAGCATGCCGATATTTTCGGCGCGCTTTACATGATGAGCCCCTGCTGCCTGTCGACGCGCGCGCTGGGCACCCCCGATGCGGCGATCGAGGCCACGATCCGGGCGCTGAAGTCGCCTGCGGACGGCGCGACGCTGCCCTGGGGCGTACGGGCGCAACTCGCGACCGCCGCCGCCTGGTCGCCCAATCCCAAGGCCCCGCCGCTCTATCTCGACCTGCCGGTCAAGGACGGCCAGCCCCAGCCCGACGTGACCGCGCGCTGGGCCGCCAACGCCCCGCTCGCCATGCTCGACCAATATGCCGGCGACCTGCGCCGCTATGCCGCGATCGGGATCGACGTGGGCGACCGCGACGGATTGAAGGACGACGCGGTCAAATTCCACGAGGCGCTCGACCGCTACGGCATCGCCAACCGCTTCGCCCTCTATCCGGGCGATCATACCAGTGGCGTCGCGGGACGCGTGCAGGACCAGATGATGCCGTTCTTCGCGCGCGCGCTGGCGTTCGGCAAATGAAGGCGGGATCGGCAATCGCCGCAGCCCTGCTCTTCGCGACCGCGGCCTCGGCGCAGGTCTGGCGATCGGATCAGGGCGATGGCAGCTACCGCAACCCGGTGCTCTATGCGGACTATCCGGATCCCGACATCATCCGCGTCGGCCGCGACTATTATTTCGCGTCGACGACCTTTGCGAACACGCCGGGGATCACGATCCTGCACAGTCGCGACCTGGTGAACTGGACGATCACGTCGCATCTGGTGGCGCGTCTCGAGGGTCGGCCGCAATATGACCTGGTCGGCGGCAACGCCTATCGCAAGGGGCTCTATGCCTCGAGCCTGCGCTATCACGCGGGCACCTATTATCTGGCGAACACGCCGGTCGGGCAGAATACGCGGATCTGGTATGCCAGGGACGTGCGCGGCCCGTGGCGCTACCACGAGCTCGATCGCCAGGCGTTCGATCCCGGCCTGTTCATCGAGCCCGACGGCCGCGCCTATCTCGCCACCGCGAGCACCGCCGACGGGACGATCACGCTGTTGACGCTCGACCGCGCGCTCGCGCACGTCACGGCATCACGCAAGATCCATTATATCAAGGGGGCCGAAGGGTCGAAGCTGCTGCGGCGTGGCGACTATTATTATCTGTTCAACGCGCTGCCGCCCCGGCTCGCACTCTCCGTATCGCGGTCGCGCAGCCTGTTCGGGCCGTGGGAAACCCGCGACCAGATCGACGACACGACCGGTGGGCATCAGGGTGCGCTGGTCGATCTGCCGGACGGGCGCTGGTTCGGGTTCGTGATGGAGGATAGCGGCGCGATCGGGCGGATGACCAATATCAGCCCGGTCTTCTGGCGCGACGACTGGCCGATCTGGGGGACGCCCGCCGCGCCAGGCCGCGTGCCGCGTCAGGCGGCCAAGCCGATCGCGGGCCATCGCTTTGCCGAGCCCGCGACGTCGGACGATTTCGGCGGGCGGCGGCTCGGGCTGCAATGGCAGTGGAATCATAATCCCGACCCGGACCGCTGGTCGCTTGCCGCACGCCCCGGCTGGCTGCGATTGCGCCCGACCGTGGCGAAACGCTTCTGGTCCGCGCGCAACACGCTGACGCAAAAGGGGCAGGGGCCCGCGAGCCGCGGCGAGGTGAAGCTTGATATCGCTCGTCTCGCGCCCGGCGATCGTTGTGGTTTCGGCACGCTGGGGCAGATCAGCGCGAACCTGACCGTGACACGCGACGCGAACCGCCGCGCCCGGATCGCGATGGAGGTGACGACGGACCGGGTCGAGGGGGCGCAGACCGAAACCCGTGCCACCACCGACCTGCCGCCGGGCGATACGGTGTGGCTGCGCACCGACATGGATTTCACGACGAGCCGGGGCCGGGTTGCCTATAGCGCGGACGGTGTTCGCTGGACCGGGCTCGGCGGTGACTTCCCGCTCGCCTTCGCATGGCAGACCGGCACGTTCCAGGGCGAGCAGTTCGCGCTGTTCTGCTACGCGCCCGCCCGCAGCACCGGCTGGATCGACATCGACAGCTTCCGCCTATCGCGACTGGCACCGGCTAGCGGCGCGCCACGATAGGCGAAGGCGGGTCGCGGTTTATCGCAGCAGCGCCGCCTCCGCCCAAGCGACGGGCTGCGCCGCGGTCGCGATGCTGCTGCGGGCGACCAGTTCGACGATCCGCACCCCCTTGATGTCCGCGCGCAGCGGCGCGGCGGCCATGCCGAACGCCATCGCCGGGGAGGTCGCGAGCAGGCGCCCGTCCCCCCAGACCTCGAACGTGACCGTGCCTGCCTTGGGGGTGCCGGAATCGTTGACGCCGACCTTCGTTGCGAAGCGCGTGAACCCGGTATTGCGCACCTCGAGACGCGACTGGCCGAGCACGCCGAGCCCCGTGTCGAAGTCCGTCCCGGCGATCCGCAACAGCTTGCCATAGGGTGCCCGGTCCGCCTCGGCCCCGCCCCAGCCGCCATATTGCGGATGCTCGCCCGGCCCGTGCGTGCCGATCCAGGGGGTGATCGAATGGTGGATGGTTGGATCGGCCTGGGGCGACGCCACCCCGTCGACCGCTGGATTGACGCGTCCGGTCTGTTCGGAAAGATAGAGCCCGTCGGCAAGGCGCCGGGTGCCCGCGGCGCGGAACACGCGCGTCTCGTGCGGGGCCAGCGACAGGGCCATATCCTTGCGGAAGCTGCTGTCCGCCTTGCTCCACAGGTCGCGCAACCGGACCTCGATATCGGGGCGCAGCTTGAGATGCTCGGCGGTCAGCGTCGCCTTGGCGGGCTGCGCGGTCCGGTTGACGACCGCGACGCCCTTGCTGCCGTCGGCCAGCGTCTTGACGAGGATCTGCGCCTCGTCCGAGTCATAGGCGAGCACCGCCTGGTTGCCGGCCGGGTCCTGGTTCAGCGCGACGATGTCGGCATTGCCGAAGATCGCGAGCAGATCGGGCGTCAGCTTGCGCAGGTCATAGCCGATGATCAGCGGCGAGTTCAGCATTGCCCAGAGCGTGAAATGCGCCCGCGCCTCGACGAGATGGCTGCGATCGAAATCACCCGACCCGATGAACAGCATGTCCGCATCGTTCCACGACCCGGGATGCGCATAGAGCGCGCGGTGCGTGACGGTGTCCATGTTGGTCAGCATGCGCGGCCAGAGCGGCTGGATGTCGTCGCTGGTGCGCGAGGTGTTGCCGACGTCCTTGCCCCAGGCCCGCACGTCGCCCGCGCCCCAGAGGCACAGCGAATAGACATAGGGACGTCCCGCCGCCTCGGCGCGGATCGCCGCCCCGACATCTTCGTAGAGGCGGCGGATACCCGCCACGTCGGACCGGCCGAGCGACTGCATGTCGACCAGCGGCGGCAGCGCGCGATACAGGCCCGATCGCACGCGCGGCGCATCCGCGGGCAGCCCCCGGATACCGCAGGCATCGACCTTGATGAAATCGAAATTCCAGTCGCGGAAATAGGTCTTCATGTCCTGATCGACATGGCCGTAGAGCCCGACTTCGCGTTCGGCGACGCTGCCTTCGGGCTGGTTCTTGAAATCGGGGGTGTAGATCTGTCCGCAGCTGTTGCGGCCGATGTCCGAATAGATCCCGGCCTTCAGCCCCATCGAGTGGAGCCGGTCGGTGAGCGGGCGGAAGCTCGTGTCGGGGCCGGTCGCCGCAGACGGGAAGTGGCTGGTACGGATGATCATCCGTCCGTCGGGCTGGCGGCGCTTGAGCCACCAGCCGTCGTCGATATTGACGTAGCGATAGCCGAGCGTCACCAGCTTCGTGTCGACCAGCGCCTGCGCGGAGGCGAGCACCTTCTCCTCGTCGACATCGCTGTTGAACGCGTTCCACGAATTCCAGCCCATCGGCGGGACGGGGGCGTGGCCATCGGCGTTCGCGCTCCACCGGCCGGTCGCCGCAAGCGGATCGCGCGGGGCGGCGTGGGCGGCCGAGGCGGCGGCACCGGCGAATGCGAGCGCGGTGCCGAGCAGCAGGATCGAGCGGGCGATCATAGCGGCAGCGCTGCGGAAGCGCGCGCGGTGAAGCGTGTCGTCGCGCCCGGAACGCCGGTGCCGGGCTGGCCCGACCCCAGCGTCACGCGGTACGTGCCGGCGGCGACCGATCGCGTGCCGTCGAGTGCGACCGAACTCAGGTCGCGCGGCGACAGGTCGAAGCTGAGCATGCGGGTTTCTCCCGGGTTGAGGTCGACGCGGCGAAATCCGCGCAGCGCGATCCGCGGCGTGCCCGGCCGGTCGGGAAAATCGAGGTAGAGCTGCGCAACTTCGGCGCCCGCACGCTTGCCGATATTGCGGAGCCGCGCGGTGACGCGGATGCCGGTCTCCGCCCCGCCCGGCGCGGGTTCGACCCGGATCGCATCATAGGCGAAGCGCGTGTAGCTGAGCCCCGCCCCGAACGGATAGACCGGCGTGCCGGTGAAATAGCGATAGGTGCGTCCGGCCATCGCATAGTCGCCGAACGGCGGCAGATCGGCGACGCTGCGGTAGAAGGTCAGCGGCAGCCGGCCCGACGGATTGGTCCGGCCGGTCAGGATATTCGCCGCGGCGAGCCCGCCCTGTTCGCCCGGGTACCAGGCCTCGAGGATGGCGGCGGCGTGATCCTTGGCCCAGGCGAGGTTGATCGGGCTGCCGTTCATCGCGACCAGCAGGATCGGCTTGCCCGCGGCGCGCGCCTGTTCGAGCATCGCGATCTGGTCGGCGGGAAGGTCGAGTGTGGTCTTGTCGCCGCCGGCGAAGCCCGGGACGCTGACGCCGGTTTCCTCGGCTTCGAGATCGGAGGTGAGGCCGACGACCGCGACGACGATGTCGGCCGCCGCGGCGGCGCGTTTCAGCGCGGCGCTCGGATCGTCCGATACGCGTTTCCAGACGAGATCGCCGCCACCGCCGTCGACCTCGATGCGGTAGCGTCGCCCGGCGGTGAGCGTGAGCGTCTTCATCCCGGGCAGATCGTTCCAGCGCGCCTTGCGACGGTCCGACACGACCACCCCGTCGACCGCCAGCACGCCGCCCGCCCCCGACAGGCCGAGGCGATAGGTGCCGGTTTCGGGGGGGATGAGGAATCCGGTCCGGATCGTACGGTGCACTTCGGCGACCCCGGCCAGCGCGAGCTGACGGTCACCGACATCGGGCTCGATCCGGGTCACGACGGGGGTGTCCCGATAGCGCACCGCCGCGACGATCGCGTCACGCGTGCCGGGGGCAAAGGCGGCGGGCAGCGGGGTGACCGGGTTGTAATAGCGTGCGAGCACGCCCGGCTTGCCGTCGGGGGTCTGCAGCGCGGTGGTCGGAACGCGGTCGCCATCGGTCACCGATTCGCCGAACGGGACCAGCGTGATCCGCTCGGCGCCCAGCGTCGTGCGCAGACCCTCGACGATCGAGACGGGCGGTCCCGACAAGGGCGATGCGTAATTGCCGCGCAACACGCGCGTCGCGTCGCCCAGCGGCCCGATCACCGCGACCTTCGTCCCGGCGCGCAGCGGCAGGACGCCATCATTCTTCAGCAACACCATCGACCGTTCGGCGGCGGTCAGCGCGAGCCGGCGATGCTCGGCGGCACCGACCGCGTCGACCGGCACCGCCGCGGGCGCGCCGGCCAGACCGGGCAGATCGCCGGTGCGGTATCGCGCCGCGAACAGGCGGACGAGGCTGCGGTCGATGTCGGCCTGGGTGACGAGGTCGCGCTGCAACGCGGTGCGATAGCGGGCGTCGAGCCCCGCCGTGTCGCTCAGCGTATCCCCGCTGCACTCATTGTCGACACCCGCGCGCAGTGCCGCGGCGACCGCGGCCGCGCCGTCAGGGGCATATTTGTGGTTGTCGGCAATGTCCTTCACCGCGTCGCAATCGGATACGACATAGCCCGAAAACCCCCAGGCGCTGCGCAGATGCGTCTTGAGCAGCGGGTCGCTGGCACAGGCGGGCTGACCGTTGATTCGGTTATACGCGCACATGACCGACCCCGCCTGTCCGTCGACGATCGCTGCGCGGAACGCCGGCAGGAACGTATCCTCGAGATCGTGCGCAGAGACATAGACATTGGCCTGGTGCCGGGTGGCTTCCGGCCCGCTATGGACGGCGAAATGCTTCGGCGTGGCGATGACCTGCGGGCGCTCGGGATCGGGGCCCTGCAGGCCGCGGACGAAGGCGACGCCCATCGCCGCGGTCAGGACGGGATCCTCGCCATAGGTTTCCTGGCCGCGTCCCCAGCGCGGATCGCGGAAGATGTTGATGTTGGGGGACCAGCTGTCGAGCCCGGTTCCGATATGCCCGACCCGCCCGGTTTCGCGCGCGAGCGTGTGGAGCCCGCGGACCTCGGTGCTGATCGCGCCTGCTACCGCCTGGACGAGCGGCGCATCGAAGCTGGCGGCCAGACCGATCGGCTCGGGGAAATTGGTCGTCGCGATCGGCCCCAGCGCGCCGTGGAGCGATTCCGTCCACCAGTTATAGGCCGGAATGTCGAGCCGCGGGATTGCGGGCGCGACGTTGAGCAGTTGGGGCAGCTTCTCGTCCGCGCGAAGCTGCGCGACGAGCGCGGTGGCCATGACCGTGGCCTGGTCGGGCGCGTTCGGGCTGGTCTGCGCAGCGACCGGGGCCGCGACGAGCACCATCGCAAGCGCGAGCGACGGGCCGATTGCCGCGCGCCGGGTGGGCATCATAGTCTTGCGCATCATCGTCTCCCCCATGCTCGCCGGACGTCGCCGCCGGCGCGTCACGATAGCGGCGTTTCGAACGGGCCGACGGGCAGCCCCGCATCGTCGACCAGGTTGATCGCGGGCGCGTCCGACCAGGCATAGCGGACCCGCGTGACGGGCTGGCCGTCGCCGGGCAGCGTCACCTGCGTGCCGACGACCGTGCCGGATGCGTAGCGACAGCTTGCAGCGGCGGCGCCGCACATCTCGAACCCGATCGCCTCGCGCGCGCTTTTCGCGTGCAGCGCGCCGGTCACGCCGGAAAAGTCGAGCGCGACGCCACCACCGGCGGCACGCTGCGCACGGGCGAGGGCCGGGCCCGAGGGTGCGATCCGTTCGCCATAGACCGTCGCCCGCATGACCTGGGCAAGGCGTTGCCCCACCGCATGCTTTTCGCCCGGATGGATGTCGAGCGCATCGCCGATGTCGAGCGTGACCGCGACGCCGGCGTGGCGGTCCGCGGCGGCGACGCGACGTTGCGCATCGCGCACGGTGGCCCAGCCGCTCTCGCCCGGCGCAAAGGACGGTGCGCCGTAGCCGGCGAGCTGAGCGATCGCGAAGCCGGCCTGCGGGCTGCCGAGACGCGTGCGCCAGTCGGCGATCAGCGCGGTGAGGCGCTGATCATAGCCCGGAATGCCGGTGTCGGACTCGCCCTGATACCAGGCGATCCCGGCGACGCGCGTCCGGCCAAGCGGTGCGATCATCGCATTGTAGAGCGTCCCGGCGCCGTTGATGTCGTCCCACGGCACCCGGGGGGCGGAACCCGCGATCCGCTGTGCCTTCGCATAGCGCCAGCCGTCGCCGAGCGGCACGCTGCTCCCGTCCCCGAAGGTGATCCGCATCGTGTCCGCAGGACCGGTCATCCCGCCATAGGCATAGACGTCGTCGTCGTTGACGGTGATGACGTTGCGCCCGGCCTTCAGCGTGCCGACGGGCAGCGCATAGACGCGCGATTGTGCGGCGAGGCTGCTGCCGCCGACACCGATCCCGTTGACCCAGGTCCGGTCGGCATCGTCGATCGTCCCCAGCACGAGCGTGGCGGGACCGCGCGCCTGTTCGGCGGTGATCTCGACGCTGCGCTGATACCACAGCATGCCGTTGTAGCTGGCGAGGTCGGCGATGCCCCAGGTCTCGAAATTGGTCATCGCGGGCACCGCCTGCCAGTCGAGCGCGGCGCCGGGTTGCCACGGCTCGCGGCCGACGGCGTCGCCCGATCCGGTCCGCCACCATGCCTCCCACAGCGTCATCGCACGCCGGTTCGCCGCCCCGGGATCGCGCGCATAGAGCGCCAGCAGATCCGCCTGGTCGCGGAGCCCCGCCTGGCGCAGCGCGGGGTCGCTCATCCACGCGCTGATCCGCGATCCGCCCCAGCTCGCATGGATCGCACCGATCGGCACGGCCGCGCTCCGCCGGAGCGCCTGCGCCATGTAGAAGCAGGCCGCGGAGAAGGCGGGCTGGCTCGCCGGGCCGGCGACGGTCCAGCGTACCGCATCGTCGAGCCGCGCGACGGGCGTCGCGGCGGCGCGCTTCGGGATGGTCAGCAGGCGCAGGCCGGCGTCGACGGGGGCATGCGCGTCGGGGATCAGGTCCTGCGCCTCGCTGACCGCCAGTTCCATGTTGCTCTGGCCCGAGCAGAGATAGACATCGCCGATCAGTACATCGTGCAGCACCGCCGCACCGCTCTGCGCCGCAATCGTCAGATCATAGGGACCGCCGGCGTCGAGCGCGGGCAGCTCCGCGGCGAAGCGGCCTGCTCGGTCCGCCTTTGCCGTGACCGAACGCCCCGCCAGCGTGATCATCACCGTCTCCCCCGCCGCAGCGTCGCCGGTCAGCGCGATCGGCTGACCCCGCTGGATCACCGCGTGATCGGTCAGTACGCCGTCAAGACGCGGGGCCGCGAGCGCGGCCGACGCGCTGCTGGCAAGAAGGACGGCAATGGCAAGACGGGCGGGCAGGCGTGGCATGATTCGATGGGTCCTCTGGCAGGTCAGACGGGCTGGAGCCCGGAGCGAACGAAACGGTGGATACGATCGCGGTGGTGAGGCGGGCTGGCCACCAGACGGCGTGTCGGGGCGTCGTTTTCGATCGAGCCGGGCATCACCGCCGTGCGTGCGCGGAGGCTGACGACTATGTCGTTACCAGCGCCGTCTATCGCGGGCAGGGGTAGCGTGTTGCTCTGAATGGCAGTGTCGTGCGCGAAGGCGGGCAGCGCGCACGTCAGTGCGGCAACGCTGATCACGTGCGCGACTGCAGGGCCACGGCGGGCGAGCGTCGGGCTTTGGGCCGCAACGGTGGAAGCAGCAGACGTCGTCGAGCCCATCCTTGCCTCCCCTCATGGGTCGCATTGCCTCATCGTGCGTGAGGCATGGGCGACCGAATTGCATGTCTCCGACTTCAGACGGAGATGCGCAATTTAGCATTTGCGATAGCGCTCACACTAACCCGGATGTCGGGCTTTGCAAGTATTTGTCGGAGTGAATCCAAAACAGCTCTCAAATGCCAGAGCGCCATGCGATGTGGAGCACAATTGACAAGACTATGGGCTGGATGGCCGCCCGGGCGAGGCTGGACCATGAACGGCATGATGCGGCGGCTGAACGCACGTGAACGCCTGCCGCAAAGTACGGTTCGGCGTTGCAATATCAGAAGAAAAATGGTGCCCGGAGACGGGGTCGAACCGCCGACACTGCGATTTTCAGTCGCATGCTCTACCAACTGAGCTATCCGGGCATCGTCCGATCGGGATCGGATGAAGGGCCGATCGTGCGATCGGAAGGGCGCGTTTAGTCGGGCTCTTCACCGCTGTCTAGCCCCGTTTGCGATATTGCGCGGCCGGGGATGCGATAGCCCTCTCCGAGCCATTGCAGCAGGTCGCGGTCGCGGTGCCGACTCGAGCAAAAGGGGGCGTAGCCGGGGACGGCGGGCTGGCCGCAGATCGGGCATTTCACGGCGGGCATCAACGGCTCTCCAGATCGTGGACGACGCCCGTACGACGGGCGAGCGTCGCCAGCCAGTCGGGGTGCGCCATGAGGCGGGCATGGACCGCGGCGGGCAGCGCATGGCGCCGCGGGGCGGTCGGCGGGGTGCGCTCGAGCGTGCGCAACGCCGCGCGGGCGGCGGCGCCGACGGGATCGGCGCGGAGGATCTCGGGGATCGACGCGCGGGCGCGCGGGCGGATGATCTGCAGGAAGCCGAAGCCGTTGACCGCGGTGCGCTCGAACGGGGGCGGCAACGACGCGTCGATCGCGGCGGCGACGGCGCTGCGCTGCGCCTTGCCGGCGATGGTGGGGAAGTCGACGCCGATCGAGCCGCCGATCCCGTGGCGGCGGATCGCGCGCGCGACGGCGTGCGCGGCGGCGACCGCCAGCGCGTCGAGCGGCGGCGCGCCGTCGACATCGAACAGCGTCATCGCCGGCGTCGGGGACAGCCGCAGCGCGCCGAGCAGGAAGACGATCTCGCCGCTCATCGCCTCGTCGAGCAGTTCGGACCAGCCCGCGGCTTCCAGCGCGTCGGGCTCGTGCGCGCGCGGGGCATGGATCGGCAGGCCGGTCGCGACGAGACGGTCGTACAGCGTCAGCGCGGCGCAGTGCGACCGGTCGGTGGCGTTCGCCTTGGCGAGCTTGGCGCGGCCGGCCTCGGGCAGGGCCTCGCGGACGATCTCGACGGTCAGGCTGGCGCCCTGCGTGATGCCGGGCGGCAGATGGCTGACCAGCGCCTCGCCGCCGTCGAGCGCGACGCGGCCGCGCCCGCCGCCCAGCGCCTCGACGAGGCGTGCGCGCGCGACATGGCCGACGCGTAGCGCCACGTCGTCGCGCTCGATCAGTGCCTCGACGATCTGGTCATTCTCGACCAGCGCGGCGCGGTCTTCGCCGATGCCGGCTTCGTAGAGCCAGACGGGACCGGGTTCAGGCAAGCGCGAGACCGGCGGTCTTCAGCAGCGCGCGGGTTTCGAACAGCGGGAGCCCCACGACTCCCGAATGGCTGCCCGAGAGAAAGCGCACGAACGCCTCCGCGCGGCCCTGGATCGCATAGCCGCCCGCCTTGCCGAGCCCTTCGCCGCACGCGATGTAGTCGTCGATCTCGGCGCTCGAGAGCGGCTTGAACGCGACGATCGTGTCGGCGAGGCGGGTGCGGACGGTGCCGGCGGCGTCGATCACGCAGACCGCGGACAGGCAGTGATGACGTCGCCCGGACAATTTGCCGAGCAGGTCGCGCTGGATGTCGGGCGTATCGGCGGGCGGCAGGATGCGGCGGCCGAGCGCGATGGTGGTGTCGCCGGCGATGACGATCTCACCCGCCGCGCGATCGACCGCGCATGCCTTCTCGACCGCGAGACGCAGCGCATAGGCGCGCGGCACTTCGGCCCGGTGCGGGCTTTCGTCGATATCGGGGGACGCCACGCGCGACGGCACGACGCCGAGCCGCGCCAGCAGGTCGCGGCGGCGGGGCGAGGAGGAGGCTAGGACGAGCACAATTGCCTCGATCTTGCTGCACGACCGCGGACGACCCGCGGCCAGCGCTTATTTGAAGCGGTAGGTGATGCGACCCTTGGTCAGATCATACGGGGTGAGCTCACACAGCACCTCGTCGCCGACCAGCACGCGGATGCGGTTCTTGCGCATCTTGCCGGCGGTGTGACCGAGAATCTCGTGGTCGTTTTCGAGCTGTACCCGGAACATCGCGTTGGGGAGGAGTTCCACCACGCGGCCGCGCATCTCGAGCAGTTCTTCCTTGGCCAAATATAATCTCTGAATTGGGGGAATTTCGGGACGAGCGCCCTTACCGCAGCTTGGCGAAAAAGGAAAGCACGCCCGAAAGGCGCGCATGGCCCTTATGCCCATACGCGCCCCTCAGACCTGGATGTCGGTGTTCGCCGCGTCCGAAACAAGGGCGCGTCACAGCAGCCCGGGCTGTGTGCCCGTGGCTTCGCGCGCGGCACGGCGGAAGGCGGCGCGGTCGACATTGGGGATCCGCGGCCGCTTGCCCTGGAACAGGTCGGCGAGCGTGAGGATCTGAAGCCGCGGGAACGTCTCGTCGACGCCGGCGCGGTAGATGCCGACCGCGGCGGCGCGGCGCTCCATCTCGCGCGTGGGCCTGGCGTTCATGATCAGCACGCCGATCGGCGCCTTTTCGCGCGCGATCGTCGCGGCGAGCGTCTCGACCATCGCGACATCGGGATTGAGCCCGCCCTTGACCGAGACGATCGCGCGGTGCGTGACCATCTTTCCTGCGGCGACATCGTGATCGTTGAAATAGATGAGCCCGTCGATCCCGCCATCCGCCCCCTTCTTGCGGCCGCCGAAGGGGAGCGCGTCGACCAGCGATACCGCCCACCACTGGAACTGGTATTTGTCGCGCAGCGCCAGATCGCGTGCGGAGGCGAGGTCCTTGGGGGTGCCTTCGACCGTGAAGGTGACGCGGGGAAACGCGTCCTTCATGCGCTTTTCGATCAGCGAAATGGCGAGATGCGTGATGTCGATCCCAATCCATTGCCGGCCCATTTTCTGCGCGGCATGGACCGCCGTGCCGCATCCACAGAACGGATCAAGCACCACGTCGCCTTCGTTCGACGACGCGCCGATGATGCGTTCGAGCAGGGCCACCGGCTTCTGGGTCGGATAGCCGAGACGCTCCCGCGACACCGGGGCGATGATAGGAATGTCCCATACGTCGTTCATCGCGACGCCTGGCGACGTGCCGCTCTCCTGCGTGGGATTGCGGGTTCCGTCGGGAGCGAAGGTCACTTTCTGCATCGCCCCGCGCCAACGTTTGATCGAACTCGCCGACGGGGGCATCGTCAGAACGTTGAACAGATTGCCCGTTTCGGTCTTACTGTAGAACAGCAGGCAGTCGTGCATCCGTTGAAAGCGGTGGGAGACCGTCGGCCAGCGCCGATAGCTCCAGATGATCTCGTTCTGAAACTGCCGTTTGCCGAACGTCGCGTCGAGAAGAAGTTTCAGATAGTGGCTCGCGGTCGGGTCGCAGTGGAGATAGAGGCTGCCGGTCGGTTTCAGGACGCGGTGCAGTTCGAGCAGCCGCACTGCCATCATCGCCAGATACGCCATCATGTCATTGTCGCCGAGAAACCCGCGCATCGCGTTGAGCAGGTCGAATGCCTTGGTGTTGCCGCTGCGCGCGACCTGGTCGAAGGCTTCCTCGGCGCTGTCGTTCCAGTGCCAGCTGTCCTCGAACGCCTCGATCTGCGCGTTCGAGGCGCGGCCGTCGGGTTCCTTGAACAGGATGCCGTAGGTGGCGTTCGAATTGAACGGCGGGTCGAGATAGATCAGGTCGACGCTCTCGTCGGCGATCTCCTTGCGGAGGACGGCGAGATTGTCGCCATAGAAGAGGTGGTTTTCGGGGCGGTTGCGCATCGGGGCAGGATGCGGGGGCAAAAGCCGGTCCGTCCAAGCCAGATGCATCCGCGGACGGTCTATCGGGTCCGTTACGGCGGTATTGGCGGGGGGGTGTTACGGAGGGGGCAGCGCGTGCCGCCCCCTCCGTCAGGCTGCACCTGCTACCTCCCCCTTGCGGGGGAGGATCGTCGGGTCAGCCCACCCCGCCGCCCGCGAGTGCGGCGAGCAGCAGCAGCGCGACGATGTTGGTGATCTTGATCATCGGGTTCACCGCCGGGCCGGCGGTGTCCTTGTAGGGATCGCCGACGGTGTCGCCGGTCACCGCGGCCTTGTGCGCCTCGGATCCCTTGCCGCCGTGGTTGCCGTCCTCGATATATTTCTTGGCATTGTCCCAGGCGCCGCCGCCGCTCGTCATCGAGATTGCGACGAACAGACCCGAGACGATCACGCCGAGCAGCATCGCGCCGAGCGCGGCGAAGCCCGAGGCCTGGCCGGCGACCGCGGTGATGATGAAATACACCGCGATCGGCGACAGCACCGGCAGCAGCGAGGGCACAATCATCTCGCGGATCGCCGCCTTCGTCACGAGATCGACGGTGCGCGCATAATTGGGGCGGCTGGTGCCGAGCATGATGCCGGGATTGTCGCGGAACTGCGCGCGGACCTCCTCGACGACCGCGCCCGCCGCGCGACCGACCGCGGTCATCCCGAACGCGCCGAACAGATAGGGGAGCAGCGCACCGAGCAGCAGCCCGACGATGACGTACGGATTGCTGAGGCTGAAATCGACCGTGACCTGCGGGAAATAGGTCGCGAGGTCGGTGGTATAGGCGCCGAACAGGACGAGTGCGGCAAGCCCGGCCGAGCCGATCGCATAGCCCTTGGTCACCGCCTTGGTGGTGTTGCCGACCGCGTCGAGCGCATCGGTCTTCTGCCGGACGTCATCGGGCAGGCCCGCCATCTCGGCGATCCCGCCGGCATTGTCGGTGACCGGGCCATAGGCGTCGAGCGCGACGACCATGCCCGCCTGGGCGAGCATCGCGGTGGCGGCAAAGGCGATGCCGATGATCCCGGCGAGCTGGTAGGCGACGATCACCGCGACGACGATGACAAGGGTGGGCAGCGCGGTGGATTCGAGGCTGATCGCGAGCCCCTGGATGACGTTGGTGCCGTGGCCGGTCTCGGATGCCCTGGCGATCGACTGGACCGGGCGGTGGTTGGTGCCGGTATAATATTCGGTGATCCACACGATCAGCCCGGTGACGACCAGCCCGATCATCATCGACCAGAACAGGTCCATGCCGGTGAAGCTCTGCGTCAGCGACGGCGCGGCCTGGGTGGTCAGGTCGTCGGTCGCGGGATCGAGATAGCCTGCACCGCCGATCACGCGGTGAAGGTCGCCGAGCACATATTGCGTGGCGAGGTAGATGGCGGGAATCGACAGGATCGTCGAGGTGAAGAAGCCCTTGTAGAGCGCGCCCATGATGCTGCCGCCGCCGAGCCGGACCATGTAGGTGCCGATGATCGAGGTGACGATGCACACGCCGCCGACGAGCAGCGGGAGCGTCATCAGCCGCATCAGCTCGGCGCCGCTGGCCTGGATCAGCAGCGCGATCGAGATCATCGTGACGCCCAGGGTGACGACGTAGGTCTCGAACAGATCGGCGGCCATGCCCGCGCAGTCGCCGACATTGTCGCCGACATTATCGGCGATGACCGCGGGGTTGCGGGGATCGTCCTCGGGAATGCCCGCCTCGACCTTGCCGACCAGATCCGCGCCGACGTCCGCCGCCTTGGTGAAGATGCCGCCGCCGAGCCGCGCGAAGATCGAGATCAGCGAGGCCCCGAACGCGAGCGCGGTCAGTGCCTCGACGATGATCCGGTCGTTGGGCGCGTGACCCGCGGGACCGGTCAGGTACCAGAAGAAGGCGCTGATCGCGAGCAGCCCGAGCCCTGCGACGAGCATGCCGGTGACCGCGCCAGAGCGGAACGCCATGGTCAGCCCGGCCTGGAGCGAGGTGCGCGCGGCCTCTGCGGTGCGGACGTTCGCACGGACCGAGATGTTCATGCCGACATAGCCCGCGACCCCCGACAGCACCGCGCCGATGACGAAGCCGATCGTCGAGATGACACCGAGCGTGGCGAGCAGGATGACGGCGACGATGACGCCGACGATCGCGATGGTCGTGTACTGGCGGCCGAGATAGGCCTTTGCGCCCTCCTGGATGGCGGCGGCGATGTCCTGCATCTTCGCATTGCCGGGGGAGGCGGCGAGCACCTGCCGACTGGTGACGAAGCCATATAGGACGGCGATGACGCCGCAGATCATGGCCAGATAGACGGTCGTCATACGGCACTATCCCTTTTTTCAGTTCCTCCCCGGTCTCGGCTTTGCCGAGTCCCGTCCAAGGAACCTATCAGTGCAGGGGTATTGCGCAAGCGACCGTCAGGCGCGGTGCTCATAGCCTAGACTTGGCGGCAGCGGGACGGGCGTGCCGGCATCGTGAAGGACCAGCCCCGATCCCGTCAAGAACGCCCCTATTCGGGTGGCATCGGTGGCGAAATCTTCGGGCGCGGCGAACAGCAGCTGATAGTCGTCGCCCGCGATCGCCGCCGCGACCCGATCGCCCGAAACCCTGAGATAGGCGGCGGAGAGGGGGATGGCGGCGAGATCGATCGCGACAGCGAGGCCGCTCGCCAGCGCCATCCGCGCGGCGTCGATGAGCAGCCCGTCGGACACGTCCATCATCGCATGGACGTGGCGGGCGAGGCGGCGGCCATCGGCAAGCCGGGGCTGCGGGCGGCGGTACGCGGCGAGGAGTTCGGCCGGGCCATTCCTGCCGAGCGCGATAGCCAGTCCCGCGCCCGCATCGCCGATCGTGCCGGTGACGTAGAGCGCGTCCCCCGGCTTTGCGCCGGCGCGGGCGGGGGCGGCGGCGTCGCTGCCGAACGCGGTGACGGTGAGGATGCGGGGTGCTCCCGGGGGGAGGGTGACCGTGTCGCCGCCGATCAGCCGCGTGTCATGGGCCGTAAGGACGTCGGCGAGGCCTTCGAGAAACGCGCGGTCCCATGCGTCGTCGCCGAGCGGGTAGTTGAGCAGGATGCCCTCGGGGACCGCGCCCTTGGCGGCGAGATCGGACAGGTTGGTCGCGACGAGCTTCCACGCGACATCCTGCGCGGGGTCGGTGGGGAGGAAATGCACGCCCTCGACCAGCGTGTCGGTGGTGACGACGAGCGGCCCTGCGTCGAGCAGCGCGGTGTCGTCGTTCAGGCCGCGCGCTGCGGGGTGGAGCGGGAGGCGGCGCAGGGCTGCAATGAACTCGGCTTCGGTCATGTCCTCCGCCAATACAGCAGCGTCATCCTGACGAAAGTCAGGACCCAGAGTAACGAACGCTCCGTCCTGTTACTCTGGGTCCTGGGTCAAGCCCAGGATGACGATAGATTACGCCCGGACCTCTTTCGCGATGCCGTCGAGCAGGCCGTTGACGAAGCCCGATTCGCGCTTGTCGTAAAAGGCGTGCGCGACGTCGACATATTCGCTGATCACCGCGGCGACCGGCACGTCCTTGCGCGCCAGCAGTTCGTAGGTGCCGACGCGGATGATCGCCTTCATCGGCTTGTCGAGGCGGGCGAGCGTCCAGCCCTTGGCGAGCTTGCCCTCGATCAGCAGATCGATCTCGCCGCTGCGGGCATTCGCACCGGTCACGAGGTCGTCGAAGAAATCGACGTCCGCCTCGGCATATTCGACGTCTTCGATCGTCGCGCCGAGCCGGTGCTGATGGAATTCGTTGAGCAGGACGGGCATCGCGGTGCCCTCCATCTCATGCTGGTAGGTCGCCTGGACGGCGGCGAGTCGCGCGGCGGCGCGTGCCTTGGTGCGGGGAGCGGTTCTGGACATAAGCGGTTGCCTGTACGCGCGGGGGGGCTGCGTGTCAGCCCTTCGCGTTTCGGGCGTGTCTAAGCGAAGAAGATTGGTTCGCGCGGAGACGCGGAGACGCGGAGGTGTCGAACTTGCCGCGCAGCGGCCCTCCAATCACCTGCTGGTGATGATCGGAGCGGCTGCGCCGCATACAACATCTCCGCGCCTCCGCGCCTCCGCGCGAACAAAAATCAGTGGTTGAGGCGAAGCCGCAACGCCACCGATTTTGCGTGGGCCGGCAAACCCTCTGCATTGGCGAGCGCAACGGTGGCGGGGCCGAGTTCGCGCAGCGCGGCTTCGTCGAGCGCGAGGAAGCTGGTGCGCTTCATGAAGTCGAGCACCGACAAGCCGCTGGCGAACCGCGCGCGGCGGCCGGTCGGCAGGACGTGGTTCGGACCGGCGACGTAATCGCCGATCGCCTCGGGGGTGTAGCGGCCGAGGAACACCGAGCCCGCGTGACGGATGCGGTCGAAGAACCCTTGCGGGTCGGGGATGGCGAGCTGAAGATGCTCCGCGGCGAGCCGGTCGACCAGCGGGATCGCGTCCGCCAGCGTGTCGACGACGATGATCGCGCCGTTCGCATCCCAGGCGACGCGCGCGACCGCCTCGGTGGCGAGTTCGCTGAGCTGGCGATCGACCGCGTCGGCGACCTTGTCGGCGAACGCCGCGTCGTCGGTGAACAGGATCGACTGCGTCGTGGTGTCGTGCTCGGCCTGGCTGAGCAGATCGGCGGCGGTCCATTCGGGGTCGTTCAGCGCATCCGCGACGACGACGATTTCGGAGGGCCCTGCGACCATGTCGATGCCGACGACGCCGTAAACCTGGCGCTTGGCCTCCGCGACCCAGGCGTTGCCGGGGCCGGTGATGACGTCGACGGGCGCGACCCGGCCGGCGCCGTAAGCGAGCGCGGCGACGGCCTGCGCGCCACCGACGCGCCAGACCTCGTCGACGCCCGCGAGATGCGCGGCGGCGAGAACGAGCGGGTTGATCTGGCCATCCGGCGTCGGCGTGACCATGGCGAGACGGCCGACGCCTGCGACCTTGGCGGGGATCGCGTTCATCAGCAACGACGAGGGGTAGGCCGCACGGCCGCCGGGGACATAGATGCCCGCCGCGTCGACCGGCAGCCAGCGGGCGCCGAGCCGGACACCCGCCGAATCGACCGAGTCGCTGTCGAGCGGCCGCTGCTTCTCATGATAGGCGCGGATGCGCGTGGCGGCGAGTTCGAGCGCGGTGCGCAGCTCGGGCTCGAGCGCGTCGAATGCGGCCTTGCAATTGGCGGCGTCGATCTGCCAGCCGGTCGTCTCGAGGTCGTGGCGGTCGTGCTTCTGCGTCAGGTCGCGCAGCGCGGTCTCGCCGTCGCGGCGGACCGCGGCGATGATCGCGGCGACGTCCTGCGTGACGCCGGCGTCCGATTCGCGGCGATCCTCGACAAGCGCGGTGAAGCGGTCGGCGAAGTCGGCGTCGGTGGCGGAAAGGCGGATCATGCGGCCTGCTCCTGCTCGACGGCACGACGGAACGCCTCGACCAGCGGCACCACCCGAGCGCGCGTCTTCATCGCGGCGCGGTTGACGACCAGACGGCTGGTGACGTCCATGATCCGCTCGACCTCGACCAGGCCGTTTTCCTTGAGCGTGCGGCCCGACGAGACGAGGTCGACGATACGCGGCGCGAGGCCGAGCGTCGGGGCGAGCTCCATCGCGCCGTTCAGTTTCACGCATTCGGCCTGGACGCCGCGGGCGGCGAAATGCGCGGCGGTGACGTGCGGATATTTGGTCGCGACGCGGACATGGCTCCAGCCGCGCGGATCGTCCTTCGCCGCCATCTCGGTGGGCTCGGCGACCGACAGGCGGCAATGACCGATGCCGAGATCGACCGGGGCATAAAGTTCGGAATAGCCGAATTCGGCGATCACGTCCGAGCCGACGATGCCGAGCTGCGCCGCGCCGTGCGCAACGAACGTCGCGACATCGAACGCGCGGACACGGATCAGCGAGATGTCCGGGTCGTTGGTCGCGAAGCGGAGCGCGCGGCTGTCCTCGTCCGAAAACGCCGCTTCGGGATGGATGCCGGCGCGGGCGAGCAGCGGCAAAGCCTCGGCGAGGATACGTCCCTTGGGGACGGCGATGATGATCTGGGAGTCTGGCACGCGCCGGGCTTTACGATCGGGCTGGGGAGGGTGCAACCGGATCGCCCCGATCGCCACAACAATACGGCCCGGGATCGCTCCCGGGCCGTCGTGGCGCCTTAGTAGAAGAAGCCGTTGTTGACCTGTGCGACGCGACCGTTGCGCGTGTCGACCAGGACGACGTCGCGGCCATAGCGGACCCAGCGCTGATAGCCGAAGCCTGGGCGCGGCAGGCGATAGGTCTGGTAGTCGTTGATCCAGTAGTTGCGGCCATAATATTGCGGCGCGAACCGGTGGCCGACGTTGATCGGGCGATAACGATAGCCGCGCGGGCCGACATAGGCCGGACGACGATAGACGTTGGCGTGGCTGCGGCGATAGTCACGCCAGTCCTCGCGGCGCTCCTGACGGTCTTCGCGCAGCTCGCGGCGGGCATCGCGGACGTCGCCGCGGTCGCCGAAACGGCGCGCCTGCTGAAGTTCGCGCTGGCTCTGACGCACTTCACGGTCGCTGCGACGGACTTCGCCATAGCTCTGCGCGCTGGCAAACGTGGGGACCAAGGTTGCGGCGGCTACAGCCGCGAGGATGATCTTACGCATAATGCTCTCCTGTCTTCGACGCCGTATCAAACGGCATGACAGGGGATTTGCTCCCCGGCCGCTGAACGGTTTCAGAATGTGCTGGTCAGGATTCAGACAGGTGGCGGCTACGCCTTCCACCACTTTCGTCATCGTGACAAAAGTCAGGATCCAGGTTTACTGAAGACAGTCTCCTGCGACTCTGGATCCTGACTTTCGTCAGGAGGACGAGGAGTGGGCGGTCAGATCCCCCAGCGGCGCATCGCGGCGATCACTGCGTCGGGTTTTTCCCAGGGCACGAAATGCCCTGCATCGACCTTCTCGATCGTCAGTTCGGGGACATAGTCGGCGAGGTCGAGCTGGCTCGGCAGCAGCGCGGTGTCGCGCATGCCCCAGATCACTAGGACCGGCATCTTCATCGGCGGGAAGGGTGCGTCGAGAAAGGCGGGGCGGGGCGGTGTCTCGTCCATCGCGGGGACGACGATCGCGCTGGCGCGGTACCAGTTGAGCATCGCGGTCATCGCGCCGGGCTGTGACCATTCGTCGAGATAGGCGGCCTTGTCCTTGCCCGCGATCGCCTGCGTCACGTGATGCGCGAAAGTCGAGCCTAGGAACTTCTCGAGGCCCGCGCCGGTGAGGCCCTGGTCGATGCTCGTGTCGCGGAAGCGGCGGATATACTGGCTCGCCTTGCGCTGTTCGGGATCGTCGAAGATCGTCCGCTGGAAGACGAGCGGGTGGGGGGCGTTGACGATCACCAGCCGTTCGATGCGGTCGGGATGCTGGAGCGCGGCCATCCAGGCGACCGCGCCGCCCCAGTCATGCCCGACCAGCGTGAAGCGGTCGATCTTAAGCTGATCGGCGAGTGCGAGCAGATCGGCGACGATCTTGTCGGGGGTGTAATTGGCGACGCCCTCGGGCTTCGACGAGCGCGCATAGCCGCGCTGGTCGGGGGCGATGACATAATGGTCGCGCGCGAGGTCGGGGGCGATGTGGCGCCAGGTGCGGTGCGATTCGGGGAAGCCGTGGAGGAGGATGACGGGCGGGTTGGCGGGATCGCCGCTGATCGCGACGTCGAGGTCGACGCCGGTGGATAGTCGGAGGCTCTGCAGCTCGGTCATGTCTCTCTCCCGCATGGTGCCCCGGATCTGGTCGGGGGTCGATATGGTCTGCACCGATAAGGGGAGTGTGCGGTACCGCGCGGGGCGGGACAAGGGTCGGATCCATTTTGCGATCCTCCCCCTGGCGGGGGAGGATTTATCCGGGGGTCAGGGGTAGCTGACCGTCTTGGGTATCGCCGGGATCTCGATCCGTTCCTTCTCGTCGCCGGGGACCTTGGGGAAATTGCCCGCATTCCAATCGCGTTTCGCCTGTTCGATCCGGTCGCGGTTCGAGCTGACGAAGTTCCACCAGACGTGGCGCGGCGTTGTGAACGCATCGCCGCCGCACAGCATCGCCCGTCCGCCGGTCGCCGAGCGCAGCGTTGCCGCGATGCCGGGGCGCAGGACGTAGAGCACCTGCGGCTCGAGCGGCACGCCCTCCAGCGTCGCCTCGCCCATGGCGAGATAGACCGCGCGCTCCTCCGCGGCCGCGTCGATCGGCACGCTCGCGCCGGGATCGAGCGCGATGTCGGCGTAGATCGTGCCCGAATAGGTCGTGGTCGGCGCGTTCTGGCCCCAGAGACTCCCCATGATGATCCGCGAGCGGGCGCCATGCGCCTCGATCACCGGCAATTGCGCCTTGGTGACGTGTTCGAACGCGGGATCGATCTCCTCGACCGCCTCGGGCAGCGCCAGCCAGGTCTGGATACCCGACAGGTTCGGCCCGCCGGCGCGCTCGTCGCCGGGCGAGCGTTCGGAATGGACGATGCCGTGGCCCGCGGTCATCAGATTGACCGCGCCGGGCTCGATCCGTGCCTTCGTGCCGAGCGAGTCGCGGTGGTCGATCGCGCCGTCGAACAGATAGGTGACGGTCGACAGGTTGATGTGCGGGTGCGGGCGCACGTCGATGCCCGTACCGACCTCGAGATGCGCGGGGCCCATCTGGTCGAAGAACAGGAACGGGCCGACCATCGTCCGGTCCTTGTTCGGCAAGGTGCGGTGGACCTTGAAGCCGCCCAGATCATGCGTCGAGGGCAGGATGGTCTGGAGGACGAAATCATCCAGCATGGCGTGTCTCCGTGGCGTCGAGGAGTTCGACGAGGTCCGCTGGATAGAGGACTTCGTCATGCCCCGCGATGTCGTTTCGGGAAAACCAGCGGTGACCGACGAGCAGCTTGCGCTCCTGATCGGTGAGCCCGCCCGCCGCGACGTCGCACGTATCCACGTCGACGCGGAAATAGCGTTCGTCGGCGGTCACCTCGACGCCCTCGAAGGTGCGGAAGTCGACGACGCGACGCGCGACCTCGGGGCCGCAGTCCATGTCGAGCCCGACCTCTTCCCAAAGCTCGCGGCGGGCGGCGGCGGCATAGCTCTCGCCCGGATCTACCGCGCCACCCGGCGTGCACCAGAGCGGCGGGCGATCATCGGGCGTGAAGCGGAACATCAGCACGCGGTCCTGCGCGTCGACGAGCAGGATGCGCGCGGCGGGGCGCGGGGTTCTCACAGCCCGATGCACCTCCCCGGCGAAGGCCGGGGTCCAGTTGGAGAGGTCGATATGGCAACGGACCGCCCATCGTTATGCCTGTCCCCCAACTGGACCCCGGCCTTCGCCGGGGAGGTGTTGGATGTCGGGAAGCGACCAAGGCTCATGCGGCGTCGAGTTCGGGATAGTGGCGGAAGATGCCGTCGGTGTTGAACGCGATCCGCCGGTCGCTGTTCAGATAGGCCCTGATCGCGGGAATTTCGGCGACCTGGTCGCGGATGCGGATCAGGTTGGGATAGTCGGGTTCGAGCGTGCGCATCCGCTGCGGAAACATGTAACGAAGCCCCTCGACGATCTGGAACAGCGAGGTGTCGGCATAGGTCCAGCGATGGTCGATCAGCCATTCGCCCGGATTGGCCTGTGCCGCATCGTCGAAGTGACCGAGGAATTTTGGGAGCCGCTCGTCACGGAACTGCTTCGCGGCGCGCGCGGCCTCGGGCTTCTGGTCGGCGTAATAGTCCATCATCGCGACCGGGTGGTGGACGTTGTGGACCTCCGCGACGAGATCGGCGATCGTCAGCTGCAGCTGGTTGAGCCACAGCCGATCGGCCATGTTCGACGGCGCGAGGTCGTGGCGTTCGCCCAGATACATCAGGATGTTGGCGACCTGTGCGATCACCAGACCATTGAGTTCGAGATAGGGCGGGGCGAAGGGCGTGCGGCCGGTGCGGTCGTTCAGATCGGCCATCAGCGCCTCGGCGCCGCGATCGTGCGCCGCATCCGTATAGGGGATCTCGCCGCCCTCGAGCGCGAGCCGGACGAATTCGCCGCGGCCCTGAAGGCCGGGCCAGTACCAGAGCGTATAGGCCATCATGCCTCTCCAGGCGCGCGCGCCTTGATCGCGAGCGCGTGGATCTGCGTGCTGAGCAGTTCGGCGAGCGCGTGGTTCACGAGGCGCTGCCGGGCGACGCGGTTAAGCCCTTGGAACGCCGGTGCTTCCACCTCGACACGAAAATGCGTCTCGCCGGTGCCGTCGTCCCCCATATGTCCGGCATGCAGCGCGCTCTCGTTGACGACGGTCAGATGGGTCGGGGCGAGCGCGGCGGTGAGGCGCGCGGTGATCTGGTCCTGTACGGAGCCGGTGGCGAGGTCTGTCATCCGACCTATATAGCCCGTTTTGGATAGACGGGGAGCCGGTGACGCAAGACGCGAGAAAAGAGCGCAAGGACCGGCCCAGCCCCCGTTTCCACGGGCGCGTGGAGGGCAGCGGGCGTGTGTGCATGTGGCCGGGCTGTGCCGAACCCGGCGAATTCCGCGCGCCGCCGCTCGAGGGGCCGAGCGATGGCGGGCCGCCGCAATTCCGCTGGTTCTGCCTCGAGCATGTCCGCGCGTTCAACGCAGGCTATAATTATTTCGACGGGATGACCGCGGACGAGATCCACCATGCGCAGCGGCCGATGGCGGGATGGGAACGCGAGACGCGGGCCTTTGCGCATGGCGGCGGCGACACGCCGCCCAAATGGGCAGACTTTGCTGACCCAATCGACGCGATCGGCGCGCGGTTCGGCGAGCGGATGGCGGCTGCGCGCAAGGATGGTCGCGTGCTGTCCGATGGCGAGCGGCGGTCGCTGCGCGTGCTGGGGCTGGGGACCGACACCGACCGCACCGCGCTGCGCAAACGCTATAGCGAGCTGGTGCGGCGCTATCATCCCGATCGCAACGGCGGGGACCGGGCGCATGAATCGGAGTTGCAGAAGGTCATCGCCGCCTATCAGCATCTGAAGGGTGCCGCGGCGTTCGCCTGACGGGTCAGGAGGCGGGGAAGCTTGCCCCGTCCTTGGTGCCATGCTCCGTCTCGCGGTCATAGGCGATCTGATAGGCGTCGAGCCGGGCCAGCGCTGCCCGTGCGGCGGCGTCCGCGGTCCGGCAGGTCGCCCGCCTGATCGTGGCCAGGATGTCGCCGCGGTGGCGATAGGTGTAGCGGACATGCCCCGCTTCGTGCCGGGCGAGCGCCGCGACGTAGCGGTCCCAATCGGCGCGCTCGGCGGCGGTCAGCCGGGCGGTCGCGGCGAGTTGCGGCATGCGCACCGTTGCCTTGTATCGGATCGTCGTCGCCGCAAGATCGCAGCCGCCGTGTCTGGTTCGCGGCCAGGACCAGCGCAGGTCCCAGCTGCTCAGCGCATCGACCCGGCGGCCGTCATGCGCATCGGTCGGTCGGGCGGCGTCGATCGCCCGGCGGACCGCCATCGCATCGCCGCCATCGACCGGGTAATAGTCGATCGTCACGTCCGGTATTCCGGCAAACGCGGCGTTAGCCTGCGCGCTCGACTGGCTGGTGAGCCCCGCGATCGCGAGCAGCGCGACGAGGGGCCGGATCGGCAGGGCGTGGTCACGCATCGGCCCAGCGACGGAGCAGATTGTGATAGACGCCGGTCAGCCGGATCGTCGCCGGGTCGCCCATCCCTTGCGCCGCGGCGACCGCCTGCACGCCCTGGTCGAGATCGAACAGGATCCGGCGCGCGCCGTCGTCGCGGACCATCGACTGAAGCCAGAAGAACGACGCGGTCCGCACGCCGCGCGTCACCGGCGTCACCCGGTGCAGGCTGGAGGCGGGATAGACGACCATGTGCCCGACGGGCAGCTTGACCGATTGCGGCCCGAACTGATCCTCGATCACCAGTTCGCCGCCGTCATAGTCGGCGGGGTCCTCGAGAAAGAGCGTTGCCGACAGGTCGCTGCGGATCCGGAAATCGCTGCCGCGGCGGATACGGATCGCGGTGTCGACGTGCAGCCCGAAATCCTGCCCGCCGGCATAGCGGTTGAACAGCGGCGGGAAGACCTTCAGCGGCAGTGCGGCGGCGATGAACAGCGCCGACTGCCCCAGCGCGTCGAGGATCATGCCGCCGGCGTCCTTCGCCGCGGCCGACTCCTCGGGCAATTGCTCGTTGCGCTTGGCGAGCGCGCTTTGCACGCCCGAGGTCGCGTTGCCGTCGACCCACTCGGCCGCGTCGATCAACGTACGGACCCGCGCGACGCCGGCGGGATCGAGCACGTCTGGAATCGCGATCAGCACTGCGTGCCCTCCCGCAACGCCGCGACGCCGCGCGTGCGGAACGCCGCGATGTCGCTGGCCGCGAGAAACGCCTGCGCCTTCGTCACGAACGCGGCGTTGCCCCGCGCGCCGGCCTGTTCGAGCCAGCCGAGCGCGGCGTCGATCTCGCCCGCCGCACCGAGCATCCGCGCATGGTTGAAACAGCCGCGGAAATCGCCGCCCTCTGCCGCACTGGCATAGCAGGCCGCGGCACGCGCGAGGTCGCGGGGGCAGGCCCAGCCATCCTCGGCAAAGCTGCCGACGAAGTTGATCGCTTTCGCGCTTGCAAGCCCTGTGTTCATCGCGGCAACCTTCTCCAGCAGGGCGAGCGCGGCCGGCCTGTCCTCGGGCACGCCGTCACCCAGCGCCAGCAGCGTCGCGTAATTGTACATCGCCCAGTCGAGCCCGCGCGCAGCCGCGACCCGGTAGCATTCGGCCGCACGCGCCTTGTCGACCGGCGTGCCCCAGCCGAGATCGTAGCAGCGCCCGACCATGTTGAGCGCCATCACGTGATGCTGCGCCGCCGCCTTGACGAACCAGGCCAGGGCGGCAGCCGGATCGGCCGCGACGCCGGTCCCGTCGAGCAGCATCTGCCCGTAGACCGCCTGTGCCTCCGCCACGCCGGCGTCCGCCGCCTCGCGCACGAACGCCGCGCGGTCCTCCGGAGTGCCGGAGAGGCGCGCGGCGATGGCGTCGGGCGAAAGTGTGTCTAGCGCCGTCACGCTGGCCCTCAGAACCGCAGGTTGACCGTGCCGAACACCGTACGGCCCGCGGCGAGCGTGGCATAGTGGCTGGCATAGGTCTGCGAGAAATAGGTCTTGTTGGTCAGGTTCTGCGCGTTGACGCTGAGGTCGATCATGTCGGTCAGCTTGTAGCTGGCCCGCGCATCGAACCGCCAGTAACCGGGCGTGCTGCGGGTGAGGACCTTGGTCGCGGGGGTTACCGTGACGACGCCCGCCGCAGTCTGTCGCGCGGCGCGATTGTCGGCATAGCCGCCGATCTGTTCGTCCATGTACAGTGCCGTGCCACCGATCTGCAGCCGGCGCGTCACGTCGATATTGGTCGTCGCGGTGAAGCTGTTCTTCGCGGTCTGCGGTACCTGCTTGCCGGTGTTGACCGACACGACGCCGGTGGTCCGCGCAGGCTGGACGACGGTCGTCACCCCGTTCGCGGTGGTCGTGATCGCGGGGGCGGTCAGCGTCGTGAAGCCACCGTCGATGATCTTCGGATCGAGATGCGTGAACCCGCCGAACACCGTCCAGCCGGGGAGGATCGTCCCGCTGACGTTGAACTCGAACCCGCGGATCCGCGTCTCGCCGATGAACGATGCGGTGTTCGTGTCGTCGAGCACGCGCGCGTTGGAAATCTCCGTCTGGAACACCGCCGCGCCGATCTGCAGCTTCTCGGCGAACAGGCTCGCCTTGGCGCCGACCTCGTAGGACTTGGTCTTTTGCGGCTTCAACAGCCCGAGCACTGCGACGGTGATCGCGTTATCCTCGCGGCCTTCGCCGAGCAGGCTGTTCGGCGGCGTCGCGGCGGTCGCGTAGCTCGCATAGAGGCTGGTCTCGGGCGTCGGCTTGAAGACGAGCCCTGCCTGCCAGTTGAAGAGGTTGTCGACGCGCGTGAGCTTCGTCTGCGTTGCGCCCGGCAGCGTGATCGTCGATTCGAACCGGTCGTAACGCGCACCCAGGTTCAGGATCAGCGCCGGGATCAGCGTGATCGAATCGAACGCGTAGACCGCCTTGGTATTGGCGTCGTTCTGCGTTTCGGTGGACAGCGCGCCCCGTGCGATCGGAGTCTGCGTCGTCGACGTGTCGCTCGCGTAATTGACCCAGGGCGCATAGGGATCCGGATCGAACAGGCTGACGCAATAGGAGCGCGCGATCGTCGCCGTGTTGCAGCGTGGCGAGATCGTCGAGCCGTTCGCCGACACGAACGTGCCGCGCCGCGTCTTTTCCCATGAAAGCTCGGTGCCGAGCGAGAAGCTGTGCTCGATGCCGCCGGTATTGAATTTGCCGTACAGGTCGGTCTGGTCGACGATGCTCTCGCTATAGCCGTAGCGCGTGTTGCCGCGCGTCCAGACATAGCCGCCATTGGTCACGTTCGCGCCCGTATTGGTCGCGGTGGTGCCATAGACATTGCCCTGGCTGTCGTCGGGGAGGGTGAAGATGAAGCTTTGCGTGCTGTGCGTGTAGCGTGCGGTGTTGCGCAGCGTGATGCCGCCGAAATCATGCTCGACGCGGATCGTCGCCTGGTTGGTGTCGGCGTCGCGGAAGTCGCGCGCCGCCAGCCCGTAGAAGTTTTTCCGGGAGACAAAGCCGGTCTGGCCGCCCGCGGTCGTCACGGTCCCGAGCGCGGGCCGTGTCGTGACGCTGCCGGTGCCGGGGTGATTGTTGATCGTGTAGAGATAGGGGATGCCGCTGTCGGGCAGTTCGCTGCTTTCCATGTGATAGAAGCTCGCGGTCAGCCGGGTCGGCGTGCCGAGCCCGATCGCGACGGAGGGCGCCACGCCCCAGCGCTTCTGCCAGATCGCATCGCGGCCCGCGACGTCCTGGTCGTGCCACATGCCCTGGATCCGGAACGCCGCGGTGTCGGAGATCTTGAGGTTCACGTCGCCGGTGACCCGCTTATAGTCCGCCTCGCCATAGCTGCCGCTGAGCGATCCGAACGTGTCGAGCACGGGCAGCCGTGACAGAATGTTGATCGTGCCGCCCGCCGAGCCGCGGCCGCCGAGCGTCGAATCGGACCCGCGGACGATCTGGACCGATTCGACCGCGAACACCTCGCGCGTCTGCGAGGCGAGGTCGCGGACACCGTCGACGAAGATGCTGCCCTGGCTGTCGAACCCGCGGATGAAGGGGCGGTCGCCGATCGGATTGCCGCCCTCCGCGGCGCCGAAGGTGATGCCGGGCACGGTGCGCAGCGCATCCGCGAGGCTGTTCGATCCAGTCTGCTCGATCACCTCCTTGGGCAGGACGATGACCGAGCGCGGGGTATCGACCAGCGGCGCGACCTGTTTCGGGCCGGCATCGCGTTCGCGGTGGCCGTTGACCAGGATCTCGTCACGGTGCTGCACGTCGGCCGTGTCCGTCGGGGTGGCCTTGGGCGTCGCCGTCGTCCGGTCGGCATCGGCGGCGAGCGCCGGCGCGGTCGTGAAGGCACCGATGCAGGACAGGGCCAGGAAGGCGGGCATCGTGGCAGGACGCGGCGCGACGCCCCGCGGCGAAACAGTCGACATAGTGAAACCCCTTTTGCTCTTGGAGTATCGCTATTGAGAGTCGTTCGCACTGTCAATGCTAATGCGACTGGTTCTCAAGTCGACGAGGCGAACAGCCAGCTCCGCAAGGCGCTGGCGAGGTTCGGGGGTGCGTCCGCGACGATGCGCAGCGCGTCGATCTCTGCGACCAGCGCGGACAAGGGCAGGCCGAGCCGAACCGCCTCCCGCTCGAGCGCCTGCCAGAAGATCGGTTCGAGGCTGATCGACGTCTGGTGACCGGCGATCGTGATCGACCGCTTCACGGGGCCTGCAAACCCGCCGCGCGGGGGGGCGATCACGCGCGCGGTGGCCGAATGGCCGTCACTCGGTGTCGAAGAGCGATGCGAGCTGTTCGATGATCGTCCCGCCGAGCTGTTCGACGTCCATGATCGTCACCGCGCGCGCATAATAGCGCGTCACGTCGTGGCCGATGCCGATCGCGACGAGCTCGACCGGCGACCTGGTCTCGATCCAGCCGATCACCTGACGCAGATGGCGTTCGAGATAGGATCCCGAATTCACGCTGAGCGTCGAATCGTCGACCGGCGCACCGTCGCTGATCACCATCAGGATGCGGCGTTCCTCGGGCCGCGCGACGAGCCGGGCATGCGCCCACATCAGCGCCTCGCCGTCGATATTCTCCTTCAGCAACCCCTCGCGCATCATCAGCCCGAGCGAGTTGCGTGCGCGCCGCCATGGCTCGTCGGCACGCTTGTAGACGATGTGACGGATGTCGTTGAGCCGGCCAGGCTGGGGCGGGCGGCCGGCGGCGAGCCACGTCTCACGCGACTGGCCGCCCTTCCAGGCGCGCGTGGTGAAGCCGAGGATCTCGGTCTTCACGCCGCAGCGTTCGAGCGTACGCGCGAGGATGTCCGCGCTGATCGCCGCGATCGAGATCGGACGTCCGCGCATCGACCCCGAATTGTCGATCAGCAACGTGACGACGGTGTCGCGGAAATCGGTCTCGCGCTCGGCCTTGTAGCTGAGCGACAGCGTCGGGTTGACGATGACGCGGGCGAGCCGCGCAGCGTCGAGAATGCCCTCCTCCTGGTCGAAATCCCACGAGCGCGACTGCTGCGCCATCAGCCGGCGCTGCAGCCGGTTGGCGAGCTTCGACACGGCGGACTGGAGATGGACAAGCTGCTGGTCGAGATAGCCGCGCAGTCGTGCCAGTTCCTCGGCATCGCACAGCTCGGTCGCGGCGATCACCTCGTCGAACTGCGTCGTCCATGGCTTGTAGTCGAACGCAGTGCCCATGTCCGCCATCGGGCGGTTAGGGCGGACGGGCTGCATGCCCTCCTCGCCGTCATCGCCGGGCTCGCCGTCGATGTCGTCCATCGACTCGTCACTCTGCTCCTGGCCGTCGCTTTCCTCGTTCTGCTGCTCGGACTGTTCGCCGCGCGCCTCGACTTCGCCCTGGCCGTCCTCGCCCTGGTCGTCGCCTTCGTCGCCCTCGTCCTGCTGCTGCTCGTCGGTGCCCTCATCCTCGGAGCCGCCCTCTTCGCTCTCCTCGGGGACCTGGTCCGCCTGGACGAGCTCGAGCTCGGCGAGCATCTTGCGCGCCAGGCCCTGGAACGTCTTCTGGTCGTCGATCGCATAGGCCAGCGCGTCGAGATCGGTCTTCTGCTCGATCCACTCACGCACCAGCGCGAGACCGGGTGCAGCAACCGCGGGCGATTCCTGCCCGGTGAGCCGCTCGCGCACCATCAGCCCGAGCGCGGTCGACAACGGCACCTCGTCGCGGTTGCGCGCGCGCGTGATCGGGTCGGCGCGCAGCCGGACGTCGAGCGCCATGGCGAGGTTGTCGCTGATCCCGGCATAGCCGCGCGACCCCAGCGCCTCGACGCGCGCGGTCTCGACCGCGTCGAACACCGCACGCGCGACCGCCTCGACCGGCGCGGCACGGTTGTGCAGCGCGATGTCGTGATGCTTCAGCTGGAGCGCGAATCCATCGGCGAACCCGCGCGCTTCCGCGACCTGTTCGGGCGGCAGCGCGCGCGCGGGCATCGGCACCTTGATGTGCTTGCCCGACTGCGCCGGCGCGTCCGCGGTGAAGGCGAGCTCGACCTCAGGCTCCTCCGCGATCGCACGCGCGGTGCCGGCGAGAACCGCCTTGAACCGGTCGAGGGGCGTTTCGTTCGCCAAGGCCTCAGGCCTTGCCCATCACGCTCTCGGGCAGGTCCTTGCCGAACACGCGCTGGTAATATTCCGCGACCAGCGACCGCTCTGCTTCGTCGCACTTGTTGAGGAACGACAGGCGGAACGCGAAGCCGACGTCACCGAAGATCAGCGCGTTCTGCGCCCAGGTGATCACGGTACGCGGGCTCATCACGGTCGAGATGTCGCCGTTGACGAAGCCCTTGCGGGTCATGTCGGCGACGCGGACCATGTTCTCGACGACCTTCTTGCCGTCGGGCTTGTCATATTCACCCGATTTCGCGAGCACGATCTGCGCCTCGACCTTGGCGGGGAGGTAGTTGAGCGTGACGACGATGTTCCAGCGGTCCATCTGACCCTGGTTGATCTGCTGCGTGCCGTGATACAGCCCGCTGGTGTCGCCGAGGCCGACCGTGTTGGCGGTCGCGAACAGGCGGAACCAGGGGTTCGGGCGGATCACGCGGTTCTGGTCGAGCAGCGTCAGCTTGCCCTCGGTCTCGAGCACGCGCTGGATCACGAACATCACGTCGGGACGCCCTGCGTCATATTCGTCGAACACGAGCGCGGTCGGGGTCTGCAGCGCCCAGGGGAGCAGGCCTTCGCGGAACTCGGTGATCTGCTGGCCGTCCTTCAGGACGATCGCGTCGCGGCCGATCAGGTCGATGCGGCTGATATGCGCATCGAGATTGATGCGGATGCACGGCCATTTCAGGCGTGCCGCGACCTGTTCGATATGGGTCGACTTGCCGGTGCCGTGATAGCCCTGGACCATCACGCGGCGGTTGTGCGCAAAGCCCGCGAGGACCGCGAGCGTGGTGTCCGCGTCGAAGACATAGGCGGGGTCGAGATCGGGGACGCGCTCGTCCGCCTCGGAGAAGGCGGGCACCTCCATGTCGGAATCGATCCCGAACATCTCGCGCACCTTCACCATGCGGTCGGGGGCGTCGAGAATCGTCGTCTCGCGGCTGTCGGGTTGGGTATTGGGGATATCGGTCATGCTGGCCTCGTGTTCCCGGTAGCTCTAGGCCAAGCGCGGGTGAATACTCAACCGCGACGTACGCGATTGTCGGGAAGACATCATCGAACCGCCGGACGCGCGATGGGTTCCCGCCCCGCCGGGAATGTGGCGGGGCAGGGCTTCGGTTTGCGCCTATCGGCCGAGCAGGACGCGCGCCTGGCTGGCGATCTGCGCGAGCATCGCGGCGTTCGGGACGGCGGCGTGGCGTGCGCGGTCGATCACCGCCTTGAACTGCGCGACGCGGGTGGCATTGCTCGCCAGCCACGTGTCGACCGCGCCTTGCGGATCCTTGGCTCCGCACCGTGCGAGGAACTCCAGCCGCAACTGCTGGAAATCGCGGGCAAGTCCGGCGATCAACAGGCGTTCCCAGGGATCCGACGGCGTGATCCGCGCGGCATTGGCCTGTGCCCAGTCGAGCCCGAGCGCCTGTCCCAGATGCGTGAAGGCGCGGGTCAGCACCGCCTCGTCGAGCGCAAGGCGCTCGCCGAGATCGGCAAGCCCGACCGCACCGTCGAGCTCGAACAGCCGGACCACCTTGATCGCGAGGTCGTGCGGGGCACCCGCGGTTTCGAGCTGCGCGGCGATGCGGTCGCTCTGCGCGCTCGCCTCCTCGAGCAGCAGCGCCTTGGTCTGGCCATCGAGATGCGTGATCCCCTTGGCGAGCC
This sequence comes from Sphingomonas sp. CFBP9019, assembly GCF_034045155.1. Taxonomy (NCBI): domain Bacteria; kingdom Pseudomonadati; phylum Pseudomonadota; class Alphaproteobacteria; order Sphingomonadales; family Sphingomonadaceae; genus Sphingomonas; species Sphingomonas sp. CFBP9019. Next base: position 246,369 of record NZ_JAXCWK010000005.1, on the reverse strand, counting down.
GCGCGAGCACGGCACCCGGCATCGTGCCGGGCGCGGACACGCGCAGCAGATCCGCGATCTGCGACCGCGTCGCCACCGCCACTTCGTCGAACAGCGCGATGCGTGCGGCTTCGGGCATCGGTCGTGATTCGATGTCCGCCCAGAGCGAGGGCAGGTCGAACAGCCGTTCGGCGACGACGAACATCGCCGCGATATCGCCCATCGCCGCGCCTTCCTCCTCGGCCAGCTCGAACGGGTGGAGCACGCCGAGCCGGTTGACGATGCGGTTGGCAAGCTTGGTCGCGACGATCTGGCCGCGCAGCCGGTGGTCGTCGATCGCCTGCGCGAAATGCTCGCGCATCGCGGCCGGGAAGGCGGCGTGAAGATCGGGCTTGAGCGCGGGGTCGTCGCCGAGCCCGGCGTGCTCGATCGAATCCTGCAGCGCGAGCTTCGCGGTGGCGAGCAGCACGGCGAGTTCCGGTCGCGTCAGGCCATGGCCGTCGAGCCCGCGGCGAAGCAGGTCGTCATTGGCGGCCAGCCCCTCGACCGCGCGATCGAGCCGTCCGCTGCCCTCGAAGATCTCGATGACGCGGACATAGCTGGGCATCGAGCCCGGCCCGCCGCCGCCGCCGGTCGCACCGCCAAGACCGCCGGGTCCCGCCAGCGCGCCCGCGCCTTCGGCGATCGACAGCGCGAGCGTCTGGAGCCGGTTGTCCTCGAGCACGAGATGCGCGACGTCGTCGGTCATGCTGGCGAGCAGCGCGTTGCGGTCCTCATAGCCCAGGCGCCCCTCGATCATCTCGCGGTTGAGCGCGATCTTGATGTTGACCTCGTTATCCGAGCAGTCGACGCCCGCCGAATTGTCGATGAAGTCGGTGTTGATCCGCCCGCCGCGCTCGGAAAACGCGATGCGCGCGGCCTGCGTGACACCGAGATTGGCGCCTTCACCGATCGCGGTGACGCGCAGATCCTCGGCGTTCACGCGAAGCCGGTCGTTGGCGGGATCGCCGACCTGGACGTTGTTCTCGGATGCCGCCTTCACATAGGTGCCGATGCCACCGAACCAGAGCAGGTCCGCGGGCGCCTTCAGGATCGCGGAGATCAGCGCGCCGGGTTCGATCTCGTCGACCGCGATGCCGAGCACGGCCTGCGCCTCGGGCGAGAGACGGATGACCTTGGCGGTGCGCGGATAGACGCCGCCGCCTTCGGAGATCAGCGCGGTGTCGTAATCCGCCCAGCTCGACCGGGGGAGGGCGAACATGCGCGCGCGCTCGTCCCAGCTTGCGGCGGGATCGGGGTTCGGATCGATGAAGATGTGGCGATGGTCGAACGCCGCGACGATCTTGAGCGACTTCGACAGCAGCATGCCGTTGCCGAACACGTCGCCCGACATGTCGCCGCAGCCGACGACGGTGATCGAATCGCTCTGCACGTCGATGCCGCGCTCGGCGAAGTGACGCTGGACCGAGACCCAGGCGCCCTTGGCGGTGATGCCCATAGCCTTGTGATCATAGCCGACCGAGCCGCCGCTCGCGAACGCGTCGCCCAGCCAGAAGTCACGCTCGAGCGCGAGCGCGTTGGCGACGTCGCTGAACGTCGCGGTGCCCTTGTCCGCGGCGACGACGAAATAGGGATCCTCGCCGTCGAGGATCGCGACGCCCGCCGGATGGACGACCTTGCCCTCGACGATGTTGTCGGTGATCGACAGCAGCGTGCGGATGAAGATCCGGTAGCTCTCGGTCCCTTCCGCCAGCCACGCGTCGCGGTTGGACGGGGCGGGGAGCTGTTTGGGATAAAAGCCGCCCTTCGCGCCGGTCGGCACGATCACCGCGTTCTTGACGCGCTGCGCCTTCATCAGCCCGAGAATCTCGGTGCGGAAATCGTCGCGGCGGTCGGACCAGCGCAGGCCACCGCGCGCGACCGGGCCGGCGCGCAGATGGATGCCCTCGATCCGCGGGCTGTACACCCAGATCTCGCGCCATGGCACGGGCGCGGGGAGGCCGGGGATCAGGTGGCTGTCGAGCTTGAACGCGAGCGCTTCGGCCGCGGCGGGCGTGAAGGCGTTGGTGCGCAGCGTCGCGCCGACCAGGCTGTGATAGGCGCGCAGGATGCGGTCGTCGTCGATCGCGGTCACCGCGTCGAGCCCGGCCTCGATCGTCGCGTCGGCATCGGCGGGATGCCCGGCATCGGCCGGATCATGCGCGGCGGCGAAGCGCGCGATCAGCGCGGTCGCGACTCTCGGCGCGCGGCGCAGCGCGTCGACCACCGTCGTCAGGCCGTAGGGCAGCCCCGCCTGGCGCAGATAGCGGAACCAGGCGCGGAACAGCACGACCGCCTGCGGGCTCATCCCGACCTCGACGATCAGCCGGTTGAACGCGTCGTTCTCCGCCGCGCCTTCGAGCACCGCGGCGATCGCGCGCTCGAGCGTCGCGGCGTCGGCCTGCGCGACCGCATCGTTCGCCTCGAGCACGAAGTCGTGCACGAAGGGATCGCTGTCCTCCTGCAGCCGGGTCGGCAATTCGCCGATCACGCGGAAACCGAAATTCTCGAGCACCGGCACGGCATCGGACAGCGGCAGCGCGCCGCCCAGCTTGTAGATCTTGAGCTGGCGGTCTTCGCCGGGCGCGCTGGAGATCAGGCGCACCCCGCGCGACCCCGGCCCGTCGAGCGCGGCGAGCCGCTGGATGTCCTCGGCCGCTTCGGCGGGGCTGCTGAGGTTGCGATAGTTTTGCGGGAAGGCGGCGGCCCAGCGCAGCGCGAGGCGGGCGGCGCGCGGCGAGGGCAAGGTCTCGACCAGCGCGGCCTCGACGTCGGACACCCAGCCGCGGACCATCCGCTGCAGCCTGAGCGCGAGCGGCGCGACGTCGGGCACGCGGCCTTCGCCGCGCAGGTCGAGCGTGTAGCGCAGCATCGCGGTCTCGCCGTCCTCGAGCGCGATCGACCAGTTCAGCACGGTGGCATTCGCGGCCTCGGCGAGCATCTCGCCGATCGCGGCGCGGCGGCCGGTCGTGACGTCGTCGCGCGGCAGCCAGACGAAGCCGAACAGATGGCGGCCGAGCGGCGATGCGACCAGCACCAGCGCGGGACGCGGCCGGTCGGCCAGGCTCATCGCGGTCAGTGCGAGTTCCTCGAGCGCGTCGGGCGCGAACGCGATCACCAGATCATGGGGCAGGGCGGTGAATGCGTGGGTCAGCGCCTTGCCCGCATGGCCGCGCGGATCGAAGCCGAATTTCGCCTTCATCGCGGCGAGCCGCGTGCGCAGGATCGGCACGTCGCGCGGCATCGTCGCCAGCGCCGCGCTGGTCCACAGACCGCTGTAGATCGACAGTCCCGCGATCGTCTCGCCCTCGATCACCGGGACCACGACCAGATCGAGCGGGACGGCGCGGTGGACGGTCGAGATCAGGTTCGACTTCAGCAGCAGGGGGGCGAGATTGCCCGCCTCGAACCACTGGATCGCGAGCGCGCGTGAGGCCTCCGCCAGGATCGGCACGGCATGCGGATTGCGCGCGATGCCGAGCGCGGCGCCGCCGCTGCCGTCGCGGTGCCAGACCTGATGCCCGAGCAACGTCAGATGCCCGTCGAGGAACCAGCGCAGCAGCGCGGCGCCTTCCGCATCGGGGCCATCGCTGTGGAGCAGCGCGATATCGGTCGCCATCGCGCCCTGCATCGCGCGCCAGTCCTTCACCGCCGCGCGCACATCGGCGAGCACGCCGGTCAGTTCCTCGATCAGCCCGCGCCGATCGCGGGCATCCGCGCGCTCCATCTCGAGATAGATCATCGATTCGGCGGGGCCGGTGTCGCCGATCGCCTGGAGCACGCCGTCGGGGCTGCGCGTCGTGTGAACGACCGGGTGGATGATGCGATCGATCGCGATGTCCTGCGCGGCGATCGCGGCGGAAATCGAATCGACCAGGAACGGCATGTCGTCGTTGACGATCGCCAGCCGCATGCGGCGGCGCGTGTCGTCGGCGCTGATCGGTTCGAGCGCGATGGCGGGCGCGCCATCGTCGCGGCGAAGCGCCGTGGCGACGACGAAAGCCGCGGCGTGCGCCGCCTCCGTCGTGCCGAAGTCCTTGAGTTCGCCCGGAAGCGCGCGTTCAGTCAACCGGGCGGCCAGCGCGTCGGTCAGCGTCGTGGAAAGATCAGCCATGACCGCGCCTATGCGCCGGGTAGCATACGACCTCAAGGCTTGTGGCAGGTGCGAACACCGCTGTTGCGGTGCAGCATTCGGATGCGCGACGGCGCGGCGCGAACACGGTTTTCGCCTACCCGATCGCGGCCATCGCCTGCGCGGTGAGGGCCGCGTCGTCGGTGATCGTGCCGATGATGTCGAGCCCGCCATCCACCCCCGCGCGGGCGACGAGCAGGACGATCGCGCCGGGCTCCGCATCGGTCCGGAGCACGACATGCGCCAGCGTGTCGGGTGTCGGGCCATCGGTCGGGCCGGTCGCCGCTATGGGGTCGGCGAATTCGGCACTCGGCCCGTCGGCCCAGATCGGCGCGCCCGGCGAGGTGGCGGGCGCGTGCCCGGTCGAGGCCAGCGACGCGCCGAGCCCCGGCATCATCGGCGCGTGGCGGGCATAGGCGGTGAGCCCGGACGCGGACGGCACCGGCGCCGCGCGAACCGCCGCCTCGAGCTCGGCGGCGAGCGTGGCCTGCATCCGGTCGTCGGCGAGTTCCTTCCAGTTGATCACGCCATACAGGAAATCGATGCCCGCGTCGCTCGACGAGAATGGCATGAGGATGCCGCGGTACAGCGTCGTCCGCCCGCGGCTGTTGACGAATTCGGCCTCGAACCCGATCGGCGCGCGATTCGCGATGATCTGCAGATAATGATCGGTCAGCCGCGACAGCAGCGACCGGCTGGGCACGTCGGCGATCGACGTGATCGGCCCGACCAGTCCGCATTCCTCGCGCAGCTTGGCGCCGAGATAGGCGATTCGCGGATCGTCGATCGTCATCACCGCTGCGGCATCCCGATCCGCACCCGTGCCCGGATCGGTGCGGAAGTCGAGCAGCACGCTGTGCGGGCCGAAATCGGCGATCGAGCCGGGATCGAGGTCCGCGATCGTCGGATAGGGGCGTCCCCTCAGCAGTGACACCCAGTGGTTATAGGCGCGGACATGCATCCGGCGTTCGTCCCCGCCCAGATCGAACATCACGTCGTTGACGCCCGCGTCGGTCGCCCCGCCGGGAAGCCCCGTGCCGGCCTCGTCGATCTCGCCGTATTCGCCGTCCGGCTCGCGTCGCATGCCCATACCGAAAACTTCCCCGTTCACTTACGGCTGCTTGTGCACGCTGCTTGGTAAACGGCACGTAAATGCGGGTTAGCGCTTGTCACGGCAAATTTCCCCTGTTAAGCGCCGCCCCCTCGACCGGAGATATCCGTCATCGGGCCGCTTTAGCTCAGCTGGTAGAGCATCGCATTCGTAATGCGGGGGTCACAGGTTCGAGTCCTGTAAGCGGCACCATACTACAGAAGCGCGGTTGAGCAGGGCGAATTTCAAGATTTGCTCGCGTTGCGCGCTGACTCGTAGGATAATGTTGCTCAGATGTTCTCACCGCAGCAATAGGCGGGGGATGGCATGGTCCAGACATCAGGCATCCGTAAGCGGACCGCATTTTCACGGTGGCTACGGACGGGCATGGTGCCATCGGCGCTAGGTCCTGACGGTCTCGAACTCAAATCAATCCATGGCATGATCCGGCGGACGGCCGGTTTACATTTGCAGGCGCGGGGCGCCGTGATGGACCGACCCAAACCGATACGACGAGCGCCAGAAACGATCGTGCGCGTTCTGGGAGCGGTCGCGCTCCAAGCCTAGGGGATAGTTATACATCGCGGACCGCAAAACCGCCAAAGGCTGAAACGCCCCGCGCCCGATCGCTCACGGGCGACGACCCGAAATCGGTAGAACGCAGGTCGGCCAAGGTGCAGTCCACGCGGATCCCGGGAGCGCGGCCCGGTGGTCAGCCGAACCCCGTCGCCGAATTCGTTGATGGCGTCGGTCAGGGACTTATGATGTTGGGGAAGGAACCGTGGCGGGAGTCCATGCTGCGCTAACAACAAATCCGGTAACGACTGTTCGCAACGCCGGCCGTGGCATCGCGGCCATGATCGACACCGCAATCACTGCTGAGGATACCCCGGCCCATATCCAGGCCTCCCGCGCGGCAAGCGCCGTTGCCAACGCCTCGGCGCGGGACATCGGTCGCGCCGCAGGAAAGGTTGCTGGGAACGTCGCGCTGGCGGTAGCGCCGGGGGCGGCGCTCTCCAAGGCTGCCGCATTGCGCCGACTCGCTATCGCGAGGCCGCGTATAACCTTTGACCCGCCGCAAATCGGCTGGGTCAAGGAGACGACCACGTCAAAAAAGGCATGGAAACCCTATAACGATTCGGCGCCCGGCGCGCGCGCCGGTCAGGCGCCAACGTTGATGCGGACGATGCCCAACGGTTCTAAGCGGCCGGTGAAGTTTGACGGCATTCAGGGCGATTTTATGGTCGACCGAAAATGGGCTGTCGTAAACAGGCCTCGTTCGCGGGCCCAGATTTTGCGGCAGTCGGAGGTATTGGTACAACACCGTCTGATCGGGACGTGGGAGGTCCCTACGCCTGTCGAGAAAACCAAGGCACTGAAACTGCTCAAGCAGATGAGCATCACGAACATTCACGTAAAGGTTGTGAAGCCATGATCGCTATGCAGGTTGCAGAAATTATCGCGGAGTATGCCGTGTTCCTCGAACTGACCGACGACGAGGAACTTAACCCTGATACCGCCGTGAAAATGATGGAAGCCTTAGCTAGCCATCTTCAAGAGATGGACAAGGGATTTCTCCGTGAGCTCGTGAATGCGTTTCCGATCATAGCGGAAGAATATAGTGGCGAGGCGCAAGAGGTGGTGCGCAACATATCTTATGGCTACTATCTTGAAGAGGCTCTTGCAGTTGAAGACCCGGTCAAGATGGCTACATTGGATGCGTTGCGCGACGCGAGGGGCTGAACGGCCGTCGCTGTGACCCATGAAACCTTCTAAATCCCACTTCGTAGCGCCGCGGTTGCGCGCGAGCGTCGTGAGGCTGTGGCGCAATAGGTACGAGCGCCACTCGCGGCCCATCGGCAGTCCGAGCTTCGTAAGCATGGTGTCCCAGGCCCGGTCGACATTCTGCACCGCTCGCCCGCGATAATTGACCAGCCAGCCGCGGCCGGCGCGGTCCCTCAATTTGATTTACGTGAGGTCGCGTATTCGGCCCATAGCCAGCGATCGAGCGTCAGAAGGACGGGCAGCAAAGCTCGATGCTTCTTGTTTTGCGTCCCGCCCTGCAGGTTCAGGTCGATCGTTCGTACACCTGGCCACCACTGCAGACTGCCGCGTTGCCATAGCGGAGTGGTGACGTTAGGAGACAACATATCATCGCATATGAGGAAGTCTCTTGGCACGCTGGACGATGCGGACTGTGACACGATTATCGGGCGGGGCTGTGCCGCTTCGGCTGCGGCACACGCTTGGCGCGATCGGCATGATGGCAGGGTCGCCGGCGGTTGCGCAGGCCGTGGAGGAACCGGCGGAGCGGAACGAGATCGTCGTGCTGGGGACCCGGACATCGCGGGACGCGACGCTTTCCTCCGATCGCGCGACCGAAGTCATGTCGCAATCAAGCCGGTCACTCGAACAGGACATCCTGCGTGCGGCGGGGACGTACCGGTTGAGCGACGCGCTGGAATTGGTGAGCGGCAGCAGCCAGCAGAATAATCGCGGGGGCTTTGCCGATAATTTCGCGATCCGCGGCTTCCTGAGCACCGCCGATGGCGGCGGCGAATATTATACCGATGGCTTCATCGCCAATCGCGGCAGCGCCCCTGCGCGGGACCCCGCGACGATCGAGCGTATCGAGATCCTCAAGGGCCCTGCCGGCGCCGTCTTTGGCGATATCGATCCCGCCGGACGGGTCAATATGGTCAGCAAGACGCCGCGTTTTGCATCACAGGCGTCGGCGACGCTGCACTATGGTTCGTTCGACACGCGTCGCATCGAACTCGACGCGACGGGGCCGCTGACCGGGACGCTGGCCGCGCGGATCGTGGTCGCGACCGAAGACAGCGACGGCTACCGCGATTTCGTGACGGTGAAGCGCCGCGTCGTGTCCCCATCGCTGACCTTCCGGCCGAGCGACGCCGTACAGCTCACCTATCTCGCCCAGCATATCGTCTATGACGCGCCGTTCGACCGCGGTGTGGCGGCGGTCGATGGCGATCCGCTCGCGCTGCCGGCGTCGCGGTTTCTCGGCGAACCCTCGAACGGGCCGACGCGCGCGCGCGACACCCGCCACCAGCTGACCGGCGAAGCGCGGCTGGGTGGGACATGGTCGCTCGTCGGCGGCGTCGCCTATCGGACCGGCACGTTGCGGGGCTTTTCGGCGGATCCGTCGCGCGTCGTCGACGGACACACGCTGTGGCGGCAGCGTCGCGAACGGGGTTACGAAGTCGAGGATCTGTCCGCGCGTCTCGAAGTGCGCGGCGAAGTGCAGGCGCTCGGGCTTCATCGTCCGAGCCTGGGCATCAAGGGCAACACGCTCGACTATCTCGAACTGCTGAACCGGCGAAATCCGACAGCAGACAATCCCTATGCGATCGACGTCTTCAACCCCGTCTATGGCGAGACGCAGGCCCTGCCGCTCCTGCCCAGTATCGATCAGCGCGAAACGCGGCGCGTGGTGTCGCTCTACGCGCAGGACGCCTGGGCGGTGACCGATCGGCTCGATCTCGTCGGGGGCATCCGCCTCGACGCCTATCGGCAGCAGCTCGCGCGCAATCTCGTCAAGGCGACGACCGTGTCCAGGGGGCGCCCGGTCAATTTCCGCCTCGGCGCGCGCTATGCCGTCAGCGACGCGCTCTCGGTCCACACCAACTGGGGTGAGTCGTTCCAGCTGAATTCCGGCAGTGGCGCGGGGGGTGTCGCGTTCGCCCCCGAACAGGGGCATGGCTACGAAATCGGCGCGGCGGGCCGCTGGCGCGGTATCGATGTCGGCCTGACCTGGTTTGATATCAAAAAGAGCAACGTCCTCACGACGGATCCGAACGACGCCAATTTCCTGGCGCCGGTGGGATCGCTGACGAGCCGCGGCGTCGAATTCGATGCGTCGCTGCGGCTTGCCGCGCGGTGGCAGGCAGTGGTGAACTATGCCTGGACCCGGGCGCGCACCGACGATCGGTCGTTCGCCACGCCGCTCGCGCTGAACGTCCCCGATCATTCGGCGACCGCCTTTATCGTGCACCGCTTCGATCCCGGCACCGGCCGGGACTGGCAGATCAGCGGCGGTGTCGCCTATGTCGGCAAGCGGTCCGGCGCGACCGACGCCAGCGGGCTCATGCTGCCCGACTATGTGAAGGTGAAGGCGTCCGCCGACATCCCGCTATCGAGTTCGCTGACGGTCCGCGCCGAGGTCGATAACCTGTTCGACGAGCGCTACGCGCAAAGCTCGTACAATTCGGTCTGGATCTATCCAGGCGCGCCACGCACCGTGCGCGCGTCGTTGCGAGCGGAATTCTGAATGGCGATCACGACGGACCAGACGCGCGCTGCCGCACCCGATCGCGATATCCCGCGCAGGCGACTGGAGAGCATCGACGCGGTGCGCGGGATCGTGATGATCCTGATGCTGCTCGACCATCTGCGCGAGACATGGCTTGTCCTTGTTCCCATGCCCGATCCGGTGGATGCCAACACGGTCATGCCGGCACTCGCGATCGCGCGCTTCGCCGCCAGCTTCTGCGCGCCGATCTTCGTCGCGCTGACCGGCCTTTCCGCCTATCTCTTCGGCGTCAGCCACACGCCGCGCGAAACCGCCGCGTTCCTGGCAAAGCGCGGGTTGCTGCTGATGGCGATCGACGTGCTGTACCTGTCGCCACTCTATTGGGGGATCGTGCCTCAGCCGACCTTCTGGCTGCAGGTGATCTGGTGCCTCGGCCTGTGCATGATCCTGCTCGCCGGGCTGATACGGCTCCCCCGGCCGGCACGGATCGCTCTGGGACTGGTGCTGGTGTGTGGCCACAATCTGCTCGATCCCGTTCGGCTGCACCAGGGGGACACGCTGTTTCCGGTCTGGGCGTTGCTGCACCAGCGTGACGTGATCGCCCTGCCGTTCGGGTTCCTGGCCAGGACGACCTATCCGATCCTTCCGTGGCTGGGGGTCATGCTGCTCGGTCACGCGATCGGGCCGTGGTTTGACCGCATGGTCGAATCCGCGCAGCGCAGGCGATATCTGACGCGGCTCGGCATCGGGATGATCGTTGGCTTCATCACGCTGCGCGCGTTCAACCTCTATGGCGACGCGCCCTGGCATGTGGTCGATAACAGCCCGCTGCGGACGGCGATCAGCTTCCTGTCGATGACGAAATATCCGCCGTCGCTCCTGTTCCTGCTGCCGACCCTGGGCGGCGGAGCGCTGCTGCTGGCGCAATGCGAGCGACTGGCGAGCTCACGGCTCGTGTCCGGTCTGGCCGTCTTCGGTGCCGCACCGATGTTCTTCTATCTGTTTCATCTCACCATGCTGCGCATCCTCTATCACGCGGCGCTGGCGTGGTGGGGGCCGACCGATGGTGCGGTCTTCATGGTCGACGGCTATGCCTGGGTGCTCATCTGGTACGTCGTCCTGATCATACCCTTCTCGCTCCCGACGATGTGGTTCGCGCGGTTGAAGCAGCGTCGTCGGGATATCGCTTGGCTGCGCTTTTTCTGATGGCAGGTCCGCATCGGCGCGGTGACGACGCGATCACGCGGCCCCCGCCGGGCATGCCGCAGCTCAGGCGGCGTGTCTGACGGCCATCGCGACGATATGCTCGATCACCTGTTCGGGGATCGGGTTGGCGACCTCCAGCCCGAATCCCCCGAGATAGGACCACGCCACCCAACCGGGATATTGGGCGAGCCCGGGTATGTCGAGCGAGAGAAACCGGCCGATCGTGACGCCATATTCGGACTGGATATTGAAACCCCGGGACGAGACATTCTGAACGATCGCCGCGTGTGTGTCGCCGAAGCCGGTGACGATCGTCACGGGGAGGCTGATCGCACGCCGCGTGCAATTGCGTCGATCGAGCAGATCGTGGCTGATGTCGCTGGCGAGGCGGCGGTAGGTCTTCATACGCCACATCTAGGCCATCAACCCTAATGCCGCGTTAAGCACGCGTCGCTCGCGTCAAAAGGCGGCGAACCCGTAATCCGCGTCCTCGTCGATACCAACCGGGGCGGGGGGCGTGGTGGTCGCCGATCGAGACGAGCGCAGGCGCGTGTCGCGCTGTAGGTCCGGTTGTTCGGTCATCTGCCGAATTGCCCCGGCGCCACGCTGCGCGCCTTCGATGCGGAATTTCGCCGCCTGGTCCGACAGCGCTGCGACTTCGGCGGTCAGGTTGCGCGCCGCCGCGGAGGTCTGTTCGACCATCGCCGCATTCTGCTGCGTTGCCTGGTCCATCGCGCCGACCGCCATGCTGACCTCGGTAATCGCGCTCGACTGCGCACGATTGTCGTCCGCGATCCCGGCGAGCAGCGTGTGCACGCCGCGCACATCCGTCGAGATCGCCGACAGCGCACCATCGACCCGCTGCACGCGTTCCACCGCGGTGCCGATATCGGCCTGCGTCGCGGTCAGCTGGTCGCGCGCGCGTCCGGCCTCCTCCTCGGCGCGCATCGCCAGCGCGGAGACGAGATCGGCGACCACCGCAAACCCGCGACCCGCCTCGCCCGCACGCCCTGCCTCGACCGCGGCGTTCATCGCCAGCACGCGCGTCTGGAACGCGATCTTGTCGAGTCCTTCGATCACGCTGTCGATCCCCGTCGCGCTTTCGCTGACCCGGGTCATCGCCTGGACCGCCTCGTCCGCGATCCTGCGCCCGTCCGCCACGGTGGTGATCGCGCCGTCCGCCCGCTCGACGGTCTGGCCCGCGGCGACCGCGGTAGCCCTGAGGCGCTGATCCATCTGCGCGATCGCCGCCGCGGTCTGCTCGAGGCTGGCCGCGTTGCTTTCGGTGCGCCGGGCGAGATCCTCGCTCGCCTGCGCGATCTCCTGTGATCCGGTCCGGATCATCATCGCCCCTTGCGCGACCGATCCGATCAGCCCGCGCAGGCTGGCGAGCGCGCTGTTGAAGTTGCTCTTGAGCCCGGTGAACGGCGCGTGCAGATCGGCGACTACCTCGGCGGTCAGATCGCCCTGCGCCAGTGCGGTGAGGCCGGTACCCAGGCTGTCGACGATCAGTGCCGCCTGGGCCTGTTTCGCTGCCTCGGCCGCCTGGAGTTGGTTCCGGAACGCCAGCATCGCCTTCGCCATGTCGCCCAGTTCATCGCCGCGATCCGCGCCGGTCACCTCGGCGGCGAGATTGCCGTCGCCGAGTGCGCGCATCGTGCCGGCGAGGACCACGATCGGCCGGACGACCCGGCGCTGTGCGACCATCACGAATGCCAGCGTTCCGGCAATGCCGACCGCCAGCGTGATGGCGAGCAGGATCATCGCGATCGTGCCGAGCTGCTCCGCTTTCTCGGCGGACCGTGTCGAATTCGTCTCGATCGCATCCGACGCCGCGCCCATCGACACTTCCAGCACGCGGAACTGATCGAAGAACCCGGGCAGCATCGCACGCGCGGCGACCGGATCGCGGCCGACGCGATCGATGACCTGCGTCGCAGCGCGGACATAGGCCTCCATCGGCGCCGCCAGCCTGGAAGTTACCGCGGCGACCGCAGCATCGCCGGTGTACGCCGAATCCGCTGCGATCCCCTCGCGCAGGGCGACGAGATGCTCGCGGAAATCCTTCTGGATATCATCCGGCTTGATCGCGCTGCCGGGCTCCGCTGCCTGGAATGTCGCGAGCACGTCGCTGCGGATCGCGTCGTGCATCATGTCCGCGCCCTGGTGATTGGAAAGCAGCGTCGTCGCATCGGTCAGACGGTGCAGCGCGGCGCTCTGCATCCACGCCGCGCCGATGCCGGTCGCACCGCAGAGCAGCATCAGTCCGAACAGGACCACGCCCGCCATCCGGATCATACGGGTCAGCGACATCGCATCACGCGACCGGGACTTCGTCATCATCATGTTTTGCTGGCCTGTTCCGTACTGGGACACGTTTCGATTTCTATAATAGGCGGGAATGCAGTGCTCGGAGGTGGCGCGTGGATATTATGACGGTGCCTCGACTGGTCGGACCCGCCCTATTACTCTCCGCGGCCTGGACGTTACCTGCCTGGGGGCAGTCCGGCCCGCCAGAAGTCGTGCAAGACCCCCCGCCACGTGCCGTCGCGATCACGGGACGCTATGTCGTCGATCTCATGGGCAACGTCGCTGGCGGCGACGCGCGGGGCGCGCGGGTGCTCGACAATCTCGAGGTCACGGCCGATGGCGACCTCGACCGGCTGGCCGGCTGGCGCGGCGCGCGCGCGCATCTCCATGTGCTGAGCAATCAGGGGGGATCGATCAATGCGCTGGCGGGGACGGTGCAGGGCGTCGACAATATCGAGGTCGCTGACGGCCGCGTGAAGCTGTACGAGGCGTGGGTCGAACAGGATCTTGCGGGTGGACGCGCCGCGCTGCTGGTCGGGCTGTCCGATCTGAACGTCGACTTCTACCAGAATGACTCCGCGGGCATGCTGGTCGCGCCGGCGTTCGGCATCGGCTCGGAGCTCGCGGCGACGGGGCCCAACGGGCCTTCGATCTTCCCCTCGACCGCGCTGACGATGCGACTGAAGACGTCGATCGGCACATCTGGCTATTTCCACGCTGCCGTCGTGAATGCGCGGGCAGGGGTGTTGGGCGATACGACGGGGATCGACCTCGGAATGCACGACGGCGCGCTTCTGATCGCGGAGGCCGGGACACGCGCCAACGGCAAGCTGGCGTTCGGTGCGTGGCGCTACACGCGGCGTCAGGACGACATGCGGGCGTGCGACGGCAACGGCGATCCGGTCAAACGAACGGCGATCGGTGCCTATGTACTGGTCGATCAGCGGCTGGTCGGTGACGACGGCCGGGGCATCGATCTGTTCCTGCGCGCGGGCATATCGGACGGGAAGACGACGCCGTTTCGCGGCGGTTTTCAAACCGGGCTGCTCGCACGCGGCCTCGTTCCCGGACGGCCCGACGGGCAATTCTCGATCGGCGTCGCGCAGGGCCTGTTATCGCAGGCTCTGCGTCAGACGGTGCGCGATGCCGGCGATCACGCCGACGCCGCGGAGACGGGGATCGAGATCACCTATCAGGATCGGGCGGCGCCCTTCCTCGCGGTCCAGCCCGACGTGCAATATGTTCGCCGCGCCTATGCCGGCGCAGGCCGCCGGTCGGCGTTCGTGGTCGGGCTGCGGCTGATAGCCGAATTTTCACGTCGCTGACGGTCAGCCTCATCGCGGCTCCTGCGGATCCCCGAGGACTGGCGTTGCCGTGAGCAACGGCCAGCCGCGTCCGATCCGCGCACCCGGCTCAGGCGGCCTGTGACTGAAGCGCGTGCATGCGAGAGACGAAGGGAAGCGTTTCGACGAACGGCACGGGGCGGCTGAAATAATAGCCCTGCGCGCTGTCGCACTTCTCTGCGACCAGGATATTCAGCTGATCGAGCGTCTCGACCCCCTCGGCGGTCGACAGGATCCCGAGGCTCCCGCAGAGCCCCGTCACCGCACGCACGATCGCCAGGCTGTCGCTGTTGGTGCCGAGATCGCGGACGAACGATTGATCGATCTTGACCCGGTCGAACGGGAAATTGCGGATATGGCTCAGCGACGAATAGCCCGTGCCGAAATCATCGAGCGAGATGAGCACGCCCAGTTGCTTGATGTCACGCAACTGTTTCAGGACGCTCGCCGTGTCGTCGAGCATCGCGCTTTCGGTGATCTCCAGTTCGAGGCGGCGCGGATCGAGGCCGCTGACACGCAGCGCGTGGGCGACGACGGCCGGCAGCGTCCCCGACTTGAACTGCAGCGCGGAGAGATTGACCGCGATCTTGACGCTGTCCGGCCAGCATGCCGCATCCCGACAGGCGCGCGTCAGGACGAATTCGCCAACCGCGCCGATCAGCCCGATCTCCTCGCACACGCTGATGAATTCGTTCGGGGGGATGATGCCGCGCTCGGGATGATACCAGCGTGCGAGTGCCTCAAAGCCGACCACCGCATGCGTGCCGATCGCGACCTGCGGCTGGTAGTGAACCTCGAACTCTTCCGATTTCAGTGCACGGCGCAGTTCGATCTCGAGCTCGCGCCGGCGGGTTGCGAAGACGTGCATGTCGGGCGTGTAGAAACAATAATTGCCGCGCCCGCCCGCCTTGGCGCTGTACAGCGCGAGATCGGCATTGCGGAGCATCACGTTGGGGTCGAGCGCGTCGACCTCGACCATGGCGACGCCGATGCTCGCGCCGATCTGGATATGGTGACCGCCAATCTCGAAGGGTTGCGTCAGTGCCTCGATGATGCGGCGGCACAGTTGCTCGATCGCATGGTCCGACGTGACATGCTGGACGAGGACCGAGAATTCGTCGCCACCCAGCCGGGTCACGACGTCATGATGCCGGACCAGCGTGACCAGTCGCGATGCCACCGCGACGAGCAGCGCGTCGCCGACCGGGTGGCCGAGCGTGTCGTTGACGAGCTTGAACCGGTCGAGGTCGAGACACAGCATCGCGCAACGATCGCCGCTGCGGGCGTTGCGCATCATCTCGTCGAGCCGTTCGCGCAGCATGGTTCGGTTGGGAAGATCGGTCAGGGCATCGTGCCGCGCCAGATGCGCGAGGCGCGCGGACGCGTTGCGCGCTTCGGTGACGTCGGCAACGGTGTCGAGAAAACCGCCATCGACCAGCCGGGTGCGCTCGATCGTAATGGTCCGTCCATCCGGCCAGCGCTGTTCGATCCTCGCGCCATAGGCGGAGGCCGCGCCGTCATATTCCTCGACCAGTCGACGATGCTCGTCGGCCGTACTGACCGACAGACAGGGACTGTTGCTGAGCAGCTGGTCGAGCGTCAGGCCCGGGACGGCATGATCGAGCCCGTATATGTCGAGGAACCGCTGATTGGTCAGCACCAGCCGCCGGGACGCATCGAACAGAGCGAGCCCCTGGTTCATGTTGTCGAGCGCGGCCTTGAACCGCAGGTTCTGAAGCGCGCTTTCCGCCAGCGCGACCTCCAGCTCCTGCGCCATCAGGCGGTTCGCGCGATCCGATCGCCGCCGGTCGACATCGGTTTCGGCATAGGTCGCCGACACCAGCGCGAGCAGGCGATCCGTGTCGATCCCGCCGTCGGGCCGTCGCGCGCGTTCCGCCTGGCGTGCCGCGATCCGGTGGAGCACCGGCGGCTCGGTAGTGATCGGGGGCGGGGGCTTCACGCACATTCCCCGATCAGCGTGATCGTCATCGTCTGATTGTGGAGGCACGGCACCGCGGTCTGATTTTGCGGCGCGATCTCGCCATAGGAATAGAAGCCCGCCAGCGCGATGTCCGGGCCGAGCGCGGTGGCGACCGCGGCGATTTCCTCTTCGGTGCGCTGGCCCATCAGCAGCCTCCGCCCGACACAGCTGATCGCGAGGCACGCTGAGGGTAAAGTCCCCCACGCGGTCGTCTGGTCGAGCGCATGGTGCACCGCGGTCGACGCGCCGTTGATCAGCTCGTCGAACATCCCGCGCATCAGCCGTGCCTTCCACCCCTGCGGCATGTCGCCGGCAAAGGTCAGCGTCCCGGCGTCACGGTCGATGGCGAGCAATGTGCGCACGACGCGAACATCGGGGTGGGCGGGATCCCAGATCTCGAGCGGATAGAGCAGCCCCGATGCAGGCAGATCCACCGCCTCCTCACCGAGATAGCGCTCGTACAGCGCGAGAGCCGGCTCATGGTCGAGTCCGCGCAGTGTCGATCCCGCCGCATCGTTGATCGTGCGTACGGGGCCGAACGGCTGCCAGCCGCCCGCGCTGCCATGCGCGAACCGGACATGGTCGCCGTAGAAGCCGATGGCGGCGACGACGTCTGCGTGGTGTTCGCCGCGTGCCAGGATCCGCGTGTCCGCAAACCGCGCGCCATCGCCTGCCAGCCCGCCGCTCAGCGCGACGCGATCGCCGATCACCGTGCGCAGACCGGCGACGAGGGCGCTGCCATTGACGTTCAGGCCGTTCGACAGGACGAATATCCCCGACAGCCCGTCGGCTGAGAGGTCCTTGCCAAGCGCGGCACCGGCCGAAAACGACAGGTCGGACGATGGCAGCGGCTGGACCGCGAGGCGCAGCTCGGTCCGGTCGAATCCCATGCCGAGGATGACGACCCCGTCGTCGTCGAGCCGATCACCTTCGACCATCGTCCCCGAACTGCAGCCGACGATCATCGCGGTGTCGTAGCGGTGCGCGAGACGGTCGATGAGCGTGCGATCGGCAAGGCGGTCGGTCGGGCCGAACACGATCACCAGATCGGGGGCCGCTGGGAACATCGCCGATTCGCTGTTCGCGTTGATTTGCTTCGACCACATGAGCGCCGTCCCGGAAATGGCAGTGAACGCTGCTTGTGCCGGTGGACTGGTTTCCGGCCTGTTGCCGGCGACCTAAGGGAAACCCCTTAGTCAGCGCGTCGATTCCTCCCCCGCCGAAGCGGACGGCTCGCACATGAACGGCCTAAGCCCATTGAGAACGAAACGGGAACAGGATAGAAGTGCCGTCATCGAGTCGGCAGGAGGATCAGGTGATGGGCAGGGACGATGACGGGGTTGAAACGACGCGTGAGACATTCGGCAGGTGGCTGCTGAAACAGCGCGATCGCGGCGACTGGATCGATCCGGTCGCGGATGCAGCACGCGCCGATCGTCAGTTTCCGAAGGACGGCGACCCGGAAGCCGTACGCAAGCGCCTGCGCGAGATGTCGGCGGATGGCGATGCGTTCGCGGCGATCGACGATGCCGAACTGGACTGGATGGTGCAGTAATGGGCGCGAGACTTCGCCTGGCGCTGGTGCCGGCAGATCCGCGCCAGGCGTTGCGCCAGCTGGCCGACGAACGCGGAGAGAGCCTTTCCGCCCTGTCGCGCATGATCGACCGGTCGCCCGGCTATTTGGCGCGCTTCATCAACGAGGGGCGTCCGGCGGCCCTGACCTGCGACAATCACCAGCAGCTCTGCACGTATCTCGGCGCGGGGGAGTTCGGGCTCGGGATTCGCGACATCTGGGTCCCGCGCACATGACGCGGCGCTGCATCGGGCGCCGTGCGTGACCAATGTCCGATCCTGCAAAACCGCCCACGCGTGCGCGGCTGATCTACACCGCGCTGTGCGTGCTCGACCAGACGATCGACGATTGCTGTCCGCACCCGGTGAGGCCAAATCCGGGGCTGCGGCTGGCGTTGGCCTTGCTGCATTTCTGGGGTGAGGGCGACCGGTCGCCGTTCGACCAGTTCTGGCGGGTGGTCACCGCGGCACCCAATGCGATCACGCGGACGCCGGACACGCGGGCGACCTATGCCCGGACCTATCTTAGCGCGATCTGCCGGCAGGTCGGAATGCCGCTCAGCGTCGATATGCTGATCGGCCTGCGCAAGGCGCGCGGCCTGCCGACCTATGAACGGCCGCCCGCCGCTTGCCTGTGCCCGGTGATGGCAGAAGCGCCACAAGACGACGGCGGCGACCCGATAAAGGCCGTTGGACGCTCGCCCGATCGCGATGCTGCCGTTGGAAAAGGAGGGCAGGGCGCGTGACGGGGCGCTGTCTGTCTCGATCCGGGATTCGCGGACGACATGAGGCTTGTCCGCCGCGGCCATATTTGAGACGCTCGTCGCAGAGCTTACTGCTCCAAGACGGTAAGAGCTCGGCATCCCGCCCGCGACATCGACGGTGTCACACGGAGCGGGCGGGATGCTTCACACATTATCAACTAGTTGATCCTAATCAAGCACTCGAGGCTCTCGCCTCCAGTGACGAGTACCCTCAGCGCCCCGCCATGATCTTTCACACGGACATGCGGGGCGCTTTTCTCGTCTTTGGCCAAGACACGGGATCCATGCCGTAGCGGACAGCTGGGCGGGTCTGGCAAACGCTCCACGACTCCAGCGAGCATATACTCCCAGAGCAGCGGTTCCCGACCCGCGCTATCGATCCTGGCCGGCGAGTAATGCGCCGAGTTGTTCGAGCTGCTCCGGCAATCCTGCCGCCGAGCCCTGCAGTGCCTCGTCGAGCGCCTCCCGGGACGGATAGAATTCGCGAAACGTCAGCAGCGTCAGTGCATCGCGGTCCTCGAAGGTCACCGTCGTGATCGCGCCCTCTTCGCCTTCGTCATTGGTCCAGACGATGCGGTCGTTCGGTACCACCTCGATATACCGGCCGTAGAAGGTCATGATATCGGAGCCGCCGGCGCTGAACCCCAGCCGGTATGTGCCGCCGGTGCGGACGTCGAGGTCGCAAGCGACCAGCGAAATGCCGGCGACGGACTTCGGTACCCACCATCGCTGGAAGAGATCGGCCTGGCTCCACGCCTCATAGACCGTGCTGCGCGGCGCATCGAATATCCGCGTCACGACGAGTTCGCGATCGCCGCAGCGCTCGACCGCATTGCTACCCTGGCCGTTCATCGTTTTCCTCCTGCTTCAGGTCACGGATCACATTCTCCAATACGGCAAAGCGGGCCTCGCAAAGCTGCCGGTGTGCCTCGATCCACATCGCCCCCGCGGCGAGGCCGCGCGCGCCATCGCCAATTTGGCGCCGGTTTATCACCGGGCATATCGGCCCACAGCGTAAAAAATGCGCCAGCTATATGCGCGCTATATGCCATTTCCCGGAATCGATCTCGAATTGCTGCGATCGATGCGCCTAATCGCACATCTCTGAAGGCATCGTCGTGTGACGAGCGCCGTTCAAGGGGTGCATCAATGAAGTTCCGTCATGCGGCCATGGTCGTCGCGATCCTCGCTCTTCCCGTCACCGCGCAGGCGCAATCGACACCCGGCGACAAGGCCGAGGCGGCTGCGGATACGGCCCCGCCGGCAACGCTGACGGTCAGCGGTTCGGCGGCGATCGCCTCCGACTATCGGTTTCGCGGCGTGTCGCAGTCCGACCGGGAAATGGCCGTCCAGGGCGGCATCACGGTGTCGCATGAGAGCGGACTCTATGCCGGCGTCTGGGGATCGAACCTTGCCGGCTGGGGGACGTTCGGCGGCGCCAATATGGAGCTCGATCTGATCGGGGGCTACAAGGTGAAGCTGGCCGACAATGCGACGCTCGACGCCGGGCTGACCTGGTACATGTATCCGGGTGGCGCGGACAACACCGACTTTGCCGAGCCCTATGCCAAGCTCAGCGGCACCGCCGGCCCCGCAACGCTGACCGCGGGCGTCGCCTATGCGCTCAAACAGCAGGCGATCGGCAAATGGTATGCGACCGGCGCCGATGCCGCGGCGGGCCTCTATACGAGTCCGGGCGACAAGGACGACAATCTGTACCTGTGGGGCGACGGCGCGCTTGCGCTGGCCGGTACGCCGATCACCGCCAAGGCGCATGTCGGGCATAGCTGGGGGCAGGACGGGCTAGGCCCCAACGCGACCGCGGTCGCGCCGACCGGCGAATATTGGGACTGGTCGCTCGGCGCGGATGCGACCTGGCACAACCTCACCTTCAACGTGTCGTACATCGACACCGACATTTCGGGCGCCGAGGCGATCTATCTGCGCCCCAGTTTCAGCAAGGGACAGGACGGCAGCGGCAATATCGCCGGCGGCACCATCGTCGCGTCGCTCACCGCGGCCTTTTGAGGAGAGATGGTGATGGACGACCTGATCTGGATCCTCGTCATGGTCGGGCTGGTGGCGGCGACGCTCGCTTATGCCCGGCTCTGCGACAACGCGTGAGGACGCACGCATGACGCTCGACCTCTGGCTCGCGGCGCTGACCGCGCTTGGCCTTCTCGTCTACCTGGTGGCGGTCCTGATCCGCCCCGAACGCTTCTGAAGGAGGCGGACACCATGACATTCCAGGGCTGGATCCTGATCCTCGGCTTCGTCGCCATCCTGCTCGCGCTGACCAAACCGGTCGGCGTGTGGCTTTTCACGCTGTACGAGGGACGGCGGACACCGCTCCACATCGTGCTCGGCCCGGTCGAGCGCGGTTTCTACAAACTGGCCGGGATCGATCCCGACGCCGAGCAGGGCTGGCGGCGCTATGCGCTGCATATGCTCCTGTTCAACGTTGCGTTGATGGCGTTTACCTATGCGGTGCTGCGCTTGCAGGGCGTGCTGCCGGGGAACCCGCAGGGGCTGGCCGGGCTCAGCCCGAACCTCGCGTTCAACACCGCGATCAGCTTCACCACCAACACCAACTGGCAGAGCTATGGCGGGGAATCGACGATGTCGAACCTCAGCCAGATGCTGGGGCTGACGATCCACAATTTCCTGAGCGCGGCGACCGGGATCGCGCTGGCGTTCGCGCTGCTCCGCGGCTTCGCGCGGCGCGAGTCCAAGGCGATCGGCAATTTCTGGGCGGATAT
This sequence comes from Sphingomonas sp. CFBP9019, assembly GCF_034045155.1. NCBI lineage: Bacteria > Pseudomonadati > Pseudomonadota > Alphaproteobacteria > Sphingomonadales > Sphingomonadaceae > Sphingomonas > Sphingomonas sp. CFBP9019. The sequence continues at coordinate 224,921 of NZ_JAXCWK010000005.1, read as the reverse complement.
GACGCGGGTCACGCTCTATATCCTGCTGCCGATCTCGATCGTCTACGCGCTGTTCCTGATCGCTAGCGGCGTGCCGCAGACGATGGCGGGCGTGGTCGACGTGCAGACGCTGGAAGGCGCGAAACAGTCGCTGCTGCTCGGCCCGGTCGCGAGCCAGGAGGCGATCAAGATGCTCGGCACCAATGGTGGCGGTTTCTTCAACGCGAACTCCGCGCATCCGTTCGAGAACCCGACCGCGCTGACCAACCTCGTCCAGATGCTGTCGATCTTCCTGATCGGCTTCGGGCTGACCTGGACGTTCGGCAAGGCGGTCGGCAACACGCGCCAGGGCTGGGCGATCCTGTCGGCGATGCTGATCCTGTTCCTCGCAGGCGTCACCGTCACCTATTGGCAGGAAGCCGCGGGCAACCCGGTGCTGCACCATCTCGGCGTCGCGGGCGGCAACATGGAGGGCAAGGAAGTCCGCTTCGGGATCGCCGCATCCGCCTTGTTCTCGGTCGTCACCACCGCGGCGTCGTGCGGCGCGGTCAACAGCATGCACGACAGCTTCACCGCGCTCGGCGGGATGATCCCGCTGTTCAACATGCAGCTCGGCGAGGTCGTGATCGGCGGCGTCGGCGCAGGGATTTACGGCTTCCTGCTGTTCGCGATCCTCGCGGTGTTCGTCGCTGGGCTGATGGTCGGGCGCACACCCGAATATGTCGGCAAGAAGATCGAAAGCCGCGAGGTGAAGCTGGCGGTGCTGGCGATCGCGGTGTTGCCGCTGATGATCCTCGGGCTGACCGCGCTGTCGTCGGTACTGCAACAAGGGCTGGCGGGGCCGCTCAACAAGGGGCCGCATGGCTTCTCGGAGATCCTCTACGCCTTCACCAGCGCAGTCGCCAACAACGGCTCCGCCTTTGCGGGCCTGACCGCCAACACGCCCTATTACAACGGGCTGCTGGGCGTCGCGATGTGGATGGGGCGGTTCTTCATCATCGTGCCGATGCTCGCCATCGCGGGGAGTCTGGCCGCGAAGAAGTACACGCCCGAAAGCGCGGGCTCGTTCCCGACGACGGGCGGGCTGTGGGTGGGGCTGCTGGTCGGCATCATCCTGATCCTGGGTGGTCTCACCTTCCTGCCGGGCCTCGCGCTCGGTCCCATCGCCGATCATCTCGCGATGATCAGCGGCAAACTGTCCTGATCGGGGGCCACCATGGCAAAGACCCAGACCAAAAGCCTGTTCACGGCCGACCTCATCGTGCCCGCGATCAAGGCCTCGTTCCTCAAGCTCAATCCGAAAGAGTTGATCCGCAACCCGGTGATGTTCGTCACCGGCGTGGTCGCCGCGTTGATGACCGTGCTGCTCGTGGTCGGGCAGGACAATCTGTCGCTCGGCTTCAAGCTCCAGCTCGTCATCTGGCTGTGGCTGACCGTGGTGTTCGGCACCTTTGCCGAAGCGCTCGCCGAGGGGCGCGGCAAGGCGCAGGCGGCGTCGTTGCGCGCGACCAAGGCCGAACTGACCGCAAAGCGGCTGAAAGGCGACGGGCGCGAGTTCGACGCGGTGCCCGCCAGCCAGCTCAAGGTCGGTGATATCGTGCTGGTCGAGACCAACGACCTCATCCCGTCGGACGGCGATGTCGTTTCGGGTGTCGCCTCGGTCAACGAGGCGGCGATCACCGGCGAGAGCGCGCCGGTGATCCGCGAGGCGGGCGGCGACCGCTCGGCGGTGACCGCGGGCACGCGCGTCATTTCGGACGAGATCCGCGTCAAGGTGACGGTCGAACCCGGCAAGGGTTTCCTCGACCGGATGATCGCGCTGGTCGAGGGTGCCGAGCGGCAGAAGACGCCGAACGAGATCGCACTGACGCTGCTGCTCGTCGGGCTGACGGTCATCTTTCTCATCGCGGTCGGCACCGTCCCGGGCTTTGCGTCCTATGCCGGCGGGTCGATACCGGTGGCGATGCTGGCGGCGCTGCTGATCACGCTGATCCCGACGACAATCGCGGCGTTGCTGTCGGCGATCGGGATCGCGGGCATGGACCGGCTGGTGCGCTTCAACGTGCTCGCCAAGTCGGGGCGCGCCGTGGAGGCCGCGGGCGACATCGACGTGCTGCTGCTCGACAAGACCGGGACGATCACGATCGGCGACCGGCAGGCGAGCGAGTTCCGCGCGGTCTCCGGCACCAGCGCCCAGCAATTGGCCGAAGCCGCGTTGATCGCCAGCCTTGCCGACGAGACGCCGGAAGGCCGCTCGATCGTGCTGCTCGCGCGGCAAACATTCAACGTCGCGATCACCGCGCTCCCTACCGGGGCCGAGATCATCCCGTTCACCGCGCAGACCCGCATTTCGGGCGTGAAGATGGCCGACACCTTGATCCAGAAGGGGGCGGTGGACTCGATCCTGCGCGCCAATGCCGGATCGGGCGAAACCGCCGCGGCGACCGAACTGCGCCGGATCACCGACGAGATCGCCCGCGCGGGCGGGACACCGCTGGCGGTGGCGCAGGACGGGCGCCTGCTCGGCGCGATCTTCCTCAAGGACGTGGTCAAGGCCGGCATCCGCGAGCGGTTCGGCGAGCTGCGTGCGATGGGCATCCGCACGGTTATGATCACCGGCGACAACCCGCTGACCGCCGCGGCGATCGCGGCCGAGGCCGGGGTGGACGATTTCCTCGCCCAGGCGACGCCCGAGGACAAGCTGGAGCTGATCCGCAAGGAACAGACCGGCGGCCGGCTCGTCGCGATGTGCGGTGACGGCACCAACGATGCGCCTGCCTTGGCGCAGGCCGATGTCGGGGTCGCGATGAACACCGGCACGCAGGCGGCGCGCGAGGCGGGCAACATGGTCGATCTCGACAGCGATCCGACCAAGCTGATCGAGGTCGTCGGCCTCGGCAAGCAGCTGCTGATGACGCGCGGGGCGCTGACGACCTTCTCGGTCGCCAACGACGTCGCGAAATATTTCGCGATCATCCCGGCGATGTTCGTCGTGCTCTATCCGGGGCTCGGCGTGCTCAACGTTATGCGGTTGGGGAGCCCCGAAAGCGCGATCCTGTCGGCGATCATCTTCAACGCGGTCATCATCCCGTGCCTCGTCCCGCTGGCACTACGCGGCGTCGCCTACAGGCCGATGGCAGCCGGACCGCTGCTCGCACGCAACCTCGCGGTGTACGGTCTGGGTGGCCTCGTCGCACCGTTCATCGGCATCAAGCTCATCGACCTTGTGGTCGGTGGCCTCGGTCTCGCATAAGGAAAGACAGACATGGGCAAGGATTTCACCTCCGCGCTGCGGCCGGCGATCGTCATGACGATCCTGTTCGCGGTCCTTCTCGGGCTCGTCTACCCGCTCGCCATGACCGGGATCGGCCAGGCGATCTTCCCCTCTCAGGCGAACGGCAGCCTGGTGCGCGATGCGCGCGGGACCGTCATTGGCTCGACCGTGGTGGGGCAGGCGTTCACGACCGATCGCTACTTCCAGACGCGGCCATCGGCGGCCGGCAAGGGCTATGACGGTCTGGCGTCGTCGGGGTCGAATCTCGGACCGGCGAGCCAGGCGCTGGTCGATCGCGTGACGCCCGACGTCGCGAAACGCCGTGCCGAGGGTGTGGCTGGTCCGGTGCCTGCCGATCTGGTCACCGCCAGTGGTTCGGGCCTCGACCCCGACCTGTCGCCCGCCGCCGCGCTGACGCAGGCGCCACGCATCGCGCGTGTTCGCGGCGTGTCGGTCGAGCGGGTTCGCGCTTTGGTCACGGATGCAACGGATGCGTCCATCCTCGGGGAGCCGCACGTCAACGTGCTGGCGCTCAACCGCGCGCTCGACGGCCTGTCGGCCTCGGGCGCGCCCGCGCGCTGATGCCGGTCTCGGGTGACGGCAGACCTGACCCCGACGCCCTCCTGCGCGCTGCTGCGCAGGAGGGCAGGGGGCGTTTCAAGGTGTTCCTCGGCGCCGCGCCCGGAGTCGGCAAGACGTTCGAGATGCTGTCCGAGGGCGCGGCGCGGCGCCGCGACGGCGTCGACGTCGTCGTCGGCGTGGTCGAGACGCACGGCCGGGCGGAAACCCAGGCGCTGACCCGCGGCCACGAGATCATCGCGAGGCGGGCGATCGCCTATGAGGGCCGCACGCTGGAGGAAATGGATCTCGATGCGATCCTCGCGCGGGCGCCGCGTCTCGTCCTCGTCGACGAGCTCGCACATAGCAACGCGCCGGGCAGTCGCCACCCCAAACGCTATCAGGACGTAGAGGAACTGCTGGTCGCCGGGATCGACGTCTATTCGACCGTCAACATCCAGCACGTCGAGAGCCTGAACGACATCGTCGCCAGCTTCACCCGCGTCCGGGTCCGCGAGACGGTACCCGACAGCGTGCTGGAAATGGCCGAGATCGAGGTCGTCGACATCCCGCCCGACGAGCTGATCGAGCGACTGCGCGCGGGCAAGGTGTATCTGCCGCACGAGGCGACGCGGGCGCTGTCGCACTTCTTCTCCAAATCGAACCTGTCCGCTTTGCGCGAACTGGCGCTGCGGCGCGCGGCACAGGCGGTCGACGCGCGGATGCTCGACGACGTTCGTGCACTCGGGCTCGGCGGCACCTGGGCGGGCAGCGACCGGATCGTCGTCGCGATCAACGAACTGCCCGGTGCCGACACGCTCGTGCGCGCCGCCAAGCGCGTGGCCGACGGTCTGCGTGGCCCCTGGACCGCGCTCTTCATCGAAACCCCGCGCGTCGCGAATTTCTCCGACGCCGAACATCAACGCGTTGCCGCGGCGATGACGCTGGCGACGCAGCTCGGTGCAGCCGTCGCGACGGTGCCTGCGACCGATGTGGTGGCGGGTATTCAGGGCTTTCTCGCCGATGCCCGCGCGACGCAGCTGGTCATGGGAAAGTCGCACCGGTCGCGGTGGTTCGAGTTCCTGCACGGTTCGGTCGTCGACCGCGTGATCCGCGATACCCCGGGGGTCACCGTCCATGTGCTGCCCGTGGCTGCAGACCCGCGCGGCCGGGAACGCGGCCGGCGCCGGCCGGCGCGGTGGGGTACGCCCGCCGGCTATATAGTTACGACCGCACTCGTCGCGAGCGTCACCGGCGTCGCCAGTGCCCTGTTCCACATCCTCGATCTCGGCAACGTCGCGCTGTTGTACCTGTTGCCGGTCATGGCCGCCGCCAGCCTCTATGGCCTGCGGACCGGTCTTTACGCGGGGATCGCCTCCAGCCTTGCCTACAACTTCTTCTTCCTGCCGCCGGTCGGTACGCTGAGCATCAGCAATCCCGAAAATCTGGTCTCTGTCGTCGTCCTGCTCGCCATCGCGGTCGCGACGAGCCAGCTGACCTCACGTGTCCGGGCGCAGGCGGATCTGGCCGCGGCGAGTGCGCGGACCAACGCGACGCTTGCCGGTTTTCTGCGCCAGATCACGAGCGTCAACGACATCGACGTCGCGGCGCAGATGATCTGCGACGACGTCCGCGGGCTGCTCGACGTACAGGTCGTCCTGCTGGTGCCCGGGATCGGCAAGAGCCTGGAGATCCTCGCGGCCAGCGATGCCGGCTATCATCTCGGCACGATGGATACCGCCGCGGCGACCTGGGCGCTGGACACGGGGATGGCGGCCGGGAAAGGATCGGGCACGCTTGCGGCATCGGAGTGGCTGTTTCAGCCGCTGAAGGCCGGCGGCCGCGTGCTGGGCGTGCTGGGCGTGGCGAAGGATAGCGCGGCCGACCCGGTCCGCGCCGACCAGCTGCCGCTGCTCAGCAGCCTGCTCGACCAGTCCGCCTTGGTGCTCGAGCGGTTGCGGCTCGAGGTCGAGATGCGCGATGTCGAGACCGTGCGGACGCGCGACCGCCTGCGCGCGGCGCTGCTGTCGTCGGTGAGCCATGACCTGCGCACGCCGCTTACCGCGGTCATTGCCGCGGCGGACCAGCTCGAGCATGGCGCGACGCCCGACCTGATCGCGACGATCAAGGCCGAGGCCGCGCGGCTCAATCGTTTCGTCGCCAATCTGCTCGACATGGCCCGGGTCGAGGCGGGCGCATTGAAGCTTAACATCGAACCGACCGACCTCAGCGATGCGGTCACCGGCGCGGCGCACGATGCGCGGCGCGCGCTGGAGGGCCATGCGGTTCGGCTCGACGTCCCGCCCGATCTTCCACTGGTCTACACCGACCCGCAGCTGCTCCATCATTGCCTGCTCAACCTGCTCGACAATGCGGGGCGCTACGGCGATCCCGGGACCGAGATCGTGATCGAGGGGCGGCACCGGTTCGGCGAGCTTCGTCTGGCGGTCATGGATCACGGACCCGGCCTGCCGCCGGGCAAGGAAACCGAAGTGTTCGAGACGTTCCGCCGCCTCGAAGGGTCCGATCGCGCGGTGGGTGGAACGGGGCTCGGCCTCGCGATCGTCAAGGCGTTCGCGGAGGCGATGGACATGATGGTCGAGGCCGGGAACCGCAACGATGGTAGCGGAGCCGCCTTCGCACTGATCTTCCCCCGCGCGCTCATCGTCCGCGACCTCAAACCCGAAAGCATCGCCTGAATGCCCGCAAAGATTCTCGTGGTGGACGACGAAGCCGCGATCCGCCGCCTGCTGCGCAACACGCTCACCCGCGCGGGCTATGCCGTGGTCGAGGCCGAGGACGGGCGGCAGGCGCTGCAGCAGGCGGCGGTCGAGCATCCGAGCGCGGTCCTGCTCGACCTCGGTCTGCCCGACCGCGACGGGTTGAGCCTCATCCCGCTGCTGCGGACGCACGGCGATGCCGTGATCCTGGTGGTGTCGGCACGCGATGCGGTCGACGAGAAGGTCACGGCACTCGACCTGGGGGCGGATGATTTCATCACCAAGCCGTTCGACAGCGAGGAACTGCTCGCCCGCCTGCGCGTGGCGCTGCGTCATCATGGACTGTCTGAAACCACGCCTAAGATCGTGCGCACCGGTGACGTCAGCATCGATCTCGATCGTCGGGTCGTGTTCCGCGGCGACGAGGAACTGCATCTCACTCGCAAGGAGCATGACGTGCTCGCGGTGCTCGCCCGGCACATCGGCCGCGTCGTGACGCATCAGCGCGTGCTCGCGGCGGCCTGGGGCGGCGAGGAAGACCCGCGCGTCGAATACCTCCGCATCGTCATCCGCAACCTGCGGCAGAAGCTGGAGCACCCGGGACCAGTCGGCAGCGTGATCGCCAACGAACTGGGCGTCGGCTACCGCTTGCGTGCCGATGCGTAGCGAGGTCCTTGCGGATATCTCGATTGACATAGCATCGACGGGCACCGCGACTTGGATGCCTGACCGATGCCGGTGTCCTCGTCAGGCGGCCGTGCTGACGGGCGTTTCCGAAATGAGCGACAGATACAGGTTCGCGAGTTCGTAATGGCGGGCGCAGGCGCTTGGATCTTCGGTGGCGGCGGCCATTGCAATTTCCTGCTCGGCTCGCCGTTCGAAATAGCACCGATCTGCGTCCGTCATCGTCAAGCCCCTCGCGCAGCATCGCCCGCGTGTGTTCCGCCGCCGGCGAGTGCCAGCCATGCGGCGTCCTAGGCGCGGGACCAGATCGCGACAAGACCTATTGTTCGCTATATGTTCTTTGGCTAAGGACCCTCAATCCGTGGCGAAGTCCGTGCGTGTCGGTCGGACTCCGGAGGGCTCGTGCAGTACAGTTCTGGGTGCGCGTCCGTTGACGAATGGATACATGCCAAATCGGGCTGAACTATAGCCGTTTGGGATGTTCATGAAAAGTAAATAGAAATTGTTCTCAGATGCATCCATGGCTTATGATTTCTCCATGACCGATCTATCCTATCCAGTCGGTGATGATACCCAGCGTGTGGTGCTGCAACTCCAGAACGCGATACTCAAGAGGATTGCACGGGGCGAGAGTCTGGACGTGACCTGCCGGTCGTTATGCGAGAAGGTCGAGCAGCTGGTGCCCGGCGTGATCTGTTCGGTCCTGACGGTCGACCGCGCGGGCAGGATGCATCCGCTGGCCGGCCCCAGTCTTCCGGAGTCGTATTCGCAGGCGATCGATGGCGCCGCGATCGGGCCGCTGGCGGGGTCGTGCGGCACCGCCGCGTATCTTGGCACCGACGTCAGCGTCGCGGATATCGCGACCGATCCGCGCTGGGCCGATTTCAAGCATCTGGTGGCGCCGCTTGGTCTGCGCGGCTGCTGGTCGAGTCCGATATCAAATCCGGACGGCGTTACCGTGGCGACCTTTGCCTTTTACTACCGCGAAGCGCGGGGGCCGACGGCGTTCGAACGCGTGCTCGTCGAGCATTGCCTGCATCTCTGCCTGATCGCCATTGACCGCCATAATCGCGTCGTCGAACATGAGCGGCGCGCCTTTACCGACACACTGACCGAGCTGCCCAACCGGGCCGCCTTCAATGCGGCATTGGCCGATATCCGGGAACGGGCGGTCGAGCGCTGGGCGCTGTTCGTGCTCGATCTCGACAATCTGAAGGTGATCAACGACACGTTCGGGCATCCGGCCGGCGATGCTGTCCTGCGAATCGTCGGTCAGCGCATCGCGGCGGCGGGGGAGCCCGGGCGGACCTTTCGGGTCGGCGGCGACGAATTCGCGCTGATCCTGGAGTCGGCGGACGATCTGGCCGAACCCGATGCGATCGCGCAGCGGATCCTCGATGCGCTGGGCCGACCCGCCGATTGCGGCGGCCAGATCGTCGTGCCGCGCGCGACCATCGGTGGCGCGGTCTATATCGCGGGCGATCCCGTCACCGACCCTGTGCGCCAGAACGCTGATTTCGCATTGTATCACGCAAAGGATACCGCGCGCGGCAGCTTCGTGATGTATTCGGCCGCGCTGGGTTCGAGCATGACGCGGCGCCTGCACGCGATCCGCGATGTCAGCGCAGCACTCTGCGACGGACGGATCGAGGCCTATTACCAGCCGATCTTCCGGCTCGACACGCGTGAGATCGTCGGTCTGGAAGCGCTGTGCCGGATGCGCATTGACGACAGGATCATTTCCGCCGCCGCGTTCCACGAAGCCACCAGCGATGCGCGGGTTTCGACCGCGCTGACCGAGAGGATGATGGGGCTTGTCGCCGCCGACATCCGGACCTGGCTCGATCTGGGTCTCGCGGTCCAGCATGTCGGGATCAACGTCTCGTCGGAGGATTTGAGCGGCGGGGCGATTGCGCGCGTGCTGGCATCGGCGTTCGAACGCCATGACGTCTCGCTCGAGCATGTCATCCTGGAGGTCACCGAGACCGTGTATATGGGCCGAGGCGACCAGGCGATCCAGGAGGCGATCCGCGCACTGCGTGACCACGGCATCCGGGTTGCACTCGACGATTTCGGAACCGGGTTCGCCTCGCTCACGCATCTTCTGACGGTGCCGGTCGACGTGATCAAGATCGACAAGACGTTCGTCGATCATCTCGAACCCGACAGCGTCAGCGCGACGATCGTCGAAGGGCTGATCCGTGTCGCCAAGAAGATGGGCATCCGGATCGTCGCGGAGGGAATCGAGTCGGATCAGCAGATCGCGCAGCTTCGCGCGATCGGCTGCGTGCTTGGCCAGGGATTCGTATTTTCCCCCGCCGTCGACCGGGATGCGACGACTGCGCTCCTGACGATGCACGGGCAGCGCGAGGCGCGGCGTGTCGGCAGTGGCGGGATGGCACGGGCCTCGTGAGGATGCGGCCGGTCTAGTGCCGGCGTACCTCGCGAGCCGGGGTGGCGCGGCACCCATGGCTCGGCCTTACTGGTAGCGGAGCGTCTTTTCGAACCCTTCATTCGCCTTGGCCATCTTGGCAATCTTGCGCAGCTGGCTGCGGACATGGCGCTGGAACCGGATATCGTCATAGATGCCGGTTGCGGTATAGTCTTCCTGGGCGATCAAGTCCTTGAGCCGTTTTGCAAAACCGGCCTGATCCGCGGTGCAGTCCGGTGCCTGAAGCGCCCGGCAGGCCCATTCCTCGGCAGCCGCCTTGTCATAATCGTCCTGCGCCTCGTAGCCGCGCCGGTCCGCCATTGCTTGGTCAAGCTTCGCCGCGGCAAGCCGTCGCTCGAGCCAGGTTTTGACCAGAGTCCCGTCCCACGCCGCGCTTTTGGTATTCGCCGGATCATTCATCGTTCGCTCCAATGCATTCCGGCATATGCGCAAATCGGGGACGTTCAAGCGCGTTTGCGGGCGCCGCTCTACGTATCGGGGTGATGCCCGGGTCGGTGCAGGATCGAGCGGCGCGCAGCGATGGAGCGCATTGACGGTGTCATCCGTTGACGAGGCAGATCAGACAATCGCTCCAACCGACAGGATCCCCTTATGCTTCGTTCCCTTCTGATAGGCCTGGTGGCCGGACAGCGTGCGATGACGCCGCTTGCTGCACTGGCCGGCGCCGCCCAGCGCGGCACGCTCCCCGAGGACACCGCTGGAGCGCGTCTGATGGCGATGCCGCTGATCACCGCCGGGGGCGTGGCGATGGCCGCGGCCGAAATGGCCGGCGACAAGATGAAGACCGCGCCCGATCGTACGGTGTTCCTCGGTCTGCTCGCGCGCACGATCACGGGCGGCTTTGCCGGCGCGGCGCTCGCCCCGCCAAAGCGTCAGCTGACGGGCGCAGCGCTCGGGATCGGTGCGGCGATCCTGTCATCCTATGGTGGCCTCGCCGCCCGCAAATGGGCGATGGAACGCTGGGGGCAGACGAGCACCGGGTTCGTCGAGGACGCGATCCTGATGTCCGCGGCGACCGCGATCGTTCACGCCAGGCCGGCGCACGCCTGACGCCGGATCGCCGTCAGCGGCGGCCACCACGCTTCCGCTGACGGCACGATCTCCGACTAGATCTGGCTATTCTAATACTTCGCTTCGTCACAATACATCAGATATCGATCTATTGCCTCCGGCTCCACCTTCTCGCGCACAAACAACAGTGATAAGCGCGGGATATTACGGGGGGATCTATGATTCGAGCAATCATTCTGGCTGCGGCATTTGCGGCGACGGTTCCAGCAGGGGCTTTGGCGAAGGATGATCCGAACACGCTGACGCACGGCATGGTGCAGATGAACCTGAAGGTCGGCACCACGACTCAGGCACAGATCATCGAGGCGTTTGGCGGACCGAACATTACCACTATCGATGGTTCCGGACAGGAAATGTGGGTCTATGACCGCCATGCCACGGTGTCTTACGACAAGACATCGGGGTTTTCGATCGGCCTGTTCGGCGGCGGTGGTGGCGGCGGCGGCGCGGGGCTGGGCGGTCTGGGGTTCAGCAACAAGAAGTCGCGGTCGAGCCAGTCGTCGCGCGCCATGACACTCGTGATCAAGTTCGACGCGAACAAGGTCGTCAGCGATTTCCAAAGCCGCAGCAGTTCGTTCTAAGGGGGAATATCAATGAAGAAGCTTATCGTAGCGCTCGCCATGGCGGGTGCATGCCTCGACGCGTCTGTCGTCCTTGCAAAAAAGCCGGTCGTTATGTCGTCGCTCGAACTGCAGCAGCTGCAGGGCCGGGACATCGAGGCGAGCAAGGATCAGGTGTTTGGCGCCGTCATGTCGGTGCTGCAGGATTCGGGCTATCGTATCCAGGCCGCCGACAAGGACACCGGGCTGATCACCGGCATCGCCTCGACCAAGGGCAAGATGTCGTACAGCCTGTGGACCGGTTTCGGTAAATCGAAGAAGACGCCGATCGTCTCGGCCTTTATCGAGCAGACCAGCCCGTCGACGACGCATGTGCGGCTGAGCTTCGTCATGGGGAAAGTCAAATCGACCGTCTATGGCTCGGGGGCGCAGGACGAAGAGCCGATCTACGACGTGTCGGTCTATCAGACGGCGTTCGAGCAGATCAACCAGACCGTGTTCATCCGCCAGACGATGAAATCCCCGGCCGCGACGGTGGCGTCGCCGGGTGCGCCGATCGCCGCGACGCCTGTCGCCACCACGGTCGCGCCCGCCGCGCCGTCCGCCCCCAAGTGACGATCGGTCAGGCGGGCGGTACGCCGCCCGCCTGATCATGGTTGCAGGTGATTGCCGCTTGGCGTCGGCGCGCGGCCCGATGCCGCGCTGGGTAGTTCGACACTTATAGCAGGGTGCGGCCCGTTGGCGCGGCGGTGCGGGTCGGAAAGACGGGGCCGCGCACCGTCATCCGGCTGGCCGGATAGGGGCGCTGCAGTGCGACGACGTCGTCGTAGCGACCGGTGAGCCAGAGCGCGTGATCCTCCGGATGCAGGATGGTGATCATCGCCTTGGGGTGGATCGGCACGACCAGTTCGTTCGCGTCGCAGGTGACCATCGCGAAATAGCGCTGCTCGCCGATCTGGCGCCAGAATCCGGCGATCGCGAACACGTCCTGGTCGATGACGTCGAACCACATCTCGCCCTTGATGGGCTTTTTCCCGTCGCCGCGATCAACGGGGTCGGGCGTCCATTCGCAGAATTCGGTGAGCGGGATCAGGCACCGGTTTTCGGGGTTCGCCGCGAGCGCTTTCCACTGCGGCAGCGCGAGGTTGCGGACATTGGTCATCGGCCATGGCGCCTGCCCGGCGGTCACGTCCCACTGCATCACATCGAGCCCGCGGGCCCCGTCCTGTTCGCGGATCACATAGGCGCGGCTTTTGGGATAGAGCTCGGTCGGATTGAACCGGTTATCCATCGGCCTTGGCGTCAGCCAGCCCGCGCCAAAGACTTCGGTCAGGGTTTCGGGCTCGCCCTCGAACCGCGCGCGATTACACATGGAGTGCCGATGCGATGCGACCGGCCGTCGCGCAAGCCTGCGGAAAGGCACGACACCCGGTCATGGCTGGCGCTCCGCCGTCTCCGGCGCCGGCTTCGGCTTCACATAGCGGTCTAGCCAGTCCGTCATCTGCCACAGCGTCTCTTCGGTCGACTCCAGCGCGCGATAGCCGTGCGGCTCGTTCGGCAGGACGACGTAGCGCACGGTCGCACCATTGCCCTTGAGCGCAGCGTACATGCGTTCGGACTGGATCGGGAAGGTGCCGCTATTGTCGTCCGCGCCGCCGTGGATCAGCAGGATCGGCGCCTTGATCCGGTCGGCATAGGTGAACGGGCTCATTTCGGTATAGGTCGGCGTCGCCTGCCAATAGGTCCGCTGTTCGGCCTGGAATCCGAACGGGGTCAGCGTGCGGTTATATGCGCCCGATCGGGCGATGCCTGCGCGGAAGAGATCGGTATGCGCGAGCAGATTGGCGGTCATGAACGCGCCATAGCTGTGCCCGCCGACCGCCATGCGGGTCCGGTCGGCGACCCCGAGCTTGACGACGGCATCGACCGCCGCCTGCGCATCCTGCTGGAGTTGCTTGACGTAGGTGTCGTTCGCCTCCGTGCCGCCCTCGCCGATGATCGGCATCGCCGGATTGTCGAGGATCGCATAGCCCTGGGTCAGCAGGAACAGATGGCTGATGCCGCGTGGGCGCACGAAGCGATTGCCCTGGTCGACGGTCTGCCCGGCGACCTTCGCATCGGTGAATTCGGCGGGGTACGCCCAGAGCAAGGTCGGCAGCGGCCCGTCGCGCTTCGCGTCATAGCCCGCGGGCAGGTAGAGCGACCCCGACAGTGCAAGCCCGTCGGCGCGGGGATAGGTGATCGTGCGCTGCGTCACGCCCGCGAACACCGGGGCAGGATCGGCGAACGCGGTGACCGGCTTGGCGCTGCCGCCCCTGACGCTGCGCATGACGTAATTGGGAGCGAGCTTTGCGCTTTCGCGGCGCGTGAGAATGCGCTGCCCGGTATCGTCGAGCATCGCGACGACGGTTTCGTAATAGGGCGGCTTGGCGGACCATAGCCGCGTCTGTTCGCCGCCTGTAAGCGGCAGCGTCGCGAGGAAGGGGAAGGCGCCCGCCTTGGTCGCACCGTCGCCGGTGACGTAGACGGCCTTATGGTCCGGGGTGAAGCGCATCACCGGTTTGCCCGCGGCGTTCGATTCGACGACCGGCCGACCCGGGTCGCCATATTGGTCCTGATAATTGCGGGTCAGCAGCGTGCGCGCCTGGCCCGGTCGCGCCGGTGCGACCGCGAGCCGGTGTTCGGTCCGCGACCGCCATTCGCGATCGACGACCATCGCGAAGCCGTCATCGCCCCAGAAGGTCGTCGCATAGCGCGCCGGGGTCATCGCCAGATCGACCGGCGCCGCTTCGAACGGTGCTGCCTGCATCTTGACCACGTCGTGGAAGGCGACCCTCGCACGCGGATTGCCGCCGTCGAGCGCTTCCGCCCAGACGAGCGTGGCGGGGGCGTCGGATCGCCACATCGCCTCGCGCGGTCCCTTGACGGCGGCGTCAAAGTCGACCGGAAGATCGTCGGCGAGCGGGCGATCGACCAGCGTCCGTACCCGCTGGCCATCGATCGTCGCGACGGCGATCTCGGTCGGGAAATAGCGCGCGGGCAGCAGATAGGAATAGGGCCGCTTGAGCCGTTCGGTCAGCAGATACCGGCCGTCGGGCGAGACGCTGAACTCGGTGATGAGCCCGGGTGCCCCGATCGGCCGGGTGGCGCCCGACAGCGCGATCCGGAGGAGCTGGCCCGTGAAATAATGATCGAACAGGGCCTCGTCCTGCGCATCGCCGAGCAAATCTTCATAGGTGCGCGCCGCCGACGATCGGCCCGCGCTTTCCTGGACGACGGGGCCCGTCGGCGTATCGCCGGCAACGGGCGCGGGGCCGCGGTTCGCGGGGACGGTGTAGGCGATCAGCGCCGTGCTGTCGGGCATCCAGGTGAACGGCGTGCCGAACGTCCCGTTCAGGTCCCTGGCCACCATGCGCGCACTGCCGTCACGCTCGGCGATCCACAGCGAGAGACCGTCGGGCTGCTGCGCGTAGAAGGCGAGGCGGCTGCCGTCGGGCGACCAGTCGGGTGCGGCAAAGCGCAGTCCGGCAGGCAGCGCGACATTAATGGTCTTGCCGCTCGCCAGATTCTTGAACTGCAGCGCGTTCAGCCACTGCACGCGGACCTCGGCCTGGCCGTTGGTCGCGGGATCGATGCGATAGCCACCGAGCCGCAGGATCGGTTTGGACAGATTGGCGATCGACGGAAGATTCTCGCGACCGAGGATCGCGAGCGTCCGGTGGTCGGGGCTGACCGAGACGCCCGGGGTCGGGGGTGTCTCCAGCGCCCGTGCGATCGCATCGGGCGCGCGGTGATAGGGCGTGCCCGGCGTCTGCGCGCTGGCGCCGGAGACGACCGCGCTGGTCGTGACGAGGAGGAGAGCGATCAAACAGGCACTGGCGCGCATTCATAACCCCTTGTTCTGATATGTCAGGGGTGTGGCATGTCGGGCGTGCCGGCACCAGCGGGCCCGGCCTGCGTGGCAGCTGGCACCTCAGAATTCGCGGATGATGCGCAGGCCGACGCGCGGTCGGAATGGACCCGACACGGCCCGTTCGGCGCCCGCACCGATCTGCGCCGAGACCTTCCGCCCGATCGCGCGGTGCAGCTGTGGCATCAGGAGCCAATGGCCGCTCGCCCCCGTCTGCCGGTTTACCTCGAACCCGAGCACGGTGCCGTTATCGACATCCCAGAATGTCGAGTGATTGACGATCAGCCCGGTGCCCTTCGTGCTCCTGAGCGTCACGTCGCCCGCGCCGATCATCGTCATCGTGCTCAACCGTTCGCCGAAGCGGTTGCCGAGCAGATAGACCAGGCTGCTCGACCAGCCCCCGTCGCTGCGATTGTGAAGCCCGAGATACTGGACGCCGTGGATGCTGCGTCCGCCGCGAAACGTGCCGAACGTCCCCTGCAGCCCCATTTTGAGATCGGTCGGCCGGCCATTGGTGAACGGCAGCTCAAGCTCGACCGCAAAGCCGTCGGCGACCGCATATTCGACCTCGGGAGCCCATTCGACATGGCGCGACGGTCCGCTGAGATTGACCTGGGCGAGCGTGTTGGTCTCGAGCTCGCCGCGCCGTGCGCCGAGTGGCCGGACCATGTCAAAGATCATCGGTTCGGGGATGGCGGGGATCGCCGCGGACGTCGCCCCCGCGATCGCGGTCGCGCCCGGCACCGGCTGGGCGTCTGCCGATCGCGTTTGCGCGGCCGCACCGGTGCTGGCGGCTAGGAGGGCGGGGGCGCAGAACGCTGCGAGGGAGAACGGGGCGCAGGGCCGCGCGCGGATGATCATGGTGACGGGTTCCGATGGCTGGAGCATGAGGACATGCGCTCATCGCCGCGCCGACTTACGCCGACCTTACGCGGGCCCGCAGGTCGACTTCATGAAGCGCGAACAGCACCATCCCGATGGCCAGCGGGATCAGGAAATAGACCATCCGATAGGCTAGCAAGGCGGCGAACAGCGTCGCGCGGTCGATCTCGGGAAGGCTTGCCAGCATCACCGCTTCGAACACGCCCACGCCGCCCGGCGCGTGGGTGATGAGTCCCGTCGTGATCGCCACCAAATAGCCGAGCAACAGGCCGGGAAGCAGGGCAAGCGACGCGCCGGGCAGCAGGACGATCAAGACCAGCGCCGCGAGGACGAGATCGATGCTCGCCAGCATCATCTGGATCAGCGCCTGCCGCGTGCGAGGCACGGGGATCGAGCGGCCGAATGCGACGATCATCCGACCGCCACGCCGGTGGAGCAGGATCAGCACTACGCCCAGCAGGGCAAGGCTCGCCGTGCCGATCGCGGCGTGGACCGGGTAGGACATCGCAATGCCGGCAATCGCCAGCTTGTCGGGACTGGCGACAAGCCCGATCCCCAGCAGTAGGAGCACCCCGGACCAGAAGGTCAGGCCGGTCAGCACCATGACATGACCGACTTCGCCGATCGTCAGCCCTGCGGGCCGGTAGATCCGCAACCGTGCGGTTCCGCCGGTCAGCAGCGCGAACCCGAAATTGTGACTGAAAACATAGCTGGTGAACGAGGCGAGCGCCGCCCGGGGATAGGCGACGCGTCGCCCGATGACCCGCAGCGCGATCACGTCATAGCCGGTCAGCACGCCGTAGCTGGTTGCGGTGATCCCGGCCGCGAGCAGCAGCCGGACCCAGCCGATCCGCGTCAGCGCGTCGCGGATGTCGGTCCAGTCGACCCCGTCGAGCAGGCTTGCGAGCGCCGACAGGGCGATCGCGACGACGGCGAGCATCGCGGCAGCAGCGGCTGCCGTTCGCACCGACGACGATGACAGGAGACGTCGCCAGCCTGACGGCGTCCGGGCGCTGCACTGTTCTGTCATGACGCTCAGCCCGCGGCCAACCGGTTCCGCCAGAGTGCCGGCGCGGCACCCGGATCGGCGGTTGCCGACACCGTGTCCGTGCCCAATAGCGCACGATAGGCGTCGAGGACCATCGCCGACGCCGTGTCCCAGTCATAGGCCGCGCTTGCCGCACGTGCGGCCCGGCCCATCGACGCGCGCAGATCCGAGAACAGCGCAAGACGGCGAACCGCGGCAACCGCCGCATCGAGATCGTTCGCGGCGAAGAACATGCCCGTTTCCTTGCGCAGCAGGTTGCGTCCGCTGGGGATGTCGACGCACACGCTCGGCAATCCCGATGCCATCGCTTCCAACGTCACGTTGCCAAAGGCTTCGGTAATGCTCGGATTGACGAAAATATCCGCGCTGGCGACTGCGCGGGCCAGTCTGTCGCCCGACAGGCTGCCGAGGAGGATCGCGTCCGGCAGGCGCCGCGTTAGCCAGTCCCGTTCGGGCCCGTCGCCGACGATCACGGCCCGGATCGTGGCGGATGATCCGCACAGATCTCCGCTACCCTTGCGAACCGCGTCGACGATGTCGGCGAACAGCGCCGGTCCCTTCTCGCGGACCAGCCGGCCGAAGAAGAGCAGGACGATGTCGGTGTCGGCGATGCCCATGTGCCGGCGCCAGGCCAGGTCGCGGTGGCGCGGAGAGAAGGCGTCGCGATCGACCCCGCGACCCCAGAGACGTGTCCGCTCGCCAAGCCCCTTGGCGGAAAACTCGGCGGCGATGGGAGGGGTGGGCACGAGGATCGCGTCGCTGCCGGTGTAGAACCGGTCGAGATGCCGTTCCATCGTTGGCCGGATCAATCCCGCACCATAGAATTGCGCATAGGTCTCGAACCGCGTGTGCAGGCTGACGACGACCGGGACGCCCATCGTCCGCGCCAGCCGCTGCGCGGCAACGCCGGTCCAGTCGGGGGCGGACAGGTGGACGATGTCGGGGCGGAAACATTCGACATCGCGCCGGACCGCCGCCGGCAATCCGAGCCCCAGCCGATACTCGCCGCGACCCGGAATGCGAACCGACGGGACCGACACCAATGTGCCCTTGGGGTCAAAGGCGGGGCGGGGCGATGTCGGTGAATAGACCCGGACGTCGACGCCGTCGCGCTCAATATACCCAACAAGGCGGTTGAGCGCCTGGTTGGCGCCGTCGCGCAGATAGTTGTAGTTGCCCGAGAACAGGGCGACCCGGCGCGGCTGGTAGGGCGCCGCACGGACGCGGGACACCGCGGCGCGGGTCGCTGCAAGCCGTTCGAACGGGCCAAGGATATCGGACATGGAGACACTCTGATTTTTGCTGACGGCGCATCGCGCGACATCGATCGGGATCGAGGATCGGTCGGCCTATCCCGTCCGGCTTACGCCAGCCTTACAGGCGGCCATCGGCGCGGGCGGTGCGCTCCGGGCAGCCCGACCGGGGAGCGTCGATGCGGATCCTGATCGTCGAGGACCATGCCGATCTGGTCACGATGCTGATCCGGCTGCTCGGCGAGGCGGGCTATGCCGCGGACGCGACCGCGACGGCCGCCGATGCACGGCTGATCCTGTCCTATACGCGCTATGCCGCGGTCATCCTCGATCTCGGGCTGCCGGACGGCGATGGCCTGTCGGTCGTGCGCGAATTGCGTGACCGCGACGATCCCACGCCGGTCATCGCGCTGACCGCGCGGGCGAGCGTCGCACACCGCGTGACCGGGCTTGAGGCGGGGGCCGACGACTATCTCGCCAAGCCGTTCGCGCCCGAGGAACTGCTCGCGCGCATCCAGGCGCTGCTCCGGCGCAGCGGCACGATTGTCGACCGGACGATCGATTGCGGCAATGTCCGGTTCGATCCGGCAACGCGCGAGGTCACCGTTGCCGGCCGGCCGACCGTTTTGTCCGCGCGCGAACTGGAGGTGCTCGCCGGGCTGATCCGCCGCACGAGCCGGGTGGTGACCAAGCAGCATCTCGAACAATTGCTGTTCGGGCTCGCCGACGATCTCGGGTCGAATGCGGTCGAGGTCTATGTCCACCGGCTGCGGCGTCGCCTGGCGGAGTCGCAGGCGACCGCGGATATCGTTACGGTCCGAGGAGTCGGCTACATGATGCTGGAGCGGGACGCGTGACGCGGCCGCCACGGTCGCTGATGGCGCAGATCCTGCGCTGGCACGCGATCGCGGTGCTGATCACCGCCGTCGCGGTGGCCGGCGGGGTCTATCTGTTTCTCGACACGACGGCGGCGCGGATCCAGCATCAGACGGTCCACGTCCATGCCCAGGCCCTGCGCCAGGCGCTGTCGCAGGACGCGACCGGAAGGTTGCACCTGACCCAGGACGGGACCAGCGCCGCGGTGTTCGCGCCGGGGGCGGGCTTTGCATTCCGCATCGTCGATCCGCGTGGTGCGGTCCTGTTCCGGTCGGACTCGCCGATCCTGGTGCCGCTCGCTGCCATCCCGCTGAGCGACGAGGAGCGTTTCTTCCGCCGGCAGTCGCGGCACGCCTTCTATGCCGGCGCCAGCAGCCCGGTGCGCGTCGGGAGCGCGCGTGTCTGGATCGTCGTCCTGCAGAACCTGACCCACCCGGACTATATTCTCGACGACCTGCTGGCGCAGTTCCTGCTCTACGGTCTGGCGATCGTGACGCCGGTCCTGCTGGTTCTGCTGGCGATCGACGTGCTGATCATCCGGCGTGCGGTCGCGCCGGTACGGCGAGCCTCCGCATCGCTGCGGACGGACGATGCGCTGCCGCTCGATTTGCGGCTGCATGACGACCGGCTTCCGGCCGAGGTGCGTCCGCTCGCGCGTGCGGTCAATGCGCTGCTGGAGCGTCTGACGTCGAGCTACCGCATGCAGCGCGACTTCATCGCCGATGCGGCGCACGAACTGCGCACGCCGATCGCGGTGGCCAGGCTTCGTGTTGAGGAGGTCGAGGATGCGACGTTGCGAGCGACGCTGCGCAGCGATCTCGACACGCTCGGCCGCATCGTCGAGCAGGTGCTGGAGATCGCCGAGCTCGAAACCGTCGCGCTGGATACCGCGGCATCGGTCGATCTCGTCGCGATAGCGACCGACGGCGTGGCCTCGATCGCGCCGCTGGCGATCCGTCAGGGCAAGTCGATCGCGCTGTCGACGGAGGCGGACAGCGTGATGGTCGCGGGCCATGCGGCCTGGATCGCCAAGGCGCTGGGCTGCCTGATCGAGAATGCGGTCAAGCATAGCGGTCCTGGCTGTCGGATCGACGTGACGATCGGGACAGACGGCACGCTGGCGGTCTGCGACGACGGCCCCGGCATCCCCGAGGCGGATCAGCCGTCGATCTTTCGCCGTTTCTGGAAACGCGATCGTGCCGCATCCGCCAGCAGCGGGCTGGGGCTGGCGATCGTCGCGCAGGTCGCGGAGGCGCACGCGACGCGGGTGGTGCTCGCGTCGCGGCCGGGGCGGACCCGGTTCGCGATTACCTTCCGCACCGCGTTGATGCGCCGCTGATCGCGACCCCATCTTCGCCACTGACGCGCTCTTATCGGGCATTGCACCATGGTCCACATAGCGGGCACGCGGTCGCAGAGGAATTTGGTATGACGAGTATTGCGGACGACCGTGGCCCCTTGGAGCCGGATGCGTCGATGCCAGGCCCGCCGGGCGGACACCATCTCGGTCGGGGGCTGACGTTCGTGATGGCCGCGGCGGCCGGCGTTGCCGTCGCCAATATCTATTACAACCAGCCCATGCTGGGGATCATCGAGCGCGACCTGCCCGGGGCCGCGACCAGCCTGGTGCCGACCGCGACGCAGCTTGGCTATGCCGCGGGGCTGTTCCTGCTGGTGCCGCTCGGCGACCTGGTCGAACGCCGGCGCCTGATCGTCGTGCAGTTCTTGGGGCTGGCCGCGGCCCTGATCCTCGCGGCGATCGCCCCGAGCGCGGCGATGCTGATCGCCGCGTCGCTGCTCGTCGGGATATTGTCGACCGTCGCGCAACAGGTCGTGCCGTTCGCCGCGCATCTCGCAAGCCCGGAACGACGCGGTGCAACGGTCGGGACGGTCATGGCGGGGCTGTTGTGCGGCATCCTGCTCAGCCGGACGCTGGCGGGTTTCGTCGCGACGCATGCCGGGTGGCGAGCGATGTTCTGGCTGGGCGTGCCGATGGCGCTTGGCGCGGGGGTGGTGATGGCGTTGCGGCTGCCGCGCAGCGTCCCGACCGCGGATCTCGGTTATGCAGGGCTGCTGCGGTCGCTCGGCGGTCTCTGGCGGGAGTTCGGCGCGCTGCGCAAGGCCGCCATCACGCAGGCGCTGCTGTTCGGCGCGTTCAGCGTGTTCTGGACGATCCTCGCGATCCATCTGCAGAGTCCGCGCTTCGGTCTGGGGGCGGATATCGCGGGTCTGTTCGGGGTGGTCGGCGCGGTCGGCGTGCTCGCCGCGCCGGTCGCCGGGCGTATCGCCGACCGCCGCGGTCCCAGGCTGGTGATCCTGCTCGGGGCCGTGCTGACGCTGGCAAGCTGGGCGGTCTTTGCGCTGTGGAGTTCGATTGCCGGGCTGGTGGTCGGCGTGATCCTGCTCGATTTCGGTGTGCAGAGCGCGCTCGTCTCCAACCAGCATGTGGTTTACGCGCTGCGGCCCGAGGCCCGCGCCCGGCTCAACACGATCTTCATGGGGGCGATGTTCCTCGGCGGCGCGGCGGGATCCGCCGGCGCGACCTGGGCATGGCACATGGACGGCTGGGTCGCGGTCACGGGCCTGGGCGCGGCCTTGTCCGCGGCGGCGGTGCTGCTTCAGGTCGTCGCGGCCGGACGCCGGCGCTGATCCGTCGACGCGCCGCCGATTTCAGCCACTTGCGCCGATCGCCCCTGCGGGCAACAACCATGCCGGGTCCTGGGAGTTCGCCAATGCATCGTCGCACCTTCATCGCATCGCTGCCGGCGACGGCGCTGCTTCCGACACTCGCATCTGCGCAGCGCGGTACAGCCAGCACCGACCCCGCCCCCGGCCCGGGTCAGGGGGCAGCACCCGCGACGGATACCAATCCTACATTCTGGGCGCCCGGCGAGGAGCGCTTCCTGCGCCCCGACGTCCATGCCGGCGACCGGCCGATCGGCGCGAGCTTCGCGTCGCGCACCGCGGTCTACGGCCTCAACGGCGCGGCGGGGACCGCGCATCCGCTCGCGACGCAGGCGGGAATCGACATCCTGCGGTCGGGTGGGTCGGCGGTCGATGCGGCGATCGCGATCAACGCGTGTCTCGGCTTCCTCGAGCCGACGTCGAGCGGGATCGGTGGGGATGCCTATGCGATGATCTGGGATCCCAAGGCCAAGGCGGTGGTCGGCCTCGCGGGGTCGGGCGCATCGCCGCGCGGCCTGAGCCTGGAAACGGTGCGATCGCGCGCCAGGAACGGCGCACTGCCGCCGCTCGGCGCACTTAGCGTGTCGGTGCCGGGGACGGTCGATGCGTGGTGGACGATGCACCAGCGCTACGGGAAGCTGCCCTGGGCGGACCTGTTCCAGCCCGCGATCGCGCTCGCCGAAGCGGGCGCGCCGGTGCCCGACATCATTGCCTATTACATCCGCCGCAGCCTCACCGCGTTTCGCCGTCCGGGGAACGGGCTGGAGGAGTCCGTCAATGCGCTGCGTACCTATGGGCTGGCGGACGGCAAGGGGCCGGCGGCGGGGGGCGTGTTCCGCAACCCCGACCTCGCACGCACCTATCGCGCGATCGCCAGCGGTGGACGCGATGCGTTCTATGAGGGCGACATCGCGCAGACGATCGAGCGCTACTTCAAGCGGATCGGCGGGTGGCTGTCGGCGGCGGACCTCGCCGCGCACCATTCGGAATGGATCGCGCCCAGCACGACCGACTATCGCGGCACGACCGTCCACGCGCTCGGCGCGAACACGCAGGGGCTGGCGACGCTACAGATGCTCAACATCCTCGAGCGGTTCGACCTGAAGGGTGCAGGCTTCCAGTCCGCGCTGTCGATCCACTTGCAGGCCGAGGCCAAGCGCCTCGCCTATGAGGATCGCGCGCGCTATTATGCCGATCCGCACTTCGCCAAGGTGCCGGTCGAGTGGCTGATCTCCAAGGACTATGCCGCACAGCGCGCCAAATTGATCCGCCCCGACCGGTTGCTGACCCCGGTCTATCCGGGGCAGGCGCCGAGCCACGGCGACACCACCTATTTCAGCTGCGCGGACAAGGACGGCATGATGGTGTCGATGATCCAGTCCAATTTCCGCGGGATGGGATCGGGCCTCGTCGCCGATGGCCTTGGCTTCATGTTTCAGGATCGCGGGCAGCTGTTCAGTCTCAAGGACGGTCATCCGAACATCTATGCGCCGGGCAAGCGGCCGTTCCAGACGATCATCCCGGGCTTCGCGACGCGCAAGGGCGCGCCGTGGATGAGCTTCGGGGTGATGGGCGGCGACATGCAGCCGCAGGGGCAGACGCAGATCATCGTCAACCGCGTCGACTATGGGCTCGAAATCCAGTCGGCAGGGGATTCGCCGCGCTGGCATCACGAGGGATCGTCGCAATCGATGGGCGAGGATACGCCCGGGCTCGGGCCCACGGGGCTGCTCCGGCTCGAGACCGGCGTGCCGATCGCGACGCGGAAGCGGCTGGTCGACATGGGGTGGACGATCGGCGATCCCGATGGCGGCTTCGGGCGCTATGAATGTGTCGAACACCGGATGGACGGGAACACCCGCGTCTATGCCGCGGCGAGCGAGATGCGCGCCGATGGCTGCGCGCTGGCCTATTGAGTGAGCCGGGGCGGGGCCTAGCGGTCCAGCCCCAGTGCGACACGGTCGGCCGTCGCGGCGGCGAGCTCGGCGCGCGCGGAGGCGATCCGCGCCTGCGCGTCGATCAGGCGGACGCGCGCATCGGTCGCGGTCTCCTCGCGCTGGTTGACCAGGAAGAAGTCGCCCGATCCCAGTTCGAAGCGGCGGCGTTCGGCGACAGCGAGCCGGTCGGCAAGGCTGCGTTCCTCCTCCGCGATCCCGGCAAGCCGTTCGGTCGCGCCGACCGCGATGACGATGCCTTCGACCTCGATTGCGATCTGGTCGCGAAGGAAGCGGCTGCGCTGTGCCAGTGCGTCGATCTCGGCGCGGGCTTCGGCCACGCGTCCCTTGGCGGCGCGATTCTGAAGCGGGACGCTGAAGCGGAAGCCGACCGCCGCTTCGAGCGGCGTGCGGTTCGGTCCGCCCAGACCGACCGGGCCGACATCCTTGCCGACTTCGCCGCGCAGGTCGAGCCGGGGCGACAGATCGTTTTCCGCCAGCATCAGCCGCGCGGTCGACTGATCGATCCGAGTCAGGATCGCCCGGTAATCCGGCCGCGCGACCGCTGCCGCGCTCGATCCGGTCGGCGCGACGCCGGCAAGTGCGCTCGTGTCCGCGGGCAGCCGGTCGGGTGATACGAGCAGCGGCGCCCCCGCATCGTCGCGCAGATAGAGCGAAAGTGAGTTGGCGGCGGTGGCGATATCCTGTTCGGCACGCACGACGAGCGCGCGCCGGCGGACAAGGTTCTGGTCGTTTTCGGTCAACAGGATCTCGGGTCGTGCACCCAGCGTCACCAGCCGCCCGATCGCGCCGCGCCGCCGCTCGGCAAGGTCGAGCAGGTCGCGATAGGCACGCAGGCGCAACCCTGCGGCGACCCAGGCCTGATAGGCGTCGACCGCGCGGCGCTGAACGCCGATCGCGACCATCTGCGCCTCGAACCGTGCGACGTCGATGTCCGCGCCGGCGACGCTGCGCCGCGTCCGGCGTTCGTCGACCACGCGGTCGCGCAGCAGGGCGAACAGCGCGCCGACCTTGGCCTCGCCCAGCCGGTTGGTATAGGCTTGATCCTCATAGACAGGAAAAGTGCCTCGTGACGCGCGGTAGCCACCATAGACATAGCCGCCATTGGTCGTCAGCGGCCGCGTCACACGGCTCTCGACCACCGTGCCGTCATAATAGCCCGCGACGCGCGACTTGCCGTCGACGTCGAACACCGTGTCGAACGCGCCGTCCGCCGACAGCGATCGCCCCTCCGCCTGGCGGACGCGCGCGAGTGCCTCGACGATCTGCGGGGCCGACCGCGCGGAGGCACGCAGCACCTCGTCGAGTGTCAGTGGGGCGGCTTGCGCGATCGCTGCCACCGGGGACAGCAGCATCAGCAGCGCGACGAGGAAGCGGGTCACTTCTTGCCGCCCTCCTCGTCGGAGGCCTTCGCGTCCATGCCCTTGGCCTCGCCCTTTGCCGCGCCATAGGCTGCCGCGGCCGGACGCCGGCCGAATTCGAGCGGGAAGTCGTTGAGCTGGCGCCAGAGTTCATAGCCGACCAGCACCGTCTCGCCCTGCACCCAGCCACGCACCTTGCCGCCGGGCCGGACGAATTCGCGCGCGGGCCAGGCGGGCTTGCCGGGCTGGGGCTCGACCAGGATGCGGAACAGCCCGTCTGGCGCGGCATTGGGATCGATCGTGCGGACGCGGCCGTCGAACATGCCCTGTGCAACCGACGGCCAGCCGCTGAACTGGATCGCAGGCCAGCCCTCGAATTCGAGGCGGACTGGTCGGCCGGGACGCAGCACGGGCACGTCACGGCCGTCGACGAACAGCTCGACCGCGCGTTCGACGCGCTCGGGCGCGATCACCGCGAGCACCGTACCGGGCGACACCATCGATCCGCCAGTCGTGGCGTTGAGCTGCTGGACGCGACCGTCGCGGGGTGCGCGGACCATCTGGGCGGACTGGCGGTTGAGCTGGATGTCGATCCGGTTGAGCTTGGCGCGCGCCTCGGCCAGCTTGGCGCCTGCATCGGCGACCTTGATCTGGGTCTGCTCATAGTCGCGCCGTGCCGCCAGCCCCTCGGCGAACAGCTGCGCGGTACGCGAAACGTCGATGCCGGCGACCGCGCGGCTTTGCTGGACCGCGGCGATCTCCGCCTCGACCTGCGCCCGTTCGGCGCGCAGACGCGACAGCAGATCGGGGTCGAGATCGACGACGCGGGCGATCGGATCGCCGCGTTCGACATGCTGTCCGTCATGCACGTACCAGCGTTCGACGCGGCCCGGCACGAACGCCGTCACCTGCTGCTGGCGATCGTCGGGATCGAGCGCGACGACCTGGCCGGTGCCATTGGCGGTCTGAACCCAGGGGACCAGCGCCATGATCGCGATCGCGACCGCGATGCCGATAAACAGCAGCCACGCGACCGTCACCGCGCTGCGCGGGGCGCGCATCTTCGCCAGTGTCGGGAAATGTGCGACGCGATCGGGACTATACGGCATCGTTCGACTCCGTATGCGCGTCGGCGATCAGCGCGGCATGGGTGGCGAAGCGTCGCTGGCGATGCGGTTCGAGCCGGAACCAGCCATCAAGGACGATGTCTTCGGGCCGGCCGGTACACAGCAGGGTGGTCGTCCCGGCTGCCTTCAACCGACGCAGCACGTCCGCCAGCCGCTCCGCGGGGATCAGGTCGCACAGCTGCGAGAGCATCAGCACGCGTGGTCGCACGAGCAGCGCGCTGGCCAGCTTGAGCGCGACGACCTCGCCGATCGCCAGCGGATAGCCCGACGCGGCAAGCGGGGTGTCGAGCCCGTGCGGGAACTGTGCAACCCGTTCACGCAGGCCCACGGCATCGAGGACTTCGAGCATCCCGCCCGGGTCGGATCCCGCCGCCGCGGCAAGCGACAGATATTCGCGGATCGTCACCTCGACGATCGTCGGCCGGTCGAGCACCATCACCGCGGATCGCAACAGGTACATGTCGAACGTCGCCATGTCGGCGCCCCCGACCGTGACCAGCCCGCGCTCGGGCACGATGTGCCGCTTGAGCACCATCGCCAGCAACCGTTCCGCCCCGCCATCCGCCAGCGTGACGAGCTGTTCGCCCGCCGCCAGCGAGAAGTCGAAGCGCGCACCCTCCACTTCGACCGCCTCGAGCCGGACCGCGCCATCGGCGGGCGCCTGTCCCGCGGTGGCGGCCGCCTGTTCCTGGGGAATCGCGAACAGCAGCGACAATTCCTCCGCGCTCGCGATCAGGTCGTAGAGCGTGTCGAGATACCAGCCGAGCTGCGACACGCCGTAGAAGACGCCGCTCAGGATCAGCTCGGCCGCGACCAGCTGTCCGATCGACAATTCGCCGCGCAGGATCAGATTGCCGCCGAGCGCGAGCAGCGCCGCACTGGCAAAGGCATAGAGCAGCAGGAAGGCCACGGTCTGCG
Source organism: Sphingomonas sp. CFBP9019 (assembly GCF_034045155.1). Lineage (NCBI taxonomy): Bacteria > Pseudomonadati > Pseudomonadota > Alphaproteobacteria > Sphingomonadales > Sphingomonadaceae > Sphingomonas > Sphingomonas sp. CFBP9019. The sequence goes on along the minus strand of NZ_JAXCWK010000005.1, from coordinate 197,608 downwards.
CGAAGCTGTAGCGGAAATAGCGTTCGTGCCGGTCAACATAGGTTGCAGTGACGGCTTCGGACCGATCCATCGCGAAATCGAGATGGCGGCTGGATTTGTAGAAGCCGTTCGATCCGCCCAGGCTTTCAAGCCAGCGGGCGGCCTCATGCTTGGCGTGGCTGAGCGCGACCGCGGAGCGGATCGATCCGCGCGACCAGATCGTCCAGATCGCGAGCACCAGCAGGATCAGCAGGGCGTTGAACGCGAGGAAGAAGGGGTGGTAGAAGCTCGTCACGACCAGCCCGACCGCGGACTGGAGGATGATCGTGAACGCCCCGATCACCAGGCTCGGCACCGCCTTCTGCACCACGACGAGATCGAAATAGCGGTTGAACAGGTCGCCGCGATTCTGATCGGCGAAGAAGGGGTTCTGCGCGTGGACGGCGCGTTCGGTGATTTCGGCGACGACGCGCGCGAAGAACCGCCGTTCGAACAGCGCCATGACCCAGAAGCGCATCGCGCTGAGCCCGGCCACGAACAGCAGCAGCACGAGCAACAGCCCGGCCAGCGTCCATAACGGTGCGGGCAGCGCGGTGTTGGCGACGCTGTTGATCAGCAGCTGCACCGAGATCGGCGTGGCGAGCGACAACAGGCTGATCGCGACGCCGTACACCATTGCGAGGCGGAGATAGGGCGTATCGGGTGCAACGATCTCGCCCAGCCAGCCGCGCGCTTCACGCCATCCGATTCGTTTGCCTGCCACCTGCGTCATCCAACTGCTCGAGCCCGCAATTAGAATCGCCGCACAGCCTTATTGATGCAACTACGGGGCGGCTATATCGTCGATAGGATAAACCTATGGGCCGACCGCGCGCAACAGGTCGGCGATCAGGTGATAGGCGGGAGCACGGCCCGCGCCGATGCGCCACAGGAGCCCGATCTCGCGATATTGGCGACCTTGGTTGAACGGCCGCACGGTTACGTCGTCGCCGTCGCGCACTTCCTGGCGGACATAGAGCTCGGGCAGCAGGGCCAGTCCCATGCCCATCCCGGCCATCTGCCGGATCGCGTCGAGACTGGTGCCCTCGTAATCATTGAGCACGACCGCGCCGACTTCGCCGGCGATCGCGGCGACCTGTTGCGCGAGGCGATAGTCCGCGACGAGCGTCAGCAGGTTCTGGCCGCGCAGATCGGCCATCTCGATTCCAGCCTTGGGGGCCAGCGGATGGTCCGCCGCCATCGCCAGATACAGCGCCTCACGGAACAGACGCTCGGTGTGGAATCCGCGCCCGGCGACCGGCAGCTGTGCGAGGATCAGGTCGTGGTCACCCGCCGCGAGTCCCGCGGTCAGCGCGGAGGGCAGGCCTTCGCGGACATGGATGCGCAGCGTCGGATGGTCACGGTGCAGACGCGCGACGAAGGTCGGTAGCAGATAGGCGCCGAGCGTCGGCGATACGCCCAGCCGGATCGTCCCGACCAGCGCGTCCGCTGAAGCGACGCGCACTTCCTCCAGGTCCGCAAGGTCGAACAGGATCCGACGCGCGCGCTCGAGAAGCTCGCGGCCAAGCGGCGTCGGGATCGCAGGCCCGCCGCGCTCAAAGAGCGGCGCACCGAGAATCGTCTCGAGCGCGCGGATCTGTTGCGAGAGCGACGGCTGCGACACGCCCATCCGTTCGGCCGCGCGGGTGAAGCTGCCGTTTTCGGCAAGCGCGACGAAATAGCTGAGCTGGCGGATGGTGGTCCTGGGGCGATGCATGCGTCATCCTATCGCGCCCGAGCCGGCCGTGCGCACCTGTTATCGCGTCATCGCCCGGTGCGGCGATCAGGTCAGCCAGCCCCCGGTAAACCCCGCGCGCTGCAACCCGCGGCGGATATGCGGATTGCGGCGCATGGTCGTCCAGACGAGGCCGGTGCGCCAATTCTCCATCATGACCACGATCGCGCCCTGGTCGATGCCAAGATAATCGTCGTCCACCCACCCCGCAGCGGGATTGACGCTGCCATGCTTGAGCGGCACCGACGTGGCCGTCAGCGTCGGGTTGAACGAATCGAGAAAGCCGTATTTGCCGTAGATGCGGGCGCCGTAGCGGGCGTGCATCGTCTCGATCGCACGGCTCGACAATTCGGGTTCGAACGCGATCGATGCCGCCGCCGCGGTCGGGGCCAGCGTCCCGTCGTCCCGGTCGCCGACGCCGCGGGCTGCATAGCTGAAGAATTCTCGGCGGCGGCCACCGATGTCGATGGCGAAATCGCCGGGGCCGTCACACGCGGTGAGCCCCCAGACGTCGGGGCCATAGCCTACCCAGCCTTCGGGGTTGGTGATCGCATAGGCGCGCTGCGCGCGGACGGCGCGGCGGCTGTTCTCGAAATAATCGATGCCCTTCGCCGTCATGTAGCGGTCGCGAATACCGCGGAAGTCGATCCAGCAATGGCTGTACTGATGGATGAACAGCGCGGGAAACTGGACGTGCGGCTCGCCGCCCCAGCGGTCGCCCCACTGCGCGTCGAACCGGCTCGTCCACGCATCCCAGCTCTCTGCCGGCAGCGCGTGCGTCGGCGAGCCGAGCGCGAGGATATAGAGCAGCAGGCCTTCGTTGTAGATGTTCCAGTCATGCGGGATGAAGCCGCTTTCGGGATGCCAGCCCATCGCCATGAACGGTGCACGCGGGGTGATCCAGGTCCAGTCGATCGCGGCATAGAGCTGGTCCGCCAGCGCACGGATCCGGACGTCGCCCGGATGTTCGGTATCGAACCAGCTCTGTGCGAACAGCACCCCGCCGATCAGCAGCGCAGTGTCGATTGTCGACAGTTCGGCCCGCGCGAAGCGGTGACCCTTGGTCCTGCCGAGGAAATGGTAGAACAGGCCCTTGAAGCCGCTGTCGTCGCTGCGGCTGTCGCCCTGCGGGGCGGCCGCGAAGAATTCGAGCGTGGCCAGGGTCCGCGCGCGCGCCTGGTCGCGCGTGATCCAGCCATTCTCGACCCCGATCGGATAGGCGGTGAGCGCGAAGCCGACCGCGGCGATCGACGCGAAGGACGGGGTCGGCCAACGATCAGGTGCAAGACCCGTGACGGGATCGGTCGTGTCCCAGAAATAGCGGAAGCTGCGGTGATGGAGGTCCGCGAGCAAGGCGCTCGGCATCGGCGTGGCGATGGTCCCGGGGCGGGGTAGGGGCGCGCTGGGGAGGGGAGCACTGGGGCGGAACGGCGCGGCGCAGCCGGCCATGAGTCCCGCCAGGCCGAGCGTGCTGTGGCCCAGCATCTGCCTGCGATCGATCATGATATCCTTCGGGTCTGGTCTTCAAAAAAAAGCGGGGGCGTGGCTGGGCCACGTCCCCCGGGGGCAGGTCAGAAGGAGAAACCCGCCGACAATTTGACCGTGCGCGGAGCGTTGCCGCCCGTGCTGTAGGTCGACCGCCGACCGTAATTCGGATCAAGCGGGCTGTTGTTGAAATCGACGTAATTGCGGTCGTTCATCACGTTCAGGATATCGAGCCGCATGCGGATCCTGGTCTGATCGGAGATGAAGCCGAGCGGGACATATTTCGTGAACGCGAAATCGAGCTGTCGGCGACCCCAGAGATCGCCAAGGCCATCGGCCTCGCGCCCGACCAGCGTTCGCGAGAACGGATCCGAATTGTCGATGAACGCCTTGAGATAGATCGGCGATTCGATCTGGAACTTGGTCGAGATCGTCACCCCGATCGGCGTATCGACGCTGCCCGCGATGACGAACCGGTGACGCGGCACGCCCGACGAGCGCAAGGTCGGATAATCGGAGAGCTGGGCGAAATCGAGCGAATATGTTTCGCCGAACTGGCGGTTCTCGTCGGCCTGCGTGTAGGTGTAGGTCGCGTCGATGCTCCACGGCGAGGCCGCCGAATAGGTCTTGGTCAGCTTGAAATAGACGGCATCGGAATTGGTCTTCAGGCCATTGGTGCCGAGAATGATCGACCCGAAGCCGTTCGGCGAGAAGGAGAACGGCGACTGCGGTACGTCGGTCGGGTTGGCCGGATCGTTGAAGAAGAAGCTTCCATCGGGGCGGCGGTTGCCGAGCAGGAATGCGAACCCGTCATTGCTCTCGATATGCGTGAAGCCCAGTTCGAGTTCGACCGGCGAGAAACGGCCGCGCAGACCGAGGCTGAACTGGTCCGAATAGGGCAGCTTCAGGTCGTTGTTCATCATGACGATCGCGCGGCCGCCGCCGCTCGCAGAGGTTGCCAGCTGCTGACGTCCGGCCTCGGTCAGGTAGACCGGATCCCATGCGATACAGGTCTGGCTCGGCACGCAGGGGTTGAGTGAATCATTGCCGATGAAGTTGAACGTGCGGACCTGATACGCGCCCTGGCTGACCTCCTGCTGCAGGAAGTCGAACTGGTTGCGATCATAGGAGCGGCCATAGCCCCCGAACATCGAGAAGCGTCCGGCTTCGTCGAAGCGATAGGTGAAGCCCAGCCGCGGCTGCCACGCACCCTTGAACGCCTTCCGGTTGTTGCCGGTCGAGATATAGTCGTTGATGTCGTAGTCGGCGCCAGTGAGGTTGCCGTAATTGGCGGGTGACACTGCTGCGACATTCTCTGCCGAGGTGGCATAATCGAGATAGGCCGGCGTCCGCTCATAATCCCAGCGCAGGCCAAGATTGAGCGTTAGGTGATCGGTGACGTCCCAATCATCTTGCGCATAGAAACCGATCTGGAAATTGTTCGACCGGACGTTGGGATTGCCCGCCGCGACGGCGGCGCCGAACTGGAGCTGGTAGGGCAGCGTGTCGTTGAAGGCGACGCCGGGGATTGCGTTGACGTCATAGGTATATTGCGGGTTGGTCAGGTTCTGCTCGCGCGTGTTGAGCTTCACCCATTTCGCCTTGGCGCCGACCTTGATCGTGTGCCCCTGAAGGCCGGTGAAGGTGAAATCGTCCTGGACGGTCCAGCCCTTCTGACCCTTGGTCTGGAAATTGCCACCGGCGCCGGCGCGAAGCAGATCGGTGCGCTGCGTGCCGCTGCCGATCCGCTGCGTCGCCTGGAAGAACTGCGTGATGCCGTCGGTCGCGGGCGTCGGCGAGAAGACCACATCCTCATACGAGACGCGCGCGTCGTTGATCCAAGTATTTCCCGTATGCTGCCAGCGCAGCAGGCCGCGCTTGTCGACGACCTTGTTCAGCGTCGACGTGCTCGCGGCGTTGATGCCCGTCGCGTTCTGCAGCCCGGATTCGTTGCGATATTTGCCCGACAGCTCGATCAGATCATTGTCGGTCGGCACGATATCGATCTTGCCGAAATACAAGTCTTCCTTGAACCGCTGCGCGAAGGCGCCGAAATCGTCCCGATATTGTTCGGGGATCGACGCGACCGGATAGCCGTTCTCGGGCCGCACGTCGTACGGGCTGGTGATGCGCTTGCCTTCATAGGTGAAGAAGAAGTGCGCCTTGTCCTTGATGATCGGGCCGCCCAGGGCCGCGCCGAACTGCTTGTTGCTCGTGTCCACCTTCGGAATCGTGGTCGGGAAAATCTCGCTCGGGCGACGGTCGCGGAGCTTCTGGTTGGTGTAGTCGAAGAAGCCCTCGCCGTGGAATTCGTTGGTGCCCGACTTGGTCACCGCGGTGATCGCGACCGAGCTGACCTGGTCGAACTCCGCCTTGTAGTTCGACGACAGCACCTGATACTCGCCGATGCCGAGCTGCGGGAAGGGGTTGCCGGGCGATGAATCCTGGCCGGTGATGCCGTTCTTGAGGACGTAATCCTTCTGGCTGACGCCATCGACGAAGACGTTGACGGTGCGGCTGTCCTGGCCGCCGCCCTGGATGCGCGACGCGCCGCTGGCGTCCTCGATGAAGCGGACGCCCGGTGCGAGATCGGCGAATGCAAGGAAGTTGCGGTTGTTCTGCGGCAGTTGCTCGATCAGGCGCTGCGTGATGTTGCTGCCGACCTGGCCGCCCGACAGCGAGCGGATCCGGTTGCCGGTGACGACGATCTCGTCGCCCGCGCCGCCTGCGGCCGGAGTCGCCCCGGTGTCCGCCGTCGGATCGGGTTCGGCACCGGGCGTTGTCGGCTGAGCGGCGGGGGGCGTCGCGGCGCTCGACAGGTCGAGGTCGAGCCCGGCGCTCTGCCCGACGCGCAGCGTGAAGCTGTCGGAATTGCGCGTGCCGGTGCGCTGCTTGATCTCGAGCCGATAGGTGCCCGCGCGCAGCGACGCGAAGTTGTAGCCGCCAGCGGCGTCGGCGGGCACCGTGCGGCGCAGGCCGGTCGCGACCTCGACCGCGGTGACCTCGACGACCGGATTGTCCGCCGGCGCGGTGATCGTGCCGCGTAGCGACGCCTGGCCGACCTGGGCGGCTGCCGGCGCGGGGGCGAACAGCACCCCGCCGGACAGCGCCGTCAGCGAAAGCGCTGCCGCACGCAACATCATCTTGGTCATGGTCGTTCCCCTGTTCCCGATTGATCGGGTGTCTCGTTGTGGATTGTGGATAGAAATGCGTTGGGTCGTGCCGGGTCGGTCTGGCCGGTCGATTCCCGTATGACGACGACCGGGATGCGCTGCTCGGGCAGGCCATCGTCCTGCCCGGCAATCGCGCCTGCCAGCCGTGCGACGCCGCGCGCGCCGAAGGCCGCGATGTCGATGCTCGCGGTGGTCAGCGACGGCGTGATGAGCCGGGCGAGCGGGATGTCGTCGAAACCGGCGATCGCAATCTGCGCCGGAACGGCAATCCCGGCCCGTTTCAGCGTCATCATCGCGCCGATCGCCATCATGTCGTTCGCGGCGAAGATCGCGTCGGCGTCGCACCCCTCGTCGAGAAGGGTCGCGGCGGCGGCGATGCCCGAGGGTTCGTTGAAGTCCCCCGGCAGGATGCGCAGTGTGATGCCTGCACGCGCACAGGCGTCGCGCGCGCCGCGACAGCGTTCCTCGGCATCGATATTCCCCTCGGGGCCGGTGATATGGACCAGCCGACGACGACCGGTCGCGATCAGATGCTCGACGATCGCGGCGGCGCCGGCGGCGTTGTCGATGCGCAGTTCGGCGCGACCGGGCTGCCCCGGCGCACAGTTCAGCAGCACCGCGGGCATGTCGCGCGGCAGGTGCGCGAGCAGCTCGTCCGCCGCGACCTGAGGGGCCATCACCAGCAGCCCGTCGACCCGACCGCGCATCGCGTTCAGCGCCGCAACACCACGCGCCGCGTCGCCGTGCATCCTCATCAGCATCAGGTACAGCCCGCGCTCCGACGCCTCGCGGTCCATGCCGCGCAGCAGTTCGGAGAAGAATTCGCCATGGAGATCGGGGATCACCACGCCGATCATGCCAGAGCGGGCTGAGCTCAGGTGTCGCGCCGCGGCATGCGGGACATAGCCAAGCCGCGATGCGACCTCCTCGATATGCTTGCGCAATTCGGGGCGGACGCTGGCCAGCCCGTTCATTGCCCGCGACACGGTCGCTACCGACACCGCCGCCTCGCGGGCAATATCACGGATAGTGGCGTGCGACATGGCTGGTCAGGATCCCCTCTGGCGTCGGCCGTCGTTCGCGGCTGGAAATGTTGTTCTTGATGTAACCGGTTACATGATCCAGAAACGGGGATCAAGAACCTTGCAACGATCATCAGCCCGGTGGAGCCGGGCGGTCGAAGCAGGCACGGGCGAAGGGTTAGCGGATGACGGCGGCGACGATGGCACAACGGACGATTTCACGACGGGCGATGATCATGGGGGCCGGCGCCGTCACCGCCTGGGCCGCCAGCCCAGCGCGCGCGCTGCTGCAGCAGACGGCACAGCCGCGTGCCCTGCCCGCATCGGTCGAAGCCGTGCTTGCGCGCATGACCGTCGTCGAGAAGGCCGGGCAGTTGACGCTGATGGCGGCGGCCTGGGCGGGGGGGGCGGCGACCGCGCTCAACCCTGCGGGCGGGTCGTCGAGTTTCGACGAACAGCTCGCGCAGGTCCGCGCCGGGCGACTGGGCGGGGTGTTCAACGGCAATGGCGCGGTGATGGCGCAGCGGATGCAGACCGCTGCGATGCGCCAGTCGCGGTTGAAGATCCCGCTGCTGTTCGCCGCTGATGTGATCCACGGGCTGCGCACCGTGTTTCCGGTCCCGCTGGCAGAGGCGGCAAGCTTCGATCCCGAACTTGCACGGCGTACCGCCCGGGCCGCGGGGGCCGAGGCGGCGGCATCGGGGATCGACTGGACGTTCGCGCCGATGGTCGATGTCGCGCGCGACGCGCGCTGGGGCCGTGGTGTTGAGGGGGCGGGCGAGGATGTCCTGCTCGGCCGGATGATGGCGGCCGCGCGGGTCCGCGGGTTCCAGGGCGAGCGGGGACTGGCGGCGTCGGACGCGGTCGCGGCGTGCGCCAAGCATTTCGCCGCCTATGGCGCGGGCGAAGCCGGGCTCGACTACAACACGGTGGACGTGTCCGAGCGTACGCTGCGCGAGGTGTATTTCCCGCCGTTCCAGTCGGCCTTCGACGCCGGCGCTGCGACGACGATGGCGGCGTTCAACGAGATTTCGGGCGTCCCGGCGACCGCGAATGCGTGGCTGCTGACGCAGATCCTGCGCCGCGAATGGGGCTTTGGCGGGCTGGTCGTGTCCGACTATACCGGCGACGAGGAGCTGATCGCGCACGGTTTTGCAGCGGATGCGCGCGAGGCGACCAAGCTCGCCTTCATGGCCGGCGTCGACATGAGCATGCAAAGCGGGTTCTATTTGGCACATCTGCCGGCGCTCGTCGCGGCGGGCGAGGTTCCGATGGCGCGGCTCGACCAGGCGGTCCGCCGCGTGCTGGCGCTCAAGGTCGCGCTCGGATTGTTCGACGATCCGTTCCGGCGCATCGACCCGCCTCGCGAGAAGACTCGGATCCGGACGCGCGAGACGCTGGCGCTGGCCCGCGACGCGGGGGCGCGGTCGATCGTCCTGCTGAAGAATGACGGGGCATTGCTGCCGCTGCCGCGACAGGGACGGCGGATCGCGCTGATCGGCCCGTTCGCGGCCGGGCAGCACGACCTGATCGGTCCGTGGAACGTGTACGGCACCGACGCCGAAGCGGTCGATCTGGCGACCGGTATCCGGGCCGCAGTGGCCGATCCGGCGCAGGTCAGCGTGACGCCGGGGTCGGGGATCGACGATCCGCTCCCCGGCGGGATTGCCGCAGCCGTGGCCGCCGCACGCGCAGCCGATGTCGTCCTGCTGGCGGTCGGCGAGAGCCAGCGCATGTCGGGCGAGGCGCAGTCGCGGGCGTCGATCGTGATCCCCGCCGCGCAGATGGCGCTGGCCGAGGCGGTGGCAGCGACCGGCACGCCGATGGTCGTGCTGCTGCGTACGGGCCGTGCACTGGTGCTCAGCGACGCGGTGCTCAAGGCACCGGCGATCCTCGTTACCTGGTTTCTGGGGTCGGAGGATGGGCCGGCGATCGCCGACATCGTGTTCGGCAGGACCGGGCCGTCGGCGCGGCTGCCCGTTTCCTTTCCGCATGCCACGGGGCAGGAGCCCTATCATTACGACCACAAGAACACCGGGCGGCCCAACCCGCCGGGGCCGCTGCTCGAATACAAGGCGCGCTACCGCGAATTCGCCAACGCCGCGCTGTTCCCGTTCGGTCATGGCCTGACCTATGGCGCGATCGAATACGAAGCGCTCGATCTCGGCACTGCGCGTCTGTCGACCGATGGCGCGCTGACGGTGCGCGCGACGATCGGCAATAGCGGCACGCGCGCCGCCGAAGAGGTCGTGCAGCTCTATATCCGCGATCTCGCGGCCAGCGTGACGCGCCCAGTGCGCGAACTCAAAGCGTTTCGCCGTGTCGCGCTGAAGCCGGGCGAGCGGCAGGTCGTGTCGTTCACGCTGCGTCGCGACGACCTGCTCTTCATCGGCCAGGATCTCGTGCCGACGGTCGAGCCGGGCCGCTTCTGCCTGTGGATCGCGCCGTCCGCACAGGCGGAGGGTGTATCCGGGGAGTTCCAGCTCGTCTGACGATCGTCGATGCGGTGAGGCCGCCCCTTGTGCGGGCGCGCGTGATCGGGAAAGGCGATGCGGGTGAAGCGGGTCGATCAGCATGGTGGTTCCCCGGCGGCGGCGGGACGCCTGCGCGCGCCGCTGATGCTGGCGCTGATGCTCGTCGCCGTTGCGGCATTTCGCATCCACACGGCGCAGTATTCGCTGTGGTATGACGAGCTGGCGTCGCTCGAATTCGCCCGCCAGCCCGTGGGGCGGCTGTGGAGCAGCTGGATGCTGCGCGAGACGAACCCGCCACTGTTCTACACGATGCTGTCGGGCTGGATCGCGCTGGTCGGCCAGGATGATGTCGCGGTGCGGCTCTTGCCGATCGGGATCGGGACGGCGGGGATCGGTGCGGCCTATGGGCTAGGGCGAGCGGTCGGGGATGCGAAGGTCGGGCTGCTCGCCGCCGCGCTGCTGTCTCTGTCCGCGCTGGGCACGGATCTGAGCCAACAGGTGCGCGGCTATGCGCTCGCGCAACTGGCGGTGCTGCTCGCCTGCACTGGCATGGTCCTCTATCTGCGTCGCCCGACGCCGGGTGGGCTGGTCCTCTACGGCCTTGCGACGCTCATCGGCCTGTACACGCATACGACGCTCGCGCTGTTTGCCGGGTTGGCGGGGGTGACAATGCTCTGGCTGCTGCGGAGTGACCGACGGGCACAGGCGCGGTGGCTGGCGACGAACGTCGCGGTGCTGGCCGGCTGGGGATGGTGGGCGATGATCAGCCTTCGCCAAATGACCATGCCCGTGACCAATATCGCGTGGATCGCCACACCGTCATGGCGTGACGCGGTCGCGATGACGGCGCAGGTCTATCTGCCGCTCTTTCCCCATGAGACGGGGATTGCGGGTATGCTGCTGCTGGCAGGCCTGTTCGCCGGGCTCGCAGCGTGTGCGGTACGTGCGGCGCGACCGGAAGTGCGGCTGCTCGCTGTCCTGACGATCGGCGCGCCGCTACTGCTGTTCGCGATCAGCCAGCGGGTGCCGATATTCCTGCCGCGCACGCTGAGCTGGGCGAGCGGACCAGAGCTGGTGCTCGTGGCGCTCGGTGTGACGCGGATAAGATCGACCCCCGTCGCCCGTGCAAGCGGCGCCATCCTGCTCGGTCTGAGCGCCATCGGCCTGGCGAGCTGGCTGCCCAGCCGTGAGCGCGAGCACTGGCACCAGGCCGTGGCCTTGATTGGAAGCCATCAACCCGCGCTCGTCATCGTCGGCGACGATGCGGTCGCGCTGGCGCTTGATCGCTATCGCTCAAACGCGGAGCTCAAGGGCCCGAGACCGATCGTCGTTCAGTCGGCCTATCGTGAACGCTGGGCCGACGGGCTGTATTCGGGCCCGCATTTGTCGCCCGCCGCCGCGCTTGCGGTGATTCGCGACCGGGGTTGCGGCGCGGTGGTCGAATGGGGACCCTTTCATCCGCCGATACTTGACGATCCGGCGGTGACCGCCCGACCGCTCACCCGTGACACCGCCCCGGCGGTGACGCTGATCGATATCCCGCGGACGCGCCGAGCATGTCGGCCTTGATCTGAAGCCCGTCCACGACCGCAGGACGCCACCTTTTTAAGAGGTGCCGAAGATAGCGACCGGCCTCAGCGGCGGCGTTTGACGAGGATCGCGCGCTCTCCGGTGATCGACGCCTTGAACCCGCCAAACCCGGCCTGCCGGATGGTGATCGCGGTACCGGGCCGGGGTTGCAGCGAGAGCGGTTCGATCGTTTCCCAGACCATGCCGTTCGCCAGTTGCAGCGCGAACCGCGCATAGCTCGCCGGCTTTGCCGTGGTGATCGTGGTCTGCACCTCCGTAACGCGTGTGACGCGATCCGCCTCACCGCCGCCGAGCGGGCTCTGACCGGCATCGGCAAGACCGAATTGCTGGCGTTTGCGCTCGATAACCTTGCCACGATCGAGCGCAAGCAGGTCGCCTGCCTGGCGCGCGCGCGCGATCTGCCCGGCGGTCGTGTCGAAGCAGGCAAGCCGGGCTGCATCGCCCGGTATGTCTCGGCACGCGGCCAGCGCATCCAATGTCTTCGACGAGTCTTCTCTGGCCTGCGCGGCAACAGCCGGGGCGATCGGCAGCGCGCCGCCGAGCAGCGCTGACAGGGCAACAGAGATGGCCGATAACATTCGCATATGATCGCCTTATGAGCTTTGGCTTGGCAGAACCCGGCCTCGGGTTTCGCCATACGACACTATGTTGCGGTTATGTCACGGTGATGTCGCAAACGAAATGAGAAAAGGTCCGAATCGACGATAATTGTTGCAGCGCAATGGCGTGGCTGGATAGATCGTGACCAGAACCGGAAAAACCGGAGAAAATGCACGGTGCATTCACCGGCAACAAAGGGGTATTTATGACATCTGCAGCTCGCGCCCATTTGCTTGCGACCACGTTGCTGATGGGGGCGACGACGTTCGCCACGCCAGCCCTCGCGCAGGTCCAGGGGGACAATTCGGGGATTCGCGCCGGGGGCGCGACCGCGACTCAGTCGACCACGCCGGGCGCCAACGCCCAGGGCGAGGTCGGCATGACGACGTCGGAAGCCGCGCCGAGCACGGAGAACAGCCAGGGTGACATCGTCGTCACCGGCTCGCTGATCAAGAATCCCGCGCTGATCGCCTCATCGCCAGTGACTGTCATCGGCCAGGAGGAAATCAAGCTTCGCCAGTCGAACACCGCCGAAGACATTCTGCGTACGCTGCCCGGTGCGACGCCGAGCATCGGTTCGGCCGTCAACAACGGTAACGGCGGCGCGTCCTATGTCGATCTTCGCGGCCTCGGCTCGTTCCGCAACGTCGTCCTGCTCGACGGCAACCGCATCGCACCCTCGGGTCTGCTCGGTCGCGTCGATCTCAACAACATTCCGCTCGCACTGGTCGAGCGGGTCGACACGCTGACCGGCGGCGCAGCGACCACCTACGGCGCAGACGCCGTGTCGGGCGTCGTCAACTTCATCACGCGGTCGGATTTCTCGGGCATCGACGCCTCGGTCTCGAACCAGATCACCGAGCGTGGCGATGGTGCCTATTTCCGCGGCGACATCACGATCGGCGCCAATTTCGACGATGGCCGCGGTAACGCGGTCTTCTCGGTCGGGTACCAGCAGTCGGATCCCGTCTATCAGGGCGAGCGCGACTATTCGGTGCAGAATTACGACTCGTTCTCGGGCGCGAGCAGCGGCTCGGGCACGACGGTCCCATCGGTCTTCACGCTTGGCGGTCGTCGCCAGATCAACCCGGCCACGGGTTCGCTGACGACGGCGGTCATTCCGTTCAACTTCAACCCGTACAACATCTTCCAGACGCCGTTCGAGCGGTTCAACATGTATGGCGCCGGCCATTACGAAGTGTCGGACAGCGTCGAAATCTATACGCGCGGCCTGTTCTCGAAGAACACCGTCGACACGATCATCGCGCCGTCGGGTGTGTTCAACTCGTCGATCGTCGTGCCGTTGTCGAACCCCTATCTGCCGGCCGGTGCGCGGAATCAGTTCTGCGCCGCCGCCAGCATCACCCAGGCGCAGTGCGACCTCGCCGCAGCCGCGACCAGCCCTACCGTCACCGTGGGCGGCGTGACGACGGCAAACCCGAACTTCCGCACGATCACGACAAACCTGTCGCGCCGGACGACCGAGGTCGGGCCGCGCATCTCGAACTTCCAGACGACGATCTTCGATTATCGTGCCGGCGTGAAGGTTGGGCTGACCGAGGGTATCAAGCTCGACGTCTCGGGCGGTTACGGTGAATCGGAGAATACGCAGACGCTGCAGGGCTATGTCCTGACGTCGCGCGTACGGTCCGCGGTCTATGCAACCAACACCACGAGCTGCCTTGGCGGTGCGCCCGGCGGTGCGGCGATCGACGCGGGAACCGGCTGCGTTCCGCTCAACGTCTTCGGTGCCGACGGTTCGATCACCCCCGATATGACCTCGTATATCACGGGTGAGAGCACGACGACCGTTCGTACCTCGCTGGCGCAGGCCCGCGCGGTTCTCAACGGTGATTTCGGCTTTGCCTCGCCGTTCGCAAGCGACTCGATCGGTTTCGCGGCCGGTGCGGAGTATCGCAAGTACCGTGCGTCGCAGCGTTCGGATACGCTGGCACAGACCGCTGGCGAACTCGGTGGCGCCGGTGGCGCCGCGCCGAACATCGACGGTGGCTATGAAGTCAGCGAAGGCTTTGGCGAGCTCATCGCACCGCTCGTCCAGGATCGTCCGTTCTTCCAGAGCCTGACGCTCGAAGCGGGCGTCCGCTACTCGCACTACAAGGTGTTCGCGGCCAACTCGCCCTCGTACAACACGACCACCTACAAGGGCGGCGGCAGCTGGGAGCCTGTCACGGGCCTGAAGGTTCGCGGCAGCTACCAGCGTGCCGTCCGCGCACCGACGATCAGCGAGCTGTTTTCGCCTGTGAATACGGGTCTGACCAACCTGGCGACCGATCGTTGCGCCGGTGCAGCGCCGGTCAACGATGCCAATCTGCGCGCCGTCTGTCTCGCGCAGGGCGCGCCGGCCTCGACCATCGGCCTCATTGCGGTTCCGACTGCGGGTCAGGCGAACATCACGTCCGGCGGTAACCTCGACCTGCGTCCGGAAAAGTCGGACAGCTACACGCTCGGCCTCGTCATCCAGCCGCAGCAGATCATTCCCGGCCTTTCGATCAACGTCGATTACTACAACATCAAGATCAAGGGCGCGATTTCGCAGTTCGCGCCGGGCGATATCATCTCCAACTGCTTCGACACCATCACCGCGGCGAGCGCCACCAGCCCGGCCTGCCTCGCGATCTCGCGAAACCCGGTCACGGGCGGCCTCGACGGCGATCCGGCAACCACGCGGGGTCTGCTGGCTGCAATCTCGAACCTTGGCACCGTCAAGACCGATGGTATCGATCTCGCGATCAACTATCGCACGCCGCTGACTCAGGGTGTCAAACTGGGCCTGTCGTTCCAGGGCAACTGGTCGAACTCTGCGACCTTCCAAGCCGCACCGGGGCTCATCAATCGTGAGTGCATCGGCTATTATTCGGTCAACTGCGGCGGCGCGGCCAGCGCTGCGGCTGGGGGCTCGGGCTCGATCCAGCCCGAATTCACCTGGAACACTCGGGCGACGTTCACCTTCGTCGACAACATCGACGTTTCGGTGCTGTGGCGTCACATCGATAACGTCCAGCAGGAGCCGGACGATGTCGTCAACGGTAACGGGGCGGCGTTTAGTGGTACGCTCACCGGTGGCGCTCTCGCCGGCCAGTCTGCGGATTTCACGCGGATCCCGTCCTACGACTATATCGACCTGTCGACCCGGATCGGCATTGCCGAGAATTTCGACCTGACCGTCACGGTACAGAATCTGTTCGACAAGCAGCCGCCGCTCGTCGGGTCGACGGTGGGTTCGACGAGCTTCAACAGCGGCAACACCTATCCGTCGACGTATGACGCACTGGGCCGCCGCTTTGCGATCGGTGCGAACCTGCACTTCTAGGGTCAGGCCATCTCGGTCTGGATTGGGGCGGTTCTTCGGAACCGCCCCTTTTTTTGTCCGGGCTCGACCGCGAACCTATCGGCTGCGCGTGGTGGCGGGACGAGCACCTAGCCCAGCAGGGGCGCCGGGGGATCAAGCGCGACGCCGGCGGTGCGTGCGACCGCCTCTGCCCAGATGACCACCTTGTCGATCTCGTCGGCGTGGAGTGCCGCGCCGGTCTCGTGCTCGCGTGCCCTGTCCGCCGCGCCATAGGTCTTGCCGTCCTTGGCATTGCGCGCAAAAGCAGGGCCGTCGAGCAGCGCCTGCACGGTCGCCGGATCGCCGGGCAGCGCATAGAATCGTGCCAGAGCAGTCACCGCGGCGAAGGGGTTGGCGAGCAAAGTTTCGCTCTGCAACGTTCTGACGCGGTCCGGAAAGCGGGCGACCAGGCCAGCGAACAGATCCGCCTGCGCGATCCACCCTACCGCTGCCGCCTGCAGATCGGTCAGCCTGAAGATATCCTCGGGCGTGAGGCCCAGATCAACGATGCCGTCGGCGAGCTGCTTGGCGAGAAGCTCGCGCACCCAAAGCCGGCCCCACATGCCCTTTCGTGCGATCGACGTCAGATAGATGCGCAACGGCGCGTAGAGCAGCACGGCGCGGGCCTGTGGCCGCATCGCCAGCATCGCAGGCGCGAGGGCGTTGACGACGTTGGAGGGCTTGATCACCACCGCCTCGCCGGATTCGAAGGCGCGGCCAAGCAGTCTCAGCGTCGTATCAAGGACCTCACCGACGCGCGCGGGATGACCGCCGCGGTGACGCCAGCCGACGAGATCGTTGAGAATTACCGGCTCTTTCAGCGCGGTGGCGAAGCCCGGCATGTCGAGTGCCTGCGCCAGCATCGTCGAACAGCAATAGGCCGAGTGGAAAATGAAATGAACCGATGCAGCGGGCGGGGCGGCCGCGACGGCGTCGCGTCGTGGCACCACGATCGGCGTGGCCGACGACGGCATATACTCGTCGGTGAGGAAGGTCGCCACGCCACGCTGCGCCCGGTCCGCCGCGATGAAATGTACCGCATCATGGTCCGGATCGTAACGATGGGCCAGCCAGCACGGATCGCCGATCTGTGCGCCGACGGACGTGGCGGATTCTCGGGCGGGGGCGGGCGGGCGGGTCGGACGGGTCATGGCATCGGGATCGCATATCATGGTCCCGACTGCCACCGGTCTTGGTACGTCCGAATCGGCCAAAATCTCGTTGCGAAACTGAAAGGACCCGTCATGATGCGTACCGGCAATGCATTGCGGAGCGGCATGATGATGCGGACGACATGGTGTGGATCGGCGGTCCGATCGGGTCTTGCCGCGGCGTCGCTGATCGTGGCGGCGCCGTCCGCGTTCACTGTGGCAGCGGCCGGCGCAACGATGGCGCAGCGCGATGAGGCGCCACCGGCCGCGACGCCGCCGGCCGAGCGTCGGATCTGCAAGCGATCGGCGCCGTCGGGATCGCTGATCGAGACGCGACGCGAATGCCATACGCGCGCAGAATGGGACCAGATCGCGCAGGCGGGACGTGCCGCTGGACAGGATATGGTCGAACGTGCCGCACGCAGCGGTGCGCAATAACGGCGCTCCGGTGATGCGTCAGCAGCCGGGGCCGTCGCTCGAGATGTTGTTGCAAGCTGCCGATACCGCGCAGCGTGCCGGCGACGGTGCGCGGGCCTGCGCTGTCTTTCACGACGTGCTCGGCATTGCGCCCGAGCATCCTGTTGCGCTCAACGCGCTGGGCCTCGACGCGTTGGCGCGGGGCGATGGTATGGCGGTCGGCTATTTCGCGCGCGCGACGACGGCTGACCCTGCCGCGTCGCCGCTGTGGATGAACCTGGCGAGCGCCTATCGCGGGCTCGGCGACAGCGTGGGGGAACAGACCGCGCTCGAACGCGCACTCGCGCTCGACCAGCGCAATCTGATGGCGAACGTCCGGCTGGCCGAACTGCTGGACCGCGTCGGTAACACTGCGGCGGCGGCGTTTCGCTGGGGTGGAGTGGCCACGATCGTTCAGTCGCTCCCCGAGCGGTCGCCGGCGTTAAGCCAGCTCCTCGTCCGTGCCTCAGATAGGATCGCGCAGCATACACGTGCGCTGTCCGATGCCATCGATACGGCGCTTGCACCGTTGCGGGAGGATGCGGCCGCGGACGACCGACGTCGCATCGACGTCTGTATCGATGCGATGCTCGGTCGTCGGGCGATCCATGCGCCGGTACCCCACGGGCTGCATTTTCCATTCCTGCCCGCGGACGAATTCTTCCCGCGGCGGCATTTTCCCTGGCTGGCCGCGTTCGAAGCGGCCACGCCAGCCATCCGCGCAGAGCTGGAAAACCTTCTTGCCGATGGGGCACCGGGCTTCGCGCCCTATGTCGCGATGACGCCGGGCACGCCGCCGAACCGGTGGACCCCGCTCGACGGGTCGGATCTGTGGAGCGCCCGATATCTGTGGCGGTATGGCGTGCGCGACGATGCGGTGTGCACGCGGTGCCCGCAAACCGCGGCGATGCTGGAGACGCTGCCGTTGGCGGACATTCCCGGCCGCGGGCCGTCCGCCTTCTTCTCGGTCCTCAAGCCCGGCACGCGGCTGCCGCCGCATACGGGGGTCAGCAATATCCGGTCCGTCGTGCATCTCCCCCTGATCGTTCCCGACCGATGCGGCTTTCGGGTCGGTGGCGAGACCCGAGCGTGGCGCGTCGGTGAGGCGTTCGTGTTTGACGACACGATCGAGCATGAGGCGTGGAACGACAGCGACGAGATTCGCGCCGTCCTGATCGTCGACGTCTGGAACCCGCATCTCACCGCGAGCGAAATCGCGATGATGCGGCGGATGTTCGGGACGCTCGGCGCGCAGCTGGGCATGGCGGGCGACGTGGTGGATTGAGCTTGCCCGCGCGAGGCTGCGGTGGTGAAATACTGGCTGGAGACGAAACTATGCGGACGACGCTGTCATGGGCAAGCCGAGGGTCGTGGGTCATCGCGCTCGTCGGGGGTATGGTCGGCCTATCAGCCGTCGGGGCGCAAATCGCACCCGTCTCCACTGCATCTGGAGACGATCCCGCGCTGCAGGCGCTCCGGGAAAAGAATGCACGGGTTCAGCTCGCCAATTATCCGCGCGGAGCGCTGCGTCGCGGTGAGCAGGGAACCGTCGGGATCAGCGTCACCGTCGATCGGCAGGGGCGGTTGCGCGAATGTGCGGTTTCGAAGAGCAGCGGCTTTGCGTCGCTCGACGAGGCGACGTGCGACTTCCTGTTCTCGCATGCGCAGATTGCGGCCTATGTCGCACCGGGCGGCGGCGGGCCGACGACCCGGCAGGAGGGGCAGGTCGTGTGGACGCTGCCTGCGGGTGTCCGACCCACGACCGCGTCAGCAACCTCGGGGCCCTTGCCGGAGAAGAAGATCTGTCGTGCGCAGGCGAGGACGGGCTCGCTGGTCGCAAGCCAGCGCATCTGCCTGACCAAGGCGGAGTGGCGACGCCAGTATGAACTGGCGCAGGACGAGACGCGCGAGATGCATACCCGCGCGATGCCGGGCGACTGATCGACACGCCGGCCGCGTTTAGCCGGTATCGACCACGGGACCCTGATACCGGTCGATCGCGGCGAATATGTCGGTCAGCGCGTCGCGTTCGGTCGCGGTCAGTTCGGGACGCCAGACTTCGAACAGCAGGACGATCCGGGTCTGCGTCCCCCGGTTCCACGCCTCGTGCTCGAAAGAATCGTCGAATATCAGCATCCTGCCGTCCCGCCACGGCCGCGTCTCGGACCCGACGCGCAGCGCGCATCCGTCGGGCGCGATGAGGGGTAGGTGGCAGATCAGCCGCGTGTTGAGCATGCCGTGATGCGGGCGGATATGCGTGCCGGGGGTCAGCCGCGAGAAGATCGCCATCGGCGACCGGCCGGGAATGACGGGAATCGGCGCCAGCGACAGCGCGGCCATCGTGTTCGGGCACATCGTCGCATTGGGCTCGACCGGCACGCCACCACGCCAGAGGTGAAAGGCGCCCCAGCCCGGATCATCGAGCAGCGGGTTTGCGGGCGGTGGTCGACCGGCCATCGTCTGCACATAGGGTGCAAAGCCCTGTCCGGCCGCGAGCACCGCGTCGAGTTCGGCTCGGATCGCGCCGGTCGCCGCTTCGATCGGGGCGACCCAGGCGAACTCTTCGCGCTCGAAATAGGCACGCTGCGCCAGGCCCGGGAAATAGAACATCGAGGGTTGCTGAAGATAGAGCTCGCTCCGGCCGAGCAGCAGGTCGAGCGCGTGGCGGATCCGGGGACTCGCCGTGCGCGGCATCTCCTTGAGAGCCGAGTCGAGATGGGCCGAGAAGCGGCCGGCGACTTCGGTCAGGAAGGTCTCGCCTGCCCGAAGCAGGGGGACGAGCGCGGGGGCGATGGTCGCACCCGGCTGGGAGGCAACCGACAGCGCGGTGCGATAGAAGGACTCCGCCGCACGATCGTCCCCACGGCGACGCTTGAGCGCCGCCATCGTCAGCAGTGCGCCGAGATGCCGGGGCTCGGTCGCGAGGAAGCGGACGAGCGCGTCGTCGGCCTCGTCGTCGCGCCCGAGCGCCTGCGCCGCCTGCGCGATCAGGAACCAGGGCGCGGGCATGCCCGGTGCGCCGTCGCGCAACAGCGACAATTTTTCATAGGCGACAGCGGCGTTGCCGTTGCGCAGCGCGGTCATGCCCTCACGGGCGAGCGAGTCGGCCTGTGGGCGGGTCAGGTGCATGACGCAGGCTAGCCTGCCATTGCACTGGATACAGCTAAAAACATCCGGATCGGACCCGCCCGTCTTTCAACCCAGTAATGTCGGTTCAGCGTGTCCAGAGATCGGTGGCGAGCCGGTCGAGATAGTTCGCGGCGCTGGCGGCGGCGGTGGGGGTGTGGAGGCTTGAGAGTGCGGCGGGGTCGAGCGCCTTGGCGGCGTCGAGCAGGCCGCGCCATGGGGTCGATGCGCCGGGCCAGCTTGGCACCAGGATCGCGGCGCCGAGTTCGGCCAGGCGCTCGGCCTTGCGCATCTGTTCGTCGAAATAGCGCCATTCGGGCGCGCAGACATAGGGGCGGCCGACGCGCGCGATTTCGTGGACGATGGTATCGCCACTGGAGGCGACGACGACGTCGGCGGCGGCGATGTGCGCGGTGATCGTCGACACCCAGCCGCGCAGGTGGAGATTGCCGAAATCGGTCTCATGGCCCTCGCGCTGGACGGTGCCGAGCACCAGCCAGTCGGTCTCTGGCAGCGCGCGCGCGGCCATGGTCAGCGGCGCATAGGGCGTTCCTGCGCCGCCGCCGCCGGTCAGCACGACGACGATCTCGCGGTCGGCGGAGAGGCCGAGCATCGCCCGCGCCTCCGCCTTGCCCGGCACGACGTCCTGCGCGGTGCACAGCCCGCCCGCATAATGGGTCATGGCGCGGATCCAGTCAGGGGTCTCGGGCTGTTCGAGCGCTTCGTCGAAGGGCGCGAGCAGGCCGACACAGGCGCGATAGCCGGCGAGATGCGCGGCATCGCCGCGGTTGCCGTGCATCCGGATCCCGATCGCGGGGACGCTGGCGATGCGGGCCAGCAGCGCGATCTCGGCGGAGACGTCGACCACGAACAGCGCGGGATCGACCGCATCGAGATGGTCGAGGATCGTCCGCATCGTCGCGCGGATCGCCGCGTCGCCGATCGGTGCGCGGTGGAGGATGTCGGGGGTGGGCTGCGCGGCGAGCGCCGGCGGGGGGCTGTGGCCGGCCGCGCCCTCGTCGGGCAGGGGCACCAGCGTGACGGCGCGCGCGAACCCGTCGAACAGCGCGGGGCGTGCGGTCAGGATCGTGACGGCGCGCCCGGCGGGCAACGCGTCGATGATCGCCATCGCGCGATTGGCATGGCCGCGGCCCTGATGGCCGACATAGAAGGTGATCGGTTGACGCATTACCGGGGGATACCCGCTCTGCGCCACGAAATCCCCCGGGAAATCCCCCGGGAAGCCCCCCGGGAAATCGACAGTGGCCCCGCCGCCGCAAGCCGCCTAGTCTGTGCCGCATGAGCGATGATGACAGGTCCGAACCGACCAAGCTGACGCGGTCGAAGCAACGCTGGGCAAGCGAGGGCAAGTTCCTGACGGGAGCGACAGACCGCGCGGAGGGCGACCGGTTGCCGCCGGGGCAGCATCTGGTCCGCGACTGGCCGGTGCTCGATCTCGGCCAGCAGCCTGATATCGCGCGCGAGCGGTGGCGGCTGACGATCGACGGGATGGTCGAGCGGCCGGTGACGCTCGATTGGGCGGGGTTCATGGCGCTGCCGCAGACCGCCGTCCGGTCGGACATTCACTGCGTCACGACCTGGTCGCGCTATGACAATGACTGGTCGGGCGTGGCGACGCGCGACCTGCTCGACCATGTCGGCCCGGTCGATGCGGCGGCGTTCCTGACGCTGCACGGCTATGACGGCTACACCACCAATGTCCCACTGGCCGATTTCGCCGCGGCGGACGCGCTGCTCGCGCACAGCTGGCAGGGCAAGCCGCTGACGCGCGAGCATGGTGGCCCGGTCCGCCTCGTCATCCCGCATCTCTATTTCTGGAAAAGCGCGAAGTGGATTTCGCGGATCGCGTTCCTTGGCGCGGACGAGCCGGGCTTCTGGGAGGTCAATGGCTATCACCGGCGCGGCGATCCCTGGGCGGAGGAACGCTACAGCGAGGACTAGAGCAGGGTCGCGCACGCCTCCTCGATCGCGGCATAGATCGCGTTGAGGTCGGGCTCGTCGATGCAATAGGGCGGCATGACGTAGACGGTGTTGCCGAGCGGTCGCAGCAACAGGTCGTGTGCGGTGAAGAAGCGCAGCAGTTTCGGGCCGAGATCCGACAGATAGCCGCGATCGCCGACCTGCAGGTCGACCGCGGCGATCGTACCGATGCGGCGCGGGTTGGTCACGCCGGGCAGGCGGGCGATGCGGTCGAGATGCGCCGCCTGTCGTGCGCCGAGTGTCGCGATCCGGTCGTGCACCGGCTCGTCGCGCCAGATCGCGAGGTTCGCGTTGGCGGCGGCGCAGGCGATCGGGTTGGCGGTATAGCTCGAGGAGTGGAAAAACATCCGTGCGCGGTCGTCGGACAGGTGCGCGTCGAAGATCTCCGCGGTTGCCATCGTCACCGCGAGCGGGACCGCGCCGCCGGTCAAGCCCTTGGACAGGCACAGGATGTCGGGCACGACGCCCGCCTGTTCGCAGGCGAGCAGCGTGCCGGTACGGCCCCAGCCGGTCATCACCTCGTCGGCGATGAACAGCACGGCGTGACGGGCGCAGATCGCGCGCATCTCGGCGAGTACGTGCGGCGGATAGATCAGCATGCCGCCCGCGCCGAGCACGAGCGGTTCGACGATGAACGCGGCGGGCGCGGCGCGGCACGCTGCCTCGAGCGCGTCGAGCGTGGCCTGTTCGGCGCCGGGGTGCGGGAAGGGGATGGTGCCGACGTCGAACAGCAACGGCGCATAGGCGCGGTTGTAGACGCCGCGTTCGCCGACCGACATCGTCCCGATCGTGTCGCCGTGATAGCTGTGTTCGAGCACGAGAATGCGGTCGCGCGGCTCGTCGCGGTTGCGCCAGTAGCCGAGCGCCATCTTCAGCGCGACCTCGACCGCGGTCGATCCGGAATCGGAGAAGAAGACGTGGCGCAGCGCCTCGGGCATGATCGCGACGAGCCCGCGCGCAAGCGTTTCGGCGGGTTCGTGCGTCCAGCCGGCGAAGATGATCTGGTCCATCCGCCCCGCCTCCTCGGCGATCGCGGCCATGATCCGGGGATGGCGGTGGCCATGCGTCGTCACCCACCAGGACGAGATCGCGTCGACGATCCGCCGCCCGTCGCTGGTATGAAGCGCCGCCCCCTCGGTCCGGACGATGCGGGGGATCGGGTCGCCGAGACCATGCTGGGTGAAGGGATGCCAGATCGGCGACGTCATCGGAAATCCTCGAGCCGGAAACTGGCGGCGAAGGCGGCGCGGAGCGCGGCGGCGTCGAGCCGGGGGAGCATCGGCAGCCGGCCGAGATGTCGCACGTTGCCCAGCCGGACGATCGCCGCCTCGCTGTGCGGGACCGCATCGCCGACGAACGCGACGCCGAGGATCGGTACGTCGCGGCGGCGCAGCGCCTCGATCGACAACAGGCTGTGGTTGATCGTGCCGAGCGCGGTGCGCGCGACGATCACGACGGGCAGCCGCCACTGCGCGAACAGGTCGGCAAAGACGCGGGTGTCGGTCAGCGGCACCATCACCCCGCCCGCCCCCTCGATCACCAGCGGGCCGGGCAGCGCAGGCGGCACGAGCCGGTCGAGGTCGATCGTCACACCGTCGAGCGCCGCCGCGCGGTCGGGCGAGCAGGGCGTCGTCAGCCGATAGGCCTCGGGCAGGATCCGCTCGCGCGCGAGGCCGGACAGCGCCGCGACGCGCGACGCATCGCTGCCGCCGTCGAGCCCGGCCTGGACGGGTTTCCAATAGCTTGCGTCGAGCGCGCCCGCGAGCGCGGCGGCAAAGACGGTCTTGCCGACATCGGTGTCGGTGCCGGTAACGACGAGGCGGGTCATGACAGGGCCTTTTGCAACGCGTCGCCGAGCCCTGCGATCTGGGGTGCGGTGACGTTGAGCGTGAGCGAGATTCGCAGGCGCGACGTGCCGCTGGGCACGGTCGGCGGGCGGATCCCGCGGACGTCGAACCCGGCCGCCTGGACCGCCGCGGCAACGCGCATCGTCGTCGCATCGTCGCCGAGCACGAGCGGCAGGATCTGCGATCCGGTCGGCACGACGCCGTACGGCGCGAGCGTGGCTTCGGCGGTGGCGATCAGCGTGCGCAGGGCGGTGCGGCGTTCGGGTTCGTCGGCGAGGATCTGCAGGCTTGCGCGCGCGGCGCTCGCCATCAGCGGCGAGGGCGCGGTCGAGAAGATGAACGCGCGCGCGCGGTTGACGAGGAAGTCGCGGACGACGTCGGGGCCGCAGACCAGCGCGCCCTCGCACCCCATCGCCTTGCCGCAGGTGCGCAAGGTAACGATGTCGGGCCGTCCCTCCAGATGCCCGGCGAGGCCGCGGCCATCGTCGCCGAACACGCCGGTGGCATGCGCCTCGTCGATCAGCACGACGCCGTCATGCTGCTCGGCGAGCGCGACGAGCGCGTCGAGCGGCGCGCGGTCGCCGTCCATGCTGTAGAGGCTTTCGACCGCGATCCAGGGCCGGCCGGTGCCGCCCGCCCGGCGCCACTGCGCGATCGCATCGGCAAAGGCGGTGACGTCGTTATGCGCTGCCGAGACCGTCTCCGCGCGGCCGAGCCGCATCCCCTCATGCGCGCTCGCATGGATCAGCGCGTCGTGGACGACGAGGTCGCCGGTCTGCGGCAGCGTCGCGAACAGCGCGGCGTTGGCGGCGTACCCGGTCGAGAAGTACAACGCCGTCTCCGCGCCGAAGAACGCCGCCGCCTCGGCTTCGAGCAGCGCGTGTTCGGGATCATTGCCGCGGAGCAGCCGCGATCCACCCGAACCGACCGCGACGCCGCGCGCGAGCGCCGCCGCGACGGCCGCGGCGATCCGCCCGCTCTGGCCGAGCGCGAGATAGTCATTGGAGGCGAAATCAACCCCTTGCCGCGCGATCAGCGCGCGGCGACGCGTTGCCGTGGCAAGCGCGGAGAGGTCGCGATGATGCTGGTCGAACGCGGACATCGCGGCAGCCTCTAACGGCAATGCCGCGCCAGCGCGAGCCGGTTGGCCGAAACACCCCGTCATAAAGAGGGATCGTTCGAACGGATCGGGCATTTCTCTCCTATGGTATAGCAGGATCGGCTTGGCTAACCACGATTGCATTCTCCATTCCGGTCGAAGGTACCCTGCCCATGAAGCGCAAGACGCTGACCCAGTTCCTGATCGAACAGCAACGCGAAGCCGGCACGCTGCAGCCGCAGCTGCGCCTGCTGATCGAGGTCGTCGCGCGGTCGTGCAAGGCGATCAGCCATGCGATCGGCAAGGGGGCGCTGGGCGGCGTGCTCGGCAGCCTCGAGAGCGAGAATGTCCAGGGCGAGGTGCAGAAGAAGCTCGACGTGATCGCGAACGAGATGCTGCTCGAGGCGAACGAGTGGGGCGGGCATCTGGCGGCGATGGCGTCGGAGGAGATGGAGACGATCCACCTCGTCCCCAATCGCTATCCCAAGGGCGAATATCTGCTGCTGTTCGATCCGATCGACGGGTCGAGCAACATCGACGTCGACCTGTCGGTCGGCACGATCTTTTCGGTGCTGCGCGCCGCCGAGACCGCGTCGGGTGCCGATGTGTCCGAGCAGGATTTCCTTCAGGCGGGGCAGACCCAGGTCGCGGCGGGCTATGCGGTCTATGGTCCGCAGACGATCCTGGTGCTGACGGTCGGCGCGGGGGTGCACGAGTTCACGCTCGACCGCGAGATCGGGTCGTGGGTGATGACCGACACCAACATCCGCATGCCCGGTGGCAAGCGCGAATTCGCGATCAACACGTCGAATGCGCGGCAATGGTCGCCCGAGGTGACGCGGTTCATCGACGAGCGGATCGCGGGCAAGGACGGGCCGATCGGCACCGATTACAACATGCGCTGGACCGGATCGATGGTCGCCGATGCGCACCGCATCCTCAAGCGCGGCGGCGTATTCCTGTACCCGCGCGACGTCCGCCAGCCGGGCAAGGTCGGCAAGCTGCGGCTGATGTACGAGGGCAATCCGATGGCGATGCTGATGGAGCAGGCGGGGGGCGCCGCCACCGACGGCGAGCAGCGCATCCTGTCGATCGAGCCGAGCAGCCTGCACCAGCGGATCGGCCTGATCATGGGCGATCCGGCCGAGGTCGAAGCGATAACCACCGCCTATCGGGAGTAGCGCGCATCGTCACCCGCCGGCGGTCGGGGGTTGGGGCATGACGGACGAGGGCGCGCGTTGAAAAGGGGAGAAATTCGATGGAAGTCACCTCACAAAGACTCGCCGAACAGCGTGACGACCGGACGTCGTGGCGACGCCTGATCGACGATCATGACCGTATCGCCGAACGCTGCGCCGACCTGGTCGCGCTGTTGCAGCGGCGCGGGCATAATTGCGCGGCGGCGTCGCGCAAGCTGCTCGAGCTCGCGGTACTGGTCGCGGATCATCTGGGCGTCGAGGACGAGGTGATCGACCTGACCGCGATCGCGACTGAGGCGGAGTATTCGCCCGAGACGGTCGCGGTCATGGCCGCCGAACTCGACGCGCTGCGCCGTGAATGGCGGGTGTTCATCGCGCACTGGCTGCCGACGATCGAGCCTGCGGACTGGTACGAATTCCGCGGCGAGGCCGAGGCGATGCTCGCGCGGCTGACGCATCAGGTGCAGCGCGAAAGCGCGCTGTTGTATGACGATGCCCTGCGCGCGGGGGTGATCGCGACCGGGCCGGTCGACCTGCAATAATCGCGGCGACAGGGTTCTTAACCCGGCGGCGATACCAAGGGCCATGATGCGCGTCCTGACCCTGTCCACGCTGTTTCCCGATGCGAGCCGGCCCAATTTCGGCGTCTTCGTCGAGCGGCAGACGCTGGGGCTCGCAGCGCATCCGGGGGTCGATCTGCACGTCGTCGCACCGATCGGCCTGCCGCCCGGGCCGCTGCGTCTGATGCCGCGTTTCGCGCCGCTCGCGCAGCTACCGCTCGAGGAGAGGTGGCGCGGGGTGGGCGTGCAGCGGCCGCGGTTCACGACGATTCCTGCGACCGGGGGGCGGTGGCATGCCGCGGCGCTGACCCGCGCGCTGATCCCGGTGCTCGACGCCGTGCGGCCAAGTTTTCCGTTCGACGTCATTGATGCATCGTTCTTTTTTCCCGACGGCGTCGCCGCAGTCGCGCTCGGGCGACGCTATGGTGTGCCCGTGTCGATCAAGGCGCGCGGGGCGGATATCCATCTTTGGGGTCGTGCGGCGGGCACGCGCGCGCAGATCCGGCGTGCGGGTTGCGCGGCGGACGGGCTGCTCGCGGTCAGCGCGGCGATGCGCGCGGACATGATCGCGATGGGGATGCCGGCGGCGCGGATCCGGGTGCATCATACCGGAGTCGACCAGGCGCGGTTCCGCCCGATCGACGCGGCGGCGCGTGCGGCTGAGGCGGCGCGGCTCGGCGTGACGGGGCCGATGGTGCTGTCGGTCGGGGCGCTGATCCCGCGCAAGGGACATGACGTGGTGATCGAGGCGGTCGCGCGCCTGCCGGGTGTCTCGCTGAGGATCGCGGGCGAGGGGGGCGACCGGGCGCGGCTGGAGGCGCTGATCCGCACGCTCGGCGTGGGGGGCAGGGTCCGGCTGCTCGGCAGCGTCGCGCATGAGGCGATTCCGCGGCTGGTCGCGACCGCCGACGTGATGGCGCTCGCCTCGGCGTCCGAGGGGCTGGCGAATGCGTGGGTCGAGGCGCTGGCCTGCGGGACGCCGATCGTGATCACCGATGCGGGCGGCGCAGGCGAGGTGGTCACGTCGGGCGAGGCGGGCCGGATCGTGCCGCGCGATGCGGCGGCGTTCGGCGCGGCGATCGCGGGGATCCTGGCGGCACCGCCGGCGAGAGAGGTGACGCGGCGTGTCGCGGCGCGCTTTACCTGGGAGGCTAACAGCGCCGCGCTGTTCGCGCATCTGGCGGGGCTGGTCGGGGGCGGAGCCTAGCACGCCCGACCAAACGCCTGAAAAGCCTCAGCCTTCGAGAGGGTAGAGCGCGGCGGCGATCCAGCGGCCTTCGCCGCGAAGCACGGCCCAGGCGCGCGCGGCGGCGCGGCTGTCCATCGCCTCGATCCCGACGCCCTGCGCCTCGACCGCGCGGCGGAAGGCGGCGGCGGGCTGGCGCAGCTGCGATCCGGTGCCGAGCAGCAGGAATTCGGGCTTGGGCGACAGCGCGAGGACGCTGGCGACATCGTCCGCGCCCAGTGCCTCGAACGGCGGCGGCGTCCAGCCGTCGGCGCGCGACGGGGTGATCAGCAGCGCGGTATAATAGCCGTCGTCGACCCGGAACCCGCCATGACCGATCGCCGAGATCATCGGTCCGTCGGTCTTTTCCTTGTCCATTCTCACGCGCTTGTCCTCACGTGCCGGGCCCGCCGCGCATCAGCGGCCGGCCTTCGGGCCCACGCGCTCGGCGTCGTCGCGGTCGCCCTTGCGGCCCTCGGGCTCGGCGCGCAGGCCGAGCGTGATGAGCAGCGACGACGACACGTAGATCGACGAATAGGTGCCGACGACGATGCCGAGGATCATCGCCGCGGTGAAGCCGCGCAGCACGTGCCCGCCGAGCACCAGCATCGCGGTCAGCGCGAGCAGGATCGTGACCGAGGTCATGACGGTACGCGGCAGCGTCTCGTTCACCGACAGATCGATGATCTCGCGCATGTCCATCTTGCGATAGCGGCGCATATTCTCGCGGATACGGTCGTCGATGACGATCTTGTCGTTGATCGAATAGGACACGATCGTCAGCACCGCGGCGACGATGTTGAGGTCGAATTCGAACTGCGTCAGCGCGAAGAAACCGAGCGTCATCAACAGGTCGTGGACGATCGCGACGACGGTCGACACGCCGAACTGCCATTCGAAGCGGACCACCGCGAACAGGCCGATGCCGAGGATGGCCAGCCCGACCGCGAGCAGCCCCTTGCTGATCAGCTCGTCCGAAACCTTGCCCGAGATCGTGTCGTATTTCGAGAAGGTCGCGCCGGGGAACTTGACCGCCAGATCGTCGGCGACCTTCTTGACGAGTGCGTTGGTCGCACCCTCGTCGGTGCTTTCGGGGATCGGCAGACGGATCGACAGCACGGTCGGATCGGCGAAGGACTGGATCGAGGCTTCGCCGACGCCGAGACGATCGACCTCGGTACGGACCGCGTCGATCGACGGCGGAGTCGCGAACCGCTCCTCGATCAGGACGCCGCCGACAAAGTCGACGCCCATGTTCAGACCCTTGGCGAAGACCAGCCCGACGGCGGCGAGCGACAGGAGGATGGTCAGCCCGAACGCCCATTTGCGGAGCGAGACGAACTTCAGGTTGGTGTTGTCGGGTACGAGTTTCAGCAGGCGCATGATGATGTCTCCCGCCTCAAATATTGATCGTGGTGGGGCGGTTCTTGCGCAGCCAGAGCGCCACGAGCATCCGCGTGAAGGTCACCGCGGTGAACACGCTGGTGCAGATGCCGATCAGCAGCACGACCGCAAAGCCCTTAACCGGGCCGGAGCCCAGCAGGAGCATGATCACGCCGGTGATCGCGTGCGTGACGTTGGCCTCGAAGATCGTGCGTGACGCCTCCTTATAGCCGAGCTCGACCGCCTGGACGATGTTGCGCCCGCGGCGGCGTTCCTCGCGAATACGCTCGTTGATCAGCACGTTGGCGTCGACCGCAGTACCGATCGTCAGCACGAAGCCGGCGATGCCGGGCAGCGTCAGCGTCGCGTTGAGCATCGCCATGACGGCGACGATCACGAGGATGTTGATGACCACCGCGAGGTTCGCATAGAGGCCGAACCGGCCATAGGTCACGAACATGAACACGATCACCGCGAGCGCCGCGACGATGCTGGCCAGCACGCCGGCGCGGATCGAATCCTTGCCGAGATCGGGGCTGACGGTGCTCTCGGCGATGATCTTCAGATTGATCGGCAGCTTGCCCGATCGCAGCGAGATCGCGAGTGCGTTCGCCGATTCGGTGGTGAAATTGCCCGAGATCGAGGCGCGACCACCGAGGATCGGCTCGTTGATGTTGGGCGCGGAGATCACCGAATTGTCGAGGATGATCGCGAACGGCTTGTTCGTGTTTTCCTGCGTGACCTTGGCGAAACGTCGTCCACCGACCGCGTCGAAGGTGATCGCCACCTGCGGCGCGTTGGTCTGCGGCTCGAACTCCTGGCGGGCATCGGCGAGCTGATCGCCCGAGATGATCACCGATCGCTTGACCGCGATGAACGGAATGCCCTGCGGATTGCCGGGGTAAGGAATGACCTGGCTGCCGACGGGGGCGATGCCCTTGACGAGATCGGCGGGGTTCGCGGTCTCGTCGACCAGCTTGAATTCGAGCTTTGCGGTCTTGCCGAGCAGGTTCTTGAGCGCCTGCGGATTCTGCAGGCCCGGCACCTGGACGACGATACGCGTCGCGCCCTGGCGGACGATCGTCGGCTCCTTGGTGCCGAGTTCGTCGATGCGGCGGCGGACGACTTCGGTCGCGTCCTTCATCGCGGTGTCGATCGCCTGCTGGAGCCCGGCCTCGGTCGGCTTGAGCACGAACCGGCTGGTGTCGACGACGTTGATGTCCCATTCGCGCTGGCCGCTCATCCCGGCGCCGCCGCCGGTGATCGAGAGCAGCCGCTCGCGCGCGGCATCGACCTGGCTCGGATCGCGGAGCAGGAAGCTAAGCTGCCCGCCACGCACCGAAATATCGCCGATCGCGATGCGCGGCGTGCCGTTGCGCATCGTGCCCGCGATGCTGTCGCGCATCGCCTCGATCCGCGAATTGGCGAGATCGGCGGTGTCCGCCTCGAGCAGCAGATAGCTGCCGCCCGCCAGATCGAGACCCAGGTTGATCCGCTTATGCGGAATCGCCCCCCACTTGCTGGTCGTCGATTCGGAGAAGAAGCTCGGGATCGCAAGCGCGCAGAGCACGGCCA
Source organism: Sphingomonas sp. CFBP9019 (assembly GCF_034045155.1). NCBI lineage: Bacteria > Pseudomonadati > Pseudomonadota > Alphaproteobacteria > Sphingomonadales > Sphingomonadaceae > Sphingomonas > Sphingomonas sp. CFBP9019. Next base: position 166,540 of record NZ_JAXCWK010000005.1, on the reverse strand, counting down.
GCAGGCCGATGATCGACGCGACCTTCCAGCGGGGGAAATCCAACATCAGTCGTTCGCCGGCTTCGTGTTCGGGCTGGTGATGTCGGTGAGCGTCGCCTTGACGACGCGGACTCGCGTGTTGGGTGCGATCTCGACCTCGACGAACGCGTCCTCGACCTTGGTCACCTTGCCGATGATGCCGCCCGCGGTGACGACGCTGTCATTCTTCTTGACCGCCGCGACCGACGCCTGGAGCGCCTTCATCCGCTTTTGCTGCGGACGGATCATCAGGAAATAGAAGACGATGAAGACGAGGAAGAGCGGCGCGAGGCTCAGAAACGAGGCGATGCCGCCCGATGTCGCCGTCTCGCCGGCGGCCTGCGCATATGCTGGGGAAATGAACATGGAGTCCCGTTTTGGCTGGTGGGCAGGCGCCATACGCCCGCGCTCGCATGGGCGATGCCGCTATCACCGGTTGCCGCCCCGCGCAACCAATGTGCGCCGGTGAAGCGTGGCCGGGCCGCGATGAGACGGACGAATATGGGCTTTGCCGCAATCGCGTGCTTGCATCGCGCGCAACATCCGCATAATGCGCGCCCTTCGGTCGGGGCGTAGCGCAGCCTGGTAGCGCATCACACTGGGGGTGTGGGGGTCGCAGGTTCGAATCCTGTCGCCCCGACCAGAAACTTTCCGGAGCCGGCCGCCAGAGGCGATGCCGCTCGCGGGCACGAAATATCGTGCCATTCCAGATCCTGGCGTCAGCGTTTGCAGACAGGACCGGTGCGCGCCGCGACCTGATCCGCGACGATGCGCATCGCGCCCTTGTCGGTCTCGCCGGTCATCGTCATCCGCGCGGTGAAACCGGTCGCGCCATAGCTGCCCGCGCGGACGATCCGCATCGGCGGCCCCTTTTTCTGCGGACAGGTCATGACGTGATCGATCCGCCCGCCCGAGAACTGCGCGCGCTCGACGGTGCAGCGCGCCTCGGGCTTGGGGACGAACAGCGCGGCGACGCCCGACGAGGCCTGTTCGGGCGGCAGGCATTTGCGCTCGGTCTTCGATTTTCCGCGCATCATCCGCAGGATAAACCCCGGCGCACCCGGAATGACGAGCTCGACCGCGGTCGAGGTGATCGCCCAGGCGCCGGGCGGCAGTGCCTGCGCCGACGCGGCGGCGGGGAGCAGGAGAAGGGCGGACAGCAGGACGGGATGGCGCATAGGAGGGGCAGTCTGTAGCGCCGGCGGGATGCTGGCAAGCGGGGTGCGAGGGGATTCATGGGCGAGATCATCAATTTGCGGCGTGCGCGCAAAGCGCGGGCGCGGCGCGAGGCGGGGGTGGTGGCGGACGCGAACCGCGCGGCGTTCGGGCGGACCAAGGCGGAGCGTGCGCGGGATGCTGAGGAGCGGGCGCGGGGGGAGCGGGTGCTGGATCAAGCTCGGCTGGATGGGGAGGAAAGCTGAGGTTTGGGAGCGGGTTGCTGGTTGACCGATAGGGGTGGGTTTCCATTTTCGTCATCCCGGGCTTGACCCGGGACCCAGGGTTACGGGCGCTTGCGCTGCTTGGCTCTGGGTCCTGACTTTCGTCAGGATGACGGTGGACGGTGTTTGTCTTTTACCATTCTAGGCCCTGATCTTGCTTTTCGCTAACCTATATGGTTATATGGTTGCGGGCGAATCGGGGGAATCGGGGATGGAGATCGGTGGGCTGATCGAGGCGGTGATCGATCGTGAGGGCGGGTACGGCGATCATCCGGCGGATCGCGGGGGGGCGACGCGGTTCGGGATCACGCAGGCGGTGGCGCGGGCGCATGGGTTTGCGGGGGACATGCGGGTGTTTCCGCGGGCGGCGGCGGTCGCGATCTATCGGCAGGCTTACTGGATTGACCCCGGATATGAGGGGGTTGGCCGGATCGCGCCGGATATTGCGGGGGAATTGTTCGATACCGGGGTGAATATGGGGCCGGCGGTCGCGAGCGGGTTTCTGCAGCGGGCGCTCAACGCGCTCAATCGGGGGGCGAGCGATTATCCCGACCTCGTCGTCGATGGCCGGATCGGGGCGGGGACGCTGGCGGCGCTGGCGGGGTTCCTCAAGCGACGCGGGGCGGGGGGCGAGGCGGTGCTGCTGAAGGCGATCGAGGCACTGCAGGGCGAACGCTATGTCGCGCTGGCGGAGCGGCGGCCGGCGAACGAGGCGTTCCTTTATGGCTGGCTCGCGAACCGGGCGTGAGGCGGAAAGCGCCACTTTTCCAGGGGGGTGTCATGACGAGAGGCGTTGAGGAGGGGGCGGAGCTGCCCGCCGATCCGTGGGTGACGCGGGCGCGGCCGGGGTTCCTGTATGTGATGTACGCGTTGCTGCTCGGGGCGATCCCGGTGGGTCTGCTCGCGGCGGTGCGGCCGGCGGCGGCGCAGGCGATCGCGGCGGGCGTGGGGGCGTATCTGGGGGCGATCCCCGAGCCGCTCTACGCGCTCTTCGGGACGGGGTATCTGGGGTATACCGCGGCGCGTGAGTGGGGGAAGCGGCGGTGAGCGGGACTGGTATCGGAGCGGCGCGCGTGGCGTTCGGGGCTCTGGATCCTGACGTTCGTCAGGATGACGTAAAGGGGGAAGGTAACCGGGAAGCTGACAGGGAAGACGAGCGGGAGGGTGAGGGGGTGGTGCAGGGGGTCGGTGCAACGGACCGTTGCGTGGTCGAAAGCGCACCCTACATCGCGGTCATGAGTGCAAATGATCCCCACGCCATGCCGGTCTGGCACGGCACCACCATCCTTTCGGTCCGGCGCGGCGGCAAGGTCGTCGTGATCGGCGACGGCCAGGTCTCGATGGGCCAGACGGTCATGAAACCCAATGCGCGCAAGGTGCGGCGGCTCGGCGACGGGTCGGTGATCGGCGGGTTCGCCGGCGCGACCGCGGATGCCTTCACGCTGTTCGAACGGCTCGAACGCAAGCTGGAGCAGCATCAGGGGCAGTTGCTCCGGGCCGCGGTCGAGCTCGCCAAGGACTGGCGGACCGACAAGTTCCTGCGCAACCTCGAGGCGATGATGATCGTCGCGGACAAGGACGTGACGCTGATCCTGACGGGCAATGGCGACGTGCTCGAGCCCGAGAACGGCGTCGCGGCGATCGGATCGGGCGGCAACTATGCGCTCGCCGCGGCGCGCGCGCTGGTCGAATATGAGAGCGATGCCGAGGTGCTGTGCCGCAAGGCGATGGGAATCGCGAGCGAGCTCTGCGTGTACACCAATGACCGGCTGACCGTGGAGTCGATGGACTCGACCAGCTGAAGACCCGGAAGCCCCTCTCCTTCAGGGGAGGGGTTGGGGTGGGGGGCTTCATCAAGCGCTCCGCCCGCGGATAGTCCCCACCCCCAACCCCTCCCCTGAAGGGGAGGGGCGAAGAAGAGTGATCATGAACGACCAGCTTACCCCCAAGGCAATCGTCGCCGCGCTTGACGCGCATATCATCGGCCAGGCCGCGGCCAAGCGCGCGGTCGCGGTGGCGATGCGCAACCGGTGGCGGCGCCAGCAGCTCAGCGAGGATCTGCGCGACGAGGTGACGCCGAAGAACATCCTGATGATCGGGCCGACCGGCTGCGGCAAGACCGAGATCAGCCGGCGGCTGGCGAAGCTCGCCGATGCGCCGTTCGTCAAGGTCGAGGCGACCAAGTTCACCGAGGTCGGCTATGTCGGCCGCGACGTCGAGCAGATCGCGCGCGACCTGGTCGAGGAGGCGATCCGGCTGGAGAAGGAACGCCGGCGGATCGCGGTGAAGGACAAGGCGGAGGAGGCGGCGATGGGCCGGCTGCTCGACGCGCTGGTCGGCAAGGATTCGAGCACCGCGACGCGCGAGAGCTTCAAGCAGCGGTTCCTCGACGGGCATCTGAACGCCGCCGAGGTCGAGATCGAGGTCGAGCAGACGCCGACCACGCCGTTCGAGATCCCCGGCGGCGCGCCGCAGATGATCAACATCGGCGAGATGATGAAGTCGCTGGGCGGCGGGCAGCAATTGAAGCGCCGCAAGCTGACGGTGACCGCGGCGTGGGACAAGCTGGTCGAGGAAGAGGCGGACAAGCGGCTCGACCAGGACGAGGTGAGTCGCGTCGCGCTGGCGGATGCCGAGGCGAACGGGATCGTGTTCCTCGACGAGATCGACAAGATCGCGGTCAGCGACGGGCGCGGCGGATCGGTGAGCCGCGAGGGCGTTCAGCGCGACCTGTTGCCGCTGATCGAGGGGACGACGGTCGCGACCAAATACGGACCGATGAAGACGGACCATATCCTGTTCATCGCGAGCGGGGCGTTCCATGTCGCCAAGCCGAGCGATTTGCTGCCCGAGTTGCAGGGGCGTCTGCCGATCCGGGTCGAGCTGAAGGGCCTGACCGAGGGGGATTTCGTTGCGATCCTGTCGGATACCAAGGCGTCGCTGCCGCTGCAGTACAAGGCGCTGATCGCCACGGAAGGCGTCGAGATCCGCTTCACCGAGGACGGCATCGCCGCGGTCGCGCGGATCGCCGCGGAGGTGAATGCCGAGGTCGAGAATATCGGCGCGCGGCGGTTGCAGACGGTGATGGAGAAGCTGCTCGAGGACGTCAGCTACAATGCCGAGGATCGCGGCGGGTCCAGCGTGGTGATCGACGGGGCGTATGTCGACAGCCAGCTGAAGGAGATTGCGCGGAATACGGATCTTAGCCGGTTCGTGCTTTAGTCTGGGGGTTTTCGGGTGCGTACGGGGGCGGGGGTGCCATTGCGCTCTCACGCTCCGTTCGTGCTGAGCGAAGTCGAAGCACTTGGGGCCGGCCCTTCGACTTCGCTCAGGGCGAACGGATGGGGGGGCGGTTCCCGCCCTCTTCGTCATCCTGGGCTTGACCCAGGACCCAGAGTTACGGGCGGGGTCGCTTTTGGCTCTGGGTCCTGACTTTCGTCAGGATGACGAGGGGGAGTGAGGGGCGTCGGCTACAGCACCACCGTCTGCGGGCGGGCGGCCTTGAGCGCGGCGAGGACCATGGTTTCCCAGATGGCGGGGTCGCCGGCGGCGGCCATGGTCTGGTCGGGTTCGCGCAAGGTGCGCAGGACCGCGAGCGCGTCGGGGAGATAGTCGGTCCAGGCTTCGTCGATCAGGCGCGACGCGGAGGCGGTGTCGCCGCCGGCATTGGCGCTGATCCGCTGGCCCGCCAGGACGCGGGCGATGCGTTCGGCGATCGGGGTATTCGAGACGTCCATCAGTCTTCTCCTCGCAGGTCTGCCTATAGCAAACCCGCGAGGCAAAGACATGGGGCCTTAGCGTGCCGAGCTGGGGCCGGCGCCGCGGCCCTGGCCGCCGGGGCGACCGCCACCGGCGGGGCGACCACCGCCCTGGCCGCCGGGACGACCGCCGCCCTGGGGACGACCGCCGCCGCCACCCTGGCCGCCGCCACCCTGACCGCCACGGCTTGCGCCCGCATAGTTGCGGCCGGTGGTGCCGGTCGCGCGGGGCGCGTGGGTGGCGCGGGGACGCGCGGGATCGCGCGGACGGTCGATCCGGACTTCGGGATCGGCGCCCATCGTCTTGACGCGCGTCTGCTTGATCTGGTTCGACAGGTTGACGAAATCGTCGGGCAGCGGGCGGACCGTCACCTTCTGGCGGGTGATCCGCTCGATGTCGCGCAGATAGGCCTTCTCGTCATCCGCGCAGAACGCGACGGCGATGCCGCTGGCGCCCGCACGCGCGGTGCGGCCGATGCGGTGGACATACTGCTCGGCGACGTTGGGCAGCTCGAAGTTGATGACGTGGCTGACGCCCGAGACGTCGATGCCGCGCGCAGCGATGTCGGTCGCGATCAGGACCTTGACCTTGCCCTGCTTGAATTCGCCCAGCGCGCGCTCGCGCTGGCCCTGGCTCTTGTTGCCGTGGATCGCGTTCGAGGCGATGCCGTTGCCCGCGAGCAGCTTCACGACGCGGTCGGCGCCGTGCTTGGTGCGCGTGAAGACGAGCGCGCGGTCGATCGCGGGATCGCCCAGCGTGATCGTCAGCAGCGCCTGCTTTTCCGACTGGTTGCAGAAGGTGACATACTGGTCGACGCGCTCTGCGGTGGTCGCGGCGGGCTTGACCGAGACGGTCTTCGGATCGAGCAGGAACTGCGAGGCGAGATCGCGGATCGCGGTCGGCATCGTCGCCGAGAAGAACAAAGTCTGGCGCTTCTTCGGCAGCATGCGGACGATCTTCTTCAGCGCGTGGATGAAGCCGAGGTCCATCATCTGGTCGGCTTCGTCGAGCACGAGGATCTCGATCATCGACAGGTTGCAGAAGCCCTGCTCGATCAGGTCGATCAGGCGGCCCGGCGTGGCGACGAGGATGTCGACGCCGCGGCTGAGGTCCTGGCGGTTCTTGTTGATGCTGGTGCCGCCGAACACGGTGGTCACCGACATCTTGCTGAACTGGCCATAGGCGCGTGCGCTGTCGGCGATCTGGCTGGCGAGTTCGCGCGTCGGCGCGAGGACGAGCATGCGGCAATGCGTCGGCAGGACGCGCTTCTGCGTCTCGGTCAGGCGCTGGATCGAGGGGAGCACGAACGCGGCGGTCTTGCCGGTGCCGGTCTGCGCGATGCCGAGCAGGTCGCCGCCCTCGAGCAGGATCGGGATCGACTGGGCCTGGATCGGCGTCGGCTCGGTATAGCCCTTGGCTTCGAGCGCGCGGACGAGGGGCTCGGCGAGGCCGAGGTTGGAAAAGGACATGAATAGTCTCTCAAATGTGCCGGGCTCGCGAATCCACAGGAGGACGCGCGAGGGGCGTGGTGTTTTGACACCCCGCGTGAAAAGGGAAGCCCGTTAGAAACGACCGAGGCGGAGCCTGGACCTTGTTCAGGTCCGATCACGCTGCATGACACCTCGATGGCGGTCAGATGCGCGCGACCGGTCGAAAAGTCAAGAGTGGCCGGGTCGGGGCGGCTCTGGCCCCGTCCTCAGGCCCCGTCCTCAGCTGCGCGTCTGGGTCAGGTGGAGATAGCGTTCGTTGAATTCGGCGGCGTCGCGCAGCGCGCACCAGTCGACGACGCCGATCTGCCGCTTGCGACGCGTGATCAGGCCGTCGGTCTCGAGCGCGCGGAGCACGCGGTTGACATGGACCGGGGTCAGGCCGAGCGCATCGCCCATCTGTTCCTGCGTCATCGGCAGTTCGTAGCTGCCGTCCGCGTCGCTGAGCGAGGAGGCGCGCAGCCGGGCGGAGAATTCGCAGAGCAGGTGCGCAAGCCGCATCTTGGCGTTGCGGCGACCTACGTTGAGCAGCCATTCGCGGTGGATCGACGCCTCGACCAGCGCCTCGATCCACAAGGCGGTGGCGATCTTCGGCGAAACCGCGACGATCTCGCGCAGTGCGGGGATCGGGATCTCGGCGACGGTGATCCGGGTCAGCGCCTGGACGTCGTGATCCGATTCCTCGAGGAACAGGTTCTGCAGATCGATGAAGTCGCCCGGCATCAGGATCGAGACGATCTCGCGCTCGCCGTCGGGGGTGAGCTTCTGGCGATAGGCGAAGCCGTCGATCACGAACGCGCAGCGCAGCGGGCGTTGGCCCTCGCGCAGCATGTAGGTCGACTGATCGATCGTGCGCAGCTTGCACGGCAGCGCCGCGATCGCCACGCGATCCGCCGCACTCAGCTCGACCCGGGTCGCGAGCTTGGCAATCAGATGATCGGTGACGACGATGGGGTAATCCACATGCAGGCTCCGCTCGGGCGGGAGCATATCGAACTCTCAGTCGCCGGGTTAAGCATAGCTTGCCCAGAGGCGCCCTGCACTATCACAGGCGTTATAGTCTCGCTCAAACATAGGTTAGACGCGCATTTCGGAAATTGTCGGTTATTGTAAGAAAATGTCGGCTGCCGCGCGCTGTACGGGTGGCGCGGAACCGATCGTCGCGCAGGGGCGTAGACGCCTTGCGAGAAACAGGGGCGAACACTGGGCGCGGCAGCGCCGGTCGCCCCGGCCGTCGCGTCGAACGCACAGGATGTCGCTGATGCCGCGATACAGATTTCAGATCGCCCTGGGCGGCGAGGTGATCGAGGATCACGAGGGGATCGAGCTGGCGCACCGCGCGGCGGCGATCGAGCATGCGATCGTGGCGATGCGCGAGATGCTGGCGGAGGACATCCGCCAGGGCTGTGTCGACCTGACAATGCGGATCGAGATCATCGAGGGTTGCGGTGCGACGGTCCACGTCGCCGACTGTGCCGCGGCGATGGCGGCCGGGACGATGCCGGCCCGCCGCCGCGCGTGACGCGCGGCGGGCGGGCCGACGATCCTTACCAGTGGCCCTTACCAGTGGCCGGTGTTGGGCATCGACGCCCAGGGCTCGGCAGGGTCGAGCCGGCCGTCCTGCAGCAGCTCGATCGAGATGTTGTCGGGGGTGCGGACGAACGCCATGTGGCCGTCGCGCGGCGGCCGGTTGATCGTCACCCCGGCGTCCTGAAGCCGCTGGCAGGTCTCGTAGATATTGTCGACGCGGTAGGCGAGGTGTCCGAAATTGCGGCCTTCGCCATAGTCTTCCGGATCCCAGTTGTGCGTCAGCTCGACCTCGGCGCTCTCGTCACCGGGCGCGGAGAGGAAGATCAGCGTGAAGCGACCCTGCTCGTTTTCGAGGCGGCGGGCCTCCTTCAGCCCGAGCAGCTCGAAGAACGCGATCGTCTTGGCCGGATCGGTGACCCGGATCATCGTGTGCAGATATTTCATGGACGGCCTTTTCGGGTTGGATCGCCGGTAGATAGGCGGCGCCCCGGCGGGGTTCCAGAGGGGCGGGCGTGGCGGGTGGGGCATTCGCCATGGAGACTGTTGCCGCGCCCCTATCCTCCGTCCGTCATCCCCGCGGAGGCGGGGATCCAGAGGGGCGGGCGGTGGTGGCCGGGCCGTGACGGTTGCCCGTCTGGGTTCCCGCCTGCGCGGGAATGACGTTTGGGCGGGTGGCGTCGTGCTCGTCTCTCACGTCCGTCATCCCCGCGGAGGCGGGGATCCAGAGGGGCGGGCGGGGGTGGCCGGGCCGTGAGGGTTGCCGGTCTGGGTTCCCGCCTGCGCGGGAATGACGTTTGGGCGGGCGCGGTTCTCCCGGCGGATCAGGGTTTGGGCGGGTCGAACTGGCGGAGCGCGGCGATGGCGTTGCGGGCGGTGGGGGTGTCGGGGGCGAGCCGCGCGGCTTCGGCCCAGGCGGCGCGGGCGCGGGTCTCGTCGCCGTCGCGCGCGGCGATGTTGCCCGCCTCGAGCTGGACCGAAGCGTCGTCGGGGGAGCGCTTGAGCGCCTCGGCGATGTCGCCGCGTGCGCGGGGCAGATTGCCCATCCGCCGCGCGAGCGTTGCGGACAGCAGCCAGGCGAGCGGATCGTCGCCCGCGGTGGTCAGCGCGAGATCGATATCGGTGCGCGCGGAGGCGAGGTCGTCCGCGGCGACGAGCGCGCGCGCATGGTCGAGCCGTGCCTCGCCGAGCTGGAGCCCGGTCAGCGTCCCCGCGGTGAGTGCCGAATCGAGCGCGGTGCGCGCCTTGGTCGCGTCGCCCGCGGCGAGCCAGGCATTGCCACCCTGCGCCCAGTAGGTCGCGGCGCGATCGTCGTGCGCGAGCTGCGCGTCGCGCGCCGCGCTCTCGAATTCGGCGGCGGCGGCGGCCCAGTTCTTTTCCGCGGCAAAGGCGAGCCCGCCACAGTCGCGCGCCGCGGCGCCGCCGCCCGCCATCCGCCAGCGGCCCGCCTCGGCACGCGCGGCGACCGGATCGGTGGCGATCGTCGCGATGCAGCGCTGGAGCCGGGTGGCATCGTCGGCGGGGCCGGCGGCGGCGGGCCTGGCGGCCGGTGTCGCTGTCGGCCTGGCGGCAGGCTTTGTGGCGGGGCTGGCGGCCTGGGACAGGAGCAGCGCGGGGGCGAGCAGCATCAGGATCATAAGCGGGCGATCACATCCTCGACCGCGCGGATGATCAGCGCGATGTCGGAATCGCGTGACAGGCGGTGATCGCCGTCCTTGACGAGCAATGTCTGCACATCGGCTGAACGAAGCAGCTCGGCGAGCCGGGTGGTCCGCAGCCACGGCACCGCCTTGTCGCGCTGGCCCTGGATCAGGCGGACGGGGCAGCGGATCTCGATCCAGCCGAACATCAGCCGGTTCGCCTCGCCCGACGCCCAGAAGCCGCGGGTGTAGATGGTGGGTTCGGGGCCGTAATCGTTGGCGCGTTCGAGCCGGCCCGCGCTGAGCAGCGTCAGCTTTTCCTCAGGGGTGAAGCCCCAGTCGGTGAAGTCGGGCGCGGGGGCGATGCCGACGAGCGCCGCGACCAGATCGGGGCGGGCCTTCGCGACGAGCAGCATCAGCCAGCCGCCGAGCGACGAGCCGACGAGCACCGCGGGGCCGTCCGCCAGCGCCTCGAGCATCGCGATCACGTCGTCGCGCCAGTCGACGAGCGTCTGATCCTCGAACGCGCCCTCGCTGCGGCCGCAGCCGCCATAGTCGAAGCGGAGATAGGCGCGGCCCTGCGATTTCGCCCAGGCCTCGAGCGTAACCGCCTTGGTGCCCGTCATGTCCGAACCATAGCCCGACAGGAAGACGATCGTCGGGCCGGTGCCGGTCGTGTGGTGATAGGCGAGGCGGGGGCGGTCCGGCGCGGGGGTGGTGGTGTCGGTCATGCGCGGGGCTTTAGCCAAAGCGGGCGGGTCGGGATAGGTCAGGCTGGTGCGGAGGGGCTGGTGAAGATGTCCTCGATCGCGAGGCCGAACAGCTCGGCGATGCGGAAGGCGAGCGGAAGCGAGGGGTCGTAGCGGCCGGTTTCGATCGCGTTGACGCTCTGGCGCGAGACGTCGAGGCGGTCGGCGAGGTCGCCCTGGCTCCAGTCGCGTTCGGCGCGCAGGACTTTCAGGCGGTTCTTCATGCTGTCCCTGCGCGCACCGCGGCGATGTTGACGCACCCGCCGAGCATCAGGCCGGCAAACCAGAGCACACCCGCCGAATAGGCCGGGACGTGCGGGGCGAGGCCGAAGCTTTCGAGAAAGCCCCAGATCGTCGTCGCGCAGAGCATGAAGACGGTGGCGATCAGCGTCTGGCGGACGTTCATCGTGCGGATATATTCGTCGGGCTCGTCGCGCAGATAGCGCCCCCAGGCGAGGAAGACGCCGAGCAGCGGGAGCGCGGGCAGCACTGCGAGAAGATAGGCGAGCGGGCCGGTCGGCGGATGGCTGCGGAACAGCGCCACCACGCCGAACAGCGTGCCCATGTACGCAAGGCTGAGACCGAGAACGGTGGCGTTGTAGCGGCGCAGCGCGGGGCTCTTGTGCATGGTCAAGCGTCCTTTCAAATCAGTAAAGGAAACTTGTCATTTGGGTGTGTGGAAGTCAAGGGGGCTTTACAGTGGGGGGCGGGGTTGAGGGGATGCGATCGCGCCTGTTCGTTCTCCCATGTAGGCGGGAGTCCGGGGTGGCAGGGCTCGGTGCTGCTTGGCTCTGGATCCTGACTTTCGTCAGGATGACGGGGGGAGGGGGGCGGCGCTTCCCCGCCGTCCGGATGGCGAGTGGGGAGGGCGGCGCTTCCCCGCCGTCGGGAGGACGGGTGGGGAGGGCTGCACTTCACCGCCGTCATCCTGGGCTTGACCCAGGATCCAGGGTTATGGGGCGCAGCGCCGTTGGCTCTGGGTCCTGACTTTCGTCAGGATGACGGGTGGGGGGAGGGCGGCGCTTACCGCCTTCGTCCTGGGCCCCCGCTTTCGCGGGGGGACGAGCCAGCTTGGGCCGGGGGGTCAGATGATGAATTCTACCGTTTTCATCTGGGTCTGGTCGGCCGCCACCGCGCCGCGTTTGGCGACCATCTGGCGGTGGAGTTCGCGCACCGTGTCGCTGCCGCTGGTCTTGCACAAAGCGGGGATGACCGCGTGGACGAGGGCGCCGAGGCCGCCCGCGATCATCGTCACGCCGAACCGGCTGGCGACGCCGAAATGCTCGGCATAGCTTTCGCCGACGGTGGCGGGATGGTCGAGGAAGAGGCGGCGGAACATCGGCGGGTCTCCGGACGGGGGATCGGGCTTATCCTATCAGCCGGCGAGGGATTCGACCATGGTCGCCGCGAGCAGGCTGAGCGTGTCGTCGCGCGCGCCCATCACGACGATGCGGTCGCCGGGGCGCGCCTCGGCCACCAGCAGCGCGGCGGCGTCGGCGCGGTCGGCGATGTGGCGGGCGTCGCGGCCCTCCGCGGCGATCCGGGCGACGATGTCGGCGCTCGTGACCTCGCGGGTGACGGTGCCGCCATAATAGGCCGGGTCGGGGAGGACGAGCAGGTCTTCGGGCGCCATCCGTTCGACGAAGGTGGCGACGAGCTCGGTGCCCATGACCTTCAAGGGGCCATAGCCGTGCGGCTGGAACAGGATCAGCAGGCGGCCGGGAAAGGCGTGGAGCGTGTCGAGCGTCGCGGCGATCTTGTCGGGGTTGTGGCCGAAATCGTCGATCACCGCGACGCCGTTCGCTTCGCCGACGAGATCGAAGCGGCGGCGCAGGCCGGTGAAGCTCGCGAGTGCCCTGACCGCGTCGGGGAGCGACACGTCGGCGGCCATCGCCGCGCCGATCGCGGCTAGCGCGTTCGCGACATTGTGGCGGCCGGGGACGGCGAGCGTCACGCGCGTGCGAACGCCGCGCGAGACGAGGTCGAAGGCTATCGCGAAGGGTTCGGGGGCGAGGTTTTCGGCGCGGAGGTCGGCGGAGGCGTCGATCGCGAAGGTGGTGACCTGGCCGCGGGGGAGGCGCGCGGCGAGGGCTGCGGCGTCGGGGTCGTTGGCGTTGACGACCGCGGTCTCGGCCTTGGCTATGAAGGCGCCGAAGAGCGCGCGAAGTTCCTCGAGCGACTTGTGGTCGAGGCTGACATTGTTGAGCACGGCGATCCTGGGCGCGTAATGCGCGATCGAGCCGTCGCTTTCGTCGACCTCGCTGACGAAGGTGTCGCCGGCTCCGACCAGCGCGCTGGCGAAGGGGGCGTCGGGGCGCACGAAGTTCTTCATCACCGCGCCGTTCATCACGGTGGGGTCGCGGCCGGCGGTGTGGAGGATCCAGCCGATCATGCCGGTGACGGTCGACTTGCCGCTGGTGCCGGCCACGCCGATCGGCAGGCGGCTGTCGTTGAACAGCGAGGCGAGCAGCTCGGCGCGGGTGGCGCGCGGGCAGCCGAGCGCGGCGGCGGCGATCATGTCGGGGACGGTCGGCTCGATCGCGGCGGAGGCGACGACGTGCTGGTCCGCAGAGACGATGCCGCTGCCGTCCTGCGGGAAGAGCGCGACCCCCTTGGCGGCGAGATCGTCGAACTTGGCGGGGACGCGGCCCTGGTCGAGATTGCGGTCCGATCCCGCGACGGTCGCGCCGCGGCCCGCGAGGATCATCGCGAGCGGCATCATCCCCGACCCGCCGATGCCGATGAAGAAATAGGCGGGCTGGTCGGCGGCGGTCTGGTCGGAGGGGTTGGTGATATCCATGTGCTCGCGCTATCGGCGGTTGCGTAACGGGGCAAGACAGGACGAACCATGCGCATCGGTGTTCTCGCCGCGTCGAGCCGGACCAACCCTTCGGCGATCCCCGTGGTCACCGCCTATGCGGCGCGCGCGTTTCCCGAGGTCGAGCTGGTGTTCCATCCGCAGTGCACCGCGACCGACGGGCATTTCGCGGGGTCGGATTTCGCGCGGGCGGCGGCGTTTCTGGAATATGCGAACGATCCGGCGTTCGACGCGCTCTGGTTCCTGCGCGGGGGTTATGGCGCGAACCGGATCCTGCAGATGGTGATGCCCGAGCTGGGGCGCGCGGCGCGGCACAAGACGTATCTGGGCTATTCGGATGTCGGGTTCCTGCTGGGGGCGCTCTATGCGCGGCGGATCGGGCGGGTGGCGCACGGGCCGATGGTGAGCGACATCAACCGGCATGATGGCGAGGCGACGGTGGCGCGGTCGCTCGGGTGGATGGCGCGGGGGGATCGCAGCGGACTCGAGCCGGGGCTCGGGGGGCAGCCTTCGGCGGCGTTCAACCTGTCGATCCTGACGTCGCTGATCGGGACGCCGTGGCTGCCGGATCTGACCGATCATGTGCTGATCGTCGAGGAGGTGTCGGAGCCGATGTATGCGATCGACCGGATGCTGTTCAAAGTGGCGAACGCGACGCAGCTGAAGGGGATTGCCGGGCTCAGGCTGGGGGCGGTCACTGCGGTGCAGGCGAACGAGCCGGCCTGGGGGGAGACGCTGGATTACATGATGGTGCGCTGGGCGCGGGACATGGGGGTGCCGTATCTGGGGCGGGCCGAGGTGGGGCACACGCAGGGGAACCATGTGGTGCCGTTTGGGGTGGGGTGAGGGGGCAGATTGCTTCCACCCCGGCGGAGGCCGGGGTCCAGTTGGTGAGGTCGGCGTAACTGAGCGCGGTCTTTTGTCGGCGACGTTTCCCAACTGGGCCCCGGCCTTCGCCGGGGTAGAGTTTGGGGAGGGGCGCGGGGTATTGCGGTGTGCTGGGGTCGCGGCGCGCGCTGTTTGGCTCTGGATCGTGACTTTCGTCAGGATGACGGGGGTGGGTCCGCCCCGGCGGAGGCTGGGGTCCAGGTGGTGAGGTCGGCGTGACTGGGCGCGGTCCTTTGTTGGCGACGTTTCCCAACTGGGCCCCGGCCTTCGCCGGGGTGGAGTTTGGGGGTGGTCGCGGGGATATTGCGGTGTGCTGGGGTCGCGGCGCGCGCGGCGTGGCTCTGGGTCCTGACGTTCGTCAGGATGACGGGGGTGGTTCCCCGGCGGAGGCCGGGGTCCAGGTGGTGAGGTCGGCGTAACTGGGCGCGGTCCTTTGTCGGCGACGTTTCCCAACTGGGCCCCGGCCTTCGCCGGGGAACATGGGGGCGGTTCGTGGGGTGTCGGTGCGTGGCGGGTTGCCTATATCGGTTGGGCGACGGCATAAGCGCCGCTCTTCCATCACGAGAAAGTTCCTCATGTCTGCCATGTTCCGCATTACGCTTCCCGACGGTTCCGTCCGCGAGGTTGCGCCCGGGACTACGCCCGCGGATGTCGCTGCGGCGATCGGGCCGGGGCTTGCCAAGGCGGCGCTGGCGGCGCGGATCGATGGGCAGGTGCGGGATCTCAGCCGGCCATTCGAGGGGGATACGAACCTCGCGCTCGTCACCGCGCGCGACGAGGCGGATGCGCTCGAGCTGGTGCGGCATGACCTGGCGCATGTGATGGCCGAAGCGGTGCAGCATCTGTTTCCCGGCACGCAGATCACCTTCGGGCCGGCGACCGATGACGGCTTCTATTACGACTTTGCGCCGAAGGACCGGCCGTTCACCGACGAGGACCTGCCCGCGATCGAGGCGGAGATGCGCGCGATCATCGCGCGGAACGAGCCGTTCCTGCGCGAGGTCTGGTCGCGTCAGCAGCTGATCGACCGCTGGACCGAACAGGGCGAGACGTTCAAGGCCGAATGGGCCGCCGAGCTGCCCGAGGGCGAGGAGCTGACCATCTATCGCCAGGGCGAGTGGCTCGACATGTGCCGCGGGCCGCACATGGTCTCAACCGGCAAGCTCGATCCCGCCGCGTTCAAGCTGACGCGCGTGTCGGGCGCCTATTGGCGCGGCGACCAGAAGAACGCGATGCTGAGCCGCATCTACGGCACCGGCTGGCTCAACAAGAAGCAGCTCGACCAGCATCTTTTCCGGCTGGAGGAAGCCGCCAAGCGCGATCACCGCAAGATCGGGCAGGAGATGGACCTGTTCCACCTCCAGTCCGAGGCGCAGGGGTCGGTGTTCTGGCATCCCAACGGCTTCGTGCTGTGGCGGCAGCTGGAGGCGTATATGCGCCGGCGGCTCGATGCGGCGGACTATGCCGAGGTGAAGACGCCGCAGCTGATGGACGCCAAGCAGTGGGAGCAGTCGGGCCACTGGGGCAAGTATCGCGAGAACATGTTCGTGGTGCCCGACGAGATCCCCAATGTGGAAGACGAGGGCGCGGTGCTCTCGGGCGAAGGCGACCTGATGGCGCTGAAACCGATGAACTGTCCGGCGCACGTGCTGATCTTCAAGCAGGGGATCAAGTCGTACCGCGACCTGCCGATCCGGATGGCGGAGTTCGGCTGCTGCCACCGCAACGAGCCGCATGGCGCGCTGCACGGCATCATGCGCGTGCGCCAGTTCACGCAGGACGACGCGCATATCTTCGTCCGCGAGGACCAGCTGGTCGAGGAGGTACGCAAGTTCTGCGAGCTGCTCGACAGCGTGTACAAGCATCTGGGCTTCGAGGAGTATGCGGTGAAGCTCGCGCTGCGCCCCGAAAAGCGGTTCGGCGACGACGCAATGTGGGACAAGGCGGAGGCCGAGCTGCGCGAGGCGGTGATGCAGTCGACGCTGAGCGACACGATCAAGGCGAATTTCGAGGAGCTGCCGGGCGAGGGGGCGTTCTATGCGCCGAAGCTCGAATTCCACCTGACCGATGCGATCGGGCGGACGTGGCAGGTCGGCACGATCCAGTCGGACCGCGTGCTGCCCGAGCGACTCGACGCGTCGTATGTGGGCGCGGATGGCGAGCGGCACCGGCCGGTGATGCTCCACCGCGCGATCCTCGGCACGTTCGAGCGGTTCATCGGCATATTGATCGAGCATCATGCCGGGCGCTTCCCGCTGTGGCTGGCGCCGGTGCAGGTGGTGGTCGCGACGATCGTGTCGGATGCGGACGACTATGCGCACAGTGTGGTCGCGGCGCTGCGCAAGGCGGGGATCCGCGTCGAGACCGACCTGCGCAACGAGAAGATCAACTACAAGGTGCGCGAGCACAGCCTGGCCAAGGTGCCGGTGCTGTTCGTGGTCGGCAAGCGCGAGGCGGACGAGGCGACGGTCGCGATTCGCCGGCTGGGCAGCCAGGGGCAGGAGATGCTGTCGCTCGACGAGGCGGTGGCACGCCTTGCGATCGAGGCGCGCGCTCCCGATATGTGATGGACGAGGCCGGCTTTCCGCGCAGAGCTTTCTGCGCTATAAGCCGGCCCAAATACTTCGTCAGAAACAACAGGAGCAACCCCCATACGTCCTCCCACGATGCGCCGGCCCATGCAGACGCCCGCGATGAACGGCCCGCGATTCAACGAATTCATCCAGAGCCAGAAGGTCCGCGTGATCGATCACGAGGGCGAGAATCTGGGCGTGATGTACACGCGCGAAGCGATCGAGCAGGCGGCCGAGCATGGTCTGGACCTGGTTGAGGTCTCGCCCAACGCCGATCCGCCCGTCGCCAAGTTCCTCGATGTCGGCAAGTTCAAGTACGAGGCGCAGAAGAAGGCGAACCTCGCGCGCAAGTCGCAGAAGACGCAGGAGATCAAGGAGATCAAGATGCGTCCGAACATCGACGACCATGATTACGACACGAAGATGAAGAAGGTGAACGACTTCATCGGCGAGGGCGACAAGGTCAAGATCACGCTGCGCTTCCGTGGCCGCGAACTGAGCCATGGCCAGCTGGGCATGAACCTGTTGAAGCGCGTGCAGGACGACGTCGCGGAGATCGCCAAGATCGAGGCGTATCCGCGCATGGAAGGCCGTCAGATGCTGATGGTGCTCGCACCCAAGTAACGGCGTGACGACGCGGCCCGCGATGCGGGACGCTCTGCAACGATAGCGATCGGCCCATCGCCCCCTGTCCGGGGCGGTGGGCCGTTTGCGTTGGGGTCGGGTTGGGGGGGGGGCGCGCGATCGCAGGTTCCGTAGCGTCAATCGCGGGGAGCGAACCGCCCGTGCGCGATGCATCGATTTCGGGGCTATCACGCGGTGTTATTGCTCGGTGTTGCGGAAGTGCGACACAGCGACCGGAAAGTTACTTCCGCATACGGAAATCGGTGGACGCTGCATGAAAATTCCAATTACCTCCTGACCAAACCGGAAATTCGAAATAATTCGAAGCCGCCAGGAGAGATGCCCATGCGCATGACCGCATATCTGTTGTCTGCCGCCGCGACGATCGCGATCGCGGCGCCGGCCTTCGCACAGGATGTCCCGACGACGCAGCCCGAGGCGCAGACCGTACCCTCAAATACATCGGGTACCGCGGCCGCGTCGGTCGATGCGCAGCAGCAGCCGGTTGCCGAGAACGCCGATCCCCAGCCGATCAACGCAGGCGACATCGTCATCACCGCGACGCGCCGCTCCGAGCGGTTGTCGAACGTGCCGATCGCGGTGTCCGCGGTGGGCCAGGCCGCGCTGCAGAATTCGGGCGCGACCGACATCCGCCAGATGACGCAGCTTGCGCCGTCGCTGCTGATCTCGTCGACGGGCTCGGAGGCGAACGCCTCGGCGCGTATCCGCGGTATCGGCACGGTCGGCGACAATCCCGGCCTCGAAAGCTCGGTCGCGGTGTTCATCGACGGCGTCTATCGCAGCCGCACCGGCTCGGGCCTCAACGATCTGGGCGAGGTCGACCGGATCGAGGTGCTGCGCGGGCCGCAGGGGACGCTGGCCGGGCGCAACGCATCGGCGGGCACGATCAACATCCTGACCAAGCTGCCGTCCTACCAGTTCGGCGGCTATGGCGACGCGACCTATGGCAATTACAACAATATCCGCATCGCGGGCGGGCTGACCGGGCCGATCATCAAGGACAAGCTGGCGTTCCGGCTCGACGGCGTGTTCGGCAAGCGCGACGGCTATTATTACGACGTCATCAACCAGACCGATTACAACGACCGCAACCGCTATTTCGTGCGCGGGCAGCTGTTGTTCGAGCCGAGCGCCGACGTGTCGGTGCGGCTGATCGGCGATTACACGCGGCGCGACGAGAAATGCTGTGGTGCGGTCTATATCGACACGCGCGAGAAGATCGATCCGACGCCGGGCGTCGCGGGCGACTTCGCGATCAACCCCGCGGGCAACCGCATCCAGCAGGTCATGCAGAGCATGGGCGCGGTGTTCCCGAGCCAGGGCGACCCGTATAACCGCCGGATCGCCAACACGCTGGGCCGCGCCTATTCGAACATCACCAAGGATTATGGCGGTTCGGGCCAGATCGACGCGAACCTCGGCTTTGCGCAGCTGACCTCGATCACCGCGTACCGCGAGTACAAGTCGGGCGGCGCGGCCGACATCGATTACGGCAATCTCGACATCGGCTACCGCGCGGACGACGGCAACAGCTATCGCCAGTTCCACACCTTCAGTCAGGAAGTCCGGCTGAACGGGTCGCTGTTCGACGACAAGCTCGACTGGCTGGTCGGCGGCTATTATTCGAAGGAAGACCTGGTCGTCGCGGACAATCTGAAGTTCGGGACGCAGTATGGCGCATTCGCCGCGTGCCGGATCGTCGCGACGGTCAACCCGGCGGCGGCGCTGCGCAATCCGGCCAATCCGGGCTGCCTCAGCGCGACGGGACGTGCGGTCCTGTCGGGACAGGTTCCGGGCACGCAGCCCGCCTTCGGCGCGCTGACCGGTACCATCCTGAGCGGCATCGACCGGCTGAGCACGCTCAACAATCTGGGCGACCAGCGGTCGACCTATTATCAGGACAGCGAGAATTACGCGTTCTTCACGCACAACATCTTCAAGGTCACCGACAAGCTGTCGATCACCGGCGGGCTTCGCTATACGCATGAGGCCAAGGACTTCCACGCCGATTTCAACAACAACAACACCGTCTGCCCCGCGCAGCAGGCGGCGCTGAGCCCGCTGCTGGCGAGTGCGGCGGTGCCCGCCAGCCTGAAGACTCTGGTCGGCGGGATCGTCACGCTGACCTGCACAGGCAATTCGACCTCGGCGCTGAACGGGCTCGATCTGAACGACGGGTTCAAGGAAGGCGAGTTCAGCGGCACGGGGATCGTGTCGTACAAGCCGCGTACCGACACGCTGCTCTACGCGTCCTATTCGCGCGGCTACAAGGCGGGCGGCTATAATCTCGACCGGTCGGATTTGACCGCGAACGTCTTCTCGTCGCCGACCAATGCGAGCGCGAGCCGGCTGCGGTTCGATCCCGAGACGGTCAATTCCTACGAGCTGGGGCTGAAGTTCACCTCCGCGCAGTTCACCTTCAACGTCGCGGGCTTCCGCCAGGAGTTCAAGAACTTCCAGCTGAACACGTTCAACGGCACCAACTTCATCGTCCAGAACATCAGCTCGTGCGACACCAGCCTGAACGGCGCGGATCGCGATGCGAGCGCGGCGACGGGCGCGTGCACCGGCGACGTGAAATATGGCGTGCGGTCGCAGGGCGTCGAGCTCGAGGCGGGGCTGTTCCCGGTCCGCGACGTCGCGGTGAGCCTCGGCTACACCTATGTCGACACGACCTTCAAGAACAACCTGGTCGGGTCGGAGACGGGCGAGGCGCTCGACCCCGCGCTGTTCCTGCTGTCGGGCAACACGCTGTCGAACGCGCCCAAGCATACGGTCACCGCGTCGGGGACGTGGACGCCCGAGCTGGGGTCGTCGGGGATCACCGGGCTGTTCTATATCGATGGCCGTATGACCAGCGACTATAATACCGGGTCGGACCTGTTCACCGAGAAGGCGCAGGACGGCTTCTTCCTGATGAACGCGCGGATCGGCATCCGCGGGCCGGCGCAGAAATGGGCGGTCGAATTGTGGGCGCAGAACCTGCTCGACACCGATTACCAGCAGGTCGGGTTCAACGCGCCGTTCCAAGGCGCGGGCAATCTCGACCAGGTGAAGGCGTTTGGTGGTGTGGGGAACCAGATCTTCACGTCGTACCTCGCCGAGCCGCGGACCTATGGGCTGACGGTGCGCACGCGGTTCTGAGCGTTCAACGTCGCTAGGGAAGGCTGGTCCGCTCGGGAGAGCGGGCCGGCCTTTTTCGTTTGTGGCGGGGCTTCGTTCACGTCCGTCATCCTGACGAAAGTCAGGATCCAGGATAACTCAGCGAGACGTTCGTGGCTCTGGATCCTGACTTTCGTCAGGATGACGATTAGTCAGGCGGCGAGGTCTAGTTGCTTGCCGGCGGCCGCCGCGAGCAGGCGGCGTTCGAGGGTCTTCAGCCGGGCGGGGGCGGTGATGCGGTCGCCGGTGAGGTCGGTGATGTAGAAGGTGTCGACCGCGCGTTCGCCATAGGTGGCGACATGCGCGGAGTGGATCGTCACCTTCGACTGGAACAGCGCCTGGGCGAGCCGGTTGAGCAGGGCGGGGCCGTCGCGGGCGTTGACCTCGACCACGGTGAAGCGGTTCGAGGCGCGGTTGTCGATCATCGCATTGGGGACGATGTCGAACGCCTCGGCGCGCGCGCGCGGGAGCGGCTTTGCGACGAGGCGGTCGGCGAGCTTGCCGCGGTTGGCGAGCGCATCCTCGATCGCGGTCTTCAGCCGGGCGAGCTGTTCGCTGCCGTCGAACGGGCGACCGAAGGGGTCCTGGACGAGGAAATTGTCGACCGCCATGCCGTCGCGCGTGGTGTGGATCCGCGCGTCGATGATGTTGCCGCCCGCGACATGGATCGCGCCGGCGATGCGGTAGAAGAGCCCGGGATGATCCGCGGCGTAGATCGTCACGAGCGTCGCACCGCGGCCGGGATAGACATGTGCGTCGATCGCGAGCTGCGCGTCGCCCGTGCCGGCGAGGAAGCGCGCATTGTGGACGAGCACGTCCTCGGGCTCGGCGATCCAATAGGCCTCGGGCATGCGGCGGACGAACGCGGCGAACTCGGCGTCGCTCCAGCCGAGATCGGCGTGGAGCGTCTCATGCTTGGCGGCGATGCGTTCGGCGCGACCCTTCTGCTTGTGGCCGAGGCGGAGCACCTCCTCGGCGGATTCATAGAGGTCGCCGAGGAGCTGGCGCTTCCAGCCGTTCCAGACGCCCGGGCCGACCGCGCGGATATCGACGATGGTGAGGACGAGCAGGAGCCGCAGCCGCTCGGGGCTCTGCACCACGTCGCAGAAATCGAGGATCGTCTTGAAGTCCGACAGGTCGCGCTTGAACGCGGTCGCGGACATCAGCAGATGCCAGCGGACGAGCCAGGCGACGGTTTCGGTCTCGGCAGGGCTCAGGCCGAAGCGCGGGCAGAGACGCTGTGCGACCTCTGCGCCGAGGATCGAGTGATCGCCGCCGCGGCCCTTGGCGATGTCGTGGAGCAGCACCGCGACATAGAGGACGCGGCGCGAGACGATCTGGCGGAAGATCGCGCTGGCGAGCGGATGGTCGTCCTTCAAAGCGCCATTCTCGATCCGCGCGAGCAGGCCGAGTGCGCGGATCGTGTGTTCGTCGACGGTGTAGTGGTGGTACATGTCGAACTGCATCTGCGCGACGACGCGGCCGAAATCGGGCACGAAGCGGCCGAAGACGCCGGTCTCGTTCATCCAGCGCAGGACGAGTTCGGGATCGCGCGGCGAGCTGAGGACGTCGAGGAACAGCGCGTTGGCGGTCGGATCGTCGCGGATGTCGTCGACCAGCTTCACGTCGCGGGCGGCCGCGCGCATCGCGAGCGGGTGGATCTCGAGCGCGTTGCGGTCGGCGAGCTGGAAGATCTCGATCAGCCGGACCGGACTTGCGCGGAAGAAGTCGTCGTCGGGCAGGGCGAGCCGGCCGCGGTCGAGGACGAAGCCGTTCAGGCGGCGCGGGCTGCGGCGGATCGTCGGCAGCCCGAAGCGGCGGCCGCGCGCGGCGAACTTCTCGTCGAGATGCGCGAGGAAGACGCCGGTGAGGTCGCCGACGGTCTTCGCCTGGAGGAAGTAGAAATGCATGAAGCGCTCGACCTTCGGCTTGCCCGGGCGGTCGGAGAAGCGCATCCGGTCGGCGATCTCGCGCTGGACGTCGAAGGTCAGCCGGTCCTCGGCGCGACCGGTGATGCTGTGGAGGTGGCAGCGCACCGCCTGGAAGAAATTGTCGGCGCGGTGGAACAGCCGGTATTCGGCCTTGGTGAACAGCCCGACATCGACGAGCTGCGCCGCGCGCTGGACGTCGTAGATGTACTTGCCGATCCAGAAGAGCGCGTGGAGATCGCGCAGGCCGCCCTTGCCCTCCTTGACGTTGGGTTCGACGACATAGCGCGTGTCGCCCATCTTGCGGTGGCGCAGGTCGCGCTCGACCAGCTTGTCGGCGATGAACGCGCGCGCGGTATCCGCCTGGACCTCGACCTTGAAGCGGCGCGACGCCTCTTCGTAGAGATCCATGTCGCCGGTGACGTAGCGCGCCTCGAGCAGGGCGGTGCGGACGGTGATGTCGGCCTTCGCCTGGCGGATCATCTCGTCGAGCGAGCGGCTGGACTGGCCGAGTTTCAAGCCGAGATCCCAGAGCGTGTAGAGCATCGATTCGATGATGCGTTCGACCCGCGGGGTCTGCTTGCCCGGCGTGAGGAAGCCGATATCGACATCCGAATGCGGCGCCATCTCGCCGCGGCCATAGCCGCCGACCGCGATCAGGGTCAGCCGGTCGTCGGGGGTGGGGGCAGGCGCGGGGTGCAGCCGGGTGGTGGTGAAGTCGAACAGCAGGCGGAGCAGCTGGTCGATCAGATAGGCCTGCGCGCTCGACACCTCGAGCCCGCGGCTGGGATGTTCGGCGAGCCGCTTGGCGACCTCGACCCGGCCCGCGTCGAGCGCGGCCTTGAGCAGGATCGTCGCCTGGCGGCCGAGCGCGACCGGGTCGGTCTCGTCCAGCGCGGCGATGGTGTCGGCGACCGCGCGGCGATCGATGATCGCGCGGCGGTTGGGCAGGTGATCGAAGCGGCCGGTCATGCGGGACCAGATAGGGCGCGCGGCGCCATTCGTCATCTTGATTGCGGGAATCCTTCCCGAACCCTAGGTCTTCGCGCGGGTTTGGCGAAAGGAAGACGATGAGCGAAGCGTTGCGCGTGGGACTGGCGGGCCTGGGAACCGTGGGGGGCGGCGTCATCCGGCTGCTCGACGCGAACCGCGAGCTGATCGCCAGACGGGCCGGGCGCGCGATCGAGGTCGTCGCGGTGTCGGCACGCGACCGCTACAAGGATCGCGGCGTCGATCTGACGCGGTTCGCCTGGGTCGACGATACGACCGCGCTGGCGCAGCAGGCGGACGTCGATGTCGTCGTCGAGCTGATCGGCGGATCGGACGGCCCCGCGCTGACGCTCGCGCGCTCGACGCTGGGTGCGGGCAAGTCGTTCGTGACCGCGAACAAGGCGATGCTCGCGCATCACGGCTATGAGCTGGCGACCGCGGCGGAGGCGGCGCGCGTCGCGCTGAAGTTCGAGGCGGCGGTCGCGGGCGGGATCCCGGTCATCAAGGGGCTGCGCGAGGGCGCCGCCGCGAACGCGATCGGGCGGGTCTACGGCATCCTCAACGGGACGTGCAATTTCATCCTGAGCAAGATGGAGGCGGAGGGGCGTGATTTCGCCGAGATCCTCGCCGAGGCGCAGGCGCTGGGCTTTGCCGAGGCGGATCCGAGCTTCGACATCGACGGGGTGGATGCGGCGCACAAGCTGTCGATCCTTGCCTCGATCGCGTTCGGGACGCGGCCGGCGTTCGACACGGTGGCGGCGAGCGGCATCCGGCACCTGCTGGGCGCGGACATCGCCGAGGCGGCGGCTTTGGGCTACCGCGTGCGGCTGCTCGGGCTGGCGGAGGATGGGCCCGACGGGCTGTTCCAGCGCGTGCATGCGCATCTGGTGCCGGTCGACCATCCGCTCGCGCATGTGACGGGATCGTTCAATGCGGTGGTCGCGGAGGGCAATTTCGTCGGGCGGCTGCTGTTCCAGGGTGCGGGCGCGGGCGACGGGCCGACCGCGAGCGCGGTGGTCGCGGACCTGATCGACATTGCGCGCGGCGAATACGGGTCGCCCTATGCAATGCCGGCGGCGTCGCTGGTCGCGGCGGCGACCGCGGACAGCGGCGAGCGGCGCGGCCGCGCCTATCTGCGCTTCACGGTCGCGGACCGCGTCGGCGTGCTGGCCGAGATCGCCGCGGCGATGCGCGACGCGGGCGTCTCGATCGAGAGCCTGATCCAGCGCGGCGCGATGGCGGACGGCAGCGTGCTGGTCGCGATCGTGACTCATGAGGGGCCGGAACGCTCGGTCGCGCAGGCGCTGGAGAAATTGCGGGGGTCGCAGAGTCTGGTTGGGCAGCCGTTGTGGATGCATATTCTGGGGTGATTTTTGGGGTGTGCGTGCGGGGGCGCCACGCTCTGCCGTGATCCTGACGACGGTCAGGATCCAGGGTGGCGGAGGGCTGCACTGTGTGGCTCTGGATCCTGACTTTCGTCAGGATGACGGGGTTGTGGGCGGGTGGTGGCGGCCCCTCCCTTCCGTCATCCTTGGGCTTGACCTAGGATCCAGGGTTGCGGGGCGCTGTGGTGCTCGGCTCTGAGTTCTGACGTTCGCCAGGATGACGGCGGTGCGTTACGGCCGTGCGGGGGCCGGGGGTGCGGGGTCGGACAGGTCGATGGCGATGCGGCCGGTCTTGTCGGGTTTTCTGGCGAAGGCGCTTTTGGCGAGCGCGACGGCGCCGGCGATGAGGGGGGCGATCGGCGGGCCGAAGCCGGACTGGCAGCCGCTCTGGGTCGCGGCGCAGGGCGTGCCCTCGAGCGAGAGTGCGCGGATCGCGGTCATGTTCGGGTTGGCGGCGACGGGGCGGTCGGGCGGGCCCCAGTCGGGGAGCGGGAGGCGCGGCCCCGATTGGGTGCCGGGCGCGCAGACGGTGATCGTCTTGTCGCCCTCCTTCACCACCGGGCAGTCGGGGGGATTGAGGATCGACCAGCTCTTTTCGGTCGGAGCGGACGATACCTGTGTGGCGGCGGGCTTGGCCGCAGGTGTAGCACCGGCCTGTGCGAGCGCGAGCAGCGTGACGAGAATCATCGGCGGCACCTCAACGGTTTGCGGTGATCATGGGTATCGCCCGAGCATGGACCCGATTGGGGCGTCTTGCCACTCTGCTGATGGCGGGGGCGTGATGGCGCGGGGTCAGGGTGCGGGTTTGCGGAGGCCGCCGGCGGTGACGCCCGCCGCGCCGACGCCGACCGACACGCCGGCCATGCCGCCGCCAACCTGGAACGGGCCCATGTCCTGGACCGGGGTGCGCGCGTTGAGCAGCCGGACACGTTCCGCGGCGAGGCTTTCGTGGCGCGGATCGCCGGGGTCGTGCTCGACGAACGGCACGCGGAACCGATCCGCCTGGCGCAGGCCGCAGACGGTGATGTCGGTCGAAGCGG
Organism: Sphingomonas sp. CFBP9019; assembly: GCF_034045155.1. Classification (NCBI taxonomy): domain Bacteria; kingdom Pseudomonadati; phylum Pseudomonadota; class Alphaproteobacteria; order Sphingomonadales; family Sphingomonadaceae; genus Sphingomonas; species Sphingomonas sp. CFBP9019. Next base: position 140,492 of record NZ_JAXCWK010000005.1, on the reverse strand, counting down.
GATCGACGACGCAGCGGGGTTCGGCGGCGAGTCGCTCGCTGGCCTTGGCGAGCAGCGGATCCTGAGCGAGAACCAGAAGCAAGGCGAACATGACCTGTCCCCGATACGCGATGGGCCGATACGAAGCTCGTCGCGAGGGTGACGCACGCGCAGGCGAGCCGCAAGCGTCAGTCGGTCGGATCCCGATCTATTCTGGCGATGCCGAGCCGGGGGATCTCGATCGCCGGGCAGCGGTCCATGACGACCTGAAGCCCGGCGGCTTCGGCGCGGGCGGCGGCAGCCTCGTTGATCACGCCGAGCTGCATCCACACCGCTTTCGCACCGATCGCGATCGCCTGGTCGACGGCCTCGCCCGCGGCGGCGGAATTGCGGAAGATGTCGACGATGTCGATCGGGTCGCCGAGCTGGGCAAGTTCGCGGAAGACGAATTCGCCGTGAATGTGCTCGCCGGTGATCTGCGGATTGACCGGGATGACGCGGTAACCGTGCGCCTGCATCCGCGCCATCACGCCGTAGGAGGGGCGGTCGGGGCGGTCGGAGGCGCCGACCAGCGCGATCGTGCGCGCGTTTTCGAGCAGCGTCCTGATATCGGCGTCGGCGGTAAGAGGCATCGCGGCGTCCTCTTCGGGGAGCATCCGTCCAGATCTGTACATAGACCGGTCGGGTGGCTGGAATCCTGGTCCGCTCGTGCCGTGGCTCTACGCGCCAAGCACGACCGGTAACAGCACAACGGCGCGGGCCCCAAAACGTTTCACATTTTTCCAATCCATGCGACGACCTGAGCGGCGAGGGCGCCGAAGATCACGTCGTCGGGCTCGGCCGCGGGGGGCGTTCCCGCGTCGGAGGCGGTGCGGATCGACAGCGTCAGCGGCACGCGGCCGAGGAACGCGATGCCGAGCTCACGCGCGGCGGCTTCGGCGCCGCCGTTGCCGAACGGGTCCGAGCTTTCGCCGCAATGCGGGCAGACATAACCCGCCATATTCTCGACCAGCCCGATGATCGGGATCCCGGCTTTCTCGAACAGGTCGATCGCGCGGCGCGCGTCGATCAGCGCGAGATCCTGCGGGGTCGAGACGATGATCGCGCCCGCGGGACGGTATTTCTGGACCATCGTCAGCTGGACGTCGCCGGTGCCGGGGGGCAGGTCGAGCACGAGCGTGTCGGTCGCGCCCCAGTCCGCCTCGACCAGCTGGCCGAGCGCGCCCGCCGCCATCGGCCCGCGCCAGGCGAGCGCGCGGCCGGGATCGACGAGCTGGCCCATCGACAGGAGGGGGACGCCGTAGGGGGTGGGGACGGGGTCGAGCACCTTGTCCTTGGCGGTCGGGCGGGTGCCCTCGACCCCCATCAGCCGCGGCTGCGACGGGCCGTAGATGTCCGCGTCGACGAGGCCGACGCGGCGCCCGGCCCTGGACAGCGCGATGGCGAGGTTGGCGGACAGCGTCGACTTGCCGACCCCGCCCTTGCCGCTGGCGACCGCGATCAGCCGGCGGGTGGTGCGTTCGGCGGTCATGACCACGCGCACCTCGCCGACGCCCGGCGCGGTCGCGGCCATCTTCACCGTCGCCTCGAGCGCGTCGCGCGCCTTCGGGTCGAGCCCGGTCGCGTCGACGACCACGCCGAGCCGCGTTCCTTCGAGTCGCACCGTGGCGCGCGTGCCCGCCACTGCGGCAATCGCCGCCTTTACCGCTTCAATGTCGATCATCGCCGCCAGATAGGCCCGTGGCGGGCGCTTGGCACTGTTTTTCCGCGATGGCACACCTATAAAGGTTGGATGACGATCTTTACGCGCTGGCTCCGGCGTCCCCCCATTCTCGCCGTCGAAACGCCAAAGGGCCCCTGGGGCGGCTCGGGTGACGACAATGCCGGCGAGGGCGGCGGCCCCCGCAATCCCTGGGCGCTGCCCCCCGGCGGTCGCAAGCCGACCGGCAAGCCGAGCGCGCTCGACGAATTCCTGAAAAAGGCGCGGGTCTCGGGCGGCGGTGGCGGCGGCGGCAGCAGCGGCGGCGGCTTCGGCGGCCTGCCGACAGGCGCCAATGCGCGCGCGCTGTGGGCGATCGCGGTCGCGGTGATCGTCGTGCTGTGGCTGCTGTTCACCTCGTTCCACCAGATCGGGCCGCAGCAGCGCGGCGTGGTCACCTATTTCGGCAAATATGCCGGCACGCTCGACCCGGGCATCCGCCTGACCCCGCCCGCGCCGATCGCGCATGTCGAGGTGGTCGACGTGCAGAATATCCGCACCGACAATTTCCCCGTCGGCGACGGCGAGAACCTGACGCTGACCGGCGACCAGAACATCATCGATCTGGCCTATTCGGTGCGCTGGGACATCGCCGATCCGCGCGATTACGTGTTCCAGCTCGCCGAGCCGAACACCACGGTACGCGCCGCGGCCGAGAGCGCGATGCGCGCGGTGGTCGCGACGACGACGCTGGAGCAGGCGATCGGCACGGGCCGCACGGTGATCGAACAGCGCGTCGCCGAGCTGACCCAGCAGATCCTGAACGACTATAAGTCGGGCGTCCGCATCCAGGGCGTCGCGATCAAGCAGGCCGCCGCGCCCGCGCAGATCGTCGAGGACTTCAACGCGGTGACCGCGGCGCAGCAGGAAGCGATCGCCAACCTCAACCAGTCGCGCTCCTATGCGCAGCAGGTCGTGGCGCGCGCGCAGGGCGAGGCCGCATCGTTCGACAAGGTCTATGAGCAATATCGCCTCGCCCCCGAGGTGACGCGTCGACGGATGTATTACGAGACCATGGAAGCGGTATTGGCCAAGAGCGACAAGACGATCGTCGAGACCCCGGGCGGCGTCGTCCCCTATCTGCCGTTGCGCAATGGCAAGCGGCTCGCCGATCCGGAGGTCGCGCCGCGCGCCGCCCAGCCGGCGACGCCCGCGCCCGCTGCCGCCGCCGCCGCCGCCCAGCCGGGAGCCGCCCAGTGAACGGCCTGACCTGGCGTAACCCGCTGATCGCGGGCGCGATCGCGCTGGTGCTCGTGATCCTTGCCGCGGCGAGCTTTGCGATCGTGCCGGAAACGCAGCAGGCGGTGATCCTGCGGTTCGGCCAGCCGATCCGGACGGTCAACGCCTATGCGCCCGGCCAGCCCTTCGGCCAGACCGGCGCGGGGCTGATCGCGCGCGTGCCGTTCATCGACCGCATCGTGTGGATCGACAAGCGCGTGCAGGACATCGAGCTGGACAACACGCTGGTGCTGTCGACCGACCAGCTGCGGCTCGAGGTCGATGCCTATGCGCGTTACCGCGTCGTCGACCCGCGCAAGATGCGCAACGCGGTCGGCAGCGAGGAACGCATCCCCGACCAGCTGCGCCCGATCCTGGGCTCGGCGCTGCGCAACGAGCTGGGCAAGCGGCGCTTCGTCGAACTGCTCAGCCCCGAGCGGTCCGAGCTGATGGACAATATCCAGACCGGGTTGCAGCGCGTGGCGAGCCAGTATGGCGTCGAGATCGTCGACGTGCGGATCAAGCAGGCGAACCTGCCCGTCGGCCTGCCGCTCGAAAGCGCGCTCAAGCGCATGTCGAGCGCACGCCAGCAGGAGGCGATCACGATCCGGGCCGAGGGCCAGAAGCAGGCGCAGATCGTGCGTGCGCAGGCGGATGCCGATTCGGCGAAGATCTATGCCGAGAGCTTTGGCAAGGATGCCGACTTCTACGACTTCTACCGGGCCATGCAGTCCTACCGGCACACGTTCGGGGCAGATGGCGGTCCGGCACCCGAAGGATCGACGTCGATAATTCTTTCGCCGAACAACAGCTATCTGCGGGAATTCGAGGGCCGCGGGCGTTAAAGCCCGTGAGCTTGCTCTGAACACCCGTTCATATTCAAGCGTCGTTCAGCCGTAATCGGCGATGAAACCCCGGTTTCGGACGATGAAACGAGAGGACAATATCCAGTGCGTTACGCCTACGCCATTACCAGCGCTCTACTGCTCGGCGGCGCGACCGCGACGCTCGCGCTCCAGCCCGGCACCGCTTCGGGGACCGGCCAGGTCGCCCAGAACGAACCCGGCGCGATCCAGGCGGTCGTGCCCAAGCCCGGCGCGCCGATGAGCTTTGCCGACATGGTCGCGCGGCTCCAGCCCGCGGTCGTGAACATCTCGACCAAGCAGACGATCGTCCAGAAGCAGCAGGCCAATCCGTTCGCGGGTACGCCGTTCGGCGAGCTGTTCGGCGGCATGGGCGGCGGTCCGCAGGGTGGCCCCCCGGTCAAGCGCGAGGGCGCGTCGCTCGGCTCGGGCTTCCTGATCTCGGCGGACGGCTATGTCGTCACCAACAACCACGTGATCTCGCCGGGCGCGCAGGGCGCGACGGTCGATTCGATCACGGTGACGCTGAGCAACAAGAAGGAATATGTCGCCAAGGTCATCGGCAAGGACCAGGAATCGGACCTGGCGCTGCTGAAGATCGACGCGCCGAACCTGCCCTTCGTCAAGTTCGGCGATTCGAACGGCGCGCGCGTCGGCGACTGGGTCGTCGCGATCGGCGAGCCGTTCGGGCTGGGCGGCACGGTGACCGCGGGGATCATCTCGGCGATCAACCGCGTCACCGGACAGGGCGGCGCGTATGACCGCTTCATCCAGACCGACGCGTCGATCAACCAGGGCAATTCGGGTGGGCCGATGTTCGACCTGAACGGCAATGTGATCGGCGTGAATTCGCAGATCTTCAGCCAGTCGGGCGGCAATATCGGCATCGGCTTCGCGATCCCCGCGGCGACCGCCAAGCCGATCATCGCGACCTTCATGAAGGGCGGCACGATCGAGCGCGGCTATATCGGCGTGACGCTGGGCCGTGGCGGCACGATCGACGAGGATACCGCAGCGGCGCTCGGCATCGCCAAGAACCAGGGCGAGCTGATCAATGACGTCACCGCGGGCGGGCCCGCGGCGCGCGCCGGCGTGCGCGCGGGCGACGTGGTGACCAAGGTCAACGGCCAGGTCGTCACGGTCGACCAGTCGCTGTCCTATCTCGTGTCGAACGTGAAGCCCGGCCAGACCGCGCGGCTCGACATCCTGCGCAACGGCAAGCCGACGAGCGCGAACGTGGTCGTCGTGCCGCGGCCGAGCGCGGACAAGCTGGCGGCGACGCTTGGCGGCGATGCGCAGGGCTTCGGCACCGACGACGGCGACGACGATGACGCAGCGACCGGCGCGGCACCCACTGCGGGTGCGGCGCTCGGGATCGGCGTCCAGCCGCTGACCCCGGCGATCGCGCAGGCGGTCGGCGTCGAGGCGGGCACGCAGGGCGTGGTGATCGCCGCCGTCGCGCAGACGAGCGATGCGTTCGGCAAGCTCAAGCGCGGCGACGTGATCATCTCGGTCAACGGCACGCCGGTGCGCAGTGCAACCGAGCTGCAGGGTGCGGTTACGACGGCCAAGGCCGCCGGGCGCCCGCAGGTGCTGTTGCAGGTCAAGCGCGGGCGCGGGCCGGCGCAGTTCCTGCCGGTCAAGATCAAGTAATCCACCCGACACTCGCGTGTCCCGAAGGACCGTCGCTCACCCGAGCGGCGGTCCTTTTTCTTTGCGGGGCGCGGGGTTAGGATCGGGATCGACAGCGAGGACATAGCAGCATGGGCGACGGCATCTTCATCGGCGCGAGCGCGGACGGTACGCGGCAGACGCTCGAGCTCAGACGCGCGAACCGGCACGGGCTGATCGCGGGCGCGACGGGGACGGGCAAGACCGTGACCGTGCAGGGGATCATCGAGGGGTTTTCGGCAAACGGCGTGCCGTGCTTCGTCGCGGACGTGAAGGGCGACCTGTCGGGGCTCGCCATGGCGGGGTCGCCGACCGCGAAGACGCATGCGATCTTTGCCGAGCGCGCCAGGGCGATCGGCGATGACGGCTGGGCCTATGCGGACACGCCCGTGCAGTTCTGGGACCTGTTCGGCGAGCAGGGGCATCCGATCCGCACGACGATCAGCGAGATGGGGCCGGTGCTGCTCGCGCGGCTGCTCGACCTGAACGAGGTGCAGGAGGGGGTGCTGACGATCGCCTTCCATGTCGCGGACACCGAAGGGCTGCTGCTGATCGATCTCGACGATCTGCAGGCGATGCTGAGCGAATGCGCGGGGCGGGCGGACGAGCTGACGACGACGTACGGCAACGTGTCGAAACAGTCGATCGGTGCGATCCAGCGTGCGCTGCTCCAGTTGCGGTCGCAGGGCGCGGAGCATTTCTTCGGCGAGCCCGCGCTCGAATTGCGCGACTTTATCGGCGTCGACGACCGGGGGCGGGGGCTGGTCAACATCCTCGCTGCGGACAAGCTGATGGCGAGCCCGAAGCTCTATTCGACGTTCCTGCTGTGGCTGATGAGCGAGCTGTTCGAACAGCTTCCCGAGATCGGCGATCCCGACAAGCCGGTGCTGTGCTTCTTCTTCGACGAGGCGCATCTGCTGTTCGATGCCGCGCCCAAGGCGCTGCTCGACACGATCGCACAGGTCGTGCGGCTGATCCGGTCGAAGGGCGTGGGCGTGTATTTCATCACGCAGAACCCGATCGACATTCCCGAGACGATCGCGGGGCAGCTCGGCAACCGGGTGCAGCATGCGCTGCGCGCGTTCACGCCGCGCGACCAGGCCGCGGTGCGATCGGCGGCGGAGACGTTCCGGGCGAATCCGGGGGTCGATGTCGCGACCGCGATCACCGAGCTGAAGGTGGGCGAGGCCTTGGTGTCGCTGTTGCAGGCGGACGGGTCGCCGACGCCGGTCACGCGCACGCTGATCAAGCCGCCGGTGTCGCGGGTGGCGCCGATCACGCCCGCCGAGCGCGCGGTGATGATCGAGACGGATGCGATCGGGGCGAAATACGACACGCTGGTGGATCGCGAGTCGGCGGAGGAGCTGCTCGCGGCGAAGACCGAGGCGGCGAGCGCGGCGGCAGCGGAGGCGAAGGCGACGACCGCGGCGGAGAAGGCGGCGGTGGCGCAGGCGAAGCTCGACGCGAAGGCGGCGCGGGAGGCCCGGGCGGCGGAGCGCGAGGCGGAGCGGGTTGAGCGCGCGGCCGAGCGCGAGGCGGCGGATTCGCCCTGGGCGAAGATGGCGTCGTCCGCGACGCGGGCGGCGAGCTCGTCGATCGGGCGGCAGGTGGCGAACGAGATCGGGAAACAGGTGTTCGGGACGACCAGCCGGAGCCGGTCGCGGTCGCGCGGCGGGGCGTCGGGGGGCGGTCTGGTCGGGACTGTGCTGCGCGGGGTGCTGGGGGGGTTGTTTCGGGGGTGATGGGGTGGGGGGCGGACGGTCGTCGCACCCGAAGAGCCCCACCATGCGAAGCCGCCCAGCCTTCCAAGCTGCCCAGTTCCCGAAGCCGCCTCCCCGGCGGAGGCCGGGGTCCAGTTGGGGAGGTTGCGGTAACGGAGCGCCGTCCTGCATCACTGGCGTCCCCCAACTGGGCCCCGGCCTTCGCCGGGGTGGTGGGGTGTGGGGGGGTGGCGTGTCCTCCCTCATGGTCACCCGCGAAGGCGGGTGCCCAGACTGGGTCCCCGCCTTCGCGGGGACGCAAGGGGAGAGCGGGGGCGTGTGATCTCCCGCATACCACCCCGGCGGAGGCCGGGGTCCAGTTGGGGAGGTCGCGGTAACGGAGCGCCGTCCCGCATCACTGGCGTGCCCCAACTGGGCCCCGGCCTTCGCCGGGGTGGTGGGGGGTGTGGCGGCTGGCGGGTCCGATCTCACTTGCACCTCCCCCGGTCTTTGCCGGGGTGGTGGAGGGGGTGGGGTGCTGTGGTATAGGGCGGCATCGGCACGGGCCGGGCGTTGGCCGGGCCGGTGCACCACGTCTTGCAAAGGTACCCGATCATGTCGCTCGATTTCGAATCCACCACCGACTGGGCCGCGATCGGTGAGGAGAGCCTCGATGCGGCGATCGAGTTGCGGCGCGCGATCCATGCGGATCCCGAGGTCGGGCTGCACTGCCCGCGTACCTCGGACAAGGTGAAGGCGGCGCTGGCGGGGCTGCCGCTGGAGATCCGCGAGGGGACGTCCACCACGGGCTTCGTCGCGATCCTGCGTGGCGGGCGGGGTGGTGGCACCGCGGGGGGCAATGGGCGGACCGTGCTGCTGCGCGGCGACATGGATGCGCTGCCGATGCAGGAGGAGACCGGACTGCCGTTCGCGTCGAAGGTCGACGGGGCGATGCATGCGTGCGGGCATGATTCGCATACCGCGATGCTGGTCGGGGCGGCCAAGGCGCTGTGCGCGCGGCGGGACGATCTGCCGGGGACGGTCGTGTTCATGTTCCAGCCGGGTGAGGAAGGGCATCACGGCGCGCGGCACATGATCGCCGACGGGCTGCTCGACGCGCCGCTGCCCGAGGCGGGGTTCGCGCTGCACATCTCGCCCAACATGCCGATGGGGCATGTCGTCAGCCGGTCGGGGACGCTGATGGCGTCGACCGACACGCTGCGCGCGACGATCACCGGGCGCGGCGGGCATGCGGCGATGCCGCACGACTGCCTCGATCCGCTGCCGATCGCATGCGAGATCGTCACCGCGCTGCAGACCTATGTCGCGCGGCAGGTGGCGGTGACCGATCCGGCGGTGCTGTCGATCACCAAGCTGAATGCGGGGAGCGCGCACAACGTCATTCCGTCGAGCGTCGAGATGCTCGGCACGATGCGGACTTTGTCGGAGCGGACGCGCGAACAGCTGCGCGCGGCGTTCGTGCGGATGGTCGAGGGGATCGCCGCGGCGCATGGTGCGGTCGGGACGCCGACGATCGAGCAGGGTTATCCCGTCACCGTGAACGATCCGCGCGCGACCGATCTGATCAAGGCGGTGGCGACGACGATCGGCGGCGAGGGCGCGTATCAGGTGATGCCGCCGATGATGGGGGCGGAGGACTTTTCCTATGTGCTCCAGAAGCTGCCGGGGGCGATGGCGTTCATCGGCGCGGCGCCCGAGGGGAGCGACCCGCGGACCAATCCGCCGCTGCACAATACGAAGATGACGATCAACGAGCGGGTGATGGCACACGGGATCGCGGTGCATTGCGCGGTGGCGGAGCGGTTTCTGGCGAACGGGTTCGATTGAGGGGCTTTGCCCTCCGCAAGGGCGGAGGGCAGACTGGGTCCCCGCCTTCGCGGGGAAACAGGCTTTGGGGGACACTTGCTCTCCGTGTTCTCCCGCGAAGGCGGGAGCCCAGTCTGTCCCCGCCTTTGCGGGGACAGGAGCGCCGGTTACTTCTTGATCAGGCCGATCTCTACCAGGCGTTCGTAGAGATAGTCGTGCGCGGTGATCGGGGTGGGGTAGCGGTTGGGGTTTTCCGCGGTGATCGTCGCCGGCAGCGTCTGAATCAGGAAATCCGGCGCGGGATGCAGGAAGAACGGCATCGAATAGCGCGAATGGCCGCGGCGCTCAGGCGGCGGGTTGACGACGCGGTGCGTGGTCGAGGGCAGGACGTGGTTGGTCAGCCGCTGGAGCATGTCGCCGACATTGACGACCATCGCGCCCTCGGGCGGCTTGATCGACAGCCAGCGGCCGTTCGCGCGGTCGAGCAGTTCGAGGCCCGCCTCTTCCGCACCGAGCAGCAGGGTGATGAGGTTGATGTCCTCATGCGCGCCGGCGCGGACGCCCTCGGCATCGGCGGGGATCGGCGGGTAGTGGAGCAGGCGCAGGACGCTGTTGCCGTCCTTGACCGCGGGGTCGAACCAGTCGGGCGCGAGCTTCAGGTGACGCGCGATCGCGGAGAGCAATTTGTCGCCCGCGGTGTCGAACGCCTTGAACAGGTCGAGGAAGACCGGCTTGAAGCCCTCGGGCCGGGTCGGCCAGACGTTGGGCGACATCTGCGCCGCGTAGCGGTGGCCGGCGGGGAGCTCGCGGCCGACATGCCAGAATTCCTTGAGGTCGACGACTTTCGCGTCCTTGGCGATCTCGGTCTTGAACGGGGTGTAGCCGCGCGCGCCGCCGCCGCCGGGGGCGAAATAGCCGCGCTTCTCGTCCTCGGGCAGCTCGAACAGTGCCTTGGTCTCGGCCCAGGCCTGATCGATCAGGTCGGTCGGGATGCCGTGATCGGCGACGATCGCAAAACCGAAGCGTTCGAACGAGTTGCCGAGCGCGGCGGCAAAGCCATCGGGGTCGTGCGCCTGATCGTCGAGGCTGAGTGTGGGAACCTGGGCGGCGGGGCTGTCGAGCATGGAAGGATGTCCGGATAGGGGAGCGCCGATATAGCGACGCGGGCGCGCGGTGCCAATCGCCTGGCGGGATTTCGCCTGGTGGCTGTGGCGCGGTGGATAGCGGGTTTCGTAGGTAGCGATAACGCGGTAGGGCGCCGCATCATGACCGCAGAAACCCCAGTATCCGACGCGCCCGCGATGCGCGGCGCGCCGATCGGCTTTGTCGAGTTCGTGGCGCTGGTCGCAGCCCTCATGTCGCTGACCGCGCTGGGGATCGATTCGATGCTGCCCGCGCTGCCCGCGATCGGCGAGTCGCTGGGGATCGCGAGCGAGAACAGCCGGCAATATATCGTGACCGCGTTCGTCATCGGCTTCGGCGTCGCGCAGCTCGTCCACGGGCCGCTCGCCGACCGGTTCGGACGCCGCACCGTGCTGCTCTGGTCGCTGGGGCTGTACGCGCTCGCCAATGTCGCCTGCGCGCTGGCGGGAAGCTTCACATTGCTGCTGATCGCGCGGGTCGCAGGCGGGGCGGTGATCGCCGCGGCGCGGGTCGCGACGATCGCGCTGGTGCGCGACTGTTATCACGGGCGGGCGATGGCACGGGTGATGTCGATCGCGTTCATGGTGTTCATGATCGTGCCGATCCTGGCGCCGACCTTCGGCTGGAGCGTGCTGCAGTTCGGCGACTGGCGCGCGATCTTCTGGGTGATCGCAGGCCTGACGCTGGTCGTGCTCGCCTGGTTCTGGGTCCGGATGCCCGAGACGCTGGCGCCCGAGAACGTCCTGCCGATCACGCCGGCGCGGATCCTGTCGGACTGGCGGCAGACGCTCAGCGACCGGCTGTCGCTCGGCTATACGCTGGCGGCGACCGCGCTGATGGGGTCGCTGTACGGTTATCTCAACTCGATCCAGCAGATCATGGCGGACGTGTTCGCCAAGCCCGACCTGCTCGCGCTGATCTTCGCGGTCACCTCGGTGACGATGGCGGCGGCCAATCTGATGAATTCGCGGATCGTGATGAAGCTCGGCACGCGGCTGATCAGCCACTGCGCGCTGTCGGGGCTGATCCTGGTGTCGCTGGTGCATCTGGGCGCGATCGAGGCGAACTGGGAATCGCTCACCAGCTTTGCGGTGTTCCAGGCGCTGACGCTTGGCTGTTTCGGGCTGGCGACGTCGAATTTCTCGGCGATGGCGATGGAGAATATGGGGCGGATCGCTGGCACCGCGTCGAGCGTGCAGGGGTTCGTCAGCGTCACCGCGGGCGCGGTGATCGGCGCGGTGATCGGCCAGGCGTTCGACCGGACGACGGTGCCGCTGGTGCTCGGCTTCCTGCTCGCGGGGCTCGCGGCGCTGGCAGTCGTCGCGCTGACGGAACGGGGCCGCCTGTTCCGGCCTGCGATCGTCGTCAAACCGGCGGAGTGACGGAACCGGGCACGCGTGCCCGCCGTTCCTTGACGCGAGACCGCACGACGCGGCCTGAGCAGGAGCGATAGCATGGGCGGACATCAGGTTCCCGGCATGGGCACGGGCGACGACGGGTATGACGAGGACGGCTATGACGAGAGCCAGCGCGCCGAGATCCTCGAGGCGACGCGCAGCGGCCCGGTCGACGGCGCGATCGTCACCGATCTGAGCCCCGATCTGGGCACGGACGACGACGAGGACGAGCCGATCGACGACATCGACATGGATTCGGAAGCGGTCGGCCAGACCGATTCGACCGTGACGATGGACGAGGACGATATGGACGAGGACGATGTCCAGGACGAGCTCGACGATGGCAGCATCGACGATGACGAGCTGGACGATGCCGACGACGTCGCGCTGAAGCCCTGATCCCTGCGATCCCCCGACGCGCGTGCGGCAGCGATTCCCACACGCGCGTCTCCGCTTCGATGTAGGAGGCGCGCGTGCGTATCGTGATCGCAACCGGCGGCGTGATGCCGATCCTTCTGGGATGCGGCCTGGGCGGCTGCTCGGACCCAAAGCAGCAGCAGCTCGACGTGACCGCGGCGGCGGCGCGCGCGCAACAGAACATCGCGCGCTATGCGGCGGACAGCCGCCCCGGCCGGCATCCCGTCGGCACCACCAAGATCGCGGCGGCGGCGCCCGAGACCCTGCCCGAGGCGGCGGCGGCGGTGGTCCGGCGCTATTACCAGCGGATCGCGGCGCATGACTTTGTCGGGGCGCGCGCGCTCTGGTGTCGCGATGGCGAATCCTCGACGCTCGACCGGGCGGGGTTTGCGAACCGCTTCGCGCGCTATGCCCGTTATGACGCGAGCATCGCCGCGCCGGGCAGCGTCGATGCCGGGGCGGGCCAGTTGCACATCTCGGTTCCCGTGCGGGTGTCGGGGACGCTCCGCGACGGTACGCGCTTTGCCGATGACGGGATGGTTCTGCTGCACCGCGTCAATGACGGGATCGAGACCGCGAGCGCCGAGGCGCATCTCTGGCGGATCGAATCCACGTCGGTCGACCCGGTGATCCCGCCGCCGCGCGCGCCCGTCACCAGCGCGCCCAGACGCCATTAAGCCGCTGAAACCCGGGTATCCGTAGCGTCTTGCCGACGCCCGGGAAAAGCCACGAAGCCGCCATGATGGCCGCGGTTTCGCCCCTGTTCGTTCATCGGACCGTCAGAAACCGTTGCCATCTTGCCACAGCCGGCGATTGTTCCCGAAATCGACGAACGGCGGTGCAACATTTTCGTCATCGACCTGTTTGGAGGGCCTGAGTGTCACGCGCCACGGGTTGTCCGGGGCGGCGGGACCCAGAACGAAACAAGAAGGTCATTCGAATATGCGTAAGCTTTCCATCGCAGTCGCCATCGCAGCAGCCGCCCTCGCCGCTCCGGCGTTCGCGCAGGACATGTCGGCTCCTGCCCCCACCGACAACAGCGCAGCGCCCGGCGAAGCCGCTGCACCGGACGGCTCGAAGGCCTTCGGGATCGAGCCGTATTTCGGCGTCATGGGCGGTTGGGAGCAGTTCGACAACGAAGCCGGCCACGGCATCCCGCAGGCGCTGAACGCCAACGGCACGCTGCGTCGCGGCTACAAGCCCTCGGGTTCGCTCGTTCAGGGCGTCCTGGGCGTCAACGTTCCGCTGGGCCCGGTCTTCGTCGGCGCAGAAGGTAACGTGATCAAGGGCATCGATGGCAACATCGACTGGCAGTATGGCGCAGCAGGCCGTTTCGGTTTCCGCGCTGGCGACAGCGGCCTGATCTACGGCAAGGTCGGCTACCAGTGGGTCAACTTCGACCATTTCTCGGGCCTGTCGAACACGGTTCCCAACACGAACCGCGACTATAGCGCGATCACCTACGGCATCGGCGCCGAAGTCGGTCCGCAGAGCATCGGCCTGAAGGGCATCACCGGCAACGCGGGCTTCCGCATCCGCGCCGAGGTCAACACCTTCGGCGACGCGCAGAGCTTCCGCCCGATGCTGGGTATCGTCACGCACTTCTGAGCCTTGGCTTAGGTACGTGAAATCGGGCGGGGTGCGAGCGATCGCACCCCGCCCTTTTTTGTGTCCGGCGCGGATCGGCCGGGCCGCGTGGAGAGGCGTCGGGCGGTGCCATGACGTCCTCCTGATGTTCCCGATGCGTTCTGGCGCATTTCCGACTCGCTTCGCCGCATGTGAGTCGACGGGCGAGTGACATCGACTCGTGGCCGCGTAGGCGCGAAAGGCGATGGAGTATGTGTTTGATTTTATGCGGTTGCTGAGCGGCAATCGCGGGACGGGTGGCGCTCGTCGTCGGAGCGGTCCGGGTCTCGCGCTACAGCTCCGCCTGGTGTTCTACGGTGTGCTGATCGGGCTGATGGTGCCGACTTTGCGCAAGATCGACTGGTCGCCGCTCGTCCCGCCGGGTCTGAAGGTCGAATGGCCGACCGGGTTCGGCGTGACCTGGCCCGCGGGGCAGCTCCACGTGCCGGGCGGCTGGGGGCGGCTGCGCGACACCGCCACCGACGTCGCGCCGTCCGCTACGGGCCTCGGCAGCGCGGCCGCGACCGCGGCGGCTGCGGCGGCGGGCGCGGCGGGCGGGCTGATCGTCGGGGCCGGCTCTGCGGGGTCTGGGGCTGGCGCGGTGGGGGCGGGGAAGGCGGTGTCGGCGCGCTTCACGATCTGTGGCCGGGCCAAGCGGGTCAACTGCATGGTCGATGGCGACACCTTCTGGATGAACCGCACCAAGATCCGCATCGCCGATATCGACACCCCCGAAACGCACCCGCCGCGCTGCAAGGCCGAGGCACGCGCGGGCCAGCGCGCTACGCTGCGGATGCAGGCGCTGCTCAATGCCGGGCCGTTCACGCTGACGCGGATCAAGCGCGACGTCGACAAATATGGGCGCAAGCTGCGGCTGGTGCAGCGCGACGGCCGGTCGCTGGGCGACACGCTGGTCCGCGAGGGTCTCGCGCGGCGTTATGGCGGGGGGAAGCGGTCGCCTTGGTGCTGAGCGGGGCTATGGCCGTCGTAACGTGACGGCACTGGGTCCACGGCGGCGATCACGAAGTCGGGTCAGCCCGTTTGGGTTCCCGCCCTCGCGGAAATGACGACCCTTTCGGGATCAGTCGAGGCGTGCCCCACTGGCCGCCCGTCAGGCAGCGTTGCGGATCAGCAGGTCCTTGGCCGCCAGACGCTGGTGGAGTGCGTCCGCGGACAGTTCGAAGCCGTTCGGCCAGGCGAGCGCGCCGCCTTCGATGAAGGCGCGGGCGAAATAGGCGGGGTCGGCGAGCGGGCGCGTCATGACCGTGACGCGGGCGATAAGGTCGGCCGCGGACCAATGCGCCGCGCTGCCGTCCGAAAAGACGAGATCCAGCGTATCGTCGCCGGCAATTGCGAGGCGCACGAGGTTAATCATCGAGGTCGGCACCGACATTGCCGCGGACATGGGCCACGTCGGCAAGTGCGGCAGCGATCGAGCCGGGTCGCCGTCTTCGAAGACCGCTTCGAGATAGGCGAGCACTGCTGCATCGCTGTCGAGATGCACGGTAGGGCTCCAGCGGGTCGTTTCGATGTCCATCAACGGGTCCTTTCGGATCAGTTGCGCTAAATCACCATACGCTGCTTAAAGTGCATCACTGAGTAAAATCAGGATGCGGTATCAGTGTGACTAGATGTTCTCGCAACTGCTTTGCCAATTCCCACGGTATAGCAATTGTACTTGTGACAGCCCCACTCGGATTGCCATTAATGGTCGACTCCGACCCAAACGCGAGCAGTAAAATGTCGGGATGCGGACTGTAGGCAAAATTTCGACAGTATGTCGCAGTGAGGAACGAATTGTCAGCGAGGCTCTGGAAGCTGCCAGCGGGTGTGCCGCCGGCCTCACCGCCCTTTCCACCCTTAGCTTGAAGGCCAAGCGCATCGATTCGTGTATCTCCCCCATCTTGGCCGCTCGAGCCATGCTGGCCGCCAATTCCGCCCTGCCCGACATTGACCTCCAGAGTGTCTGGTAAATCTTTGGTCTGAAATGTTCCGCTTACGATATCGCCGCCGGATCCTCCGGCGCCGGCGTAATGTCCGTCACCACCTCGGCCGCCAAAACCAAATGATCCGCGGAGATCGTCCCCGCGGACATTCGTGATACGCGATATGGCCTCTTTGTTTTTGCGTCCCTGCCAAATTGCCCACAGGCTAATCGGAATAGCTATCAGCGCTCCGATCCCCTGAAACCAATCGGGCAGGGACGGTGGCGTCACTCCGCAGCAACACCCGCCAGCGAGAACATGTCGCCGCCGTCGGCGAGGTCCTCGTTCGCGGCGGGGCCCTTCTTGGCGGTCTGGCGCTTGTCGAAGCTGTCCCAGACGTCGTTCCACTGGCCCTTGGTCGCGGCCTTCGAATATTCGGTGGCGCGCTGTTCGAAGAAGTTGGCGTGCTCGACGCCGTTGAGCATCGGGGCGAGCCAGGGGAGCGGGTGCTCGTCGATCATGTAGATCGGCTTCAGGCCGAGCTGAGTCATGCGCCAGTCGGCGATGAAGCGGATATACTTCTTGATCTCCTTGGGGGTCATGCCGTTGACCGGACCCATTTCGAAGGCGAGATCGATGAAATTGTCCTCGAGGCGGATCGTCGTCTGGCAGACGTCGGCGATGTCGTCCTTGACCGCCTTGGTCAGGCACTGACGCTCGGCGCAGAAGGTGTGGAACATCTTGATGATGCCCTCGCAGTGCAAGGACTCGTCGCGGATCGACCAGGTGACGATCTGGCCCATGCCCTTCATCTTGTTGAAGCGCGGGAAGTTCATCAGCATCGCGAACGAGGCGAACAGCTGGACGCCCTCGGTGAAGCCGCCGAACATCGCGAGCGTGCGCGCGATATCCTCGTCATTGTCGACGCCGAAGCTCTGCATATAGTCATGCTTGTCCTTCAGCTCAGCATATTCGAGGAAGGCGCCATATTCGCTCTCGGGCATGCCGATCGTGTCGAGCAGATGGCTGTAGGCGGCGATGTGCACCGTCTCCATGTTGCTGAACGCGGCCAGCATCATCTTGATCTCGGTCGGCTTGAACACGCGGCCGTACTTCTCGTGGTAGCAATCCTGCACCTCGACGTCGGCCTGGGTGAAAAAGCGGAAGATCTGCGTCAGCAGGTTGCGCTCGTGATCGCTGAGCTTCTGCGCCCAGTCGCGGCAATCCTCGCCCAGGGGCACTTCCTCGGGAAGCCAGTGGAGCTGCTGCTGGCGCTTCCAGAATTCGAACGCCCAGGGGTATTCGAACGGCTTGTACTGCTTGCGGGCTTCGAGGAGGGACATAGGATACTCCGGGACAAATTTGGGAAATTGAGGAAACTAGAAACGGCTTGAACTGGTGATGACGACGACGAGGAACAGCAGCGACGCGATCGGTGCGGCGATCATCAGCACGCGGCCGCGCTGGCGGATCTTGCCGATGTCGAGCGCGCCGGGGTTCCAGCCGGGCGTCGGACCCCAGAAGGTCTCGCCGCGAAAGTCGCCCGACCAGGGATTATGGTCGAGCCGGCTCCAGTGACGGCCGAGGATCATGTTCGCCGCGCAGATGCCGACGACCGCGAGGATCAGGACGAGCGTGTTCACGATTCGAGCGTCCATTGCCACATCGCGCCCGCCGACAGCGCGAGCACGATCGCGCCCGAGGTGAGCATGATGCCGATCATCCGGAAGGCATAGACCTGCTTGTCGCTGACATCGGGGCTGCGCAGCCGCAACAGCATCGCGACGCCGATGATCCCGAGCAGGGCCGCGACGACAAACATGATGGCGCTGCCATAGGTCATGCGACCAATGCCCGAGACGCGCGTTCTGCACCCGGACCCACCACAGGAGACGCAAAATGGTCGACGCAACCCAGATCAAGGAACACGCTGAAGTCATCGGCGCGGACGGCGTTCATGTCGGTACCGTCGATCATGTCGACGGCGACCGCATCAAGCTGACCAAGAATGATTCGCCGCAGTCGCAGGACGGGCAGGGCGCCAAGCATCACTATATCTCGCTCGGCCTCGTCGCCGAGATCGAGGGTGACAAGGTCCGCCTGAGCGCGACCGGCGCGAACGCGCTGACGTTCGAAGAGAGCGAGTAACCGCGCGGCGCCCTCGCCCGAGCGGAGGGGGCGCGCCGAGTGCACGACAGGGGCGTTCCGGAGCGATCCGGGGCGCCCTTTTCGCGTCGGACGTACGCGGTCTCGCGCTGCTGCACCGGCCACCCGAATCGGGGTGGCGTCGGCCGGTGTCCGCCCGGCGGCAGAGTGCGATTTGCTGCGCATGTCGTCTCCGTCCTAGCTGGGCCCGGCGTCGCCGATGGGCGGCGCTGCGTGACGCCATTTATCTACATGATCGGGCCGGATACCGCTATGCACTTATTTCGATAAGAGCCGCGAATTATCCGACTTGCACCTAGGGATGGTGTGGTCGGGGCCGTTTCGACACCAGATACGGGATCGGGCGTCGGGAGGCGGTCGGGTGGTCGAGACCCCCGTCGGGCCGCGGAATTCCGCGGGTTTCGGGGCCGGACAGGCGCTGTCCGGGCCCCGAAACGACGCGATCAGGCGGCTTCGGGGTCGTCGTCGACCGGGGCCGCGCGACCGGCGGTCGGGAGCAGTGCGGCAAGCGCTGCAATCGCGTCGCCGGTGAAGTGCCGGACCGCGCCCTCGGGGCCGATCTGGAGCGCGTGCTCGGGCGTCAGCGTCGCGGCGCGCTGATGCTCGGGATCGAGCGTGGTCCAGGTGCGGACCGCGGTCTCCAGGCTGGTCACCTCGGCGACGTCGGTGTCGCCGCGGGGCACGTTTTCGAGCGCGGCGCTCATCCGCCAGTCGATGTCGGGCGGCGTCGTGTCGCCCCAATAGGCTTCGGTCATCGTCATACCTCCATCATGCGGGATCCAGATGGAAGCGCCCGGTGGGCGGCGGAGGTTCCGTGGTCAGCCGGCCTCGGTCCGCGCCGCGGCGGTGCGCAACAGGACATAGCCGAGCGCACCCGAGGCGAGCGACGCGGCAAGCACCGCGAGCGACGCCATCTCGGTCCGCTGCGCATCGGGAAAGGCGAGATTGGCGATGAACAGCGAGATGGTGAAGCCGATCCCCGACAGCGCGCCGATCGCGAGCACCATCCGCCAGGTGACCGCGTCGGGCAGTTCGGCAGCGCCCGCCTTGACCGCGAGCCAGGTCGCGGTGACGAAGCCGAGCGGCTTGCCGAACGCGAGGCCTGCGAACACGCCGATCCCGAGCAGCGATCCCGCGGCGTCGGCGAGCAGGTCCGACGAGAAGTGGATCCGCACGGCCGACAGCGCGAACAGCGGCAGGACGACATAGGACACCCAGGGGTTGAGCATCTGGACGAGGCGTTCGGCGGGTTCGTCGGTCGCCTCGGTCATTTCCTGGATATAGCCGAGCTGTTGCTGCGCCTTGCGCTGGATTTCCTCATTGTCCTCGGGGTCGCCCGACTCCGCCTCGTCGACCGCCTGCTTGAAGCGGTCGATCGGGGCCTGGACGCGCTCGGCGAAGCGGCGCTCGGACAGCCGTGACTGGGTTGGCGACAACAGCCCGAGCATCACCCCGGCGATCGTCGCATGGATGCCCGAGGCATAGACGCCCGCCCAGACGATCAGCCCGAGCAGCACATAGGGGATGGGCGAGACGAGCTTCAGCCGCAGCAGCACGAAGATCGCGACATAGGCGACCGCCGCGACGACGAGCATCGGCAGGACCAGGGTGCCGGTATAGGCGACGGCGATGACGAGCAGCCCGCCGACATCGTCGATCGCCGCGAACGCCAGCAGCACCGCGCGGATCGACACGGGCAGCCGGGTCGCGAACATGCCGATGATCGCGAGCGCGAACGCGGTGTCGGAGGTGATGACGGTGCCCCAGCCGCTCGCTGCCTCGGTCCCGTAGTTGAACGCGAGATAGACCGCGACGGGGACGAGGATCCCGCCGATCGCACCGGCAAGCGGGAACATCGCGGTGCGCACGGTCGACAGCGCGCCCTTGGTGAATTCGCGCTTCACCTCCGCGCCGATGATCAGGAAGAACAGCGGCAACAGCGCCTCGTTCACCCAGTCGGCAAGCGGGTGCGCGGCGCGGAAGCTGCCGAGCCGGATTTCGAGCGTGCTGTCCCACATCGTCTGGTAATCATGCGCGATCGGCAGGTTGGTGCAGACCAAAGCGACGATCGTGGCGATGAGCAGCGGCCCGCCGACGACCTGATCGGCGGCGAAGAACGGTGCGAGGCGGTGGAGGAAACCGGCGGCGGCGGGCGAATGATGCGCGCGCGCCGCCAGCTTGCCGGAGAGACGGGGGGTGAGGGCCATGATGTTCCAGGATCGCGTCGGCAGGACGCGCGTGCGGGTATAACGGTGCAGACCGCCTGTCGTATCCCTTGCCGTATCCCTTGGGCCCGTGGGACACTTCTGGCGGCGGACCGACGCCGCCGGGGGTTGCGTCGCGCGTCACCTGCGGTATCGCCGCTGGCAGGAGGCCGCGCGCCATGACGACCATCGGAACCAAGATCGACGAGACGGGGACGCTGATCCGTGACGGTGGTGCGTTTTATCTCCGCCGCGACATGGGCGGGCGCTATGAGCTCGAGCTCCACCGCACGCCGGTCGACCTGGTCGAGAAGCGCGTCCGGCTGGTCGGCACGCTGGTCGGTGACGATCTGGTCAATGCGGACGGCGTCTCGCCCGTCTGAGCGCGTAAGTCCCAGATAGCATGGGGCCCGGGGTGGATCGAGACCGCCCGGATGCTACACCCTCCCCGAATCAGGGGAGTAGTCCATGCATCGTCGTCGGTTTCTAACGAGTGCCGCTGCCGCGTCCGTCATCGGCGCGGTCCCGCTGAAGGGGGCCGCCGCGGCGGGATCGCGCGACGCGGCGCTGCGCACGATGCTCGACCGGTTCTTCTATGCGCGGCTCGACGACTCGCCCGAACAGGCGACGCGGCTGGGGCTCGACACGGGGACGCGCAGCGGCCTGAAGGCGCGGCTCGACGACCAGTCGGCGGCGGGACGTGCGCGCGAACTGGCGCAGGCGACGAAGGAACTCGCCGAGCTGCGCGCGTTCGGGACGAGCGGGCTGTCGAGCGACGCCGCGCTCGATCACGAGATCGTGACCTATCAGCTGACGCGCGCGGTCGCGGGCGCGAAGCGGTTCACCTATGGCAGCAGCCTCGGGCGGTTCGCGCCCTATGTGCTGAGCCAGCTGACCGGGCCGTATCGCGACGTGCCCGATTTCCTCGAATCGCAGACGCGGGTGCGCGATGCGGGCGAGGCGGATGCGTATCTGCAGCGGCTGTCCGCGCTGCCCAAGGCGATCGACGACAGCAGCGAGCAGCAGCGCAGCGACGCGGCGCGCGGCGTGTTCGCGCCCGATTATATCCTCGACACGACGCTGAAGCAGCTGGGCAGCGCGATGGAGGGCGCGGCGGCGCAGAGCGTGATGGTGACGAGTTTCGCCACCAAGCTGAAGGCCGCGGGGCTGCCCGACGACCGCGTCGCGCGCGCGACCGCGATCGTCGAGCGCGACGTCCGCCCCGCGCTCGAGCGACAGCGTGCGCTGGTCGCCGAGCTGCGCGCCAAGGCGGTGCACGATGCGGGGTGCTGGCGGCTGCCCGATGGCGACGCCTATTATGCCGCGGCGGCGGAGGCCGCGACGACGGTGGCGATGAGCGGGGACGAGATCCACCGGCTGGGCCTCGCGCAGGTCGCCGAGATCGGCGCGCGGATCGACGGCATCCTGAAGACGCAGGGGATGACGCAAGGGACCGTCGGCGAGCGGCTGGTGGCGCTCAACAAGCGGCCCGACCAGCTTTATCCCAACACCGATGCGGGCCGTGACGCGCTGCTCGCGCATCTCAACCGGCAGATCGTCGCGATGCAGGCAAGGCTGCCCGAGGCGTTCGCGAGCCTGCCCAAGGCGCCGGTCGAGGTGCGCCGCGTGCCGCCGACGATTCAGGCGGGCGCACCGGGCGGCTATTACCAGAACGCCTCGCTCGACGGGTCGCGACCGGCGATCTACTATATCAACCTGCGCGACACGTTCGACCGGCCCAAATTCGGGCTCGCCACGCTGACGCATCACGAGGCGGTGCCGGGGCATCATCTCCAAGTCAGCCTCGCGCTCGAGAGCGAGCAGATTCCGCTGATCCGCCGGCGCGGCTTCTTCAGCGGCTATTCGGAGGGCTGGGCGCTCTATGCCGAACAGCTCGCCGACGAGATGGGAATGTACGAGGGCGATCCGCTGGGGCAGGTCGGCTATCTCCAGTCGCTGCTGTTCCGCGCGACGCGGCTGGTGGTCGACAGCGGGATGCACGCGAAACGCTGGAGCCGCGAAAAGGCGACCGATTACCTGATCGCGACGACGGGGATCGCGCGCGGCCGCAGCCAGGGCGAGATCGACCGCTACACGGTGTGGCCCGGCCAGGCGTGCAGCTACAAAATCGGCCACACCGTCTGGACCCGCCTGCGCGACGAGGCGAAGACGCGGCCGGGGTACACGCCGAAGGGCTTCCATTCGGTGCTGCTGAAGGGGGCGATGCCGCTCGCGATCCTCGAACGCGTGGTGCGGCGGACGGGGGCGGGGGCTTAGGCCCCCCAGTCCTCCAGCCCGCCGCCCCCCCGCCGACGCGGCCGGACCGCGGTGACTTTTGCAAAAATTCCGCAGCGGAAACTTGTGCGTTGCCGGGGGGTTGTTGGGCCGGGGCTCTCGAACCGGACATGGTCCGGCGCGGCGCCCGGACTGGCCTGGAGAAATGTCGCGTGCGCCAAGAACCGTCATCACCCTCCGACGGGAGCGTCGTATCGACCGGCCTCGACCCGCTGAACTATATCCTCGACGGCGGCTATGCGTATAACCGCGTCCACCTGATCGAGGGCGAGCCGGGGTCGGGCAAGACGACGCTCGGGCTGCAGTTCCTGCTCGCCGGGCGCGATGCGGGCGAGCGGTGCCTGTACATCACGCTGTCGGAAAGCCGCGACGAGCTGCTCCATGTCGCCAGGACGCATGGCTGGGACATGACCGGGGTCGACATCTTCGAACTGGTGCCGCCCGAACTCAGCCTCGATGTCGATCGCGAACAGTCGATCGTCTATTCGTCCGATCTCGAACTCGGCGAGACAGTCAACATGGTGATGGAGGCGGTCAGCAAGGTCGAGCCGACGCGGATCGTGTTCGACAGCCTGTCCGAGATCCGCCTGCTCGCGCAGGGGCCGCTGCGGTTCCGCCGGCAGCTGCTCGCGCTCAAGCATTATTTCGCGCAGCGCGGCTGCACCGCGCTGTTCCTCGACGATCTGACACAGACCGAGGACGATCTCAGCCTGCACAGCCTGGCGCACGGCGTCGTCCGGCTCGAACAGATCGCGCTGCCCTATGGATCCGAGCGGCGGCGGCTGCGCGTCTACAAGATGCGCGCGCGCGCGTTTCGCGGCGGCTTCCACGACTTCGTGATCCGGCGCGGCGGGCTGCAGATCTTTCCGCGGCTGACCGCGGTCGCGCATCCCGATACGGGTTTCGTCGACCGGCTGGCGTCGAGCGGGATCGACGAGCTCGACACGCTGTCGGGCGGCGGGCTGGATTACGGGACGACGACGCTGATCATCGGGCCGTCGGGATCGGGCAAGACGACGCTGTCGCTGCAATATGTCTTCGCCGCACTCGAACGCGGGGAAAAGGCGCTGTTCGTCAGCTTCGACGAGACCGAGCGCGTGTTCATGCGCCGCGCGGCGGGGATGGACCTCGACCTCAGCGACCATGTCGCGGCGGGGCGGCTGTGTTTCCGCCAGGTCGATCCGGGCGAATTGTCGCCGGGCGAGCTGACCGGGATCATCCGCGACCAGGTCGAGCGGGTCGGCGCGACGGTGGTCGTGCTCGATTCGCTGTCGGGTTATCAACTCGCCATGCCCGAGGAGCAGCACATGCTGCTGCAGATGCACGAGGTCGTGACCTATCTGAACCAGCAGGGCGTGCTGGGGCTGCTGGTGCTGACGCAGACCGGGATGATCGGGACGATGCAGTCGCCGGTCGACCTGACCTATCTTGCGGATTCGGTGATGCTGCTCAGGTTCTTCGAGGCGGATGGCGCGATCCGGCGGGTGATGTCGTTCCTGAAACGCCGCATGGGTCCGCATGAGGGGACCTTGCGCGAGTTCCGGATCGACAGCGGCGGGATCCGCGTCGGGCCGCAGCTCACAGGGTTTCGCGGTGTCCTGACCGGGACACCCGAATATGGGGGCAGCGCCGCCCTGCTGACGAACCGTGACGAATCCTGACCGACCGGCGATGATGACCGACGATTTCCTGGTGGTCGCGCCGACCGGCCGCGACGCCGACGTGACCGCGCAGGTGCTGCGCTCCGCCGATATCGCCGCAGTGGCGGATGCCGACGGGACCGCGCTGTTCGCGGCGATCGCGGGGGGCACGCATGCCGGCGCGATCCTGACCGACGACGCGCTGTCGCGGCTCGACCAGGAGCGGCTGCTCGCAGCGATCGCGGCGCAGGCGCCGTGGTCCGACTTTCCGTTCATCCTGCTGAGCAAGCGCGGCGAGCCGCGACGCGGTGCGCGCGAAGTCGAGGCGGTCGCCAACGTCACGCTGCTCGAACGCCCGCTGCATCCTGCGTCGCTGGTCAGCGCAGCGCGCGCGGCGCTGCGCGCGCGGCAACGCCAGCGGCTGGCGGCGCGGCATTTCGAGGACCGCGAAAAGGCGCGTGCCGAACTGCGCGATCTGGCCGACACGCTGGAGGCGAAGGTCGAGGCGCGGACGCGCGAGCTGGCGGCGGCGAACGACCGGCTGACCGCGGAGATCGCCGAGCGCGAGCGGGCCGAGGCGCGGCTGGTCCAGGCGCAGAAGATGGAGGCGATCGGCCAGCTGACCGGGGGCATCGCGCATGATTTCAACAATCTGCTGACCGCAGTGATCGGCTCGCTCGACCTGTTGCTGCGGCGGACCGACGACGAGAAGATCCAGCGGCTGGCGAGCATGGCGTTGCAGGCGGGCGAGCGCGGCGCGACGCTGACCGCGCAGCTCCTGTCCTTTTCGCGGCGCCAGCACCTGTCGCCGGTGCCGGTCGAGCCCAACCAGGTCGTCGCGTCGATGGCGGACCTGCTCGCGCGGTCGATCGGGGCGGCGGTGACGGTCGAGCTCGATCTGGCGGACGATGTCTGGCGGGCGATGGTCGATCCGACGCAGCTCGAGGTCGTGCTGCTCAACCTGGCGATCAACGCGCGCGACGCGATGCCGTCGGGCGGGGTGGTGCGGATCGCGACGCGCAACCTGGCCGCGGTGCCCGACGCGCTGACCGCCGAGCTGAACCCGGGCGCTTATGTTTCGATCGAGGTCGCCGATACCGGTGCGGGGATGACGCCCGCCGTGCTCGCGCGCGCGTTCGAGCCGTTCTTCACCACCAAGGGGCAGGGCAAGGGCACGGGCCTGGGGCTCGCGCAGGTCTACGGCTTTGCCCGCCAGTCGGGCGGCACGGTCCGGATCGTCAGCGCGGAGAACGAGGGGACGGTGATCACCTTGTACCTGCCGCGGACGACCGAGGTCGCCGATCCGGTCGCGATCGAGCGGCTGGCCCAGGCGACCGGGTCGCGGCAGCGGATCCTGGTGGTCGACGACGACAATGACGTCCGCGGGGTCGCGGCGCAGATGATCGAGGAGATCGGCTATCAGGTGGTCGCGGCGGCGAGCGGATCCGAGGCGCTGACCGAATTCGGCCGCGCGTCGTTCGACCTCGTGCTGACCGACGTGGTGATGCCGGGCATGTCGGGCGTCGACCTGGCACGGCGGATCCGCGCAGTAGCCCCCGCCATGCCGTTGCTGTTCGCGAGCGGCTATGCCGATGTCGCGACGTTCGGCGACGAGCTGGCGGCGGAGACGGTGCTGAAGAAGCCCTATCGCATCGGCGAGGTCGCGGCGCGGATCGGCGACGCACTGTCGGCGCAGTAGCGCAGGTGACGGACATTGCAGCGTTTCGCGGTGGCGGTGCGGTGTATAGGATGGGGTTAAGGCCCGTGCGTGTACGGTGATCAGCGACGCAGGATTTCGGACCCGGGGTGGGGGCAAGGTGGGGCAGCGTGACTGAGCGGCATGGATTCCTGGGCGACGGACCGCTCGCGGCGCTGATCGCTGCGTTCGACTGGTCGGCGACCCCGCTCGGCCCGATCGAGGGCTGGCCACCGCATCTGCGGACCGTGGTGTCGATCCTGTTGCGCGCGCCGGTGCCGATGGCGCTGCTGTGGGGCGAGGAGGGAATCCTCATCTACAATGCGCGCTATGCGACGATCGCGCAGGACAAGCATCCCGCGATTCTCGGCATGCCGGTGCGCGAAGCCTGGATGGAGGCGGCGGCTTTCAACGACGGCGTGGTGCGCGCCGGGATGGCCGGCAAGACGCGGAGTTATGCGCGGCAGGAGCTGACGCTGTACCGCCATGGCGAGCCCGAGACGGTGTTCCTCGACCTCAATTATTCGCCCGTGCTCGATGCGGACGGGGTGCCCGCGGGCGTGCTGGCGGTGGTGATCGAGACGACCGACGCGGTGCTCGCCGAGCGCAGCCTGCGCTGGGAGACGCACAGCCTGGAAACGCTGAACGTCACCGGTGCGGCGCTGGTCGCCGAGCTCGAGCTCGAGCCGCTGATCCAGATGGTCACCGATGCGGGGGTCAAGCTGACCGGGGCGGAGTTCGGGGCGTATTTCCACAATCTGATGGACGAGACCGGCGAGCGGCTGCACCTGTTCACGCTGGCCGGGGCGGAGCGCGCGGCGTTCGAGAAGCTCGGGCGGCCGCGCGCGACCGCGGTGTTCGGACCGACCTTCCGCAACGAGGGCGTGATCCGCTCGGACGACATCCGCACCGACCCGCGCTACGGGAAGAGCGCGCCGCATTACGGGATGCCGCGCGGGCATCTGCCGGTGCGCAGCTATCTGTCGGTGCCGGTCACGTCGCGCACCGGGGTGGTGCTGGGCGGGCTGTTGTTCGGCCATTCCGAGCCCGGGCGTTTCGGCGAGCGGCACGAGCGGCTGCTGGTCGGCGTCGCGGCGCAGGCGGCGATCGCGATCGACAATGCGCAGCTGTTCAAGGCGGTGCAGGAGGTCAACGACACGCTCGAACAGCGCGTGGCGGAGCGGACCGCGGAGCTGACCCAGGCGCACGAGGCGCTGCGCCAGGCGCAGAAGATGGAGACGCTGGGCCAGCTGACCGGGGGTATCGCGCATGATTTCAACAATCTGCTGACGGTGATCCGCGGATCGACCGACCTGTTGCGGCGTCCCGACCTGAGCGCGGATCGGCGCGACCGCTATATCACCGCGATCGCCGACACCGCCGACCGCGCGACCAAGCTGACCAACCAGCTGCTCGCCTTTGCCCGGCGATCGTCGCTGACGCCCGAGGTGCTCGACGTGCGCGCCGTCGTCAGCGGGATGACCGACATGCTGGCGACGCTGTCGGGATCGTTCATCGACATCGCGCTGAGCCTGCCCGACACGCCGTGCCTGACGCATGCGGATGCGAGCCAGCTCGAGACCGCGATCGTCAACCTGGCGGTCAATGCGCGCGACGCGATGGCGGGGCGCGGCGCGCTGCGGATCGTGGTCGGGCGCGCGGCGCGGATCCCGGCGGTGCGCGGCCATGTCGCGCGCGACGGCGATTTCGTCACGATCGGCGTGCACGACACGGGCAGCGGGATCGACCCGGCGCATATCGAGCATATCTTCGAGCCGTTCTTCACGTCGAAGGCGATCGGCCACGGCACCGGGCTGGGGCTGTCGCAGGTGTTCGGCTTCGTGAAGCAGTCGGGCGGCGAGGTGATCGTCGAGAGCACGCCCGGCGCGGGCGCGACGTTCACGCTGTATCTGCCGCATGACCCGACGGGCGTGCCGGCGGGGGTCGGCATCGCGGCGGAGGCGCGCGGCGACGGGCCGTCGCTGCGGATCCTGGTGGTCGAGGACAATGCCGCGGTCGGCGACTTCGCGATGTCCGCGCTCGCCGATCTGGGGCACGCGATCGTGTTCGCGCGCGATGCCGAGGAGGCGCTGGCGATCCTGGCGCGGGAGGTGGACGCGTTCGACGTGATGTTCTCCGACGTGGTGATGCCGGGGATGAACGGCGTCGCGCTGGCGCAATATGTCCGCCGGGACTTTCCCGCGATGCGTGTGCTTCTGACCAGCGGCTATAGCGACGTGATCTCGAAGGACGGCGCGCAGGGTTTTGCGCTGTTGCACAAACCCTATTCGATGGCGGAGCTCGCGCGGGCGCTGCATGCGGTGATGGAGGCGGACCGGCCGCTGGCGGCGGGCGCGTTCTAGAGCGCGGCGCTGTCGGTGAGGCGGTGGACGTCGCCGAGCAGCCGGTCGAAATAGTCGGTGCGCGGCGCGTCGAAGGTGACGATGTAGAGCAGCCCGGCGACGATCGCCGCACGCGCCTCGCCCCGGCGGGGCAGGTCGTCGGCGTCGACATAGGCATAGCCGAAGCGGATCCCGGCATGGCCGAGAAACGGGTCGGGCGCCGCGGTGGTGAGCGTGAAATCCGCAATCCCGCCCGCGCTGCGATAGGTCGATTCGAGCAGTTCGGGGATTTCGGCGAGCAGCATCGCGTCGCTGTACCGGGGCAGCGTCCTGCGGCGCCGGGGTTCGCGCAGCAGCGGCTCGCCGGGTGCGATCCCGCCGAACCAGGTGACCGCGTTGAGCCGTTCGCCGTCGAGCGTCCAGACCTCCGCCTTGCGGCCCGGTCGGGCGGAGAGCTGGTTCCAGTCGCGCGGCGGGGTGACGGTCATCGTGCGGGCGACGCGGACCGGCTTGCCGTGCGCGCGATAGGCGTTGGCGTCGGCGGGCGCGGGCAGGAGCATGAGGAGGGCGGGGAGCAGCGGGCAGCGCATCAGCGGTCCTCCGGGCGGGCGATCAGGGCGGCGATCATGCCCGCATCGCCGGCGGCGGGGTCGAGCGCGAGATAGCGGCGTAGTGCGGCCTGTCCCTCCGCAAGGCGACCGGTCCGGATCAGCGCCAGCCCCAGCCCGCGCTGTGCGGCGGCGAGGCTAGGGTCGAGCGCGGTGGCTTGCGCGTAGAAGTGCGCGGCGTTGACGAGGTCGCGGGGGTTGCCGCGGGCGCGGTACAGGTCGCCGCGCGCGCGCCAGAGCGCTGCAGTCCAGCCGCGCGCGGCACAGGCGGCGATCAGATAGGCGCTGGCGCCGAAATCGTTGAGCTTGATCTGGTCGTCGAGGAACAGCGGCAGCCAGGGCGCGAGCGCGTCGGCATGACGGTCGGCGCCGTCGTCGCGGTCCGCCGCGTCGGGCAAAGCGAGCGTGGTCAGCGTGGCGGCGCGTTCGGCCTCGGGCGGATGCGAGGCGTAGAAGCCGATGCGGTCGAGCCGCGGGCGGTGCGCGCCGCGCGCGACCGCGGAGGCCCCGGCCTCGGCGATCGCGCTCTGCCACAGCTGCGCGGCGGCCTGCGGGCGGAGGCGGCTGGCGTTGAGATAGCCGATTCCGAGCCGGTCGGCCTCGCGCTCCTGATCGCGCGAGAAGCGATAGAGTGCGCCATAGACCGATCGGCCGAGCGTGGCGAAGCGGCGGCGCACATCGGCATCGGGGGCCATTGCGGCGAGCACCGCGCCCCAGCCGAGCAGGTCGGATCCGGTGCGCTGCGCCCGGAACTGTGCAAGCGTGTGGCGGCGTTCGAAATGGCCGAATTCATGCCCGAGCACCGCGCCGAGCTCCGCCTCGCTGCGGGCGCGGAGCAGCAGCCCGCTGAACACGCGCATCGTCCCGTTCGCCGCCATGCTCGCGTTGAACAAAGGCACGCGCAGGACATAGACGCGCACGCCAGCGCATCGCGCCGCGCCGACCGTGTCGCAGAGCGCGCGGCGGACATAGGCGTCGAGCGCGGCGTCGCGGATCAGCAGCGGCGACGACGCGAGTTGGCGCTCATCCTCGTCCGCCTCGGCCCAGGCGCCGATCTCGTCGACGCCGCGCGGCTGATAGGCGCCCGTATAAGGCGGCGGGACGGGCGCGGTGGCGGCGAGCAGGGCGAAGGCGAGTGCGGTGACGGTCATCGGGGGGCGGGGGTGCTGCCGGGGAAATCGGCGAGCAGCTGCTGGACGCGGCGGGCGGCGCCTTCCGGGGTGCGCAGGTCGCCGCCCATCGCGCGGTCGGCGTTGAGCCAGAGCAGGTCGCCCGTCCGCAGATCGACCAGCCCGGCATAGCCCGCATGTTCGCCCGCGCGGAGCGGGATGCCGGGCCCCAGCATCGCGACGATCTGCAGCAGCTTGCGCCCGGTCGAGCCATAGGCGTCGCTGGTGCTGAGGAAGAGCGCGTAATCGGCGTCGCGCGCGCCCGGCAGCCGGGCGATGCCCGGGCCGAGCGTCCAGTCGAACCGTCCGGCCTGCGTCGCCAGCTTCTTGGTCGGCAGCCGGTCGCCGGCGAAGAACTGATAGCGGATCACCGATTGCGAGACCGCGGCGAACAGCGCGGCATAGTCCGCCACGAGCCGCGCCGCATCGCCGTCCGCTACGGGCGCGGGGATCACACGGTTGCCGAGCGCCTGTTGCTGCGCGGCGAGTGCGGTTTCGATGTTGCGGCGGGCCTGGTCGGTCCAGTCGCCATTGGGTTCGAACATCCCGCCGGTCGAGCGTGCGCCGACGCGGATGCTCGGGCGGATCAGGAGGATGGTCCTGCCGCTGCCGGGGGGCAGCGTGAAGCCGGTCTTCTGCGCGCTTCTCTGGCGGGCGGCGGCGGGTGGCGCGGGCGTGAGGGCCAGCAGCATGATCGCCAGACGCGTCGCGAGCCTTGTCCCCATCGACGCCCCCCAGCGCGCTGTCCCGGCGACCGGGCTAGGCCGCGCGCACGGGGGCGACAAGCCGCAGACCGGCCCGCTTTGGACCTAGGCGGACGTACCCACGAAAAAGCCTGTCGCGCGGGGAGCGCGACAGGCTGTTCGATCAGGCGGCGGGCGGGCTCGCCACGGTGATGGGTCGGGGGCTTACTGGCAGGCGAGGCACTCGTCATAATCCTTCGATTCCACGTCGATCTGACGCAGGTCGATGGTGTTGTCCGCCTCGACCCCGCCCGCAAAGCCGGCGCGCTGCACCGACTTCGAGCGGAGATAGTAGAGCGACTTGATGCCGAGCTCCCAGGCGCGGAAGTGGAGCATCAGCAGGTCCCACTTTTCCACGTCGGCGGGGATGAACAGGTTCAGCGACTGCGCCTGGTCGATGTACGGCGTGCGGTCCGCGGCGAGTTCGAGCAGCCAGCGCTGGTCGATCTCGAAGCTGGTCTTGTAGCAGTCCTTTTCCTCGGTCGAGAGGAAGTCGAGATGCTGGACCGAACCGCCCTGTTCGAGGATCGAGTTCCAAACCGCGTCCGAGTTCTTCGACTTCTCGGCGAGCATCTTCTCGAGATACGGGTTCTTGATCGAGAAGCTGCCCGAGAGCGTCTTGTGCGTGTAGATGTTCGCCGGGATCGGCTCGATGCACGCGCTGGTGCCGCCGCAGATGATGCTGATCGACGCGGTCGGCGCGATTGCCATCTTGCAGCTGAACCGCTCCATCGCGCCGACATCGGCGGCGTCGGGGCAGGGCCCGCGCTCGATCGCGAGCTGCATCGAGGCTTCGTTGGCCTGCGCGTTGATGTGCTTGAACATCCGCAGGTTCCACGACTTGGCCATCGCGCCCTCGAACGGGATGCCGCGCGCCTGGAGGAAGCTGTGGAAGCCCATGACGCCGAGGCCGACCGAACGCTCGCGGCCCGCCGAATAGGCGGCGCGTTCCATGCCGGGCTCGTGGCGGTCGATATAGTCCTGCAGCACGTTGTCGAGGAAGCGCATCACGTCCTCGATCAGGCCCTTCTCGTCCTTCCACTGATCCCAGGTTTCGAGGTTCAGCGACGACAGGCAGCAGACCGCGGTCCGCTCGTTGCCGAGGTGATCCTTGCCGGTCGGCAGCGTGATTTCCGAGCACAGGTTCGAGGTCGAAACCTTGAGGCCCAGTTCGCGGTGATGCTTCGGCATCGCCTTGTTCACGTGATCGGCAAAGACGATGTAGGGCTCGCCGGTCTGGAGACGCGTCTCGACAAGCTTCTGGAACAGCGAGCGCGCGTCGACGGTGGCGCGGATCGCCTGGTCCTTCGGGCTGCGCAGATGCCATTCCTCGCCGTTGCGCACCGCCTCCATGAAGGCGTCGGTGATCAGCACGCCGTGGTGGAGGTTCAGCGCCTTGCGGTTGAAGTCGCCCGAGGGTTTGCGGATCTCGAGGAATTCCTCGATCTCGGGATGCGAGACGTCGAGGTACACGGCCGCCGAGCCGCGGCGCAGCGAGCCCTGCGAGATGGCGAGGGTGAGCGAATCCATGACGCGGACGAACGGGATGATGCCGCTGGTCTTGCCGTTGAGGCCGACCGGCTCGCCGATGCCGCGGACATTGCCCCAATAGGTGCCGATGCCGCCGCCGCGCGAGGCGAGCCAGACATTCTCGTTCCAGGTGTCGACGATGCCGCCGAGGCTGTCGGGGACCGAGTTGAGATAGCAGGAGATCGGCAGGCCGCGGCCGGTGCCGCCGTTCGAGAGAACGGGGGTGGCGGGCATGAACCAGAGCTTCGAGATCGCGTCGTAGAGACGCTGCGCATGGCCGGCGTCATCGGCGTACGCAGACGCGACGCGGACGAACAGGTCCTGATAGCTCTCGCCCGGGAGCAGATAGCGGTCCTTGAGCGTCTCCTTGCCGAATTCGGTCAGCAGCGCGTCGCGGCTGTGATCGACCTCGACCGGGTAGATCTGCGCGCGCACGGAATGGCTGTCCTGCGCCTGGCGCGGTGCCTTGGGGGCCTCTGCTGCGGGCGTGTCGAGGGTCTGTTCGATGGTGTCGGTCGTCATGTCGCTATCCCGGCTGCTGTCTCTGAAATCCAAAAGACCGCTCCTAAAATTCTGTAATCGTTCGAATCGGGAGCATATCCCATGCTATCATCGGGCAGATCAAAAGCAGAACAAAAACTGATCGGCAGCGCGTGGTCACGCCTGTCGACAATCAGGGTGGCAGCCCGAGGGGCGCACCATGTTCTACCAGAGATAGGGCCTGCCGCTGTAAGTAGCCCCCAGATACTGTGCCAATCCCGCAGCGGGTGCAAGCCGCTAGTTGGCCCGTTGCGGCCCTGCCCGGGGTCGATGGGGGTATCGCGAGGCGGCGGCGGCGGCGCGACGCGTGGATCTGCGCCGGGTTCGCGATACGCAAGCGGATTTCGCGCCTTTCGAAATATTTTCGAGCGAGCCGCGCGCGCCCGCGGTCAGCCCGCGCGGCGCATCCCGCGGACCAGCGGCGGGGGGCCGAGCCGTTCGATATCGACCGGATGGTCGAAGGCGAGCCCGGCGCGGCCGTCGCGCAGCCAGCGAATCTGCGCGCCGATCATCTGGCCGTCGACGAGCTCGATCGAGACCCCGGCGCCGGTCGGATCGCCGCGGACCATCAGCCCCTCGACCATCGCGCCGCTGGTCGAGATGTCGCGGACGCGGACATCGACGAGCGTATCCTCGACCAGCAGCCGCGCCGAGCGCAGCATCCGCACGCGCGGCGCACGGCTGGTCTTGAACCCGGCGGCGGTCGCCACCCCCGCGGCGGTGGAAAGCTGTTCCATCACCACCTCGTTGAGGACCGGGCGGCCATAGACATAGCCCTGGATATGGCTGCAGCCGAGATCGCGGACCAGCGCGATCTCGTCCTGCAGCTCGACGCCTTCCGCGGTCGTCTCCATGCCGAGCGTGTCGGCGAGCATGACGATCGCCTTGATGATCGCGGCATTGCGGTTGCCGGGCTCGGCCGCGCCCTTCACGAACGACTGGTCGATCTTGATCTTGTCGAACGGCGCGGTGCGTAGATAGCCGAGCGACGAATAGCCGGTGCCGAAATCGTCGAGCGCAAGCCGGACGCCGATTCCTTTCAGCGCCTTGAACATCTGGTCGGACGATGCGCTCTCGTCGAGGAAGACGCCCTCGGTGATCTCGAGCTCGAGCCGGTTGGCGGGCAGCCCGGACTGGGCGAGCGCGCTGGTGACGAGGGCGGGGAGCGCGGGGTTGGCGAACTGGATCGGCGAGACGTTGACCGCAACGCGGACATCGGCGGGCCAGCGCGCGGCGGCGTTGCACGCGGTGCGCAGGACCCAGGTGCCGATCGCCTCGATCAGCCCGCATTCCTCGGCGATCGGGATGAAGTCGGCGGGCGACACGGGGCCGCGCGTCGGGTGGTTCCAGCGGATCAGCGCCTCATAGCCGACGATCCGCGTCGATTTCGTGCTGACGACGGGCTGGTAGCAGAGGTGGAACGCGCCCTCGGTGACCGCGATGCGCAGATCGTCCTCGAGCTGCTTGCGCGATTTCGCCCCCGCCAGCATGTCGTCCGAATAGAAGCGGTGGACGCCGCGGCCATCGGCCTTGGCCGCATAGAGCGCGAGATCGGCATTGCGGATCAGCGTCTCCGAATCCTTGCCGTGCTGCGGCGTGATCGCGATGCCGATCGAACAGCCGATCGAGACCGACGCACCGCTGATGAAATAGGGTTGCGACAGCGCGAGGATGAGCTCGCGCGACAGGGTGCTGAGCGTGTCGCGGTTGTCGACGCCGGGCAGGACGACCTGGAATTCGTCGCCGCCGAGCCGGCCGACCAGCCCTGCGTCACCGACGACGCGCGTGAGGCGCTGCGCGACCTGTTTGAGCAGCAGGTCGCCCGCCTGGTGGCCGAGCGTGTCGTTGACCGCCTTGAACCGGTCGAGATCCATCAGGAACAGCGCGGTCGGGCGGTAGGGCCCGGCCTGCTGCGCAAGCGTCTTGTCGAGCGACAGCCGCATCCGCTGGCGGTTGGCGAGCCCGGTCAGCCCGTCGAACAGCGCGAGGCGGTTGATCTCGGCATCGGCCTTGCGCTTTTCGGTGAGGTCGAAGCCGGTACCGATAAAGCCCTGGAAGCGGCCGATCTCGTCGATCACCGGTCGGCCCGACATCGACCACCAGCGCTCGGGCGCGGGGTCGGCGGCGGCGCAGACGGAATAGTCCGAGAAGGAGGTGCGCGACGACAAATGGAAGGCGAGCGTGCGTTCGGTGCCCGGCGCCTCGCTGTCCATGCGGAACAGGTCGGTGAGGATGCAGCCGACCAGCCCGGACGACGGGTCGCACCCCTCCTCCGGATCCGAGGGCGGGGGGAGCGCGTGCGCCATCTTGGGCGAAATATAGGTGATGCGGCCGCGCCGGTCGGCTTCCCAGAACCAGCCGGGGCCGTAATTCTCGAACTCCGCCATCAGCTTCATCGCGAGCCGGCCCTCGCTCGACTGGTCGGCATGATCGAGCGCGAGCGCATAGTCGATCCGCGCCATCCGGTAGGCGACCGCGGCAAATCCGGCAAAGGCGGCGATCGCGACGACCGGCGCGATCCCCACGCCCGACAGCAAGGTCAGCATCAGCGCCAGGCCGATGCCGAACCCCAGGGTCGCGGCGCGCACGGCGTAAAGCGTGATCGCGGTGACGCTGATCGCGCCGACGATCGCGACCAGCCCGGCGAGCTCGATCGGCCCGCCCGGCAGCTCGACGGTGACCCAGAGCAAGGACAGGAGCACGGCGGAGAGCCCGGCGGCGCAGGTCGCTAGCACCGCGTTGCGGCGATGGATCGGCCATTCGCGCAGCGTCCTGCTGCGCACCGTTGCAAAGGCCGCGCCGGACAGCAGCGCGATCACCCCCGCATGCACCGCCACTGCGGCGATCAGCGCCGGCCGCGCCGCCAGCGAGACGCCGAAGACGATCGCCGCGGCGACCAGATGCGCAATCAGCGCGACCGGCCAGACCGCGCCGACCTTGGCGAGGCGGACATGCTGCGCGGCGCTCCACGCATCCTCGTCGCTTTCGACGAGCCCGAACAGGATGAGGCTCGTGGCGTCGGGATGATCGCGGAGGGGAATGGCGGGGGAGCGCGAGAACATTGCGCAAGCGTACCGCATCAGCGGTTGCGCAATTGCCCTCCGATCATGCTTAACAGATCGTAAGCGCCTGCATTTATCAGATAAATAGCCCGGTCAGCCAATAGGTCGCCGCCCCGATCGCGGCGGCGGCGGGCAGCGTCACCGTCCAGGCGATGATGATGTTGCTGGCGACGTTCCAGCGCACCGCGGACAGGCGTCGCGCGGCACCCACGCCGACGATCGCGCCGGTGATGGTGTGCGTCGACGAGACCGGCACGCCCCAGAAGGTCGCGGCGAACAGCGTGATCGCGCCGCCGGTCTCCGCGCAGAAGCCCTGCGCGGGGGTCAGCCGGGTGATCTTCGACCCCATGGTGTGGACGATCCGCCAGCCGCCCGACAGCGTGCCGAGCGCCATCGCCGCCTGGCAGGACAGCACGACCCAGAAGGGCACGTGGAACTCGCCGCCGAGCAGCCCCTGCGAATAGAGCAGCACCGCGATGATCCCCATCGTCTTCTGCGCATCGTTGCCGCCGTGGCCGAGCGAATAGAGCGCGGCGGAGATCAGCTGGAGCTTGCGGAAGCGCTTGTCGACGCCGAGCGGGGTGAGTTTCAGGCTGGTCCAGGCGACGAGCAGGACGAGCAGCAGCGCGAGCAGCAGGCCGACCGCGGGCGAGACGAAGATCGCGCTGACGGTCTTGATCACGCCGCTCCAGACGATCGCGCCGAAGCCGATCTTGGCGACGCCCGCGCCAAGCAGCCCGCCGATCAGCGCGTGGCTGCTGCTCGAGGGGATGCCGAGCACCCAGGTGATGACGTTCCACGCGATCGCGCCGATCAGCGCGGCGAAGATCACCTGCGCGTCGATCACCTGCGCATGGACGATGCCGGTGCCGACGGTCTGCGCGACGTGGAGGCCGAAGACGGCGAAGGCGATGAAGTTGAAGAATGCCGCCCAGAGCACCGCATATTGGGGTTTCAACACGCGCGTCGAGACGACCGTCGCGATCGAGTTCGCAGCGTCGTGTAGCCCGTTGAGGAAATCGAACAGCAGCGCGATGCCGATCAGGCCGATGAGGACCGGGAGCGAGAGGATCATACGGCTGCCCCGAACGCGGTGTTACCACCCCGGCGAAGGCCGGGGCCCAGCTGGAGAGGTCGCGGTAACGGTGCGCTGCCCTCGGCCATGGCCGTCCCCCAACTGGGCCCCGGCGTTCGCCGGGGGGGTGTCACGGGGGAGGCTTCGGGCCGAAACGACACGTCACGCATGGTCGATGACGAGTCCCTGGATCTCGTTGGCGACGTCTTCGAAGCGGTCGACGATCTTTTCGAGGCTCGAATAGATTTCGCGGCCGATGATGAAGGCCATCGGGTCGGCATGGCTCTTCGACGCGGCGAAGAGCGCGCGCAGGCCGGTGTCGTGGATGTCGTCGGCATGACCCTCGATCTGGATCAGCCGGGCAGTCAGGTCGTGGAGGCGGCCGGCATTGCTGCCGAGCGAGCGGAGCAGCGGGATCGCCTCGGCGGTGATCCGCGCGGCCTCGACGATGATGCCCGCCATGTCGCGCATCTCGGGCGCGAATTCGGTCACCTCGTACAGCGCGATCGCGTTGGCGGTGCCGTTCATCTGGTCGATCGCATCGTCCATCACGCCGATCAGGTCGGTGATCGCGCTGCGGTCGAACGGCGTCACGAACACGCGGCGGACGTCCTGCAGGACCTCGCGCGTGATGTCGTCGGCCTCGTGTTCGCGGCGCACGATCTCGGCGATCTGGCTTTCGATCGAGCCTTCGCCGTGGAGCAGCCGGGCGAGCGCGTCGGCGCCCGCGACGAGCGTCGCGGCATGCGCGTCGAACAGCTCGAAGAACCGCCCCTGCTTGGGCATGAGTGCCTGGAACCAGCCCAGCATCGGAAAACGCCTCCTCATTCGTGACCGCAGCACCGGCAGCACGCGTTGTTCGAACGCCACCGGGATCGGTGGCTTTCGGAATCCTCGGATCAGAGCCTTGAGTTCGGGCTCGTCGACCGCGGCGGCGGCCTTATCAGGCGGAAACCACCGTGTCTCGCGCTGATCCCGCTCGGGCCAGTCGGCGACCTGTTCGACGACCTGCATCGGATAGACGCTGACGATCATCGGCCGGAGACGCCCGCTGCGGCGCCGCTTGTCGTAGCTAAACTTGCCGACCGCGCTGGGGCAGGGGATGCCGCGAATCCCGGCTTCCTCGAACGCTTCCTGCGCGGCGGCCTCGTGCGAGGCGAGGCCGGCAATCGGATTGCCCTTGGGAATCACCCAGCGGCGCGTCTCGCGCGAGGTGATGAGCAGGATCTCGGCGGATCCGTCGGCGGTGATCCGGTAGGGCAGGGCAGCGATCTGACGGATCGGTCGGGTCCTCGGGCAAGGTCAAACCCGATGTCTGACACGCACCGCGCGCGAGCGCCAGACGCTCCGCAAGGGTGGCGTGGCGGATGAACCGCCACGATCCGCAAGGGGATGGCGTGGCGGGGTTACCGCCACGCCGGCTTTGTCAGCGGAACTTGCCGCTGAGCGAGACGCCGATGATCCGCGGTTCGTTGAACACCGCGGCCATGTAGTTCTCGATCACGCCCTTCAGGTTCTTCTCGCCGGTGATGTTGCGCGCGAACACCGCGAGTTCATAGGCGTCGTCGGGCGCGGCATAGCCGATCTTCAGGCCGCCTTCGAAGTTGCCGTTCGCGGTGAACTCCTTGGTCTTGTAGAGCACGAACTGCGTATAGCCCTGGATGTTGAAGTCGCCCGCGATGAACGCGCGACCGCCATTGCCGAGCGGCTGGTCGTAGCGTGCGGTCAGGTCGACATTATACTCCGGCGCATTGGGCAAAGGCTCGCCGTCGATCTTGACGAGGAAGGTCGTGCCGAACGCGCCGGGGACGGGGCGGACCGCCGCGGACGGCGTGCAGACGACCGCGTTGTTGAGCGCGCAGATCTGCACCTCGGTCGTCTTGTCGCGAATCGCGCTGTGGAGCAGGCTGAGCCCGGCGCCGAGCGTGAGGTTGGGAACGGGCTTCCAGTTCGCCTCGGCCTCCATGCCGTATGCCTCGGCCTTGTTGCCGTTGAACAGGATGCCGTTGCCGTTGAGATCGTTGCCGTTGAGCTGGATGTCGTTGACGCGGTAGCCGAACACGGTCGCGTTGAGGCTGAGCGTGTTGTCGAGCAGGCGGGTCTTGATGCCCGTCTCCCACGACAGGATCGTCTCCGAGTTGGCGGTCGAGAAGTCCGAGTTGAACACCGCCGAGCGGCCCTGGATCGTCGGTCCGCGGAAGCCCTGTGCAATGCGCGAGTAGAGGCTGATGTCGGGGCTCGCCTGGTAGAGGAGGCTCGCGTCCCAGCTCGGCTTGGTCGCCTTCAGCGTGACGTCGGTGCGGAAGTTGGCCGGATACTGGCTGACACCGGCGACGGTCTGGACCGGCTTGAGCAGCTGCGTGCGCTTCTTGTCCTCGGTGATGCGGCCGCCGGCAGTGAGCGTCAGCCGGTCCATCAGCTCGTAGCTGATCTGGCCGAAGCCGGCCCAGGAGGTGTTGACGTCGTGGAGGCGGACCCAGTTGTTCGGGTTGCGCTGTGCGGTCGTCAGGAAGAAGGTCCGCTGGTAGAAATCGGTGATGTCGCGCGTGTCGAAATACAGGCCGCCGACCTGCCAGTTGAAGCGGCCGCCCTGCGTGCCCGACAGACGCAGCTCCTGCGACCACTGGTCGAGATCGCGGATCTGGCCCTGCGACTGGCCGAAGCCGTTCGCCAGGCCGCGGACGGGGAAGTTCGCGCCCGCGCCGCCATCGGTGTCGCCGCGGCTGAACCCCGAGGTCGTCTCGTACGCGGTGATCGAGGTCAGCGCGGCAGGACCGAAGTCGTAGGTCGCGCGGACCGAGCCGCCATAGGTGGTGTAGCTCTGCGGATTGTCATTGCCTTCGTCGAGCGCGACGATGTTGCGCGGTTCGACCTGGACGTCGTTCGAGCCCTTCTTCAGCGCGGCGCGGTGGAACAGCGTCGAGGTGCCGTCATACCAGCGCGCATGGCCCGACAGGTCGAGCGAGAAGGCGTTGCCCGGGGTCAGCGCGAGCTGGACGCGGACGTTGCGGTCGTCGAAGCCGCCCATCGCGTTCTTGCGCGGGGTCGCGGTGCTGTCCTGCGTGACGCCGGCATAGACGTTGTCGACATAGTTTTCGCGGTGCTGGAGCAGCGTCGAGACGCGGATCGACAGCAGGTCCTTGATCAGCGGGCCGCCGACGCCCGCGTCGACGCTGACGCTGCCATAGGTGCCGACCGAGGCCGAGGCGCGGCTGTCGAAATCGTTGGTCGGCTTGATCGTGTCGAACTTGATGATGCCTGCGGTCGTGTTGCGGCCGAACAGCGAGCCCTGCGGGCCGCGCAGCACCTCGACCTGGCGGACGTCATAGACCGGGTTCGACTTCAGCACGACATGCTCGAGGATCACGTCGTCCTGGATGATCGTGACCGGCTGCGACGCGCCGAGGTAGAAATCGATGTTGCCGAGACCGCGGATGTAGAAGCGCGGGAAGATGCGGCCGGTGGTCGTCTCGACATAGAGGCCGGGGACGCGGCCCGACAGCGACAGCAGCGTGTCGTCGCCACCCGCCTGGAACGCACGCAACGCATCGCCCGAGGCGACGCCGACCGACAGCGGCACGCGCTGGAGATTCTCCGAGCGGCGTTCGGCGGTGACGACGATCTCGCCGAGGCCGTCTTCAGCGGGGGCGGCAGCAGGGGCGGTGGTCGTGTCCTGGGCGGCGGCGGGCATCGCGGCGAGCAGCAATGTCGCGGGTGCGATGCCGCGCAGGAGCGACGTGGTCAGACGGGTGCGTGTCACGGTGATATTCCCTGGATGATCTTCTTGGTTTTACCGAAGGGACACCCGACGAGCCGCGCGCGCCGATCGCGGCCACCCCCGTGGACCGTGATCGCCGTCGCGCGGCTCATGCTGTCGCAATGCCCCCCGGCGATGCGCTAGGCGCGGATCATGTTGGAAAAATGACAGTCGGCGCATCCGGCTGCCACGGCGTGACTCTGGTCATGACGGCGGCGAAGAGCGGCGAGGCGAGGTAGCGGCCCAGCCAGTCGTGGAGTGCGGGGAGGGGGAGCGTGTCGAACCAGGCGCGATCGGTCTGCGCGAACTGGCGGACGAACGGTAGGATCGCCATGTCGGTCAGCGTGACGCGGGGGCCGGCGAGGTGGCCGGTGGCTGCCAGCCGCGTGTCGAGTTCGGCGAGGATCGCGGTGGCGGCGGCGCGGTGCTCGAGCGGGTCGGTGCCGTGGCGATCGGCATATTTGTAGCGGTCGAGATGATGCTTGAACGCGCCGTCGTTGGTCGCGATCAGATCGGTGTCCTCTCCGGCGAGCCAGTCGAGCGGATCGGCTGTGGCGAGCGCCCAGTGCATGATGGCGAGGCTCTGGTCGATGACGCGGCCGTCGGGGAGGACGAGGACGGGGACGGTGCCCTTTGGGGAGGCCGCGAGCATCGCGGCGGGCTTGTCGCGCAGGACGATTTCGCGGAGCTCGACCGCGATGCCGCTGGCGACGACCGCGCTGCGGGCGCGGATTGCGTAGGGGCAGCGGCGGAAGCTGTAGAGGATGGGGAGCATGGGTTGGGTATAGGGGGCGGGGGGCGGCGCGTCTCCGGGCTGGTTCGCGCGCCGTCGCTCGCGAGGGTTTCTGCTGGCTCCTTGCGCTCGCCCCACCCCGGCGGAGGCCGGGGCCCAGTTGGTAAGGCGGTCGTGACGGCGGGCTGGGGCTGATTACTCCGGTCCTCCCAACTGGGCCCCGGCCTTCGCCGGGGTGGGGTTGGGGGGGGGCTCGCCTCTGTCTACCACCCCGGCGGAGGCCGGGGTCCAGTTGGGTAGGTTTTCGTGGTGGCGGGCGGCGCGGGGTTACTTTGGTCCCCCCCAACTGGGCCCCGGCTTTCGCCGGGGTGGTGCTCCCTTTCTGGGGGGTGGGGAGCGGCCCCCCCGTTACAGCCCGAAGCGGAGCGTCGCGCGGATGTCGCGGCCGGCTAGGGGGGCGAAGTCCTTGAGGAAGCTGGCGTGGCGGCGGGCTTCGACGTCGAACAGGTTGTTCGCGCTGAGCAGGATCGAGGTCTTGCTGTCCTTGCCGAACGGGTTGAAGCCCAAGGTCGCGTTGACCATCGTATAGCCGTTGGTGGTCGTCTCGAATGCGGCGATGCGGTCCTGGTCGAAGACGTGCTCGACCTCGAGCCGGCCGTTGACGCGGTCGCCCTGTGCTTCGATCCCGCCGAGCACGCGCATTGGCGGGATGCGGGGGACGGGGCCGTTGTCGACGATCGTCGCGCGGACATAATCGCCGAGCAGGTCGGCGTTGAGGACATAGCCGCCGATCTGCGCGAGCCGGACCGAGGCATTGGCCTCGAACCCGTAATAGCGCGCATCCGCCTGCTGATACTGGAAGCAGGGCAGGTCGACCTCGCGCCCCGACGGATCGGCGGCGGTCTGGCAGACGCTCTGCGCGACCTGGTTCTCCGAGATATAGTTGGAGAAGTCGTTGTAATAGGCCGACGCGTCGAAGCTGAAGCCGTCGCCATGCGCGTGGAGCGTGCCCTCGATGCCCCAGCTCTTCTCGAGCTTGAAATCGGGGCTGCCGAATTCATAGGCCTGGGTGCCGGCATGGCCGCCGTTCGCGAACAGCTCTTCGGCCGACGGCGCGCGCTCGGTATGCGAGAGGTTGATGCCCAAGCGGACCGCGTCGGTCACGCCGTAGGAGGCGCCGAGCGAGCCCGAGACCGCGTCGAAGCTGCGGCTGCCGCGGAAGAAGCGGAGATCGTCGAGCGGGGTCTTGGCGGAGAGCGACGTCGTCTCGTAGCGCAGCCCGCCCTCGGCCCGGAACGCGCCGGCGCTGTATTGCTGCAGCGTGAAGAGGCCGGTCTGGTTGGTCTCGTTGCGCGGCAGGAAGGCTTCGTCGCCGTTCACGTCGAACAGACGGTTGAAATATTGCACGCCCGACGCGCCCTGCCAGCCGCCGCGATTGGCCTGGACGAGCTCGATCCGGCCTTCGGTGCCGTTGTTGAAGAAGGCGGTGCCGACGCCGCCATCGGGTTCGAGCTCGAAATGGCGATAGGTGGCGTGGCCCGCGCGGACGCGGATCTTGTCGAGGAAGCCGCCGCCGGTGTTGATCTCGCCGCGCAGGTCGACGCGGTTCTGGACGACGTCGAGGCGGGGCGCCTCCTGCTCCTGGCCGACCGCGGTCGCATAGCGGATCGGCACGCCGTAGAGGCTGTCATAATGGCTGTACGACACGCCGAGATTGCCGCCATCGGTGATGATCGACGCGCCGACACCCGCGGTCCAGGTCTCGGACTGGGTGTTGGGCAGCTTGCCGCGGAGCGCGGCGGAGCCGGCG
The DNA here is from genome assembly GCF_034045155.1 of Sphingomonas sp. CFBP9019. Taxonomy (NCBI): domain Bacteria; kingdom Pseudomonadati; phylum Pseudomonadota; class Alphaproteobacteria; order Sphingomonadales; family Sphingomonadaceae; genus Sphingomonas; species Sphingomonas sp. CFBP9019. The sequence goes on along the minus strand of NZ_JAXCWK010000005.1, from coordinate 97,597 downwards.
AAGTCGATCGGCTCGTCGGTGTCCTGCGGGAGGCCGACCTGGCTGAGCGCGGCGGCGCGCGCCTGCGACGACAGGATGTTGCCGCCGGTGCGCAGATTGCCCGACTTCAGATAGGAGCCGTCGGCGTGGAGGACGAGGTGCTGGCCGACCGCGACGTCACCCGCGGCGCCGCCCGAGCGCTCGTTCGCGGCCGAGCCGTAGGTGGCGATGCCGTTCACGCGGTAGCCGTTTTCGGGGACGGTGCGCGGGATGCGCGTGTCGATGACGTTGACGACGCCGCCGACCGCGGACGAGCCGAACAGCAGCGCGGAGGGGCCGCGCAGCACCTCGATCCGCTCGGCGAGCAGCGGGTCGATGATGACCGCGTGATCGACCGAGGTGTTCGAGACGTCGATCGAGCCGATCCCGTCGGTCAGCACGCGGATGCGCTCGCCCTGGAAGCCGCGCAGGATCGGGCGCGAGGCGCTGGGGCCGAACGAGGTGGCGGACACGCCGGGCTGGCGCGCGAGCGTCTCGCCGATGGTCGGGCGCAGGTTGCGGGTAAGCTCGGCGCCCGAGAGGATCGAGGTGCCCTGGAGGACGTCGGTCTCGCTCTGGCGGACGGGGGCGGTGACGAGGATCTCGGCGGCCGCGCGCGGGGCGGGGGTGCGGGTCGGGGCTGGGGTTGCGGCAGGCGTATCGGCCGGTGCGCCGGTCGGCGTCGTGTCGGTCTGGGCGGTCGCGGCGGTCGCGGCGAAGACCGCCAGCGCGCTGATCCCGATGAAAGTCTTACGCATAGAAACGCTCCTTGAACCCCGGAGCTGCCGCCTAGCGCGAATGATGTATCATATCAAAGCAGATGTTCGCAGCTGCGGAAAATTGGATGGCTGGTTGTTGCCATGATGCAACATATCATCCGGGGCGGCCGGGCGTCAGGGTTTGTCGTAAGGGGTGAAGTCGGTGAAGCGGCAGGAGGGGGAGGGGATCGACAGGCCGGGTTCGATCAGCCGGAACCGGTCGTTGCGACAGAGCTGGCCGCCATAGATGTCGACGATGATCGTCGACAGCGGGCGCAATTGCGGACAGGGGCCGACCGGGCCGGTGCGCCAGACGCGCTTGCCCGACTGGCGATAGAGGATGGTGGTCGCGTCGAGGATCGTCGGGCCCTGGACCAGGCCGATGCCGATGCAGCGGACCGGCGTGCCGGCGATGCGCCCCGCGAGCGGATCGTCGCGGCCGGCGACGAGCGTCAGTGCGAGCGCGGCGAGGGCAGCGATCCGGCCGGAGCGCGGCATCCTCACCGAACCTTCCGATAGGGGACGAATTCCCCGAAGCTGCAGCTGCCGCTGGGGAAGCGGCTGGCGCGGTCGATCGTGTTGGCGATGTCGCCGCGGCAGAGCTGCCCCGAGGGCGTCCGCGTGATCAGGATGTTGCGGTCGAGATCGCCGCACCCGCCATTGGTCTCGGTCCGGTAGATCGTGCCGTTGTTGACGCGGTAGAGGAAGGTCGAGCCGTAGCTGGTCACCTGCTTCTGGCCGAGGGCGTTGAGGCACAGGGTCGGCTCGCCGGGGGTCAGCCCCTTGAGCGCGGTCGCGAGCTTTCGCTGCGTTTCGGTTTCGCGCTGCGCGATCTGCGCCTGTTCGCGCGGGGTCGCCGTACAGGCGGTGGCCGCGATCGTCAGGCAAAGCAGCGATAAGCGTGTCATGATGCGCATGCGGTTTCCTTCGCGCCCCCAAGAGTACAGCATAGCCTATTCAGCCCTTGAACGCATCCTTTGCCGCGCGCCGCTCGCCGAGCTCGGCGGCCGAGGTCGCGCGGAGAAACGGATTGGTCGCGCGTTCGAGCCCGATCGTCGTCGGCACGGTCGCCTCGCCGCGCGCGCGCGCTGCGTCGACCTCGGCCATCCGGTCGCGGATCGCGGCATTGTCGGGCTCGGCGACCAGCGCGTAGCGGCCGTTCGACTGGGTGTATTCATGGCCGCAATAGACGCGCGTCTCATCGGGCAGTGCGGCGTAGCGTTGCATGTTGGCGAACATGTCGGCGGGCGTGCCCTCGAACAGTCGGCCGCAGCCCATCGCGAACAGCGTGTCGCCGGTGAAGATCACCGCGTCGTCGGCGAAGTGGAAGGCGATATGGCCCTGCGTATGCCCGGGCACGGTCATCACCTGCGCGGCGTGCGCGCCGAGCGTGACGACGTCGCCCTCGGTCACGCTGCGGTCGAGCGTCGGGATCTTCGCGGCCTCCGCGGCGGGGCCGGTGACGGTCGCGCCCTGAGCGCGGATCGCGGCGTTGCCGCCGGTGTGATCGGGATGCCAGTGCGTCGTCCAGACCTGATCGATCCGCCAGCCGCGCGCGGCCGCCGCGGCGATCACCGGATCCGCCTCGCCCGGGTCGAGCGCGACCGTTTTGCCGCTGTCGGGATCGTGGATCAGCCAGGCGTAATTGTCGCTGAGGACGGGCACGCGGACGATATCGAGGGGCATGGCGGAGCTTTCGAAGGCGGTGGCCAGGTGTGGCGCCGTGGTCGGGGGGATGCAAGGATAACGCATGAGCGGCCGGTCGGGATGCGCGTGCGACCGCCGGTCTCGACTTCCTGCGGCGGGCGGGCGTAGGGTGGTGAAAACATTGAGAGGATCCGCAATGAAACTGGCCAGCCTGAAGGACGCAGATCCAGCCCGGGGCCGTGACGGCCGGCTCGTCGTCGTGTCGAATGACCTCGCCTGGTATGCCGATGCGACGCATATCGCGCCGACGCTGCAGGCCGCGCTCGACGACTGGGACCGGCTTGCGCCCGCGCTCGAGAATCTGTCGACCGATCTCGAGCACGAGATGATCCCGATGCGGCGGTTCCACGAGCATGACGCGGCGTCGCCCTTGCCGCGCGCCTATCAGTGGGCGGACGGCTCCGCCTATGTGAACCATGTCGCGCTCGTGCGGCAGGCGCGCGCCGCCGAGATGCCCGACAGCTTCTGGCACGATCCGCTGATGTATCAGGGCGGGTCGGACGGGTTTCTGGGGCCGCGCGACCCGATCCCGCTTTCCGACGAGAGCTGGGGCTGTGACATGGAGGGCGAGGTCGTCGTCGTCACCGGTGACGTGGCGATGGGCGCGAGCCGCGACGAGGCGCTGGCGGCGGTGCGGCTGGTCGGGCTGACCAACGACGTGTCGCTGCGCAACCTGATCCCGGGCGAGCTGGGCAAGGGATTCGGCTTCTTCCAGTCGAAGCCCGCCAGCGCGTTTTCACCGGTGTTCGTGACGCCCGAATCGCTCGGCGACTGGTGGCAGGACGGCAAGCTGCACCGCAAGCTGATGGTCGACCTGAACGGCCAGCCCTTTGGCCGCGCCGAGGCGGGCGAGCACATGACGTTCGATTTCGGCACGCTGATCGCGCATGCCGCCAAGACGCGCAAGCTTGGCGCGGGGACGATCGTCGGGTCGGGCACGGTGTCGAACCGCGGCGCGGATGGCGGACCGGGCAAGCCGATCGCAGACGGCGGGGTCGGCTATTCCTGCCTGGCGGAAGTGCGGACGATCGAGACGATCGCGGGCGGCGCGGCGGTGACCCCGTTCCTGAAAAAGGGTGACACGGTACGGATCTGGGCGGAGGACGACCGGCATCGCCCGATCTTCGGGGTGATCGAGCAGACGGTGGAGTAGCGCGCGAGCCGGCTAGGGGCGCTCGCCATAGGCCTTGCGCTGCGCCGCGGTAGCGCGGTCCCACCAGGCGCGGGCGAGGAGATGTGCGATCCGCTCGCCCGCGCCGGTGCCGTAGCGGACCAGCACCGCCGGCCAGCCGTCATAATGATCGGTCTGCCAGAAGGTCGCGGGGTCGGTGTCGAGCAGGATGTCCTTTTCGTCGAGACCGATATGGAGCACGAAGCTGCCGGGATCGGGCGCTGTGGTGGACGCAAGCGTCTTGCCGCGGAACCTGAGTGCGGGCCGGCCGTAGCTGGTGCCCGGCTCGACACCCGGCAGCGTGCATCCGATCGCGACGACGGCGTCCCAGTCCTGCAGCATGTCGCCCTGCCTCCCCCCGTGTCCGCCCGCGTCCGCAGGCTCATGCTATCGCATTGACCGCATGGCGTTGCACGCCGCCGGTGCGAATGCGGAGTCCGGCAAAACTCCCTCTCGCCAATGCCGTTGAAATTTTATAACAAGGCCGCGAAGAGCGATCCGGCGCGTACGCCGCCGGGCGATGGAGATGGAGTGACGATGGCCAGCGAGCACCCTCGCGCCGATTCGCAGCCGCTGCGCAATCTACCCGGATTGATGCTGCATGTGCCCGAACCGAAGTTTCGACCCGGCGATCCGGTCGATTTCGCCGAAGTCGACGTGCCGCCCGCGGGGCAGGCGCGACGCCCCGATACCGCGGACAAGGCGAGCGATTTCACTGATCTCGCCTATACGCTGGTCCGCGTTCTCGACGATGACGGCAATGCGGTGGGGCCATGGGATCCCAAGCTTTCGCCCGATATGCTGCGGCGTATGCTGCGCAGCATGGCGCTGCTCCGCGCGTTCGACGAGCGCATGTTCCGCGCACAGCGTCAGGGCAAGACGAGCTTCTACATGAAGGCGCTGGGCGAGGAGGCGGTCGCGGTCGCGGCGGCCTATGCGCTCGATTACGAGGACATGTGCTTCCCCTCCTATCGCCAGCAGGGGCTGCTCATCGCACGGGGCTGGAGCCTCGTCGACATGATGAACCAGATCTATTCGAACACCGCGGACCGGCTTGGCGGCAAGCAGCTGCCGATCATGTATTCGGTCAAGGAAGCCGGGTTCTTCTCGATCTCGGGCAACCTCACGACGCAATATCCGCAGGCGGTGGGCTGGGCGATGGCGTCGGCGGCGAAGGGTGACACGCGGATCGCGGCGACCTGGTGCGGCGAGGGATCGACCGCGGAGGGCGACTTCCATTCGGCGTGCACCTTTGCCGCTGTCTACCGCGCGCCGGTGATCTTCAACGTCGTCAACAACCAATGGGCGATTTCGAGCTTTTCGGGGTTCGCGGGCGCGGAGGCAACGACCTTTGCGGCGCGCGCGGTCGGGTACGGGATTGCCGGGCTGCGGGTCGACGGGAACGACGCGCTGGCCGTGTACGCCGCGACGCTCTGGGCGGCCGAGCGTGCGCGGACCAACCAGGGGCCGACGCTGATCGAGCATTTCACCTATCGCGCGGAAGGTCATTCGACCTCGGACGATCCGGGTCAGTATCGCAGCGAGGGCGAGCCCAATGCGTGGCCGCTCGGCGACCCTATCAAGCGGCTGAAGGATCATCTGATCACGATCGGCGAATGGGACGACGAGCGCCACGCGGCGCAGGACAAGGAGCTCGCCGAGCAGGTGAAGGCCGCGCAGAAGGAGGCCGAGAAGAACGGCATCCTCGGCCACGGGCTGCACCAGCCGCTCGAATCGCTGTTCGACGGCGTGTTCGAGGAGCTGCCCTGGCATCTGAAGGAGCAGCGTCAGCAGATGCTCGATGAAGAGACGGCAAGCGGCCGTCCATGGGATCGCAAGGCATGAGCGACATGATCGAGGCACCCGGGTCCGAAGCAGCGGACGGCGGCGAGACCAGCCGGATGAACATGATCCAGGCGATCAACTCCGCCATGGACATCATGATGACGCGCGATCCCGACGTGATCGTGATGGGCGAGGATGTCGGCTATTTCGGCGGCGTGTTCCGCGCAACCGCGGGGTTGCAGGCGAAACACGGCAAGACGCGCGTGTTCGACACGCCGATCACCGAATGCGGGATCATCGGCGTCGCGGTCGGCATGGGCGCATACGGCCTGCGTCCTGTCCCCGAGATCCAGTTCGCGGATTACATCTATCCCGCGCTCGACCAGCTGGTGTCCGAGGCCGCGCGGCTGCGCTATCGCTCGGCGGGCGAGTTCACCTCGCCGATCACGGTGCGATCGCCGTTCGGCGGCGGCATCTTCGGCGGGCAGACTCACAGCCAGAGCCCCGAGGGGCTGTTCACGCACATGTCGGGGATCAAGACGGTCATCCCGTCGACGCCCTATGACGCCAAGGGCCTGCTGATCGCGGCGATCGAGGACAATGACCCGACGCTCTTCTTCGAGCCCAAGCGCATCTATAACGGACCGTTCGACGGCTATTGGGACCGGCCGTCGCAGAACTGGTCGAAGCATCCCGCGGGCGAGGTGCCGACCGGCTACTACAAGATCGAGCTCGGCAAGGCGAAGATCGTCCGGGCGGGCGAGGCGCTGACCATCCTCGCCTACGGCACGATGGTGCATGTCTGCGCGGCGGTGATCGCCGAGACGGGGATCGACGCGGAGATCGTCGACCTGCGCACGCTCGTCCCGCTCGACATCGAGACGATCGAGGCGTCGGTGAAGAAGACCGGGCGCTGCATGATCGTCCACGAGGCGACGCGGACCAGCGGCTTTGGCGCGGAGCTGTCGGCGCTGGTGCAGGAGCGGTGCTTCTACCATCTCGAGGCACCGATCGAGCGCGTAACCGGGTTCGACACGCCCTACCCGCACAGCCTGGAATGGGCCTATTTCCCGGGGCCGGTCCGTATCACCGAGGCCCTCAAGAAGATCATGAAGGACGCATAATGGCTCGCTTTACCTTCAAACTGCCGGATATCGGCGAAGGCATCTCGGAGGCCGAGATCGTCGCATGGCATGTCGCGATCGGCGACCGCGTCGAGGAGGATTCGCCGGTCGCGGACATGATGACCGACAAGGCGACGGTCGAGATGGAGTCGCCCGTATCGGGCGTCGTCGTCGAGCTGGCGGGCGAGGTCGGGGATCAGGTGTCGATCGGTGCCGCGCTGGTGGTGATCGAGACGGATGCGGTCGACGCCGGGGGCGAGGTCGTGGCGGCGCCGTTGACGCCGGCGCAGGCGGAGACGGCCGAGCAGTATGAGGCGGAGAATCCGGGGGTCGAGGAGGTGGTCGAAACGCCGACCGCCACCACCCCGGCGGAGGCCGGAGCCCAGGTGGGGGGCGCCGGTAACGACGCGCAGTCCGTTATTACGTCGACCTCTCCAACTGGGCCCCGGCCTTCGCCGGGGGGGAGTGACGAGCAGGTCGCTGCCGCCAAGGCGCATGCGCTGGCGTCGCCCGCGGTGCGGGCGCGGGCGCGGGATCTGGGGATTGATCTGGCGTCGGTGAAGACCGAGTCGGACCGGGTGCGTCATGCCGATCTCGACGCGTATCTGCGGTACGGCGCGGGTCAGGGCTATCAGGCGCCGGGGGCGAGCCGGGCCCGTGCGGACCAGCCGATCAAGGTCATCGGCATGCGGCGCAAGATCGCCGAGAACATGGCCGCGTCGAAGCGCGCGATCCCGCATTTCACCTATGTCGACGAGATCGACGTCACCGCGCTGGAGGCGATGCGTGCGGATCTGAACGCCAATCGTGGCGGGCGACCCAAGCTGACGATGCTGCCGCTGATGATCGTCGCGATTTGCAAGACGATCCCCGATTTCCCGATGCTCAACGCGCGCTATGACGACGAGGCGGGCGTGGTCACCCGCCACGGCAGCATTCATCTGGGCATGGCGGCGCAGACCGATGCGGGGCTGACCGTGCCCGTGATCCGCGACGCGCAGGATCGCAATGTCTGGCAGCTCGCGACCGAGATCGGCCGTCTCGCCGAGGCGGCGCGCGCGGGCAAGCTCGCGCCGAACGAGATGGGTGGCGGCACGATTACCGTCACCTCGCTCGGGCCGCTCGGCGGGATCGCGACGACGCCGGTGATCAACCGGCCCGAGGTCGCGATCATCGGGCCGAACAAGATCGTCGAACGCCCCGTCTTCAAGGGCGACGAGGTGGTCCGCGCGAAGCTGATGAACCTGTCGATCAGCTGCGACCACCGCGTCGTCGATGGCTGGGACGCGGCGTCCTTCGTCCAGGGGCTGAAAAAGTATCTCGAGACGCCGGTCCTGCTGTTCGCGGACTAAAACGTCAGCGCGGCCGTGGCGGGGTGGGGCGGGTCTTCAACAGCCATGGTCGCGGGCCGCTGGTCGGACGGGGCGTGCCGTCGAGCCGCTTCGCGCTGATCAGCGCGACGCGGTTGAGGATCATCTGACCCTTGAACGCATCGAGCCCGCCGCCGGTCGGCTTGGCGAGGATGCGGCGGACCGTGTCCATGCCGCCGACGACATGGCCGAACGCCGCATAGCCGAGATAGTTCGGGCGCGCGTCCATCGCGGGGGTCGGGCCCACGGTGATGAAGAAATTGCCGCCTGCCGAGCCGGGTTCGCTGCCGCGCGCCATCGAGATCGTCGCGTCGAGATGGCGGATGCCGGTCTGCGTCGTGGTCTCGAGCGGAAAGGCGGGCAGGATGCGCCGCGCATCGGTGCGGATGCCGCCCTGGATGAAGCCGAATTTCGGCGCCTTCTTGCTGCGCGCGGCACGGTAGAAATCGGTCCCGTCGAAGCGGCCGTCATCGACATAGGCGAGGAAGTTCGCGCTGGTCTTGGGCGCGCGGCGCGTGTCGAGCGCGAGTGTGATCGGGCCTTCGGAGGTGGTGAGGCGGACGCGGACGGTGCCGGGTTTCGCGGGGGCCTGTTTCTGGGGGGCGGCCGTGGCCGGGGCGGCCAGCAGCGCTAGCGCCGGGAGGAGGAGGAAACGCATAGGCGGGGCACGACCTTGTCATTTTGAACAGGGGTCGCCCTGTATACCCGCCGTCATCCTGACGAAAGTCAGGATCCAGAGCCAGGAGCGCTGTGGCCCGTTACCCTGGATCCTGACTTTCGTCAGGATGACGGGCGGGGGCGGGGTGGATGGTGCGGAGCGACGGGAGAGGGCGGCGCACCCCCACCACCCCCGTTGCGTCAGACGATCTCGAACAGGCCCGCGGCGCCCATGCCGCCGGCGGTGCACATCGAGACCACGACATAGCGGACACCGCGCTTGCGGCCCTCGATCAGTGCGTGGCCGACGAGGCGCGAGCCGGTCATGCCAAAGGGGTGGCCGACCGCGATCGCGCCGCCATTGACGTTGTACTTTTCGGGATCGATGCCGAGATGGTCGCGGCAATAGAGGCATTGCGACGCGAACGCCTCGTTCAGCTCCCACAGGCCGATGTCCGCGACGGTCAGCCCGGCGCGGTCGAGCAGCTTGGGGATCGCGAAGACCGGGCCGATGCCCATTTCGGCGGGATCGCAGCCGGCGGACTGGAAACCCCGATAGATACCGAGGATCTCCTTGCCCTCGGACTCCGCGGTCCGGCGGTCCATCAGCAGCTGCGCAGACGCGCCGTCGGAGAGCTGGCTGGCATTGCCCGCGGTGACGCTGGTCCCCGGGCTGGAAAAGTCGCCGCCCGGCCAGACCGTCTTCAGCCCGGCGAGCGCCTCCGCGGTGGTGCCCGCGCGGATCCCCTCGTCCTGGGTCAGCGTGACGTGCTCGCTGCCGGTGCGCGCGCCCTGTTTATCGAACAGTGCCTTCTCGACGGTGATCGGCACGATCTCCTCGGCGAACGCGCCGCTCGCGAGGCCGGCGGCGGCGCGCTGCTGGCTCATCGCGGCATAGGCGTCCTGCGCCTCGCGGCTGATGCCATATTTGCGCGCGACGATCTCGGCGGTCTCGATCATCGGGATATAGGCGGCGGGCTCGCGCGCGGTGACGCTCTGGTTGACGTAGCGCGGTGCGTCCTTCGTCACGGTGTAGCTGATCGATTCCATCCCGCCCGCCAGCGCGACATCGGCCTCGTCACAAATGATCGTGCGGGCAGCGAGCGCGACCGCGGTCAGCCCCGAGCCGCATTTGCGGTCGAGCGTGACCGCGGGGACCGATTCGGGCAGGCCACCGGCGAAGAGCGCCATGCGCCCGGCATTGCCGCTCTGCGTCCCCCATTGGTTGCCGACGCCCCAGAACACCTCGTCGATACGTGCAGGGTCGATCCCGGCGCGCTCGACCACCGCGGTCATCACATGCCCGCCGAGCACCGGTGCCTCGGTCGCGTTGAACGCGCCGCGATAGGCTTTGCCGATGGCGGTACGGGCAGTCGAGACGATGGCGGCTTCACGCATGCTTGGACCTTTCGAGGACCGGGTATGGTCAAGCGTCGTCTAGGGATTCGGTCCGGCGTTGGAAAGGGCCCGCCGGGCGAGGCGCGCCTGCCAGAGCATCAGCAGCGGCACGACGAGGATTTCCATGCCGAGCCCGAGCACATGTCCGCGCGACGGCATGCCGACATCGATCAGCGAGACGAGCCGCGCGAGGCCGCCGACCACGATCAGCCCGCCGAGCAGCCGGAAGCGCGGGCCCTTTGTCTCGATATGCGGAATGCAGCTGAGAAAGCCGAGCCCGGTCGCGAAAAAGATGCCCGAAATATAGCGGAAATGGCTGTCGAGATCGCGCGGCACGTCGGCGAGGTGGCCGAACGGGGCGGGGCCGTGGACGATCCCCTGACCGCCGACGAGCAGCGGCAGGAGGCAGGCGAGCGCGACGACGCCCTGCAGCAGGCGCTTTTCGGTGTTCATGTCAGCTTGTCGAGCAGTTCGGGGTTGTCGAGCAGTTCGGGGCGGATGCGGAAGGCGACCAGCGAGATCCGCACCTCGATCATGAAGCTGGCAAAGGCGGCGATCAGCAGGATCATCGCGAGGATGAACGAGACCGCGACATAGGTCCCGAAGTGCAGCTTGGCGAGTTCGGCGATGAACAGCAGCGCGATGACGATACAGGTCATGATCGCGCTCGACACCGCGAGGAAGAGCGAGGCGTTGATGATCGTCATCCGCCGGTCGAGCAGCCGCAACTCCCAGATATGGCGGATGCGTTCGGGCCCCGCGCTGCTGGGATGGAGCTTTTCGAGCTGGCGGGCGCGGTCGATGACGCGCGAGAGGCGACCGGCGAGCACGTTGAGCAGCTGGCCGATGCCCGCGAGCATGAAGACGGGCGCAAGCGACAGCTGGATCGTCTGCGCGATCGTCGAAACGGCGGGAAGGGGTATCATCCTGATCATCATGCGGAATAACCGCGCCGGAGGGAAGCCAATCCCGCCCCCGCCCTGAAGCCCCGCGGCGCCCGGTGCGATCCTGCACTACCTGGTAAGGGATTGCTGCTAGGGGGCGTGCGATGTCGAAGCCGATGCTCCTGTCCGACCGCGTGCCGGTGCCGCCTAGCGCGCAGGCGAGCGTGGTCGAGGGCCTGAGCATCGCGATCGACGCGGTGGCGGCGCGCGCGGTGCCGAGCCACAGGTTCCTGCGCTATGGCTGGTATGCGGCCGCGCTGAGTGCCTATGGCGGCCGCGCGAAGACGCTGGTGGTCGAGGAGGACGGCGTCGCGGCGATCGCGTTGCCGTTCGTCGCGCTCGGCCCGGCGTGGCTGCGGCTCGCGACGGTGCCGGGTTGTTACTGGCCGTTCCGCAGTTTCGGCATGGCGATGGGCGCGAGCGAGGCGGCACGCGCGGCGGCGCTGCGCGGGCTATCCGCGCAGTGCAACGGCCTGCGGATCGGCCCGGTTCAGGACGGCGATCCGGCGGCGGACGCGCTGATCGCGAGCGCGCGGGCCGCGGGCTGGTGCGCGATCGACCGGCACCTCGGCGACGCCTGGGTGCTCGACCTCGCGCCGAGCGTCGATGGCGAGCGCTGGCCGCGCAACTCGACGCTGCGCAAGAACCGCTTTCACGAAAAGCATCTGGCCGAGCATGGCGCGCTCGACTGGCAGGCGCTGGCGGGGGCGGACTGGCCGGCGCGGTTCGCCGATCTGGGGGCGGTCGAGCAGACGAGCTGGGTCGCCAAGGAGACCGATCGCCGCGACATGAAGTTCACGACCGACGGGCATCTCGCCTTCTGGCAGGCGGCGGCGGTCGATCCGGTGCTGGCGGGGATGTTCCGTGCGGCGCTGCTCCGCGTCGACGGCGTGCCCGCCGCCTTCTCGTTCGATATCGATACGGGGGCGCTGATCTATGCGATCGCCAACAGCTACGACCCGCGCTTCGCCAAGCATTCGCCGGGCAAGCTGCTCTACTGGCGCAACCTGGTCGCGGCGATGGCGCGCGGCGCGACCAGGGTCGACTGGGGCGCAGGCGACAGCGGCTACAAGCGGGTGATCGGCGCGGTGGAGGGCGCGCCGATCCGCGACTGGCTGTTGCTCAGGCCCGGGCTGCCCGCGATTGCGGGTCGCGCGCTGGCCGGCTGGTGGCGGCGCAGCGGCGGGCGCTAGTCGCGGATATAGCGGAAATACCAGACCTCATGGCCCTGGCGCCGGGCCTTCCGCTCATAGCGCGTCTCGGGCCAGTCGTCGGGGCGGGTCAGGAAGTCCTGCGGGGTGCGCGCCTGCCAGGTGAAGTCGCGGCGCTGGTCCATGATCATCATCGACCAGCGGCAATAGGTCGGATCGTCGGTGCCGAGCCGGAATTCGGCGCCGGGCTTCAGCTTGGCGGCGATCGTGTCGAGCGGGCCGTGATTGACCATGCGCCGCTTGGCGTGGCGTGCCTTGCGCCAGGGATCGGGGTGGAGGAGGTAGAGCCGGTCGAGGCTGGCATCGGGCAGCCGCTCGATCACCTCGAGCGCGTCGCCCATATAGAGCCGCACATTGGTCAGCCCGCCGTCGCGGATATGGCCGAGCGCGCCGACGACGCCGTTGAGGAACGGTTCGCAGCCGATGAAGCCGACATCCGGATTGGCCAATGCCTGGCCGGCGAGATGTTCGCCCGCGCCGAAGCCGATCTCGACATGCAGCGGGCGGTCGTCGCCGAACAGGGTCGCGGCGTCGACGATCCCCGTCTCGGGAACCGACAGACGCGGAAGCATCTCCTCGACGAGCGCGGACTGGCCCTGGCGAAGCTTGTGGCCCTGGCGACGGCCATAGAGGCGGCGAATGGTGGCGGGATCGTTCATCGCCGCGCGCTCTAGCGGTCGATTGCGCGGGAGCAAAGCACGGAGCGGTCCGTTACAAGGCCGTAATGGCCGAAAACAGCACCACCACGTCGGACACCGGGTCCGCACCCGAGGGGCCCGAGCAGGACGTCGAGGACCTGAAGGCGGCGGACGCGGGCGATCTCCACCGCGCGGTGCGCGAGGCGGGCGAGGACGAACTCGCGCGCCCGGGGGTCTCGCTGTTCTTCTCCGCGCTCGCGGCGGGGCTGGCGATCACCGCGTCGCTGGTCGCCGAAGGCGCGCTCCACGCCGCGCTGCCCGATACGCCGTGGCGCGAGCTGGTCGTGTCGCTCGGCTATCCGGCGGGGTTTCTGGTCGTCATTCTCGGGCGGATGCAATTGTTCACCGAGAGCACGATTAGCGCGATGCTGCCGCTGGTGACCAAGCCGTCGCGCTGGGCGCTGCGGCGGACGCTGCGGCTGTGGGGCATCGTGCTGGGCGCCAACCTGCTCGGCACCGCGCTGACCGCCGCGGCGATCGCGGGCGGTGTGCTTGGCGGGGCGGAGCTGCGCGAGGCGATGATCGCGGTGTCGATGCGGATCACCGAGCTTGGTGCCTGGGCGACGTTCGTCAACGCGATCCCGGCCGGGTTCATGATCGCGATCCTCGCCTGGTCGCTGCCCAATGCGCGCGGCGAGGCGTTCATGGTGATCTTCGCGGTGACCTATGTGGTCGCGATCGGCGGGTTCAGCCATTCGATCGTCGGATCGGACGAGGCGTTCCTGCTGCTGTTCACCGGGCATGTCGACCTGGTCCGGACCTTTGCCGGGCTGTTGCTGCCGGCGATCGCGGGTAATCTCGTCGGTGGTGCGGGGGTGTTCGCGCTGCTGGCGCATGCGCAGGTGCGCGGCGAAATGCGACAGAAGGACCAATGATGACGGGCAAGAGCAAGAGTGCGGCGGCCAAGATCGCCGAGGCCGACCGCAAGGCGACCTACAAGCTGGCCGAGCACCGCGATGCGCCGGTGGTGAAGGCGACCGGCTTTCTCGCCGAGGTTGCCGACCAGCCGCAGCTGATCGCGACGTCGATCGGCACGCTGGTGATCGGGCTGGTCGCGCGGCGGCCCGACCTGATCCGCGGCGGCGCGCGGATGCTCGCCTCGCATCTGGCGGCGACCGCGGCGAAATCGGTGATCAAGCATTCGGTCGACCGGACCCGGCCGGGCCATGCGCTCGACACCGGCAAGGCGCGGTTCGAGACGGGCGACAGCCAGGACCACAAGCAGACGTCCTTCCCGTCGGGCCATACCGCGGGCGCGGTCGCGGTCGCGCGTGCGGCGTCGCGCGACATCGACGGGGCGGCGATGCCGTCGGCGCTGGCGACGGTCGCGGTGGCGGCGGCGCAGCCGGTCAACGGCAAGCATTATCTGTCCGACCTGGTCGTCGGCGCGGCGGTCGGCTGGATCGCCGAGGCGGCGGTCAGCGCGCTGTTCGACCGCGTCGCGCCGGTCGTCGAGCATGTCACTGAAAACAGGGAAAGATCCGCGGATCACGACCCCGCGACGGTACCGAACGGGGCCGAGGGAACCGTTCCGCCTGCGTGACGGTTTGGATGGCCTCACAAGAGGGATTTATACATGAAGACCATCGCTACCGCGCTCATGCTCGCAACGCTGACCATTCCGCTCGCAGCCTGTGGCGGCAAGGGTGACGACAAGCTGGGCAGCCAGGTCGAAGGCGCCGCGGAGAACCGTGCCGACGCGCTCGAGGCGGCTGCCGATAATCTCGAGGATCGCGCCGAGGCGGTTCGCGATCAGGGCGAGAAGCAGGGCGAGGCGGTCGACGACGCGGACGTGAACGCCGCCGCGATGTCGAACGAGCAGAAGGCGGCCCTCGTCAACGGCAGCGCCGCGCTGCGCTAAGTACAATGATGCCGTCCCCGCCGATTCGGGCGGGGGCGGTATCGTCGGCGGCGTCTGGGGCCGACCGACGATGTTGGGGGGGATGCATGATGATCAACCGGCGCCGGCTCGAAACGGGCGGATTCCTGATATTCCTGGTGGTGATCACGATCGCGCTCGTCGTGGTCGTCTGGTCGTACGCCCTGGCGCTGCTATGGGCCGCGCTCGCCGCGATCCTGTTCCAGCCGCTGTTCCAGCGTCTGCTGGAGCGGATGCCGACGCGTCGCAACACCGCCGCCGCGCTGACGCTGCTGATCATCCTGTTCGCGGTCGTCGTGCCGAGCATGATCATCGGCGGGATGATCGTCGACCAGGCGGGCACGGTCTATACCCGCATCCAGAATGGCGAGATCAATTTCGCCGCCTATTTCAACCAGGTGCATGATGCGTTGCCGACGCGCCTGCAGACGCTGCTCGACAAGGCCGGGTTCGATTCGATCGAGCGGATCCAGGCGCGACTGTCGCAGACGATGGGCAACAGCGTGCGGACGATCGCCAGCCAGGCGCTGTCGATCGGGCGCAACGCCGCCGCCTTCCTGCTCGCCTTCGGTATCGCGCTGTACGTGATGTTCTTCCTGCTGCGCGACGGCGAGACGATCGGGCCGAGGATCTGCGACGCGCTGCCGCTCGAGCGGTCGGTCACCGCCGCGCTGGTCGACAAGTTCGTGTCGGTCGTGCGCGCGACGATCAAGGGCACGGTGATCGTCGCGCTGGTCCAGGGCGGGCTGGGTGCGGCGACCTTCTGGATCGTCGGGCTGCCCGCGGCCCTGCTCTGGGGCCTGCTGATGGCGCTGACCTCGCTGCTGCCCGCGCTCGGGCCAGCGATCGTCTGGGTTCCCGTGGCGGTCTATCTGCTCGCGACCACCGCGATCTGGCAGGGACTGGTGGTGATCATCTCGGGCGTCGTCGTGATCGGCATGGCGGACAATATCCTGCGGCCGATCCTGGTCGGGCGCGACACGGGGATTCCCGATTTCGTCGTGCTGGTCACGACGCTGGGCGGGATCGAGCTGATCGGCCTGAGCGGCATCGTCGTCGGGCCGCTGGTCGCGGCGCTGTTCCTGGCGTCGTGGCAGATCCTGACCGAGCAGCGGCATCGGCAGCGTGCGAGCGCGCCGCTGGTCGGCGACGCGGCGGGGACCGACCGGTCGCCACCCGGCTGATCGTTTCCAATCCGGCGTAGCGGACATGAAAAAGCCTCCCCCGGACGGTCCGGGGGAGGCTTTTCTGTATCACCTATCGGGCGAGGTGCGTCAGGCGGTTGCCGCCTTCAGCTTGTCGACCAGGTCGGTGCGCTCCCAGGTGAAGCTGTCACCCTCGGGCTCGCGGCCGAAATGGCCGTACGCCGCGGTCTTCTTGTAGATCGGCGCGTTGAGCTTGAGGTGCTCGCGGATGCCCTTGGGCGTCAGGCGGACGAGCTTGGGCAGGACCGCCTCGAGCTTGGCCTCTTCCACCGTGCCGGTGCCGTGCGTGTCGACATAGACCGACAGCGGCTCGGCGATGCCGATCGCGTAGCTCAGCTGGATCGTGCAGCGGCGGGCGAGCCCGGCGGCGACGACGTTCTTTGCCAGATAGCGCGCGACGTAAGCCGCCGAACGATCGACCTTGGTCGGATCCTTGCCCGAGAACGCGCCGCCGCCATGCGGGGCTGCGCCGCCGTAGGTGTCGACGATGATCTTGCGGCCGGTGACGCCTGCGTCGCCGTCAGGGCCACCGATCTCGAACGCGCCGGTCGGGTTGATGTAGATCGCGGTCTCGTCCGAGATGAAGCCGGCAGGCAGCACGTCGGTGAACACGCCCATGACATAGTCGCGCAGTTCGGCGTACTTGGCCGGATCGGGGTTCTTGCCCTTTTCCGAATAGCCCGGTGCGTGCTGGGTCGAGACGACGAGCGCGGTCGCGCGGACCGGCTTCTCGTTCTCATAGGCGAGCGTCACCTGGCTCTTGGCGTCGGGCTCGAGGAACGGGGCTGCGCCCGAATGGCGATCGGCGGCCATCCGCTCGAGGATCTTGTGGCTGTAGTAGAGCGTCGCGGGCATCAGGCCCGGCGTCTCGTCGGTCGCGTAACCAAACATGATGCCCTGATCGCCGGCACCCTCGTCCTTGTTGCCGCTCTCGTCGACGCCCATCGCGATCTCTGCGGACTGGCCGTGGAGATTGTTCTCGAAGCGGAACTCGTTCCAGTGGAAGCCCGACTGCTCGTAGCCGATTTCCTTGACGGTGTTGCGGACGGCCGCCTCGATCTCGTCGAGTACGCCATCGGCCCACTGGTCGTTCTCGTAGATGCCCTTGCCGCGGATCTCGCCGGCGAGGACGACGAGCTGCGTGGTCGTCAGCGTCTCGCAGGCGATGCGCGCCTCGGGATCCTTGGCGAGGAACAGGTCGACGATCGTGTCGCTGATCTGGTCGGCGACCTTGTCGGGATGGCCTTCGGAGACCGACTCGGAGGTGAAGAGAAAGGACTTGCGCATGAAACCTCTTCGCAAAAGGCCCGGCGGTGGGGTACCGCGGAGCATCATATAAGGAAAGCTTTATATGTCCTTCTAGCGTTCGCGGCGGCGCAGGGCAACGGCCAAGGCGATCATCGCCGCCATGACCAGCCCCGCCGCCAGATTGCCGAGCCGCGCGAACAGCGTCACGGGCAGCGCGGTCGGCATCGGCAGCTCGGCCGCACCCGCGGTCTCGTGCGCGACGGTGGCGAGCAGGCGGCCGTCCGCGGCGATGATCGCGGAGATGCCGGTCGGGGTCGCGCGGACGATCGGCAACCCCTCCTCGATCGCGCGCATCCGTGCCTGGGCGAGATGCTGCGGCGGGCCCCAGCTGCCGAACCAGGCATCGTTCGAGGGGTTGAACAACAGCCGCGGGCGGTGCGCGCGGTCGACCGTCTGCCCTGAGAAGATGATCTCGTAACAGATCTGGATGCCGATCGACCCGAAGCCCGCGAGCGTCAGGTTGCCCGGCCCCTCGCCCGAGGTGAAGTCGATGTCGCCGGGGACGAGCCGCGCGAGCCCGAGCGGTTTCAGCAGCCACGGCATCGGCAGATATTCGCCGTAAGGGACGAGATGCGCCTTGTCGTAGCGGCCGCGCAGCCGCGCCTGTGCGTCGACCGCGAACACCGAATTGGTCGCGCCCGCGATCCGGTCCTCGCGGTCGAACGAGAGCGACGTGCCGCCGGTCAGCAAGATGTCGTCGGGGCCGAGCAGCCGCGCGATCCGGCGGCGCAGATAGAGCGGGCTCGACCAGTCATAGGCGTAGAAGGGATAGCCATCCTCGAGATAGTCGCGCACCACGCCCTCCGGCCAGACGACGAGGCGGGGGGTGGCGCCGGGGGTGCCCGACAGCTTTTCGAGCGCGGACAGCACGCGTTCGCCGTCCGATTCGCTGCGATCCTCCTGGCCGATATCGGGCTGGACGACGCGGACGCGCGGCGCGTTGGCGGGGGCGGCGGGGGCGTCGGTCCACAGCGCCGACAGCGCGGCGAGTGCGAGCAGGGGCACGACGATCGCGGGCATCGCGACGCGGCGACGGCTGAGCATCCACAGCGATCCCGCCGCGACGATCGTCACCCCCGACAGCGCATAGGTGCCGATCCACGCCGACAGCCGCGCGATGCCGATCGCGGGCAGCCACATCACCCCCAGCGGATCCCAGGCATAGCCGGTGAACAGCACGCTGCGCAGCCACTCGGTCGCGATCCACGCGGCGGCGAAGACGAGGATGAAGGCGGGGTCGGGCGTCGCGGTCGCGCGGCGTCCTAACCGCCAGGCGAGGCCCGCGGCGACCATCGGGAAGATCGCGAGATAGAGCGCGAGCCCGACCGCGGCGAAATAGCCGAGCACCGGCGGCATCGCGTCCTGAAAGTCGAACGCGTGCTGGAACCAGTTGTTGTTGACGGTGAAATGCCCGAGCCCGAACAGCCAGCCGCGCCACAGCGCCTGGCGCAGCGTCGGTGCATCGTGGACGAGCGCAAGCCACGCGGCGACTGCGACCAGCGCGAGCGGCCAGAGATCGAGCGGCGCAAACCCCGTCGCGACGATCGCGCCGAGCAGGACGCAGGCGAGCGCGGGGGAGGTGAGGGCGGCGCGGGCGGGAGAGCGGGTCACGCCTGCGCTATGGCGTGGCGGCGGGGGGCGGGCAATATCTGAGGCTGCATCTGACGTGGCGGCGGAGCTGGATGGGGGGCGTTGGGGTTGGTGCGGTGGGCGCTTTCGTTGGCATCGACACCAACTCCTGAATCTACCCCCACACATGACCACCCCGGCGAAGGCCGGGGTCCAGCTGGGAAGGTCGCCCTGACGACGCGCTGTCCTGCGTTACCACCGTTCCCCAATTGGGCCCCGGCCTTCGCCGGGGTGGCGCCATCTCCTTGCGGGCGGCTGGTACTATATCGACAATTAGCATCGTGCAGGCCGCATCCCTTGCACCTCCCCGGCGGAGGCCGGGGCCCAGGTGGGAAGGTCGCTGTGACGACGCACTGTCCATCATTACCGTCGTCCCCCAACTGGGCCCCGGCCTTCGCCGGGGTGGTTGTGGGGTGGTGGGGCGGCGTCCTGGCAACGCACGTCGAGCTGTTTCCCCGCGAAGGCGGGGATCCAGACTGGGCTCCCGCCTTCGCGGGAGAACAGGGGCGCGCCGCTTATGGGGAGCAGGGGCGTGATACTTCGACAAGAGCGGCGGACGCGCGGGGGCATTGCATAGCGGGGGCGGGGTGACGGGAGGGATCATCCGCTCTATCCTGCGGCGCATGACGCTGCGCCCCTTTCATCTCGCCTTTCCCGTCCATGACCTCGCCGCCGCGCGGGCTTTTTACGGGGGGACGCTGGGCTGTCCCGAGGGGCGATCGAGCGACCACTGGATCGACTTCGATCTGTTCGGGCATCAGATCGTCGCGCATCTCGATCCGGCGGCGAAGGCGGTGGCGGTCGAGAATGCGGTCGACGGGCATCAGGTGCCGGTGCCGCATTTCGGCGTCGTGCTGACGATGGACGACTGGACCAGCCTGTCCGAGCGGGTCGCGGCGGCGGGGGTCCGGTTCGGGATCGCGCCGCATGTCCGCTTCAAGGGCGAAGTCGGCGAGCAGGCGACGATGTTCTTTTGCGACCCCAGCGGCAACGCGCTCGAGTTCAAGGCGTTCGCACAGGACGCGATGCTGTTCGCACACTGAGGATCAAAGAATGTCCAATCCCATTTCGGTCGATATCCCCCACAAGCTCGGCAAGGCGGGGGTGCGCTCGCGGCTCGACAGCGGCATCGACACGATCGGGTCGAAGATCCCCGGCGGATCGGTGACCGATCGGCGCTGGGAGGGCGATACGCTGCACTTCACCGTCAGCGCGATGGGGCAGGTGATCGGCAGCAAGGTCACGGTGTTCGAGGACACTGTCCATGCGATCGTCGACCTGCCGGGGCTGCTCGGGTTGTTCGCGGGCAAGGTGCAGGACATGATCCGCAAGGAAGGGCCGAAGCTGCTGCGGTGAGGGTTTGCGCGGCGGCGTTTGCCCTAGGTGGCACCCCGTCGATACCGCCCCGTCCGTCATCCTGACGAAGGTCAGGATCCAGGGTCGCGGGCGGTGTCTTATGCTACTCTGGATCCTGACTTTCGTCAGGATGACGGGGGAGGGGGAGGTGTTCTCATGCCTCCCCGCGCTTACTTCGTGCTGACGCGCCAGATCGTGTTGCCGACATCGTCGGCGACCAGCAGCGCGCCGGCCTTGTCGGTGATGACGCCGACCGGGCGGCCCTGCGCCTCGCCATCCTTGTTGAGGAAGCCGCCGAGCACGTCGACGGGCTTCGCGTTCGCCGCCGGGAAGCCGGTGTCGCCGAACGGGATGTAGACGACCTTGTAGCCCGAGAGCGGCTTGCGGTTCCACGAGCCGTGCTCGCCGACGAACACGCCGTTGGCGAAGCGGTCGCCGAGCTTCGCGTCGCCCGCAAAGGTCAGCCCGAGGGCGGCGACATGCGGTCCGAGCGCATAGTCGGGACGCTTGGCATATTGCTGGAGCGCGGGGTTCTTCGGCTCGACCCGGTCGTCGGGATAGCCGCCCCAATAATACCAGGGCCAGCCGAAGTGATCGCCGAATTCGACCTGGGTCAGATAGTCGGGCGCGAGGTCGGAGCCGAGCATGTCGCGTTCGTTGACGACGGTCCAGAGCTGGCCCGATTTGGGGTTGATCGCCATGCCGTTGGGGTTGCGCAGACCGGCGGCATAGATCCGCCAGTTCTTGTCCTTCGGCCAGACCTGAAGGATGTTGGCGCGATATTTCTCCGCATCCATGCCGTTTTCGGCGATGTTCGACGCCGAGCCGACGCCGACATAGAGCGTCTTGCCGTCGGGGGCGGCGATCACGTTGCGCGCCCAGTGGTTACCACCGCCGTTGAGCGGGATGACACGCTCGGGCTTCGCGGTGATCCGGGTCGCGCCCTCGGTATAGGGCACGCGGACCAGCGCGTCGGTGTTGCCGATATAGAGCTGGCCATCCATCAGCGTCATGCCGAAGGGCGAGTTGAGCCCGGTCATGAAGGCCGAGCGCGTCTCCGCCACGCCGTCGCCGTCCGCGTCGCGCAGCAGCGTGATGCGGTTGGCCGAGGGCACGCCCGCGCCCGCGCGGCCCATCAGGAAGTTCATCACGGTCGTGACGATGCCGGGACCTTTACGCGGTGGCGAATTGGTCTCGGCGACCAGCACGTCGCCATTGGGCAGGCGGTAGAGCCAGCGCGGATGATCCAGCCCGGTCGCGAACGGCTGGACCTTCATCCCCGCCGCCGCGGTCGGCATCGCGCCCTGGGGCCAGCCGACCGCCTTGGCGACGCCGATCGTCGGCAGCATCTGGATCCGCGGCGCGGTGATGTCGGGCCGCTTGCCGGTGACCTGGTTGACGTCGAGCCGGGCGGTATCGGGCCAGGCGAGCCAGGTGAACCCGGCGATCCCGACCAGGATGATCAGCCCGAGCACGATGAGGATGTGTTTGCGCATGCAGGAGAGTTAGGCGGGAGTGCGGGCGGGGGCAATGGCGTGATTGCGGTTGGCGGTGGAGCGCAATGCTTCGTCATTCCCGCGGAGGCGGGAATCCAGAGGGGCAGGGTCTGCGTGCTGTCGGAAGGTCAGCCGGTATGGGTTCCCGCCTTCGCGGGAATGACGTGCGGGGGGGGGCGGGGCGTGTCGGCCGACGCACCGCCCCCTTCGTGTCAGTCGTCGTCCTCTACCAGCACGACCGGGGGGTGGAGGCGGAGGCGGTTGACGCGGCGTTCGTCGGCTTCGGTGACTTCGAGCTTCCAGCCGCTCGGATGATCGACGCACTCGCCGATCTGCGGGACATGGCCTGCGAGCAAGGCGGCGAGGCCACCCAGCGTGTCGATATCGCCATCGACCTCGGCGAGCCGCGGGTCGATCAGTTCGGCGGCATCCTCGAGCTCGGCGCGCGCGTCGACGTCCCAGGCGCCGCCGTCGATCGGCGTCATCAGGACCTGTGGCGCGTCGTCATGCTCGTCCTCGATATCGCCGACGATCTCCTCGATCAGGTCCTCGAACGTGACGAGGCCCTCGGTGCCCGAATATTCGTCGAGCACGATCGTCAGATGGACGTGCTTCTGGCGCATGTCGGCGAGCAGATCGAGCGCGCCGCGCGACATCGGCGCGTAGAGCGGCTCGCGGATCAGCCCGGCGAGCGTCGTCGGATGCTCGGCGCCGGTCGCGAGGATCGTGAAGACGTCCTTGATATGGACCATGCCGATGATCGTATCGAGATTGTCGCGGTACACCGGCAGGCGGCTGTGGCCGGCCTCGGCGAACAGCTTGACGAGGTCGGCGAACGACGTCTCCTCCTCGACCGCGATGATGTCGGCGCGCGGCACGCCGACATCACCTGCGTCCCGCTCGCTGAAATGCAGCAGATTGCGGACCATCTGGCGCTCGAGCGGGGTGAGATCGCCCTTGGCATCGGGGGCGGGATCGCCCTCGTGCCGGTCGATCGCATCCTCGAGCTGATCGCGCAGCGATTCGTCGGGGGCACCGAAGATCAGGCCTTTCAGCCCGCGCCAGATACTGTCGGTACTATCGCCGTTTCCGGCATTGGGGCCATCGGCCATCGTGGTCGTCAGTCCTCTGTGATGAGATAGGGATCGTGGAGCCCGAGCGCGGCGAGCGCGTCGCGCTCGATCTGCTCCATACCCTCCGCCTCGTCGTCGTCCATATGGTCATAGCCTAGCAGATGCAGCGTGCCGTGCACCATCAGATGCATCGCATGATCCTCGACCGAGATGCCGCGCTCCGCGGCTTCCGCGACGCAGACGCCGTGCGCGAGGATGATGTCGCCGAGCAGCACCTCGCCATCGTCCGAATTCTGCGCGATCGTCTCGAGCAGATCGGCCTGTACCATCGGGAAGGACAGGACGTTGGTCGGCTTGTCCTTCTGGCGATACTGTTTGTTGAGCGTGTGGACCTCGTCGTCGGACGCGAGCCGGAACGAGATCTCGACCGTGGCGGCGCCGGTCAGCAGCTGGCCGTGCGGCGTGCGTTCGATCGCCGCGGTCGCGGCGCGCTTAGCGAGGCCGTCCCAGTCCTGGTCGGGCCAGGGAGCCTCCGAAGAGAGCGCGATTTCGAGCATGCGGGTCCTTCCGGCGGAAACGTCAGGACGAAATCATTACACAGGTGGCAAAGTTCCGCACCCCTTGTGGTATGCGGACGGCCCGGCGGCTATCCCGGCATGTCCGGAATAGCCGCGCAGGGATCAGGCGTCGCTGCCTTCATAGGCTTCGACGACGCGGCCGACGATCGGGTGGCGGACGACGTCGCCGACGGTGAAGCGGCACATCGAGATGCTATCGACCCCCTCCAGACGGCGGACCGCATCGGCCAGACCCGAGGCGGCGACGCCGCCGGGGATGTCGACCTGCTTGGGATCGCCGCAGATCACCATCCGGCTGTTCTGGCCGAAGCGGGTGAGGAACATCTTCATCTGCGCCGGCGTGGTATTCTGCGCCTCGTCGAGGATCACGAACGCGTCGGCCAGCGTGCGGCCGCGCATGAAGGCGATTGGTGCGACCTCGATCTCGCCGCTCGCGATGCGGCGTTCGACCTGCTCGGCGGGGAGGCAGTCGTAGAGTGCATCGTACAAGGGACGGAGATAGGGATCGACCTTCTCCTTCATGTCGCCGGGGAGGAAGCCCAGCCGCTCGCCCGCCTCGACCGCGGGGCGCGACAGGATCAGCCGCTGGACGCTGCCGGTGATGAGCTGCTGGACCGCCTGTGCGACCGCGACATAGGTCTTGCCGGTGCCTGCCGGCCCGAGCGCGAAGATCATGTCGTTGCTGGTCAGCTCGCGCATGTAGTGCGCCTGTGCCGGCGTGCGCGGGACGATCGTCTTCTTGCGCGTGCGGATCATGATCGGGGGGGCAGCGCCGCCGCCGGCATCGGCGCGGATGATGCCTTCAAGCACGGGTTCGTCGGCCATCGCGATCGACGCGTCGACGAGGCCGGTGTCGACATCCTCGCCGCGCTGGATCCGGGCATAGAGATCGTGGAGCACGTCGCGCGCCTTGGCGACCTGTTCCGCGGTGCCCTCCAGACCAATCTTGTTGCCGCGCGCGGTGATGTACACACCGAGGCGGTTTTCGAGCGCTACCAGATTCTGGTCGTACTGGCCGAAGAGCCGGACGAGGAGTTGGGGCTTGTCGAACAGCAGTTCGACTCGGGCGCGGTCACCGGACTGGGCGGGAACGGGTTTACGGCTCATGCGGTCCTTTCGGGGGCAGACGTGTCGGATCGGTGATTGGGTATGGTCGGGCCGGCATGCATCACGCCTGGGATGGCGTTTGACCAGAGATGAGCATGGGAGCCCGCGCGTTCAAGCGGCGCCGGGGCGCCTGGCTGGCGATGATTCGAGTCGCGTGGGCGAAGCTGCATCGGGGGAGAGTGTGGCAGGGGATTCGGGTGGGGAACAGCGGTAGTTTTGGTGCGGTGTGCGAAGGCTGGGGGGGCGTTGCCTGAAAGCCTCAGCGGGTGGGGCGAGGCGCGCGAGTCCCACGATCACCATACCACCCCGGCGCAGGCCGGGGCCCAGTTGGGAAGGTCGATGTAACGGAGGATCGTCCGTCGTTATGCCCGTCCCCCAACTGGGCCCCGGCCTTCGCCGGGGTGGTGGTAAAAGGTGGGGCGGTTTCAGGCGGCCTGCGCGATGCGTTCCACGCCGGTGAGCGAATTGGGGCCGGCCGCCGCGAGCGTTACCTCCACCAGGTCGCCGATCGCATGGTCGCCGATCAGGTGGACCGACTGCAGCCAGGGGGACTTGCCGATCAGCTGGCCGGGGAGCTTGCCGGGGCGCTCGAGCAGCACGGTGCAGGTCCGGCCGACGGTGGCGGCGTTGAACGCGTGCTGGTCGCGGTTTAGCGCGGCCTGGAGGCGCTGGAGACGCTCGTCCATCACCGTCTCGGGCACTTGTTCGGTAATCGCGGCGGCGGGGGTGCCGGGGCGCGGGCTGTATTTGAAACTGTAGGCCTGCGCATAGCCGACCGCGTCGACGAGGCTCAGCGTGTCCTCGAACTCGGCATCGGTCTCGCCGGGGAAGCCGACGATGAAGTCGCCCGACAGCGCGATGTCGGGGCGCACCGCGCGGACCCGGTCGAGCAGGCGGAGATAGGAATCGCGGGTGTGGCTGCGGTTCATCGCCTTCAGCACGCGGTCGCTGCCCGCCTGGACGGGAAGGTGGAGGAACGGCATCAGGCTCTCGACGTCGCGGTGCGCGTCGATCAGGCCCTGTGTCATGTCGTTGGGGTGGCTGGTCGTGTAGCGGATCCGCGCGAGGCCGGGGATGCGGTCGAGGTCGCGGATCAGGTCGTGGAGGCCGCGCTCGTTCTCGGACCAGGCGTTGACGTTCTGGCCGAGCAGCGTGATCTCGCGCGCACCGGCGTCAACCAGCGCCTTCGCCTCGTCGACGATCGCCGCGAACGGCCGGCTGATCTCGGCGCCGCGGGTGTAGGGGACGACGCAATAGGTGCAGAACTTGTCGCAGCCTTCCTGCACGGTCAGGAAGGCCGAGGGCGCGACCTTGCGGCGCGTCGGGAGCGCGCCGAACTTCGACAGCAGCGGCATGTCGGTGTCGAGCGACGGCGTGCCCGCCGCGGCTTTTGCGACGAGGTCGGGGAGGTTGTGATAGGCCTGCGGGCCGACGACGACGTCGACCTTGGCGCGGGTGAAGATCTCCTGCCCCTCGGCCTGCGCGACGCAGCCGGCGACCGCGATCATCGGCGTCTTGCCGTTCTTGCGCAGCTGGTCCTTGCGCAGCCGGCCGATGTCCGAATAGACTTTTTCGGTCGCGCGCTCGCGGATGTGGCAGGTGTTGAGCACGACGATGTCGGCATCGACCGCATCGGCCTGGGTCAGCCCGTCGGCGGCCATCAGTTCGGCCATGCGCTCGCCGTCATAGACGTTCATCTGGCAGCCGAACGACTTGACGTGATAGGTCTTGGGTTTCGAGGTCATGCGCGCGCCGTACCAAATTTGTGTGCGTGGGGGGAGGGGCGTCTTCGGGGGCCGGCGATCGGTGGTGCCACGACATCAACTAACTGCACCTCCCCGGCGGAGGCCGGGGTCCAGTTGGGGGACGTTGCTGACTTAGGGCAGTGCCTCGTTACTGCGACCTTTCCAACTGGGCCCCGGCCTTCGCCGGGGTGGTGTTGGGTTTGGGTGAGGGGGCGGTACCCTACTGCACCGCCCCGGCGGAGGCCGGGGTCCAGTTGGGGGACGTTGCTGACTGAGGGCAGCGCTTCGTTACTCCGGCCTTGCCAACTGGGCCCCGGCCTTCGCCGGGGTGGTGTTGGGGGCGGGGTGAGGGCAACGCGCTCCCCCTTACAGAATAGTCAGAGGGCTTCGATGCGGCGGCGGGCTTCGGTGGCGATGGCTTTGCGGTCGCCGTGGTCGGCGGGGGCGAAGGGTTCGGCGAAGTGCAAGGTCGCGACGAAGCTGCCGCGGCGTTTCAGGACGCGGGCGGCGTGGTGCTGGCCGGGTTCGTCGCCGACCCAGGCGAGCTCGTGCGTGGCGGAGCCATAGTCGATGCGGACCGGCTGGACGCGGACGCCGGGCGGGGGCGGGTCGAGCGCGGCGAGCAGCGCGGCCTTGAAGGGGAGGAGCGTGACACCGTCGCCGGTCGTGCCCTCGGGGAAGAGCGTGACGGGCCAGTCGCGTGCGAGCGTGTCGCGGAGCTGCGCGATCTGGGCGGTCACCGCCATGCGATCGGCGCGGCTGACGAAGATGGTGGCGTTCAGCGTGCAGAGCCAGCCGACCAGCGGCGCCCGGCGAAGCTCGGCCTTGGCGATGAAGGCGGTGCCGGTCGCGCCCGACAGCAGCAGGATGTCGATCCAGCTGAGATGATTGGCGACGAACACCACGTCATGCCGCAGCGGCGTGCCGACGATCCGTCGCCGCGCGCCGACGATCCGGCCGACCAGCCCGAGAAAGCGCGGCGGCCAGGGCGATCGCCGGCCGAACAGCCGCCACAGCCCGTGGACCGGCAGCGCGAGCAGCAGCGCGATCAGCAGTGCCGCGAGCCGCGCGACGAGACGCAGGCGCCCGATCGGATCAGTCCTTGCGGGTCAGCGCGACGCCGTAGAGTTCCATGCGGTGATCGACGAGGCGGAAGCCGAGCTTCTCGGCGATCGCCTTTTGCAGCTGTTCGAGCTCGGGATCGACGAATTCGATCACCTTGCCGCTCTCGACGTCGATCAGATGGTCGTGATGCGCCTCGGGCGCGGGTTCGTAGCGCGCGCGGCCGTCGCCGAAATCGTGACGGTCGAGGATGCCCGCCTCCTCGAACAGCCGCACGGTGCGATAGACGGTCGCGATCGAGATGCCGGGGTCGATCGCCGAGGCGCGCTCATAGACCTTCTCGACATCGGGATGATCATCCGCTTCGGACAGGACGCGCGCGATGACGCGGCGCTGCTCGGTAATGCGCAGGCCCTTCTCGTTACAGAGGGCTTCCAGATCGATCTTGCGCGGCATGTGTCATTCCCTTGGTAAACCTCCATGTAGGCGGTTAACGCTGTTGCGAAAAGGGATAGTGACTCGCAATAAGCCTCAGCTGCCGATCGCGCGCGAATAGGTGTGCGCGTCATGCGCCACCCCCGACCGGCCACGGTAATAGGCGCGGCGTTCGCCGACCTTGGCGAACCCATGCGCGGTGTAGAGTTCGACCGCCTCATTGCCCGCGCGGACCTCGAGATGCAGCGTGGCGACGTTCGCAGCGATGCAGTCGGCGATCACCGCGCCGACCAGCGCGGTGCCGATGCCGCGGCGGCGCGCATCGGTCGCGACCGCGATCAGCAGCAGCTCCGCCTCGTCGAGCACGGTCCGCGTCATCGCGAAGCCCGCGGGGCGATCGTCGACAAAGGCGAGGACGAGCTGGATGCCGGGCAGCGCGAGCACGCCGAGGCACTGGGTCCGCGTCCATGCCTCGCCGTAGGCGGGGTCGAACGCGTCGCCCATCAGCGCATCGACGATCGCGAGGTCGCGCGCGTCGCCCGCGCGCAGCACGACCGCGGACGCTGCGTCTTCGTCGGAGGGCGGGGGCACGGCGCGGGTCGCCATCAGCGCGGCACCGCCGGACGGGCCGCGGCGGGCTTCGCATCGGGCGCGCGGCCGTAGATCGGGACGGGCGGCAGCGCGGTGAGTGTCTCGGGCAACAGGATCGCGGCGCCCGCATCGGGCAGCGCCTCGGTCAGGTCGAGATCATCGGCGAGTGCGGCAAGCCAGCGCACGCCATTGCCGACCGCGCGCCGCCCCGCCAGCGCCGCGAGCGCCGCGTCGGGCTTCAGCGACACCATGTCGGTGCGCGGCGACAGATCGGCGGCAAAGCACTGCATGAAGACCTCGCCATGCCCGCCCTCTAAAACTACTGCAATATCATCGGTTAAGCGATCGTCGAATCCCGCCGCGGCGACCAAAGGCAGCGACGAGAAGCCGGTGACCGTCGCCGACCAGCCGAGCGCGAGGCCGCGCGCGGCGGCGATGCCGACGCGGACGCCGGTGAAGCTGCCGGGGCCGACATCAACGAGGATGCGGTCGGCGCGGCCGCCGCCGGGCAGCGCGGCGATCATCGGCACGAGCCGTTCGGCATGGCCGCGCCCGACGACGTCATGCGTCCGCGCGACGATCACGCCGTCATCAGCGAGCGCGACCGAACAGGCGGCGGTGGACGTCTCTATGATCAGCGTGCGCATATCTTTAGTCCCTCTCCCCTCCGGGAAGAGGGCGTCATGTCAGGCGATGCTGTTGAACTTCGCGAAGTCGGGGCGTGGCGACCTGGCGAAGATCGTCGCGGGGTCGCCATAGCCGAGCGTCGCGATGAAATTGGTGCGGACCGCAGGCGTGTCGGCGAAGAACGCGGCATCGACCTTGTCCGCGTCGAACCCCGACATCGGCCCGGTATCGAGCCCGAGCATCCGCGCGGCGATGATGAAATAGGCGCCCTGCAGCGTCGAATTGCGGAACGCGGATGCCGCGCGCAGTTCGGCGCTGCCCGTGAACCAGGACTTCGCATCGGCGTGCGGGAACAGCTCGGGTAGATGCTCGTGGAAGTCAGTGTCCATGCCGATGATCACCGAGACGGGGGCGTTCAGGATCTTGGGCTGGTTCTGCGCGCTGCACGCGTCGGCAAGCTTCTGCTTGGACTCGTCGCTGACGCACCAGACCAGCCGCGCGGGCAGCTGGTTGGCGGACGTCGGACCCCATTTCATCAGGTCCCAGATCGCATGCAGATCGGCCGTCGCGACCGGGCGATCGGTATAGCCGTTATAGCTGCGCGCCTCGCGGAAGATCGCGTCGAGCACGGCGTCGGGCTGCGGACCGCGCGGGGTCATCAGACGGCGCGCACTTCGGTGACTTCGGGGACGTAGTATTTCAGCAGCTGCTCGATGCCGTTCTTGAGCGTCGCGCTCGACGAGGGGCAGCCGGCGCACGCGCCTTGGAGCTGGAGGAACACCTTGCCCTTGTCGAAGCCGCGATAGACGATGTCGCCGCCGTCATTGGCGACCGCGGGGCGGACGCGCGTCTCGATCAGGTCACGGATCTGCGCGACGATATCGGCATCGGCGGGGTCGTCGGTCAGCACGGTATCGTCGGACGGCACCGAGAAGCCTGCGCTCGCGGGGCGGAACAGCGGCATCGCGGCGGAGAAGTGGTCGAGCATGATCGCCAGCACGTCGGGCTTCAGATCCGACCAGGCGACGCCGGGCGCGGCGGTCACCGAGACGAAGTCGCGCCCGAAGAACACGCCGGTCACGTCGCCGAGCCGGAAGATCGCATCGGCGAGCGAACTCGCCTCGGCCTCCTCGGGGGTGGCGAAGTCGCGGGTGCCGGACTCCATGACGGTGCGTCCCGGCAGGAACTTCAACGTCGCGGGGTTCGGGGTGGATTCCGTTTCGATCAGCATGGGGTGCATGTGGCGACGGGGGGCGGAGGGATCAAGCAAACTCTTCCTTGGCACCGGCATAGCGTTTGAGCGGCCGGATGCCGTCAGACGTCGAGCTGTTTCACCGCGGCGTTCCAGTCGCCGATGTTGCGGACCGCGTCCTGGACGAAGGCGGAGCGGCGGACGACGTTCAGGAAGGCGTCGGCGATCCACTTGCCCGGATTGCGCAGCGGGCGCTCGAACTGGATGAGCAGGACGACGCGCGTGCCGCTCGTGTCGTTCCAGACCGCGTGGTCGTAGGTGTCGTCGAACACCAGCGTCTCGCCCTCCGACCAGCGCACGGTGCGGTCGTGGACGCGCATCCGGACGTCGCCGTCGCGCGGCACGATCAGGCCGAGGTGACAGGTGATCAGCCCCTTGGTCACGCCGCGATGCTCGGGGATGTGCGTGCCCGGCGCGAGGATCGAGAAGAAGGCGCTGTTGAGCCCCGGGATCTGCGCGACGAGATCGCGCGTGCGCGGGCAGCGCACCAGATTCTCGTCGATCGGATAGCCATAGCCCCAGAGGAAGAACGAGCGCCACTTGTTGATCTCGGCGATCGCGCGGTGATCGGGCGAGATCGTCGCGAGGCTGGGCGAGGCCTCGCCGCGCAAGGCGACCGCGACCGCCTCGTCACGGATATCGCGCCAATGCTCGCGCAGCAGCTGCGTCCAGGCGAAGTCGCGGACGTCGAGCACCGGGTCGTTCGAGACGAGCGACGAACTTGCGATCAGCCGGTCGAACACGCCGCGCAGATGCTTGCCGACGCGGATGATCAGCGGCCGGCCGGGTTCCGCCGCGAGCGGCGCGCCGGGCCGGGGCGCGCCCGAAATGACGGTCAGATCGGGGGTGCGGTGGGGGGTGCTGCGGTGATCACGACCAGAATTTCGCCACATTGCCGGACCCGTCGCGGTCCCGGTCTTCGCCCTGACTTCGGCTTGCATTCGCACTCCACTCTTCGTCGTTCGCTCGTACCGCGCGCCCGTATCCGCGCTTGCAGGTGATTGAGATAGCGCGGCTATGGGACGAAATGATGGCGCGGCGCGCGCGACGGGCACGGCGCTGGCGGTCGGCGGCCGGGGGCGCTACAGGACGGCATGGCGTTTACCCCCCGCGCGCTCGGCGCTCCCGTCTTCCTGTCGCTCGTGCTGTGCCTGGCGATCCCTGCCATCGGCCAATCGGGGACGCGGCCCGCGTCCCGCGCCAAGCCGCCCGCGGCGGCACCTGCGGCACCCGTCCAGCCGCAGACCGTGGCGATGCCCGGCGAGGCGCCGACGCTGCCGGGGCTGCCCGGAATCGACACCACCGCGTGGCTGTACAAGGGCAGCGATCTCACCCGCGACCCTGAGTGGAAGTTCGGCACGCTGCCCAACGGGCTGCGCTTTGCCGTGCGCAAGAACGGCGTCCCGCCGGGCCAGGTGTCGGTCCGCGTCCGCGTCGACGCCGGGTCGCTCAACGAGAGCGATGCCGAGCGCGGCTATGCACATTTCATCGAGCATCTGTCGTTCCGCGGCTCGAAATACGTCCCCGACGGCGAGGCCAAGCGCGTCTGGCAGCGGTTCGGCGCGACGTTCGGATCGGACACCAATGCGCAGACCACGCCCGTCTCGACGACCTACAAGCTCGACCTGCCCTCGGCGAGCGAGGCGGGGCTCGACGACAGCCTGAAGATCCTGTCGGGGATGATGGAGCAGCCGGTGCTGACCGATGCGACGGTCACCGCTGAGCGCCCGGTGGTGCTCGCCGAACAGCGCGAGCAGCCCGGACCCCAGGTGCGGATCGGCGATGCGATCCGATCGACCTTCTTCGCCGGCCAGCCGCTCGCGGACCGGTCGCCGATCGGCAGCATCAAGACGCTCGAGGCGGCGACCGGCGCGAGCATCAAGGCGTTCCACGATCGCTGGTACCGGCCCGAGAACACCGTCGTCATCATTTCGGGCGACATGGACCCGGCGCTGTTCGGACGGCTGATCGTCAAGAACTTCGCCGACTGGAAGCCGGTCGGCGCGTTCACCGCGGCGCCCGATTTCGGCAAGCCCGATCCCGCCGCCCCCGCCGCACAGGCGATCGCCGAGCCGTCGCTGCCCGCGGTCGTCACGCTCGGCGTGGTCCGGCCCTGGGTGTACAAGGACGACACCGCGATCATGAACCAGACGCGGCTGGTCGACGTGCTGGCGACGCGGCTGATCAGCCGGCGGCTCGAGACGCGCGCGCGCGCCGGTGGCAGCTATCTCCAGGCGGGGGTGTCGATCGACGACGTGTCGCGGTCGGCGAACCTGACCAGCGTCAACATCGTGCCGATCGGGACCGACTGGGAAGCGGCGCTGAAGGACGTACGCGCGGTGATCGCCGACGCGCAGACCAACGCGCCAAGCCAGGCCGAGGTCGACCGCGAATATGCCGATTTCGACACGATCATGCGCACCCAGGTCGAGACCGCACGGGTCGAGGCAGGCGCGCGCCAGGCCGACGACATGGTCGGGGCGCTCGACATCCGCGAGACGGTCGCGGGGCCCGAGACATCGTACAAGATCCTGCAGGACGCCAAGGCGAAGGGCATGTTCACCCCCGCCACGCTGCTCGCGGCGTCGAAGCGGATCTTCGAGGGGAGCGCGACGCGCGTGCTGGTCAACACGATCACGCCTGATCCGGCGGCGCCGGCCAAGCTCGAGACCGCGCTGAAGGCCGATGTCTCGGGTCTCGCGGGGCTGCGTCGCCAGCAGAATGCGGTGACGTTCGCGGCGCTGCCGCCGCTCGGCAAGCCCGGCGTCGTGGCGTCGCGCGAAAAGATCGCCGCGTTCGACATGGAGCAGGTGACCTATGCCAATGGCACCCGCCTGCTGCTGTTCCCCAATACGGGCGAGACCGGCCGCGTCTATGTCCGCGTCCGGTTCGGGCGCGGTTACAGCGCGATCCCGGCGAACAAGCCGAGTCCGGCCTGGGCGGGCGACCTCGCGCTGGTCGCTGGCGGGATCGGCAAGCTCGACCAGGGCGATCTCGATCAGCTGACCGCCGGGCGTCGCATCGGCCTCGACTTCGGGATCGACGACGATGCGTTCACGCTGGGCGCGCTGACCTCGCCTGCGGATTATGCCGACCAGCTGACGCTGATGGCCGCCAAGCTCGCCTTCCCGGCATGGGACGCAGCCCCGGTCGCGCGCGCGCGGGTCGCGGCGCTGGCGGCGTTCGCGGGCTATGAATCGTCGCCCGACGGCGTGCTGTCGCGCGATCTGGAGAAGCTGTTGCGCGCGGGCGATCCGCGCTGGGGCACGCCGTCGCGCGAGTCGGTCGAGGCGCTCAACGCCAAGGACTTCCGCAAGTTCTGGGAGCCGCTGCTCAAGACCGGGCCGATCGAGGTGTCGGTGTTCGGCGACGTGAAGAGCGAGGAGGCGATCGCCGCGGTCGCCAAGAGCTTCGGTGCGATCGCCGCGCGCTCCGCGTCGACCGCGGTGGCGGCGCTGGTGCGCTTCCCCGCGCATGTCGCGACCCCGGTGATGCGCACGCATACCGGCCCGCAGAACCAGGCGGCGGCGGTCATCGCCTGGCCGACCGGCGGCGGGATCGAGGCGATCACCGAGAGCCGTCGCCTCGACGTGCTCGCGCAGGTGTTCGCCGACCGGCTGTTCGAGCGGCTTCGCCAGGCGGCGGGCGCGAGCTACAGCCCGAACGTTCAGAGCCAGTGGCCGACCGGGATGAACAGCGGCGGTCGCCTCGTCGCGATCGGCCAGGTCGCGCCGGAAAAGGTCGCGTTCTTCTTCGAGACCGCGCGCAAGATCGCCGCCGAGCTGGTCTCGACGCCGATCGCGGATGACGAGCTGCAGCGGATCAAGCGGCCGATGGGGCAGTACATCATGCGCGCCTCGACCGGGAACCAGTTCTGGATGCAGCAGCTCGGCGGGGCGACCTATGACCCGCGGCGGATCGACGCGACCAAGCGGATCGCCGAGGATCTGGTGTCGACGACGCCCGCCGACCTGCAGGCGGTCGCGGCGAAATATCTGCGCCCCGACCGCGACTGGACGATGGCGGTGGTGCCCGCCGCGGCGCCCAAGCCAGCGGCGAAATAAGCGGACCGGGAGGGCGCGTGCCGGTCGGTGCGCGCCCTTCGCCGAAGAAAATTTCCTCGCGCAACGTCGGGCGGCGGGGATCGATCCGCACCACCGGATCGATCGTCATGCTGCGGGCGTTTGAGCCTGATTCATACCCGGGAGTGTATTGATGAAGAAGACGTGGTTAGCGCTGGCGGTTGCCGGCGGGTTGGGCGTGTCCGCCTGTTCGGGCGCGCCGTCGACGGATGCGGTCGACAACAATGCTATGGGCACTGCGGGCGTATCGCTGCGCAATCTGGGCGAAACCGAAGTCGCAGCGCCAGCGCCGCCCGCGCTAACGGTCAAGGGGGACCTGATCCCGACCCCGTCGGATACCGCCTCGCGCTATTTCCTGCTGCGCGAGCGCCGGGCGATCGGCGGCACGGTGATCGCGATCATCCGCCAGGAACATGCCGGCCGCGTCGCCTATGCCCGCACCGAAGTCGATTGCGAGCGTCGCCTGTTCCATGTGCTGGGCGTCGCGCCGCGCCGTTCGCTGGTCGAGACGAGCATCGCCTATGACGGTCCGTTGCGCCCGATCGCCGGGCTGCCGTTGCGCGAGGAGCTGGCGACCTATGTGTGCAAGCGCAGCAACCTTCCGCTCGGCGCAGCATGAGCAGGTGGGGGCCCCAATATGGCCCCCCCCCATTCGTCAGCCCTTGAGGTAGAGCGCGTCGAGCCGGTCGCCGTACGCCTGGCGGATGACGTGGCGGCGGATCTTGAGGCTGGGCGTCAGCTGTTCGTTCTCGATCGTGAACGGCCCGTCCGCCAGCACGAAGCGGCGGACGCGTTCGGTGACGGTCAGGTCCTTGTTCACGCGCTCGATCGCGTGACCCAGCGCGGTCCGGAACTCGCTGTTCTCGGCCAGCCGGCTGAAATTGCACGCATCGCCGTTCGACGCGCACCATTGCTGCGTCCATTCGGGATCGGGCACGATCAGCGCGACCATATAGGGGCGCTTGTCGCCGGCGATCATCGCCTGGACGATCTCGGGCTGGAGCGTCAGCATCCCCTCGATCTTCTGCGGGGCGACATTGTCGCCCTTGTCGTTGATGATCAGGTCCTTCTTGCGGTCGGTGATGCGGATGCGACCCTGCGCGTCGATCTCGCCGACGTCGCCGGTGTGCAGCCATCCGTCCTTCAGCACCTTCGCGGTCTCGGCGTCGTTGCGCCAATAGCCGTGCATGACGAGCTCGCCGCGGACCAGGATCTCGCCATCCTCGGCGATCCGCACCTCGGTATCCTTGAGCGGCGGGCCGACCGAATCCATCCGCACGCCCGCCTTGGGGCGGTTGCACGAGATGACGGGCGCGGCCTCGGTCTGGCCATAGCCCTGGAGGAAGGTGAGGCCGATCGATTCGAAGAACAGCCCGACCTCCGGATTGAGCGGCGCGCCGCCCGAGATCATCGCCTTCAGCCGGCCGCCGAACTTCTTGGCGATCTTCGGCTTGAACAGCGTCGCGACGGCGGCCTGCGCCGGCCGGTCGATCAGGCGGAGCTTGCCGGCATAGCGCCTGGCGCCGATGTCGAGCGCGCGGGCGAGCAGATAGGCCGACGCGCCGCCCTGTTTCTCGATCGTCTTCGAGATGCGCGTGCGCAGCACCTCGAACAGGCGGGGGACGACGAACATGATCGTCGGGCGCGTTTCCTCGATGTTCGCGGCGAGCTTTTCGAGGCCTTCGG
Source organism: Sphingomonas sp. CFBP9019 (assembly GCF_034045155.1). Classification (NCBI taxonomy): domain Bacteria; kingdom Pseudomonadati; phylum Pseudomonadota; class Alphaproteobacteria; order Sphingomonadales; family Sphingomonadaceae; genus Sphingomonas; species Sphingomonas sp. CFBP9019. The sequence continues at coordinate 61,645 of NZ_JAXCWK010000005.1, read as the reverse complement.
CATAATAGATCTGCCCGCCCAAGGAGATCGGGAAATGCTGGCCGCCGGTATGTTCATAGGCGTGGCTCAAGGGGAGGAACGACAGGAAGACCTCGTCGTCCCAGCCGAAATCCTCCGAGATGACGGCGGCGCAGCCCGCGCAATTGTGCAGGATCGCGCCGTGATGCTGCATCACGCCGCGCGGGGCACCGCCGGTGCCCGAGGTGTATATGATGCAGGCGAGATCGTCGCGGGCGAAGGTCGCGCGCGCCGCCGCGGTCTCGGGCTTCGTCGGGTGCGCGGCGATCAGCGCGTGCCAGTTGTGGAAATCGATCGCGGCGGGGACGCGCATGTCCTCGAGCCCGATCACGATCTGCGCCTGGTTCGAGCGCAGGACGGCGGGGAGCAGCGTTTTCGCCAGCTTTGCGGTCGAGACGATGATCGCGCAGGCGCCCGCATTCTCGATGATGTGGAGGTGATCGCGTTCGGTGTTGGTGACATAGGTCGGCACCGTCACGCAGCCCGCCGCCATGATCGCGAGGTCGCTGAGGCACCATTCGGGGCGATTCTCGCTGACCAGCATCACCCGGTCGCCGCGTTTGAGCCCGATCGCGGTGAGGGCCGTGGCGAGGCTCGCCACCTGTCGCGCGGCGTCGGCCCAGCTGGTCGCCACCCAGGCGCCGCTCTGCTTGGTCCAGAGGAACGGCGAGTCGCCCCTCTCCGCGGCGCGCGCGAAGAACATGGTGACGAGGTTGGGGAAGGGTTCGAGCTGGCGGGGCATGGTCTCTCCTGGGGCGCTCTTGCGAACTGTGTCCCCTCGCGGGGCCGCTCGGTCTTTGGTGCGGTATAGTCTGCTAACGGTCCGTCGTCATTCCCGCGGAGGCGGGAACCCATATTGGCTGACCGGCCTGTGGGATCACCGACGTCAGCGCCTATGGATCCCCGCCTGCGCGGGGATGACGACAAAGGGGCGGGGCATGCTATTCCGGCGCGCGTTGCAGCGCACCGACGCGCTGGATCTGGGTCACGGTGCCGTCCTGCGCGATTCCGACGCCTTCGCTGCGCGGATCCGCCGCGCCGACCCAGCGGCCGTTCACCCGCTCGACCGCGTTCGCCTTCAGGCCGAGCGCGGTGACCTGCACCGTCTCGCCCAGTGCCTCGAGCGCGGGGATCATCGCCTCGCGCTCGGTGCCCTTCTCGACCGCGGCGACATGGCCGGGCGCGTAGATCAGGCCGAGCGCGATCGAATCCTGGGCGGACAGTTTCCAGTCGACGACGCCGATGATCGCCTTCGCGACCTGCGCGATGATCGTCGAGCCGCCCGCCGCGCCGACCGCGAGCCTGACCTTGCCGTCAGGGCCGTAGACGATCGTCGGTGACATCGAGCTGCGCGGGCGCTTGCCGCCCTCGACGCGGTTGGCGACGAGATAGCCGCCCTTTTCGGGGACGGTGTCGAAGTCAGTGAGCTGGTTGTTGAGCACGGTGCCGTCGACGGTCAGCCCCGAGCCGAAATAGCCCTCGACCGTGGTCGTCACCTCGACGACGTTGCCGCGCGCATCGGCGACCGCGAGGTCGGTGGTGCCGGGGACTTCGCTGACCGGCGCGGACTGCCGGGCCGGGGCGCCGGGGGGCGAGCCGGCGCTGACGCTGGCCATCGTCGTGGTTGGCTGGATCAGCGCCGAGCGCGTGGCGATATAGGCGGGGTCGAGCATGCCCTTGACCGGCACCGACACGAAATCGGGATCGCCGACATAGAGGTCGCGGTCGGCATAGGCGAGCCGCGAGCTTTCGGCGAACAGGTGCCACGCCTGCGGACTGTCCTTGCCGAGCCTGGCCATGTCGAAGCGTTCGAGCTGTTTCAGGATCATCAGCACGGTGATGCCCCCCGAGGAGGGCGGGCCCATGCCGCAGATGCGGTGGACGCGGTAGGTGATGCAGACCGGCGGGCGGGTCTTCGCGTCATAGCTGGCGAGGTCGCCGGTCGTCATCTTCGACGGGTTGCGCGCAGCGGTGTTGACCGTGGTGACGATCTTCTGCGCCTCGGGCCCGACATAGAAGCTGTCGGCGCCGCGCGCGGCGATCCGCTGGAGCAATGCGGCCTGGGCAGGGTTCCTGATCATCGCGCCGATCGCGACGGGCGATCCGTCGGGGGCGGAGAAGAGCGTGCGCGTTTCAGGCGTGATGTGGCCGCCATACGCCTTCATCCCGTTGACGAGCCGCGGCGACGCCTTGAAGCCATTGGTCGCAAGCCGGATCGCGGGGTCGAACAGCCGCGCCCAGGGGAGCCTGCCCGAGGCCCGGTGCGCGAGCGCCATGCCGCGCAGCGCGCCGGGGACGCCGACGCTGCGACCACCGGGAACCGCGTCGCGGTGGCTGAGCGGGGTGCCGTCGGCGGCATAGAACCAGCGCGGATCGGCGGCGGCGGGGGCCTTTTCGCGCGCGTCGATCGTGCTGAGCCCGCCATTCGCCGCATGGCTGACCCAGAAGCTGCCGCCGCCGATCCCCGAGCTTTGCGGTTCGACGACGTTGAGCGCGAGCATCGTCGCGATCGCCGCATCGGTCGCGCTGCCGCCCGCGCGCAGGATCTCGACACCCGCGGCGGCGGCGCGGGGGTCGGCGGCGCTGACCATGCCCTGGTCCTTCGCCGGGGCGGGGGTGGGGGCGGTCCGGCGGGCTTCGGCGGTGGCGGTGGGGAGGAGGAGGGCGAGCGCGAGGAGGGGAGTCTTCATCGCGTGCGAACCTAGCGCGGATCGGGTGGGTGGCAAGGCGTCCGCCGCAAACTCGCCGTCATCCCAGCTTTTGCCGGGATGACGAAATGTGTCAGCGGGCGTCGACGCCGATCGCGTCGGCGATCGTGGCGAAGCCGTCGCGGGTGATCAGCGCGTCGAGCTCGCGCAGCATCCGTGCGGGGAGGCCGGGGCCTTCATACACCAGAGCGGTGTAGAGCTGGACGAGGCTCGCGCCCGCGCGGAGGCGGGCATAGGCTTCCGCGCCGCTGCCGATGCCGCCGACCGAGATCAGCGGGATCGCGGCGCCGGTGGCCTTGCGGAAGTCGGCGAGGCGCTGGCGGGCGAGCGGGGCGAGCGGGGCGCCCGACAGGCCGCCGGTTTCCGTCGCGTTCGCCGAGCGCAGGCCGGGGCGGCCGATCGTCGTGTTGTTGACGATCAGCGCGTCGATCCGGTTGTCGATCGCGGCGCGGGCGATGTCGTCGATATCCGCGGGCTCTAGGTCGGGCGCGACCTTGAGGAAGATCGGCGTGGTGCCCTTGGCGGCGGTGCAGGCGGCGAGCAGGTCGCGCAGCGCTGCGCCATGCTGCAGATCGCGCAGGCCCGGCGTGTTGGGCGAGCTGATGTTGATCGTGATGTAATCGGCGTGCGGCGCGGCGCGGGTGACGCCGTGGACGTAATCCGCGGTGCGATCGCTCGCATCCTTGTTCGCGCCGACATTGATGCCGAGCACGCCCTTGCCGCGCGCATGGGCTTTCGCACGGTCGAGCGCCGCGTCGAGGCCGCCATTGTTGAAGCCGAGGCGGTTGATCACCGCGCGGTCTTCGGGGAGACGGAAGATGCGCGGCTTCGGGTTGCCGGGCTGGGGCAGGGGGGTGAGCGTGCCGATCTCGACACTGCCGAACCCGAGCCCGAAGAACCCGTCGATCGCGCGACCGTCCTTGTCGACGCCGGCGGCGAGGCCGACCGGGTTGGGGAAGGCGATCCCCGCCACGCTGGTCGCAAGCCGCGGGACGGATGGCGCGAGCGGCGTGCCCGCCTTGCCCCATGCGGCGAGCGCGGCGATCGTCAGGCCATGCGCGCGTTCGGCGTCGAGGCGGAAGAGAAGCGGGTGGTAGAAGGCCATGCGCGCTCTTACCCAGATCGGCTGGGGCGGCCAAACCCTTCTTCCGTCATTCCCGCGAAGGCGGGAATCCATTCGTCCGCAGGCGCAAAAGACAGAGTGGATTTCCGCCTCCGCGGGAATGACGAAGTGGACCCAGTTGCGAGTCGTTAGCACTGGCGGACGGGTTGACGCTGCCCGTCGCAAAGCCCATTTGTCAATCGGATCATATCGGTCCGATTGGACTCATAAGCCACCATGCGTCTTTCCAGCCTAGCCGACTATGCGGTCGTGATGATGAGCGCCGCGGCGCGTCATTGTGGCGGCATCGCGCGGCTGAACGCGACGCTGCTGAGCGAGGAGACCGGCGTGCCGCTGCCGACGGTGCAGAAGCTGGTAAGCCGCTTGTCGGCGGCGGGGCTGATCGAGAGCACGCGCGGGACCGGCGGCGGGTTTCGCCTGTCGCGGCCGCCCGCGTCGATCTCGCTCGCCGACATCATCGAGGCGGTCGAGGGCCCGATCGCGCTGACCGCGTGCGTCGACGGTGCGGCGCAGGATTGCTGCATCGACCAGACGTGCAAGGTGAAGCCGCACTGGAACGCGGTCAACGGCGCAGTCCGCGGCGCGCTCGCCGGCGTGACGCTCGCCAGCCTTTTGCAAGTCCCGAATTCGCCGGTGCCCGCATGACGCGCGCAGCGCCTACCCCTTTCCTTCGCGCCTTTGCGCCTTCGCGTGAGAAGAGTCTGTTCACGCGAAGCCGCGAAGGCGCGAAGACATTAGAGAGCCGCGTTGCGGCGGAGATGGAATGATGGCTACCCGGAACGCAGAGGCCTATGCCGCCGCGAACAAGACGTACGAGTGGGGCTTCTCCTCGGACATCGAACAGGAATTCGCGCCTAAGGGTCTGTCGGAAGACACGGTGCGCTTCATTTCCGCCAAGAAGGGCGAGCCGCAGTGGATGCTCGACTGGCGGCTGAAGGCGTTCGCGCTGTGGCAGACGATGGAGGCGCCCGACTGGTCGAAGCTCAACGTGCCGCCGATCGATTACCAGGACGCCTATTACTATGCGGAGCCAAAGGCGAAGCCGAAGCTGGGGAGCCTCGACGAGGTCGATCCCGAGATCCTGCGCGTCTATGAAAAGCTCGGCATCCCGATCGGCGAGCAGAAGATGCTCGCGGGCGTGGTCGAGGATCCGCTGAACGATGACGGCACGCCGAAGCGTCGCGTCGCAGTCGACGCGGTGTTCGACAGCGTCTCGGTCGCGACCACGTTCCGCAAGGAGCTCGAGGCCGCAGGCGTGATCTTCCGCTCGATCTCCGAGGCGATCAAGGAATATCCCGACCTCGTGCGGAAGTGGCTCGGCAAGGTCGTGCCGCAGCGTGACAATTACTTCGCGACGCTGAACTCGGCGGTCTTCTCCGACGGTACGTTCGTCTACATCCCCGAGGGCGTGCGCTGCCCGATGGAGCTGTCGACCTATTTCCGGATCAATGCCGAGAATACCGGGCAGTTCGAACGCACGCTGATCGTCGCCGACAAGGGCAGTTACGTCTCCTATCTCGAAGGCTGCACCGCGCCGATGCGCGACGAGAACCAGCTGCACGCGGCGGTCGTCGAACTCGTCGTGCTCGACGATGCCGAGATCAAGTACTCGACCGTGCAGAACTGGTATCCGGGCGACGAGAACGGCGTCGGCGGGATCTACAATTTCGTCACCAAGCGTGCGCTGTGCCAGGGCAAGAATTCGAAGGTCAGCTGGACCCAGGTCGAGACGGGCAGTGCGATCACGTGGAAATATCCGTCGTGCGTGCTGGCGGGCGATGGCTCGGTCGGCGAATTCTATTCGGTCGCGGTGACGAACAATCGCCAGCAGGCCGATACCGGCACGAAGATGATCCACCTCGGCAAGAATACCCGCTCGACGATCGTGTCGAAGGGGATTTCGGCGGGGCGCTCGGACAACACCTATCGCGGGCTGGTGCGCGTCGCGCCGACCGCGGAGGGCGTGCGCAACTTCACCCAGTGCGACAGCCTGCTGCTCGGCGACCAGTGCGGCGCGCATACCGTGCCCTATATCGAGGTCCGCAACCCGTCCGCGCAGATCGAGCATGAGGCGACGACGTCGAAGATCTCCGAGGACCAGCTGTTCTACGCGATGTCGCGCGGGCTGGATGCGGAGGCGGCGGTCGCGCTGATCGTCAACGGCTTCGCGCGCGAGGTGCTGCAGCAGCTGCCGATGGAGTTCGCGGTCGAGGCGCAGAAGCTGCTGGGGATTTCGCTGGAAGGGTCTGTGGGGTGATCCCCGCCCGTCATCCCGCCGGCGCGGGCATGACGGGACAGCGCTGGCGCACGACGCGCCGCGGAAATTTAGAGATTTGGAATTGGGCAGAATTCGATGCTGAAAATTGAAAACCTTCATGCCGAGATCGACGGCAAGGAAATCCTCAAGGGGCTCTCGCTCGAGGTGAATGCGGGTGAGGTGCACGCGATCATGGGGCCGAACGGCGCGGGCAAGTCGACGCTGGGCTATGTGCTCGGCGGGCGGCCCGGTTACGAGGTCACGTCGGGCTCGGTGACGTTCGACGGCGTCGACCTGCTCGAGCTCGAGGCGCATGAGCGCGCCGCGGCGGGCGTGTTCCTCGGCTTCCAGTATCCGGTCGAGATCCCCGGCGTGTCGAACGTCCAGTTTCTGCGCGAGGCCCTGAACGCGCAGCGCGCGACGCGCGACGAGAAGGCGCTGTCCGGCGGCGAGTTCCTGAAGCTCGCGCGCGGGCAGGCGGATCTGCTCGGCATGGATTACGACATGCTCAAGCGGCCGGTGAATGTCGGCTTTTCGGGCGGCGAGAAGAAGCGCAACGAGATGGTGCAGATGGGCATCGTCAACCCGAAGTTCGCGATCCTCGACGAGACCGATTCCGGCCTCGACATCGACGCGCTGCGCGTCGTCGGCGACGGCATCAACCGCATCATGCGCGCGCCCGACAAGGCGGTGCTGCTGATCACGCATTACCAGCGGCTGCTCGATTATGTGGAGCCGGACTTTGTCCATGTGCTCGCCGACGGGCGCATCGTCCGGTCGGGCGGCAAGGAACTCGCGCAGCAGCTCGAGAGCGAAGGCTATGTGGGGATCGCCGCATGATCTCCCTTCGTGCCGCAGGCAGGAAAGATTGGGCTCACGCGAAGGCGCAAAGGCGCGAAGGGCGTGTGGTCAATAATCTCGTCAGCAATATCCTTCCAACGCCTCTTCGCGCCTTCGCGCCTTCGCGTGAACCATTCTCGTTTTCGTGGGCCGCATCATGAGTGTTCTCGAACTTCCCTCCACGCGCGAGGAGTCGTGGCGCTGGGGTGATCCGGCGGCGATCGCGGCGGCGGCGGGGTTGCCGCGGGGTGAGGCGCCGGCGGGCGCGTGGTTCCTTGAGCTCGAGGGCGCGCGGGCGGTGTTTGTCGATGGCGCGCTGGATGAAGGTCGCAGCGAGCTTCGGCATGTCGCGATCGCGCCGCTCGAGGGTGGCACGCATGTGCTGGGCGCGCGGACGACCGGCCATGGCTGGTCGTTGCGCGTCGAGGCGCACGCTTCGGCGGAGCTGATCCAGATCGTCCATATCGCGACCGGCGGCGAGAACCATGTTCCCGCCGAGATCATCCTCGCGGACGGCGCGCAGGCGTCGGTGGTCGAGACCTATGTCGGGACCGGCTGGTCGAACCGGTCGACGCGGATGACGCTGGGCGCGGGCGCGAAGCTGACGCGTGCGGTGCGGTTGCTCCAGACCGCCGGCTTCGTGTCGGTGCGCGACGAGGCGGATGTCGGTGCGGGGGCGAGCCTGATCGTGACGATGCTCGGCGCGGGCGATGCGGGGACGCGGATCGACGGCGCGATCACCGTGTCGGGCGACGATGCGTTTGCCGAATATGGCGGCGCGCTGCTGACGCGGCGCGACCAGCGGCAGGAATGCGCGCTGTCGGTGCGGCATGCCGCGCTGAACGGGCAGAGCAAGCAGATCTGGCGCGCGGTCGCGGCGGATACGTCGACCGTGAGCCTTGCGGCGCGCGTCGAGGTGGCACGCGATGCGCAGAAGACCGACGGCGTCCAGTCGCTGCGCGGGCTGCTGCTCAAGCGGACCGCGACGGTCAATCTGAAGCCCGAGCTCGAGATCTTCGCGGACGACGTGAAGTGCGCGCACGGTGCGACGGTCGGCGAACTCGACCAGCGCGCGCTGTTCTACATGCAGAGCCGCGGCATCCCGCATGCCAAGGCGCAGGCGCTGCTGACGCGTGCGTTCGTCGGCGATGCGTTCGCGCAGATCGCGGACGAGACGGTGCGCGACGCGTTCGTCGCGGACGCGGATGCGTGGCTGGAGGCGGCGCTGTGACCCTGACGCTCGAAACGCGCCCGCTCGACCGGGTATCGGACTTTCCGGCGATCCCCGAGGGCTGGGCGTATCTCGATACCGCTGCCACCGCGCAGAAGCCGCAAGTCGTGGTCGACGCTATCACGCGCGCGTACGGCGAGACCTATGCGACCGTGCACCGTGGTGTGTACCAGCGCTCCGCCGACATGACGGTCGCGTACGAGGCGGCGCGGCGGGCGGTGGCGCGGTTCATCGGCGCGGGATCGCCCGACGAGATCGTGTTCGTGCGCGGCGCGACCGAGGCGATCAACCTGGTCGCGACCTGCTGGGCGGGGACCCAGCTGAAGGCGGGCGACCGCATCCTGTTGTCGATGCTCGAACATCATTCGAACATCGTGCCGTGGCAGATGATCGCCGAGGCCCGCGGTGTCGCGATCGACGTGCTGCCGCTGACCGAAGACCACCGCATCGATCTCGATGCGATGGAGCGGATGATCACGCCTGCGCACAAGCTGGTCGCGCTCGGCCATGTGTCGAACGTGCTCGGCTCGGTGCTCGACGCGAAGCGCGCGACGGAAATCGCGCATTCGGTGGGTGCGAAGATCCTGCTCGACGGCTGCCAGTCGGTGCCGCGGATCTCGGTCGACGTGACGGCGATCGGCTGCGACTTCTACGTGTTCTCGGGCCACAAGCTGTACGGTCCGACCGGGATCGGTGTGCTGTGGGCAAAGCCCGAGCTGCTCGACGCGATGCCGCCCTATCAGGGTGGCGGGTCGATGATCGACAAGGTGTCGTTCGCGAAGACGACGTACGCGCCAGCGCCGGGACGGTTCGAGGCGGGAACGCCGCATATCGTCGGCGCGCTCGGGCTGCATGCGGCGATCGATTATGTCGAGAGCATCGGGCTCGGCGCGATCCATGCGCACGAGACCGCGCTGGTCACCGCGACGCGCGAGGCGCTGTCGGGGATCAATTCGGTGCGGCTCTATGGGCCGGCGGATTCGGCGGGGATCGTCTCGTTCACGATCGAAGGGGTTCATCCGCACGACATCGGCACCATATTGGACGAAGAGCGCGTCGCGATCCGGGCTGGCCATCACTGCGCCCAGCCGCTGATGGAGATGCTGGGCGTCGAGGCGACGGCCAGGGCGAGCTTCGGTGTCTATAACGGTCCGGCAGACGTGGATGCGCTGGTGCGCGGTATCGCGCGAGTAACGAGGATATTTGGATGAGCGATCGGTTCGAGATCGAGGAAGTCGAGGCGGTGCAGTCGCCGCCCAAGGCGCGTGTCGTGCTCGACACCGACGGCGATGCGGAGCGCAAGCGCGACTATCTCGCCGGGTTCCTGGCGCAGAAGCCGCAGGTGGACTCCCCCAGCGAACCGGGTGGCGCGGTATATGATGCGATCATCGACGCGCTGAAGGACATCTATGATCCCGAGATCCCGGTGAATATCTATGACCTGGGGCTGATCTATGGCGTCGAGGTGACCGAGGACGGGCATGCGGTCGTCACGATGACGCTGACGACGCCGAACTGTCCGGTCGCGGAATCGATGCCGATGGAGGTCGAGATGCGCGTCGGTGCGGTGCCGGGTGTCGGTGTCGCCGAGGTGAACCTGGTGTGGGATCCGGCATGGGATCCGCAGAAGATGTCCGACGAGGCGAAGCTCGAACTGGGCATGTTGTAACGACTTGCCCCTCCCCTTCAGGGGAAGGGACGGGGGTGGGGCCTCACCGCGAGCGCGCGATCCGGTCGGGCGCCCCACCCCAACCCCTCCCCTGAAGGGGAGGGGCTTTAGATGGAAGGAACGAGCCATGGCGACGACATTACGAGCACGGCCCGCGGCGCTGAACCTGACCGCGACCGCGCATGCGCGGATCGCGGACCTGATGGCGCGCGCGCCGGAGGAGTCGATCGGGGTCAAGCTGTCGACGCCCAAGCGTGGGTGTTCGGGGCTCGCCTATTCGGTCGATTATGTGAGCGAGGCCAAGCCGTTCGACGAGCGGATCGACACGCCCGGCGGCACGCTGTTCGTCGATGGCGGGTCGATATTGTACCTGATCGGCTCGACGATGGACTGGGTCGAGGACGACTTCACGGCCGGGTTCGTGTTCCAGAACCCGAACGCCAAGGGTGCGTGCGGGTGCGGGGAAAGCTTCACGGTCTAAATTCTGCCGTGAGCTAATGTGTCCCCGCGAAGGCGGGGACCCAGACTGGGCTCCCGCCTTCGCGGGAGAACAAAGATCCGGCCGAGCCAAGGCGATGCCGGCCGACCGGCCGCCTTGCTTGCCCATCCCGTCCTGTGCCACTCCCCCCTGAAGAAGAGGGGATCTACGTGGCCAGTCTGTTTCGCCGAAAAATCGTCACCGAGCAGCCGCCCGAGCATCAGCTCGCGCGGACCTTGTCGTGGCCGCATCTGGTCGCGATGGGCGTGGGCGGGATCGTCGGGACGGGGATCCTGACGCTGATCGGCGTCGGGGCAGGGCTCGCGGGCCCCGCGGTGATCCTGTCGTTCATCATCGCCGGCGGGATCTGTGCCTGCGCCGCGCTCGCCTATGCCGAGATGGCGACGATGATCCCGGCGTCGGGCAGCGCCTATACGTACAGCTATGTCGTGCTCGGCGAGCTGATCGCCTGGGTGATCGGCTGGAGCCTCATCCTCGAATATTCGCTGGTGGTGTCGACCGTCGCGGTCGGCTGGTCGGGTTATGCTGCACCCTTGCTGCGCGGCGCGTTCGGGTTTCCCGAGGCGCTGACGCTCAGCCCCGAGCTCGGCGGCGTCCTGAACGTCCCCGCGATCGTCATCATCGCGGTCGTCGCGGGCGTGCTGTCGTTCGGGACGCGCGAGAGTGCGACGCTGAACGCGGTGCTGGTGGCGGTGAAGATGATCGCGCTGACCGTGTTCGTGTTCATCGCGCTCCATTATTTCAACAGCGCGAACCTGCAGCCGTTCATGCCCTATGGCTTCCCCAAGGCGGTCCAGCCCGACGGTGCAGAGCGCGGCGTGATGGCGGCGGCGGCGATCATCTTCTTCGCATTCTACGGATTCGACGCGATCTCGACCGCGGCGGAGGAGACGAAGAATCCGGGCCGCGACCTCGCGATCGGCATCCTCGGGTCGATGGTGGCGTGCATCGCGATCTACATCCTTGTCGCGGTCGCCGCGGTGGGCGCGTTGTCCTATACGCGGTTCGCCGGCTCGGCCGAGCCGCTCGCGCTGATCCTGCGCGAGATCGGACGGCCGGGGTTCGCGACGTTCCTGGGCGCGTCGGCGGTCATCGCGCTGCCGACCGTGCTGCTCGCCTTCCTGTTCGGGCAGAGCCGGATCTTCTTCACGATGGCGCGCGACGGCCTGCTGCCGCTGGGCCTCGCCAAGGTGTCGAAGCGCGGTGCGCCGGTGCGGATCACCTGGATTACCGCGGCGATCGTCGCGGTGATCGCGGGGCTGCTGCCGCTCGCCGAGATCGCGGCCCTCGCCAATGCGGGGACGCTCGCGGCGTTCGTCGCGGTGTGTGCGTGCATGCTGGTGATGCGTCGCCGGGCGCCCGATGCGGTGCGGACGTTCCGCGCGCCGGCCGCGACGCTGGTGGGCATCGTCGGCATTCTCGGCTGCCTGTACCTGTTCTTCAGCCTGCCTTCGAAGACGCAACTCTATTTCGGGCTGTGGAACCTGCTCGGGCTGGTGATCTACTTCGTCTATGCGCGGCCGCGGGCGCTCGCCGAATGAGCGGCTGGACGATCGGGATCATCGGCGGCTCCGGGCTGTACGCGGTCGAGGGGATCGAGGACGGGCACTGGCAGACGGTGGAGACGCCCTGGGGTGTGCCGTCGGATGCGATCTATACCGGCCGCGTCGGGCCTGTCGGGGTGGCGTTCCTGCCGCGGCACGGGCGAGGGCACCGGATTTCGCCGTCCGAGCTCAATGCGCGCGCGAACATCGATGCGTTGAAGCGGCTGGGGGTGACCGATGTGCTGGCGGTGTCGTCGGTCGGGTCGTTGGTCGAGGCGCGGCCGCCGGGGAGCTTCACGATCGTCGACCAGTTCATCGACCGGACCAAGGGGCGGGTGTCGAGCTTCTTCGGCACGGGCCTCGTCGCGCATGTCTCGATGGCGGACCCGGTGTGTCCGCGCCTGTCGGGCTATGCCGCCGATGCCGCGCGCCAGGCCGGGGCCGAGGTCGACGACCGTGGCACCTATCTGGCGATGGAGGGGCCGCAATTCTCGACGCGTGCGGAGAGCCGGTTGTACCGCCAATGGGGGTGCGACGTGATCGGGATGACCGCGATGCCCGAAGCCAAGCTCGCGCGTGAGGCGGAGCTGCCCTATGCGCTGGTCGGGATGGTGACCGACTATGACTGCTGGCGCGAGGAGGCGGCGGGGGTCGATGTCGCGGAGGTGATTGCGCAGCTCGGTGCGAATGCGGCGAAAGCGCGCGCGATGGTAATGGCGTTGCTGCGTGGCCTGCCGGCGGAGCGTCCGGCGTCGCCGATCGATACCTGTCTCGACAGTGCGATCATCACGGCGCGCGAGGCGCGGGATCCGGCGCTGGTGGCTAAGCTCGACGCGGTGGCGGGGCGGGCGCTCTAGCGACGGCGTGACGCGCGAGGCTCTGGGTCCTAACGTTCGTCAGGATGACGGTTGGGGGAGGTGGTGGTTTGCCACCGGGTGCGGTGATCGGCGGAAGAATTGCGGCGATCCGTGGGCTCCGACACATTGGTGCAACATATCGGCGCGATGAGGTGGGGGTCGCCGCTCCCTCTCCCCCTGTGGACGGCGACGTGGCCGGGTTGTTCCCCCTCCCGGTCCCTCCCTGAACTACGGGGCGATCGTCATGGTCGCCCCGCTTTTTTCTGCCGGGCCTGGGTCGCGTTCGAGACGCGCCGTCTGGTGAAACTCGCCATCCAAAACACGTCATCCCAGCGAAGATCGGGATATCCCTTGTAGTGGGCGACATGCGCCTCACGGGGATATTCCGGCTTTCGCTGGAATGACGGTAGTTCAGGGGGCAGGCGTCGTCCCGGATTGCGCCGGGACGACGTCGCCGGATCAGGCGGCCAGCTTGCGCAGGACGTAGTGCAGGATGCCGCCGTTGAGGAAGTATTCCAGCTCGTTGACGGTATCGATCCGGCACTTGGTCTGGAACGTCTCGCTGGTGCCGTCGGCGCGGGTCATCTTGACGCTCACGTCCTGACGCGGGCGGATGCTTGCCACGTCGAGGATGGTGAACGTTTCCGAGCCGTCGAGGCCGAGCGTCTTGCGATCGGTGCCTTCGGCGAACTGCAGCGGCAGCACGCCCATGCCGACCAGGTTCGAGCGGTGGATACGCTCGAAGCTCTCGGTGATGACCGCGCGGACGCCGAGCAGGTTGGTGCCCTTGGCCGCCCAGTCGCGCGACGAACCGGTGCCATATTCCTTGCCCGCGACGATCACGAGCGGCGTGCCGTCCTGCTTGAAGCGCATCGCGGCGTCGTAGATCGCCATGACCTCGCCGTCATATTTGGACATGCCGCCTTCGACGCCGGGGACCATCTCGTTCTTGATGCGGATGTTGGCGAAGGTGCCGCGCATCATCACGTCATGGTTGCCGCGGCGTGCGCCATAGCTGTTGAAGTCGGCCTTGCTGACCTGATGCTCCTGGAGGAAGCGGCCGGCCGGGCTGTCCGCCTTGATCGAGCCTGCGGGCGAGATGTGATCGGTGGTGATCGAATCGCCGAGGATCGCGAGCGGCTTGGCGTCGATGATGTCCTGCACCGGCGACGGCGTCATGCTGAGGCCCTCGAAATAGGGCGGGTTGGCGACATAGGTCGACCCTGCGCGCCAGGCGTAGGTGTCCGAACCCGTGACGTCGATCTCGCGCCACTTCGAATCGCCCGCATAGACGTCGCCGTAGCGCGCGCCGAACATCGACGCGTCGATGTTGGCGTCCATCGTGCTGCGGACTTCCTCGTTGGTCGGCCAGATGTCGCGCAGATACACGTCCTGGCCGTCGGTGCCCTGACCCAGCGGCGTCTCGATCATGTCGGTCGTGACGGTGCCCTTGATCGCATAGGCGACGACGAGCGGCGGGCTGGCCAGGAAGTTGGCGCGGACGTCGGGCGAGACGCGGCCCTCAAAGTTGCGGTTGCCCGAGAGGACCGACGCCGCGACGAGGTCGTTCTCGTTGATCGCCGACGAAATCGCCGGCGCCAGCGGGCCCGAATTGCCGATGCAGGTCGTGCAACCATAGCCGACGAGGTTGAAGCCGAGTGCGTTGAGGTCGGCGGTGAGGCCGGCCTTGTCGAGATAGTCGGTGACGACCTGCGAACCAGGGGCCAGCGAGGTCTTCACCCAGGGCTTCGACTTGAGGCCCAGAGCGTTCGCCTTGCGCGCGACGAGACCGGCGGCGACGAGCACCGACGGGTTCGACGTGTTGGTGCAGCTGGTGATCGCGGCGATCACGACGTCGCCGTCGCCGATGTCGTGCTCACGCCCCTCGACCGCGACGCGCTCGGGCTGCTCCTTGTGGTACAGCTTGTGGAGGTCGCTGTTGAACACCTCGTCGACCTTGTTGAGGCTGACGCGGTCCTGCGGGCGCTTCGGGCCGGCGAGCGATGCGACGACCGACCCCATGTCGAGCTCGAGCGTGTCGGTGAAGACGGGGTCCTCGGCATTCTCGTCGCGCCAGAAGCCGTTGGCCTTGGCGTACGCCTCGACCAGCTCGACATTCTCATCGGAACGTGCCGTGAGGCGCATGTAATCGAGCGTCTTGTCGTCGATCGGGAAGAAGCCGCAGGTCGCGCCATATTCCGGCGCCATGTTGGCGATCGTCGCGCGATCGGCGAGCGTCATCGACGACAGGCCTGGGCCGAAGAACTCGACGAAGCGGCCGACCACGCCCTTGGCGCGCAGCATCTGCGTGACGGTGAGCACGAGATCGGTGGCGGTGATGCCCTCGTTCAGTGCGCCCGTCAGCTTGAAGCCGACGACTTCGGGGATCAGCATCGACACGGGCTGGCCGAGCATCGCGGCCTCGGCCTCGATCCCGCCGACGCCCCAGCCGAGCACGCCGAGACCGTTGATCATCGTCGTGTGGCTGTCGGTGCCGACCAGCGTGTCCGGATAGGCGATCATCGTGCCGTCGCCGTGGTCGCCCGACGAGGCCGACGACCAGACGGCCTGGCCGATATATTCGAGGTTCACCTGATGGCAGATGCCGGTGCCGGGGGGGACGACCTGGAAATTGTCGAGCGCCTTGCTGCCCCACTTGAGGAACTCGTAGCGCTCGATGTTGCGCTCATATTCGAGGTCGACGTTGTCCTCGAACGCCTTGGGCGTACCGAACTCGTCGACCATCACCGAGTGATCGATGACGAGGTGGACGGGGACCTGCGGGTTGATCTTCTCGGGGTTGCCGCCGAGCTTGGTCATCGCATCGCGCATCGCGGCGAGATCGACGACGCAGGGCACGCCGGTGAAATCCTGCATCAACACGCGCGCCGGGCGATACTGGATCTCGCGGTCGCTGCGACGCTCCTTCTGCCAGTCGACGATCGCCTGGATGTCGTCGCGCGTGACGGTGACGCCGTCCTCGAAGCGCAGCAGGTTCTCGAGCAGCACCTTCATCGAGAAGGGCAGGCGGCTGATGTCGCCGAGCTGTTCGGAGGCCTTGGCGAGGCTGTAATAGTCGTACGACTTGCCGCCGGTCGAAAGGCTCGTGCGGGTCTTGAGGGTGTCCTGGCCGATGGCAGTCATAGGGGTCCTTCCCGTGGGCGTCGGGCCGCCGGGCGCCGAGGGGAAAGCGGCCTATGGGACCGCGGGGGCGCGTAGGGGACCGACCTGAATGCGGTTACTGCCGGGGCCTTAGCAAGGGGGGGCGGGCGGGGGAAGGGCGGGTTTTGATTGAGACGCGGTTTCGCGTGCGCGACTAACATTGCGACCGACATTGCGACCGGGCCACAACCGGTTATGCTCCGGCTCCGTCGAAGGTCGATGCAGCAAGCACGCCGGAATGGAGAGGACCGTGATCATGTCAGACGATGTCAAAGCCGCAATCAACAAGGGTGCTGGTCGGGCAAAGGCCGCGACCGATCAGGCCGCCGACGCCGCGAAGACCGCGACCGACCGGATGCAGGCGGATGCGCAGAGCGCGCAGGCCGCGTTTTCGGATCATTTCGGTGAGCCCGCCAAGCGCGCCGGCGAGGCGCTGAAGGAATCGGGACGCAAGATGGCCGAGAACGGATCTACGATCGGCGCGAAGATGATCGACCAGGCCGAACAGAACACGCGCGAGGCGTTCGCGGCGATGCGCGAGGCGGCGTCCGCCAAGGACCTGACCGACGTGATGAAGATCCAGAGCGACTATCTGCGGACACAGAGCGAGCGGAGCATGAGCCAGGCGCGCGAGATCGGCGAGCTGATCATGCGGTTCGGGCGCGACGCGGTCACGCCGATGAAGGGCGGCTGATCATCGACCCGCGCCGGGCCGACAGGATCGGCCCGGCGCGACCGGCCTATTCCGTGCGCGGGGTGCCGGTGGCGGTGACCGGGCGCGGTCCGTTGGCGGTCGCCTCGAGCGTCGAGTCGCCGCCGAGCACGCGGTAGAGCGTGACGCGGTTGCTCGCGCCGACCAACTGCGTCGCGACGAGGTTGCGCTGCGCGGTGTAGAGCGAGCGCTGCGCGTCCAGCGAGCTGAGGAAGGTGTCGATCCCGCCGCGATAGCGCGCGTCGGACAGGCGATAGGTGTCCTGCGCCGCCGCGGCGAAATTGACGTTGGCGGCGAGCTGATCGGCGATCGTGCCCTGGCGCGCGAGCGCGTCGGCGGTTTCCTGGAACGCGGTCTGGATCGATTTTTCGTAGGTCGCGAGCGCGGCGTCGCGCTGCGCCTTGGTATATTCGACATTGGCGACGCCCGCGCCGGCGCGGAAGATCGGGTAGCTGATCGAGGGCGCGACCGAATAGTTGAACGCGCCGCCCGAAAACAGCGAGGTCAGCGCGCTGCTGGCAAAGCCGAGCAGGCCGGTGAGCGACACGCGCGGGAACAGCTCGGCACGCGCGGCGCCGATCTCGGCATTGGTCGCACGCAACTCATATTCCGCCTGAACGACGTCGGGGCGGCGGAGCAGGATGCCGCTGTCGAGGCCGGCGGGCAGGGTGGCGACGGTCGGCAGCGCCTGCTCGATCGAGGCGGGGAGGAGCGCGGCGTCGACCGGCGCACCGACGAGCAGTTGCAGCGCGTTGATATCCTGGGCGAGCGCGGTCTTCTGAGTCGCGAGGTCGGATTGCGCGGTGAACAGGATCTGCTGGGCCTGACGCAAGTCGGTGCGCGGCGCGACGCCGCCGCGGAGCCGCGCCTGAGTGAGCGTGACGCTGCGCTGCGAGCTGGCGACGGTGTCCTGCGCGATTCGGAGCAGGCTCTGGTCCGAGGCATAGGTCAGCCACGCGTCGGCGATGTCGCCGACCAGCGTCAGCCGGGTCGCGCGCGCCGCGGCCTCGGTCTCGAAATAACGGTTGAGCGCGGCACCGGTGAGCGAGCGGATGCGGCCGAACAGGTCGAGCTCGAACGCGGTGGTGCCGAGGTCGACCGAGAAGGCGCTGTTCGAGCTGGACGAGCTGACGACGGTCCCGCCCGTGCCGGTGCCGCCGGTCCCCGTGCCGGTCCCGCCCGTGCCGGTTCCTGTCCCGGTTCCTGTGCCGCCGGTGCCCGTGCCTGTGCCCGTGTTGCTGGTCGCGGTGCTGCGCGCGCCATTGCCGCCGCCCGAATAGCTGTAGCGGCCGCTCGCATCGATCTGGGGGAGCAGGTCGGCGCGCTGGATGCGATATTGCGCGCGGGTCGCGGCGATGTTCGCCGCGGCGACGCGCAGGTCGCGGTTGTTCGCGAGCGCCTGGACGATGATCTGCTGGAGCCGCGGGTCGCGGAACACGTCGCGGTAGGTGAAGGCCGGCAGCGCCGCCTCGGACTGCCGCAGATAGGCGTCGCCGACCGGCCAGGACACCGGCGTCGGCAGCTCGGGCCGGACATATTTGGGGGCAAGCGAGCAGCCCGCGAGCGCGGTCGACGCGGCGAGGATCAGGAGTGGCGAACGCATCATGCGGGCTCCGGCCGGTGGGGGCCTGGTTGTTCGGGAGGACCGAGCTTTTCGGAATCGCGACCGTCATGGTCATCCTCGCCGCCGTGGAAGCCGGTCGGTCGACCACGCAGCTTGGCGATGCCGTCGCGCGCGCCGCGGCGGACGAGCACGAAGAACAGCGGGATGTAGAAGATCGCGAGCAGGGTCGCGGTCAGCATCCCGCCGACCACCGCGGTGCCGATCGCGATACGGCTGTTCGCACCCGCGCCGGTCGACAGCGCGAGCGGCAGCACGCCGAGGATGAACGCGAACGACGTCATCAGGATCGGACGAAGACGGATCTTGGCGGCGGACAGTGCGGCCTCGATGACGCGCTTGCCCTTGCGCTCTTCCTGTTCGGCGAACTCGATCATCAGGATCGCGTTCTTCGCCGCGAGCCCCATCGTCGTCAGCAGCCCGATCTGGAGATACACGTCGTTGATGAGCCCGCGCAGCGTCACCGCGAGGATCGCGCCGACGAGGCCCAGGGGGATGACGAGCAGCACCGCGATCGGGATCGACCAGCTTTCATAGAGCGCGGCGAGGCACAGGAAGACGACGAGCAGCGACAGCCCGTAGAGGATCGGCGCCTGACCCGAGGACAGGCGTTCCTGGTAGGAGAGCCCCGACCACGCGACCGAGGTGCCGGGGATCTTCCCGGCGAGCTCGGCGATCCGGGTCATCGCGTCGCCCGAGCTGACGCCCGCCGCGCCCGACCCCTGGATCTCGTAGGACGAGATGCCGTTGAACCGCGACAGCGTCGTCGGTGCCTGCGACCAGCTGGTCCGCGCGAACGAGGAGAAGGGCGCCATCTGGCCGTTCGATCCGCGGACGAACCACTGGCTCAGGTCCGAGGGTGCCGCGCGGAACTGCGCGTCGCCCTGGACATAGACGCGCTTGACGCGGCCGCGGTCGATGAAGTCGTTGACATACTGGCCGCCCCAGGCGGTCGACAGCGTCGAGTTCACGTTCGCCTGGGTCAGCCCGAGCGTCGAGAGCTTCTGCTGGTCGGCATCGACACGCAGCGTCGCGACGTCGGGCAATTCTGTCAGGCGGATCGCGGTCAGCGAGGAATCGGCGCGGGCGAGCGCGAGCAGCTTGTCGCGTGCGGCGTTGAACTCGGTCTGGCTCAGGCTGCCGCTGTTCTGCAGCTGCATCGTGAAGCCGTTCGACGAGCCGAGACCGCGGATCGCCGGCGGGACAAGCGAATAGACCTGCGCATCGCGGAAACCTGCGAACGCCTGGGCCGCGCGCCCGGTGATCGCCTCGGCTGTATTCTCCTTGCCCTCGCGATTTTCCCACGGCGCGAACGAGACGAAGCCCTGGCCGGTATTCTGCCCGCTCGCACCACCGCCACCGCCGCCGCTGACGGTGAACATCGTGCTCACATTGGCCTTCTCGTTGGTGAAGTAATATTTCTCGATCTGCTTCTGCAGCGCGAAGGTGCGCCCTTGCGTCGCGCCTGCGGGCAGCTGGAACTGGACGATGCCGGTGCCCTGGTCCTCGGTCGGCAGGAAGCCCGTGGGCAGGCGGAGGAACATCACCGCGAGCAGCGCGACGACTGCGGCATAGATCAGCAGGAACAGCCATTTGCGATTGACCACCGACTGGACGGCGCCGACGTATTTCCTGGTACCCTTTTCGAACGTGTCGTTGAACTTGTCGCCCGCGCGCGTGAAGAAATGCGCGACCTTCGGAAATTTGCGCTCGCCCCAGCTCTGTTCGGGATTGCCGTCGGCATCCTTCTTCTTCTGCTTGAGCAAAGTCGCGGTCAGCGCGGGCGACAGGATCAGCGCGACGAGCACCGACAGGACCATCGCCGACACCATCGTCAGCGAGAACTGGCGGTAGATCACGCCGGTCGACCCCCCGAAGAACGCCATCGGCAGGAACACCGCCGACAGGACGAGCGCGATCGCGACCAGCGCGACGGTGATCTCGTTCATTGACTCGATCGTCGCCTCGCGCGGCGACATGTCGGGATTTTCCTCCATCAGCCGCTCGACATTCTCGACGACGACGATCGCGTCGTCGACGAGCAGGCCGATCGCGAGCACGAGCCCGAACAGCGTCAGCGTGTTGATCGAGAAGCCCGCGAGATAGAAGACGCCGAACGTGCCGAGCAGCACGACCGGCACCGCGATCGTCGGGATCAGCGTCGCGCGCCAGCTCTGCAGGAAGACGAACATGACGATGACGACGAGGATGACCGCCTCGATCAGCGTCTTGATGACTTCTTCGATCGACAGCTTGATGAAGTTGGTCGTGTCGTTGGCGTAAGCGAATTTGAGGCCGGGCGGGAAGCTCTTGGCCGACTTCTCGACATAGGCCTTGACCAGCTCGGCGGTCTTGAGCGCGTCGGCGCCGGGGGCCAGCAGCACCGCGATGCCCGCGCCCGGATGCGCGTTGACGCGGCTGCGCGCGTTGTAGTTTTCGGCGCCCAGCTCGATCCGCGCGACGTCGCGCAGCTTGACCGTCGCGCTGGTATTGGTCGTCTTCAGGATGATGTTGGCGAACTGCTCGGGCGTCTGGAGACGCGACTGCGCGGTGACGGTCGCGTTCAGCATCTGCGTGTCGGGCTGGGGCTGGCCGCCGAGCTCGCCGGCCGCGACCTCGGTATTCTGCGCCTGGATCGCGGTCGTTACGTCGCTCGGAATCAGCTGGAAGCTCGCCAGCTTGTTCGGGTCGAGCCAGATCCGCATCGCGTACTGCGCGCCGAACACGTTGCTGTCGCCGATGCCGGGAATACGGCCGAGCGGATCCTGGAGGTTCGAGACGAGATAGTCCGAGACGTCCTGGTTGGTCAGCTTGTCGGTCTCGTCATAGACGCCGACGATCAGCAGGTTGTCCGGGTTCGACTTGCGGACGACGAGGCCCTGCTGCTGCACCTGGGTGGGGAGGCGCGACAGTGTCTGCTGGACCTGGTTCTGGACCTGGACCTGCGCGATGTCGGGATCGGTGCCCTTTTCGAACGTGACCGTGACCGTCACCGAGCCGCGCGACGACGAGGACGAGCTGAAATAGATCAGCCCGTCGATGCCGGTCAGCGACTGTTCGACGACCTGCGTCACGCTGTTCTGGATCGTCTGCGCGTTGGCGCCCGGGAAGGTCGCGCGGATCGTCACCTGCGGCGGCGCGACGTCGGGATATTGCGCGATCGGCAGGCTCATGATCGCGCCGATGCCGCCGAGCATCACGATGATCGCGAGCACCCAGGCGAAGATCGGGCGATCGATGAAGACACGGGATAACATAAGGGTCTAGCCGGCCTTTTTCTGGCTGGCCTTATCGCCACCCGAGGAGTCGCCCTTGGGCGCTTCGATCTTTTGCGCGGTGTTTTCGGGGACCGGCTTCACGCTCTGATTGGGGGCGATCTTCGACAGCCCCTGCGTGATGATCCGGTCGCCGGGGTTGAGCCCGCTGGTGACGACCCAATAGGGGCCCTGCGTCCGGTCGGCCTTGATCGTCTTCTGCACCGCCTTGTTGTCGGCACTGACGACATAGACGGTCGCATTGCCCTTCGCGTCGCGCGCGACGCCCGCTTGCGGCACGAGGAAGGCGCGCTGGTTGATCGCCTGCGCGAACTTCGCCTGGACGAACATGCCCGGCAGCAACAGCCCTTGCGGGTTGGGGAAGCGTGCGCGCAGCGTCACGGTGCCGGTCTCGGTGTTGACCAGCGCCTCGGCGAATTCGACCGAGCCGGTCGCGCCGTAATCGCTGCCGTCCTCGAGCTTGAGGCGCACCTCGGCGCGGGTCGGGACGATGCCGTTCTGGCCGAGCGAGCGGCGCAGCGCGAGCAGGTCGCCCGAGGCCTGCTGGATGTCGACGAAGATCGGGTCGAGCCGCTGGATCTGCGACAGCGGATCGGTCTGCGTCGCGGAGACGAGCGCGCCGACGGTGAACAGCGAGCGGCCGATCTTCCCGGTGATCGGCGCGGGGACGGTCGTGAACTTCAGGTTGATCTGCGCGGTCTCGAGCGCGGCGCGGGTCTGCGCGACCGACGCGGTCGCCTGGCGCGAGGTCGCGATCGCGTTGGTGTAATCCTGCTTGCTGATCGCTTCCATCTCGGCGAGCGGCTTGTACCGCTGCGCAAGGATGCCCTGCGCCTCGGCATTGGCGCGCGCGCTCTGCAGATTGGCCTGCGCCTCGTTGGCGGCGGCGCGGTAGAGGCGCGGGTCGATCTCGTAGAGCGGCTGGCCCTTCTTGACGAGCGTGCCCTCGGTGAAGAAGCGGCGGCGGATGATCCCGGTGACCTGGGGGCGGACGTCCGAGCTTTCGAACGCGGTGGTGCGGCCGCTGAGTTCGGTGGTCATCGCGACGCTCGACGGCTGGATGACGACATAGCCGACGGTGGGGGTGCCCTGACCCGGCTGACCGCCCTTGCCCTTGCCTTTTGCGGCATCGCCGCCGCCACCGGAACAGGCCGCGAGGCCGATCAGCGCGGGTGCCATCACGGCGTAGCGCCAAGGGGTAAGTCGTTTGGCTATCAAGTGGGGTATCCGCGATCAGATGAGGGCCGGCTAAACCATGCGGATGTACCAGAAGTATGTCAGTTGAAAAGCGGACGCGAAAAATAGGGAAGAAAGAGTAACCTGGTTTGTTGGTGGGGTGTTTTCTGGTGTTTCCGTGGCGGGGTTTTATCGCGGTCGGTTGTGGTGCTGGAGGGCGGGATCCAAGCGGCGAGGGGATCTTTGGTGGCTCTGGATCCTGACTTTCGTCAGGATGACGGGTGGTTTGGGGGGCTGTTAGGATGATCCCCGGGGCGGTTCGTTCTCCTGATCCGTTTGTTCCCTGATCCGTCCGTTACCCCCTACTCCGTTCGTTGCGTTTATTCGGTCGTCCCCCCCCCGTTCGTGCTGAGCGAAGTCGAAGCACCTTCTCCTGGGGCATGCCCTTCGACTTCGCTCAGGGCGAACGGGAGGAGGGGGGCGGGCGAGCGGGAGGGGCGAACGGGAGGGAAGGGCGCGGTTGGACTTGATCGGGGGCAAGTGGTTTGAAACGGGCGCAGCTGCTTTGAAAGGCGTGTGACGATGATCGATGACGACAAGCAGGCGGCGGCGGTGGCGGCGGTGGCGGAGGTTCGGGACGGGATGCTGGTCGGGCTGGGTACCGGGTCGACCGCGGCGTTCGCGATCCGCGCGCTCGGCGAGCGGGTCGCGGCGGGGCTCGACGTCCGCGCGGTCGTCACGTCCGAGGCGAGCGGCGCGCTGGCGCGGCAGGTGGGTATCGCGGTGCTCGACTTTGCCGATATCGCGCAGGTCGACCTGACGATCGACGGCGCGGACGAGATCGATGCGTGCTGTTTCGCGATCAAGGGCGCGGGCGGGGCGATGCTGCGCGAGAAGATCGTCGCCGCAAGCTCGGCACGGATGGTCGTGATTGCGGACGGATCGAAGCGGGTCGAACGGATCGGTGCGGCGAAGCTGCCGGTCGAACTGCTGCCCTTCGCGCGAGGCTATGTGATGCGCGTGCTGGCCGACCTTGGCGGAGCGCCGGTGATTCGGCCCAACTATCGGACGGATCAGGACAATCTTGTCGCGGATTGCCGATTTCCGGCACTCGAGGACCCGCACGCGCTCGCTGCGGTGCTGGCGGCGATTCCGGGCGTGCTGGGCCACGGATTGTTCCTCGACGAGGTCGATGCCGCGTATATTGCATCGAAAGGCGTCGTTACGCGACTGGAACGCTCGGGTGCATCCGCCTAAAGGCATCCTATGTTGGCAACCAGATCGGATGCGCGGCGTTCGGTCACCGTCTAGAGCGAGGCTTTCTTTCATGACCGATACCGCAACCGCCCCCACGATGAAGGCGGATCCGAACCTGCACGAGGACGGTTCGCCCGAGCGTCTGACGATCGATACGATCCGCACGCTGTCGATGGACGCGGTGCAGAAGGCCAATTCGGGCCATCCCGGCACGCCGATGGCGCTCGCGCCGGTCGGCTACACGCTCTGGTCGAAATTCCTGCGTTACGACCCCAAGCACGCCGACTGGCCCAATCGCGACCGGTTCGTGCTGTCGGTCGGCCATGCGTCGATGCTGCTCTATGCGCTGATCCACCTCGCCAAGATCGAAGAGATCAGCGCGGACGGCGAGAAGAGCGGCAAGGAGGCGGTCAGCCTCGAGGACATCCGGCAGTTCCGCCAGCTCTCGTCCAAGACCCCGGGTCACCCCGAATATCGCCACACCACGGGCGTCGAGACCACCACCGGCCCGCTCGGCCAGGGTTGCGGCAATTCGGTCGGCATGGCGATCGCCGAGCGCTGGCTCGCGGCGCGCTACAACAAGGACGGCTTCACGCTGTTCGACCATGACGTCTACACCATCTGTGGCGATGGCGACATGATGGAGGGCGTCTCGGCCGAGGCGGCGAGCATGGCCGGGCATCTGAAGCTCAGCAATCTGTGCTGGATCTACGACAGCAACCACATCTCGATCGAGGGCGCGACCGATCTCGCGTTCGACGAGGATGTCGGCCTGCGCTTCGACGCCTATGGCTGGAACGTCATCCATGTCGACGACGCGAACGACACCGCCGCGCTGAGCCGTGCGATCGAGACGTTCAAGGCGACGACCGACAAGCCGACCTTCATCGTCGTGCATTCGGTGATCGGCTATGGCAGCCCGAAGGCGGGCAGCGAGAAGGCGCATGGTGAGCCGCTCGGCGACGAGAATATCCGCCTCACCAAGCAGGCCTATGGCTGGCCCGAGGACAAGTCCTTCTACGTACCCGATGGCGTGATCGAGCATTTCAACGGTGCGATCGCGGAGCGTGGCGCGAAGCTGCGCGACGAATGGGTCGCGCTGACCGACAAGTATCGTGACGCATATCCCGAGCTGTCGGCCGAACTCGAGCTGCTGCTCAAGGACGAGCTGCCCGAGGGCTGGGACGCGGACATTCCGGTGTTCGAGGCCGATCCCAAGGGTGTTGCCAGCCGCGATTCGGGTGGCAAGGTGCTCAACGCGATTGCCGCCAAGGTGCCGTGGCTGATCGGCGGTTCGGCCGATCTCGCGCCGTCGACCAAGACCGACATCAAGGGCCAGCCCTCGTTCGAGGCGAACAACTATGCCGGCCGCAACTTCCATTTCGGCATTCGCGAACATGGCATGGGCGCGATCGTCAACGGCATGGCGCTGTCGCATCTGCGCTCCTACGGCTCCACCTTCCTCGTCTTCGTCGATTATATGCGTGCACCGGTGCGGCTGTCGGCGATCATGGAGGTCGGCGCGGTCTGGGTGTTCACGCACGACTCGATCGGCGTCGGCGAGGACGGCCCGACGCATCAGCCGATCGAGCATCTCGCCACGCTGCGCGCGATCCCCGGGCTCGACACGATCCGTCCGAGCGACGCGAACGAAGTTGTCGCGGCATGGAAGGCGGTCCTGAAGGACGCCAGCACGCCCGCCGCGCTGATCCTGTCGCGTCAGGCGCTGCCGACGCTCGACCGGACCAAATATGCGAGCGCGGATGGCGTCGAGCAGGGCGGCTACGTCCTTGCGGACTGTGACGGCACGCCCGACGTGATCCTGATCGCGACGGGCAGCGAAGTGTCGCTGGCGGTCGAGGCGCATGAGAAGCTGGTCGCGGACGGCGTGAAGAGCCGGGTCGTGTCGATGCCGAGCTGGTATCGCTACGAGCTGCAGGACGCCGCGTACAAGGAAAGCGTGTTGCCGCGGGGCGTGCGCGCCCGCGTCGCGATCGAGATGGCCGGGTCGATCGGCTGGGATCGCTATGTCGGGCTCGACGGCGCGACCGTGACGATGTCGACTTTCGGTGCCTCGGCACCGCTCGCCAAACTGCAGGACAAGTTCGGGTTCACCGTCGACAATGTCGTCAAGGTTGCCCGCCAGGTTATGGAGACCAAGTGATGGGTGCGCTCAACGATCTCGAAGGCTTCGGCCAGGCGGTGTGGCTCGATTTCGTCGATCGGAAGTTCCTGGAGGCCGGCGGTCTCCAGAAGCTGGTCGATGAGGACGGGCTGACCGGTGTCACCTCCAACCCGTCCATCTTCGAAAAGGCGATGGGGCATGGCGACGCCTATGACTCGACGCTCGCGAAGTTCGACAAGGAGAATCCCGGCGCGGCGACGATCGACCGCTACGAGCATCTCGCGATCCAGGACATCAAGGCGGCGGCGGAGACGCTGAAGCCCGTGTATGACCGGCTCGACGCGAAGGACGGCTATGTCAGCCTCGAAGTGTCGCCCTATATCTCGGACGATACCGACGCGACGATCGCCGAGGCGCGCAAGCTGTGGGCGGCGGTCAACCGGCCGAACTTGATGATCAAGATCCCGGGGACGCTCGCGGGCGGCCCGGCAATCTCGACTGCGATCTCGGAAGGGATCAACGTCAACGTCACGCTGCTGTTCTCGATCGACGCCTATGTCCGCGTCGCCGAGGCTTATGCCGCAGGACTCGAGAAGCGCGTTGCCGAGGGCAAGCCGATCGACAAGATCGCCAGCGTTGCGAGCTTCTTCGTCAGCCGGATCGATACGATGATCGACAAGCAGATCGATGCACGGCTCGAAAAGGGTGATGCCGAGGCGGATGCGCTGAAGGCGGTGCGCGGCAAGGTCGCGATCGCCAACGCCAAGATGGCGTATCAATGGTATCTCGACTTCCTGAAGTCGGATCGCTGGCAGGCGCTCGCCGCCAAGGGCGCTCAGCCGCAGCGGCTATTGTGGGCGTCGACCGGGGTCAAGGATCCGAGCTATCCCGACACGCTCTACATCGACACGCTGATCGGCCCTGACACGGTCAACACGATGCCGCCAAAGACGATGGACGCGTTTCGCGACCATGGCACTGCGGCGGAGACGATCACCGCGGATGTCGACGGCGCGAAGCATGTGCTGGCGGAAGCCGAGCGGCTGGGCCTCGACCTGACCGGCGTGACCGGCACGCTGGTCGAAGAGGGCGTCGCCTCGTTCGTGAAGGCGTTCGACGACCTGCTCGGGTCGATCGCGAAGAAGCAGCCCGCGACGGCCTGACCCTTCTGCTCCCTCTCCCCGTTGGGGAGAGGGAGAAGACAAGGATTTCCCTATGAAGATCGGACTGATCGGCCTCGGCCGGATGGGCGGCAATATCGCGCGCCGGTTGATGAAGAACGGCCATGAGGTCGTCGCGTTCGATCGCGATGCGGAGGCGGTGAAGAAGCTGGCGGCGGATGGCGCGATCGGCGCGGACTCGCTCGACGACATGCGCGGCAAGCTCGACACGCCGGCGATCTGGTGGGTGATGGTGCCCGCGGGCGAGCCGACCGAGCAGACCGTACAGGCGATCGCCGAAAAGGCCGCCGAGGGCGACATCATCATCGATGGCGGCAACAGCTTCTACAAGGACGACGTCCGCCGCGCGAAGGAGCTCGCCGAAAAGGGCATCCGCTATGTCGACGTCGGCACGTCGGGCGGCGTCTGGGGCCTCGAGCGCGGCTATTGCATGATGATCGGCGGCGAGACGGAGACGGTCGATTATCTCGATCCGATCTTCGACACGCTGGCACCGGGCATGGGCGAGATCGTCCGCACGCCGGGCCGCATCGAGGGGCAGGCCGATCCGCGTGCGGAAAAGGGCTATATCCACGCCGGCCCTCCGGGTGCCGGGCATTTCGTCAAGATGGTCCATAACGGTATCGAATACGGCCTGATGCAGGCCTATGCCGAGGGCTTCGACATCCTCAAGGGCAAGTCGGGCGAGCATGTCGCCGAGGACCAGCGCTTCGACATCAACCTGACCGACGTCGCCGAAGTGTGGCGTCGCGGCAGCGTGATCTCGTCGTGGCTGCTCGACCTGTCGGCGATCGCGCTGGCCAAGGACGGCACGCTCGAGGGGTTCAGCGGCAGCGTCGCGGATTCGGGCGAGGGTCAGTGGACGATCGACGCGGCGATGGAAGAGAAGGTGCCCGCCAACGTGCTGAGCGCCGCGCTCTACGCACGCTATCGCAGCCGGGTCGACCATACGTTCGGTGACAAGCTGTTGTCGGCGATGCGCTTCGGCTTTGGCGGGCATGTCGAGATGCCCCAGTGAGCATCAAGCTCCTGGTGTCCGACGTCGACGGCACGCTCGTCGACAAGGACAAGAAGGTCGCACCCGCGACGGTCGATGCGGTCAAACGGCTGAAGGCGGCGGGCCTGGGCTTCACGATCATCAGCGCGCGGCCGCGGTCAGGCATGATGCCGATCGCCGACCTGCTCGGCATCGACGAGCCGATGGGCGCGTTCAACGGCGGGATCGTGTTCAAGCGCGACGGTACGGTGATCGAGCATCACATGGTCGATATCGACGTCGTGCGCGGCGCGATGGAGATCATCGGTGACGCCCCCGTCGATACCTGGATCTTCGCCGACGACGTCTGGTATGCCAGCACCGACCAGGGCGGGCATGTCGACAGCGAGCGCAAGGCCTCGGCGCAGGATCCGGTGATCGTCGCCGACTTCACCGACCTGCTCGGCAAGGCGGACAAGGTGACGTTCGTCAGCGACGACGAGGACCTGCTGCGCGACCTGCACGCCAAGGTCGCAGCGAAATTCGACGCGCAGGCGACGATCGTCCAGAGCCAGACCTATTATCTCGACATCACGCCCGTGGCGGGCAACAAGGGCAGCGGGATCGAGGAACTCGCGGACGCGTTCGGCATCAGCCTGACGCGGACCGCGGCGATCGGCGACCAGGCGAACGACATCGCGATGCTCAAGCGGGCCAGGCTGGCGATCGCGATGGGCAATGCGCCGCAGTCCGTCCGCGACGTCGCGCACGAGATTACCACCGCGAACGATGCCGATGGCGTCGCGCACGCGATCGATACATTTATCCTGACTGGAGTTTCCGCATGAAAGAGTTGGTTGCCTTTGACCTCGACGGAACGCTGGCCGAAAGCAAGCAGCCCTTGCAGGAGCCGATGGGCGAGGCGCTCGCCGACCTGCTCGACGTCGCGCATGTCGCGGTGATCTCGGGTGGCGACTGGCCGCAGTTCGAAAAGCAGGTCGCGAGCCGCCTGCCCGAGCGCGCTGATCGCACCAAGCTGTGGCTGATGCCGACGACCGGCACCAAGCTGTACCGGTTCGACGACGCCTGGCGTGCGGTCTATGCCGAGCTGTTCGAGGACGACGAGAAGCAGAAGATCCTGAAGGCGTTCGATGAGTCGCTCGAGGCGACCGGGTTCGTCCCCGAGCAGACCTGGGGCGAGCGGATCGAGGATCGCGGCAGCCAGATCACCTTCTCCGCGCTCGGCCAGGAAGCACCGATCGACGCCAAACACAGCTGGGATCCCGATTTCGCCAAGCGCAAGGTGATCCAGGCCGATCTGCGCCAGCGTCTGCCGGGTCTGTCGATCAACATGGGCGGCGCGACCTCGATCGACATCACGCGCGAAGGTGTCGACAAGGCGTATGGCCTGAAGAAGCTCAACGAGGCGAGCGGCATCGCGCTCGACAAGATGATGTTCATCGGCGACGCGATCTTCCCGGGCGGCAACGACTATCCGGCCGAGCAGCTCGGGCTCGACGTCGTGAAGGTGAAGAATGTCGATGGCACGCTGGCGGCGATCGCCGGGATCGTCGCATGTCTGAAGTAAGCGCATGAGCGTCGCGTTTCGCCGTGAAAGCGACGAGGAACATCTTGAGCCGAAGTTCGAACAGCCGATCGCGCCGGGGCCCAATCTGGTCACGGCGCGCGGCCTTGCGCTGATCGGCGAGCGCGTCGAGACGATCGAGGCGGCGGTGGCGGCCGAGACCGACGAGGAAGCACGCAAGGTTCTGCTGCGCGACCTGCGCTACTGGCACACACGGCAGACGACGGCAGAGCTCGCGCCGGAGCCCGAAGAGGGTGAGGTCGGGATCGGATCGTCGGTGCGCGTGCGGATGAACGGCGCGGAACGGACGATCGCGATCGTCGGCGGCGACGAGGCCGAGCCGGGCGAGGATCGCCTCGCTTTCTCCGCCCCGCTCGCGCGCGCGCTGATGGGCGCCGCAGTGGGCGAGACGGTCGCGTTTGCCGGCAAGGCGGATGCGATCGAGATAGTGGAGATCGCATAATGGCCGAGGCAAAATTCGAACGGCACCGCCAGCCCTGGACCCAGGACGAGATTCAGAAGCTGCACACGCTCGCCAAGAAGGGCATGGCGCTGAAGGCGATCGCCAAGGCGCTGACGCGGAGCGAGGAATCGGTGAAGACGCGGGCGAAGGAAGATTCGCTGAATATCGCGAAGCTGCGCTGATTTTTTAGTCATCCTGGACGTGATCCAGGATCCAGAGCCGCCGGCGTCGCCGCTTGTGGCTCTGGATCCTGACTTTTGTCAGGATGACGATTGAAGAATTCACTACCCCGGCGGGGGCCGGGGTCCAGTTGGCGAGGTGGGGGTAACGGCGCGCGACGTGCGTCATTGCCGTCCCCCAACTGGGCCCCGGCCTTCGCCGGGGTGGTGCTTTCGTTAGGAGCCGGTGGCGCCTATATGGGCGATCCCGAACGCGCTACATCCGGCCTTGTTCTCCCGCAAAGGCGGGAGCCCAGTCCGGGTCCCGCCTTCGCGGGGAAACACCTTTGACCAGCGGCCGGCACCCCGCGCCGCACGGAGCGAACCTTGTCCGACTATGACGCGATCATCCTCGGGGCGGGCGCCGCCGGGCTCATGTGCGCCGCGGTCGCGGGGCAGCGCGGGCGGCGAGTCCTACTCGTCGACCATGCCGAGCAGGCGGGGAAGAAGATCCTGATCTCGGGCGGCGGGCGGTGCAATTTCACCAACATGCACACCGCCGCCGACCGCTATATCTCCGCCAATCCGCATTTCGCCAAGTCCGCGCTCGGTCGCTACACCGCGCAGGATTTCCTCGCCCTCGTCGAGTCCTACGGGATCGCGTGGCACGAAAAGACGCTGGGGCAGCTGTTCTGCGATGGCTCGGCGAAACAGATCGTCGAGATGCTGCTCGATGAATGCGACAAGGGGCGGGTCGACCTGTCGCTGGGACGCGGCGTCACTGCGGTCGAGCAGGGTGACGGCGGCTACCGCGTCGCGATCGACGGCCGCGCGGTCACCGCGCCCGCGCTGGTGATCGCGACCGGTGGGCCGTCGATCCCGAAGATGGGCGCGACCGGTTTTGCCTATGATCTGGCGCGGCAATTCGGGTTGAAGGTGGTCGAGCCGCGGCCCGCGCTCGTCCCGCTGACGCTCGGCGGCGACGAGATCCTGTTTCGCGAATTGTCGGGCGTCGCCGCCGATGTCGTTGCGACGGCCGGCAAGACCGCGTTTCGCGAGGCGGCGCTGTTCACGCATCGCGGGCTGTCGGGCCCGGCGATCCTGCAGGCCTCGTCCTATTGGCGGCATGGCCAGCCGGTGGGCATCGATTTTGTCCCCGACCGGGACTCCGGCTGGCTCCCCGCGGCGAAGCGCACCACGCCGCGTACGACGCTGCGCAAACTGCTCGGGGGGACGCTGCCCGACCGACTCGCGGAGACGCTGAGCGAGCGGCTGGGGATGACGGGGGAGATTTCCACGCTCACCGATCGCCGGCTGCAGGACGCCGAGCGTGCGCTAAGCCATTGGCAATTCACGCCAAATGGCAGCGAAGGCTATGCCAAGGCGGAGGTGACGGCGGGCGGAATCAGCACTGCTGAGCTTTCTTCACAAACAATGGAAGCCAAACGCGTAAAAAACCTGTATGCGGTCGGCGAAGCGGTCGATGTCACAGGGTGGCTCGGCGGCTACAACTTCCAATGGGCATGGGCGAGCGGGTGGGCCGCGGGCCAAGTCCTGTAGGGACCACCACGCCAGTGCTTTGCCGTAGCGTCAAGCCGGCCACCAATTAGGACGTACATGCCTTTTTCAAATATTCCGTCGCTTCTTTCCGAAGCGCTCGCCGCGCGTGGCTATACCGCGCTCACCCCCGTCCAGGCGCATGTGATCGAGGAGAATGCGGTCGGTCGCGATCTCGTCGTGTCCGCACAGACCGGTTCGGGCAAGACCGTCGCGTTCGGCCTCGCCATGGCCGGCGAACTGCTCGGTGAAGCAGGCGAGGACGGCGTCCAGCGCCTGCCAGCGCCGCACAAGCCGCTTGTGCTCTGCATCGCCCCGACGCGCGAACTCGCGCTGCAGGTCAGCCGCGAGCTGATGTGGCTCTATGCCAAGGCGGGTGCGCGCATTTCGACCTGCGTCGGCGGGATGGATGCCTCGAAGGAGCGTCGCAGCCTCGCGCACGGCGCGCATATCGTCGTCGGCACGCCTGGCCGTCTGCGCGACCATCTCGAGCGCGGCGCGCTCGACCTGTCGGCCCTGAAGGTCGCGGTGCTCGACGAAGCCGACGAGATGCTCGACATGGGCTTCCGCGAGGATCTCGAGCAGATCCTCGACGCGTCGCCCGAGCAGCGCCGTACCCTGCTGTTCTCGGCGACGATGCCGCGGCCGATCGTCGCGCTTGCCAAGCGCTACCAGCGCGACGCGGTGCGGATCTCGACCGTCGGCGAGGATCGCGGTCATGGCGACATCTCGTACCAGGCCGTCACGGTCTCGCCGTCCGAGATCGAGCATGCGGTGATCAACCTGCTGCGCTTCCACGAAGCGGAGACGGCGATGCTGTTCTGCGCGACGCGCGATAACGTCCGCCATCTGCATGCGAGCCTGGTCGAGCGCGGTTTCGCCGCGGTCGCGCTGTCGGGTGAGCATTCGCAGAACGAGCGTAACGCCGCGCTCCAGGCCCTGCGCGATCGCCGTGCGCGCGTCTGCGTCGCGACCGACGTCGCCGCGCGCGGCATCGATCTGCCGACGCTCAGCCTCGTCGTTCACGTCGAACTGCCACGCGATGCCGAGACGCTCCAGCATCGCTCGGGTCGTACCGGTCGTGCGGGCAAGAAGGGCACCGCCGTGCTGATCGTGCCGTTCCCGCGTCGCCGTCGTGTCGACATGATGCTGAAAGGTGCGAAGATCAACGCGGAGTGGGTCAACGCCCCGACCGCCGAGGACATCCGGAAGAACGACCATGAGCGTCTGATCACGATGCTGATGCAGCCGGTCGAGGTCGAGGACGAGGATCGCGAGCTCGCGACCCGCCTGATGGCCGAGAAGACGCCTGAGGATATCGCCGCGGCGCTGGTGCACATGCACCGCGCGACGATGCCGCAGGCCGAGGACCTGATCGACCAGAGCAAACAGTCGGTCAGCGACGATCGTTCGCAGGGTCCGCGCGCGGGCTTCGAGGACACGGTCTGGTTCCGCATGGACATCGGTCGTCGCCAGAACGCCGATCCGCGCTGGATCCTGCCGCTGATCTGCCGTCGCGGGCACATCACCAAGTCCGAGATCGGTGCGATCCGCATCGGCCCGAACGAGACCGCGTTCGAGATCCCGCGCGCCGTCGCGTCGCGCTTCTCGGCAGCGATCCAGCGTACCGCGCAGGCGGGCGAAGAGGAGAGCGGCGTCGCGATCGAGGCGATGCAGGGCGCGCCCGAGAGCACCGCCCGCCATGCCGGCGGCGGTGGCCGCAGCAACGCGGGCGCCCCGCGCTCGACGCTGCACCGCGCGGCGCCGCGTGGCGGTCCGGCCCCGGCGCGCAAGGCGCCGTATCGCGGCAATCGCGAGCGTAGCTGAACCTGCCGCCTTCCGTTCGTGCTGAGCGACGTCGAGGTACCCCGGCCTGGGGCATGCCCTTCGACTTCGCTCAGGGCGAACGGGGTGAGGGCGCGGGCCGGCCCCCGCGCCGTCATTCTGACGATGCCGGGAGCCTCATAGCCCCGTCATCCTGACGAAAGTCAGGATCCAGAGCCGCGGACGCCGTCCTGCTTGATCCTGGATCCTGACTTTCGTCAGGATGACGACGTTGGTGAAATCGGGAGATAGCCGATGACGACCGCACCCACCGCACCAAACGCCCTCCGCATCCTCGTCGACGCCGATGCGTGTCCCGTCAAAGACGAGATCTACAAGGTCGCGTGGCGGCACGAGGTGCCCGTCACCATCGTCGCGAACAGCCATTTTCGCGTGCCCGTCCACCCGCTGGTCAACCGCGTCGTCGTCAGCGACGGGTTCGACGCCGCCGACGACTGGATCGCCGAGCAGGCCGATGCGAAGGCGGTGGTGATCACCGCCGACATACTGCTCGCCGATCGCTGCGTGAAGGCGGGGGCGACCGTGCTTGCCAATACCGGCAAGCCGTTCACCACCAGCTCGATCGGCGGTGCGATCGCCACGCGCGCGATCATGGCCGATCTGCGCGCGGGCGGCGACGTGATCGGTGGGCCCGCACCGTTCTCCAAGGCGGACCGGTCGCGCTTCCTGTCCGCGCTCGACGCTGCGCTGGTGAGGCTGAAGCGCGGTTGAGCCACGCATGGCTCGACTTCCCCGGTCTCTCCGGGCACACATAGGTTATGCGTCCCCCTCTGCTCGATCGTGATGAACTGCTCGCGCGACAGGCGTTCCAACTCGCGCTGGTCGATCTGTTCCGGACGATGGCGCGGCCCGACGACATCATGGCGGCGGCCGCCGCGGCGCTGGGCTCGCATCTCGACGTCGCGCGCTGCGGCTATGACGAGGTGTTGGCGGACGGCGCGATGACCCGGGGCGTCGGCGACTGGTCGAACGGGACGCTGCCCGGCCTCGCCGCGACGCCAGACGGAGACGGAGACGGGGACGGGGACGCGGCGCTGGGCGCGGGCGTGATCGCCGATCTGCGGCGCGGGCTCACGGTGATCGTCGACGATTGCGCGACCGACGCACGTGCGCGTGAGCCGGCGACCGCGCGGTGCTGGGCGCAGGCCGGCGTCGGCGCACTGATCGCCGCGCCGCTGTTCCGCGACGGGCGGCTCGCGGCGGTCCTGTACCTGCACGAGGCCACGCCGCGCGACTGGACCAGGGCGGATATCGCGCTGGTCGAGGACGTCGCGCTGCGCACCTCGGACGCGGTCGACCGGGTGCGCGGTGAGATCGCGGTGAAGGCGAGCGAGGCACGCTATCGCTCGCTGTTCGAATCGATCGACGCGGGGTTCTGCGTGATCGAGGTGCTGTTCGCCGACGGCGCGCCATACGATTATCGCTTCCTCGAGGTGAACCGGGCGTTTGCGCGCAACACCGGGCTCGACGACATGATCGGGCGGACGATGCGCGACGTCGCGCCCGACATGGAACAGCGCTGGTTCGACCTGTACGGCCATGTCGCGACGACCGGCGAGCCGCTGCGGTTCGAGGATCCCGCCTCCGCGCTGCAGGATCGCTGGTTCGAGGTCTATGCCTACCGCGTCGATGCGCCCGAGCTGAATCATGTCGCGGTGCTGTTCAACGACATCAGCGAGCGCCGCCGCAACGAGGTCGCGCTGTCCGAAAGCCGTGAGGAGCTCGAACTCGCGACGCGGGTCGCGCGGCTGGGGCGGTTCGACTATCGGCCGGCGGACGGCATGCTGCGCTGGGACGACCGGTGCCGCGCGCTGTTCGGGATCCCGGCGGGCGCGCCGGTCGAGTACGAGTCCGCCTTCCTCGCCAATCTCCACCCCGACGACCGCGCAGCTGCCGATGCGCAAGTCGCCGCCGCGCTCGATCCGCGGGGCACGCGGATGTTCGATTCGGAATATCGCACGATCGGCCAGAGCGACGGCGTCGAGCGCCATATCGTCGCGCACGGCATCGCGTTCTTCGATGGCGATAGTCCGATCCGGCTGGTCGGGACGGTCGTCGACATGAGCGACGATCGCCGCGCACAGGCGGCGCTGCGCGAGACGAGCGAGCGGCTGCGGCTGGCCAGCCGCGCGACCAACGACGCGATCTGGGACTGGGACCTGCGGAGCAATTCGGTGCTGTGGAACGAGGCGCTGACGCGTGCCTATGGCCATGTCCTGCCCGATGCGAAGTCGACCGGCGACTGGTGGCTGGACCAGGTCCATCCCGAGGACCGCGCGCGGATCCATGCGAGCATCGATGCGGTAATTTACGGGCAGGACAGCGACTGGACCGACGAATACCGGTTCGCCTGCGCCGACGGCCGCTATGCCGATGTGCTCGACCGCGGCTACGTCATCCGCGACGAGGACGGCGCGCCGACGCGGATGATCGGCGCGATCCTCGACCAGTCGACGCGCAAGGCGGCGGAGCGCCAGCTGCGCGCGATCAACGAGGGACTGGCCGAGGCCGTCGAGGCGTCGACCGCGGACCGCGACCGGTTGTGGGAATTGTCGTCCGACATCATGCTGCGCGCCGAGTTCGACGGCACGATCGTCGCCGCCAGTCCCGCCTGGACCGACATGCTCGGCTGGTCGATGGACGAGATCGTCGGACGCCAGCTCTTCTCGCTGCTCCACCCCGACGACGTCGCGCATACCGGCCTGGCCGCGGCGGGGATCGCCCGCGGCGAGGCGGTCGCGCGGATCGACAATCGCTATGCCCACAAGGATGGCAGCTATCGCTGGATCAGCTGGGCGGCGCGGCCGGGCGACGGGCTGATCAACGCGGTCGGGCGCGACGTCACCGCGGACAAGGAACGCGAGGCGCAGCTGGCGCGCGCCGAGGATGCGCTGCGCCAGGCGCAGAAGATGGAGGCTGTCGGTCAGCTGACCGGCGGCATCGCGCACGACTTCAACAACATGCTCACCGGCATCCTGGGCGGGCTCGACATGGTCCGGCGCAACGTGCCCGAACCGCGCCCGGACAAGGTCGACCGCTATCTGGAGGCGGCGACGGTCTCCGCGCAACGTGCCGCCGGGCTGACGCAGCGGCTGCTCGCCTTTTCGCGGCGCCAGTCGCTCGACGTGAAGGCGACCGATGTCGACCGGCTGATCGCCGACATGGAGGATCTGCTCGCACGGACGCTCGGCGAGAATGCGCGGCTCGAGATCCGGCGGCAGGACGCGACCTGGCCGGTGACGACGGATGCCAACCAGCTCGAAAGCGCGCTGCTCAACCTCGCGATCAACGCGCGCGACGCGATGCCCGAGGGCGGGCGGCTGACGATCGAGACCGAGAACACGCATCTCGACGCGCACTATACCGAGGCGATCGGGGATCTGGCGCCCGGCGACTATGTCGCGATCGGCGTCAGCGACACCGGCACGGGCATGTCGAAGGCGGTGATCGAGAAGGCGTTCGACCCGTTCTTCACCACCAAGCCGATCGGGCAGGGCACCGGGCTCGGCCTGTCGATGATCTATGGCTTTGCGCGCCAGTCGGGCGGGCATGTCCGGATCTATTCGGAGGAGGGCGAGGGCACGACGGTCAAGCTGTACCTGCCGCGCTTCCACGGCACCGCCGCGGTCAGTGTGCCGACCGCGGACCGCGACCTGCCGCGCGCGGACGGCGAATGCGTGCTGGTGGTCGAGGACGATGTCGCGGTGCGGATGCTGATCGTCGATATCCTCGGCAGCCTCGGCTACGGCGTGATGGAGGCGGGCGACGCGCACGCGGCGATCCCGATCCTCGAGAGCGAGCGGCGGATCGACCTGCTGGTCAGCGATGTCGGCCTGCCCGGGATGGACGGGCGCCAGTTGGCCGAGGTCGCGCGGCGGCATCGCCCCGATCTGCGCATCCTGTTCGTCACCGGCTATGCCGAAAAGGCGGCGGTGCGCGGCGAATTTCTCGGTGCGGGGATGGAGATGATCACCAAGCCGTTCGCGCTCGACATGCTCGCCGAACGGATCCGCGAGATGGTCGCGCGCTGACCCCGGGCGAGCGCGAAGACGCGTCGCCCGCGACTTTACCGGTTGCCATCCCGGGGCCCCGGTCGGCATAGGCAGGCGCCACCCGCTCCCGGAGACCTTCATGCAAACGCCAGCCGCGAGTCCCGCACTGGGGCTCGACTTCGGCACGACCAACAGCGTCGTGGCGCTCGGGACGCCCGGCGGCACGCCCGAACTCGTGACCTTCGCCGCCCCCGCCGAGACCAGCCCGGTGTTCCGCTCCGCGCTCTGCTTCTGGCAGGACGACAGCGGCAAGGGGCTCGCGGTCGATGCGGGGCCGTGGGCGATCGCGGAATATATGGAATATCCGCTCGACAGCCGGTTCATCCAGTCGTTCAAGTCGGTCGCGGCGATGAAGACGTTCGAACAGGCCTCCGTCTTCGACAAGCGCTATCGCTTCGAGGAGATGGGCAAGCTGTTCCTCGACAAGCTGATCGCGCATGCGGGCGGCAAGCTCGACACGCGGCCGCAGCGGATCGTGGTCGGGCGACCGGTCGAATATGCCGGTGCGCGGCCCGACGAGGCGCTGGCGCGGACGCGCTACGACGCGATGTTCAAGGGGTTCGGCGCGGAGATCCATTATGTCTACGAACCGCTTGGTGCTGCGTACAGCTATGCGACGCGGCTGACCGAGCCCGCGACGATCCTGGTCGCCGATTTCGGTGGCGGGACGAGCGATTTCTCGGTCGTGCGCGTCGCCGAGCCGGGCGCGGCGCGACGCTGTACGCCGCTCGGCCATGCGGGCATCGGGATTGCGGGCGACCGGTTCGATTACCGGATCCTCGACCGTCTGGTGCTGCCGATGCTCGGCAAGGGCGGCGCGTACAAGTCGTTCGGCAAGGAGCTCGAGATCCCGCGCGCCTATTTCGCCGATTTCGCGGACTGGTCCAGGCTCGCGCTGATGCGCAACCGCAAGACGATGACCGAGCTCGAGCGGTTGCAGAAGACCGCGATCGACCCCGATGCGATCGGGCGGATGATCGCGGTGATCGAGAACGAGCTCGGCTACCCGCTGTACGACGCGGTGGGCACGTTGAAGCGCGCGCTGTCGCAGGGCGAGGACGCGCATTTCCACTTTGCGGGCGCGGGGCTGGAGATTGAGGCAGAGGTGACGCGCGCGCAGTTCGAGGGCTGGATCGCCGACGACGTCGCGCGGATCGAGGCGACGGTCGACCAGGCGCTGGCGGCGGCCAAGGTCGGCGGCGGCGATATCGACCGCGTGTTCCTGACCGGCGGATCGTCGCTGATCCCGCGGGTGCGGCGGATTTTCGTCGAGCGGTTCGGCGAGGCGGCGATCATGATCGGCGGCGAGCTGACCTCGATCGCGCACGGCCTCGCGCTGATCGGCGAGCAGGACGACATCGCGGCGTGGTCTGCATGATCCCGCGGGTTCTTCTCGGGACGGCGCAGGTGCCGGGCGGCGGCGAGTTGCGGCTGCTCCAGCGCGGCGCGGAATTCTCGATCATGCTCGGTGCGAACGAGCTGATGAACAGCCGGCTGAGCGGGTCCGAAGAGGCGCTGGCCGAGCAGGCGTGCGAACGGATCGGCGCGCGGCCGGGCGTGCGGATGCTGATCGGCGGGCTCGGCATGGGCTTCACGCTGCGCGCAGCACTCGCGCGGCTGGGGCCCGATGCCGAGGTGGCGGTCGCCGAGATCGTGCCCGCGGTGGTCGAATGGGCGCGCGGGCCGATGGCGGCACTGCACGGCGACAGCCTGACCGACCCGCGGACTCGGATCTTCGAGGGTGACGTGGCGGCGGCGATCGCGGACGGGGAGTGGGATGCGATCCTGCTCGATGTCGACAATGGCCCCGACGGGATTTCGCGGCCGGGCAACGACCGGCTCTACGGCGCTTCGGGGCTGGCGCGGGCGCGTGCCGCGCTGCGGCCCGGCGGGGTGCTCGCGGTCTGGTCGTCGGCGCCGAGCAAGCCGTTCGCCCGCCGGCTCGACGAGGCGGGGTTCGCGGTCGACGAGATCGTCGCACGCGCGACGCGCAAGGGCGGCGCGCGTCACGTGATCTGGTTCGCGACCAAGGCATGATCTGGCGCTGGGCTCTGCTGGTCGCGCTGTCGGCGCTGGTGGCGGGGGCGCTGGAATGGATCGGACTGCCCGCGGGGCTGTTGCTCGGACCGATGATCGCGGCGGTCGTGCTCGCGGTGCGCGGCTGGTCGCTGGGGGTGCCGATCCTCGCCTTTCGCGGCGCACAGGCGGCGGTGGGGACGCTGATCGCGGGGTCGATCACCACCGGGATCGTCGCGACCGTCGCGCAGCACTGGCCGGTGTTCCTCGCGGTCAATGTCGCGACGCTCGCGGCCAGCAGCGTGCTCGGCTATCTGCTCAGCCGCTGGCAGGTGCTGCCGGGGACGGTCGCGGTATGGGGTTCGACGCCGGGTGCTGCCAGCGCGATGGTGCTGATGGCACAGGCCTACGGCGCGGATTCGCGGCTGGTCGCGGTGATGACCTATACGCGCGTCGTGTGCGTCGCGGTCGTCGCCTCGGTACTGGCGGCAGTGATGGTCGGCGGCGGCAGCGGGCATCATCCGGCCGCGGCGTGGTTCGTGGGCGTCGATCCGGTCGCCGTGTTGCGGACGGTGGCGATCGCCGGCGTCGGCGCGGTTCTCGGCGTCAAGCTGCGGCTGCCGGCGGGCGCGCTGCTCGGACCTCTTGTGCTGGGCGGGGTGCTCAACGTCACCGGGATCGCGCAGCCGGTGCTGCCGCAATGGCTGCTCGCGATCAGCTATGCGGTGGTCGGGTGGAAGATCGGGCTGTCGTTCACGCGCGATACGCTCCGGGTGGCGGGCAAGGCGATGCCGCGGATCCTGCTGTCGGTCGGGCTGCTGATCGCATTCTGTGGCGGGATCGCGGCGGCGCTGACACGCTGGGCGGGGATCGATCCGGTCACCGCCTATCTTGCGTCGAGCCCCGGCGGGATGGATTCGGTCGCGATCATCGCCGCGTCGAGCCCGGTCGACGTGCCGTTCGTGATGGCGTTGCAGGTGATGCGGTTCCTGGGCGTCTTGCTGATCGGACCGCCGCTCGCGCGGTTCGTGGCGACGCGGCAGGGCGGGGTGGTGCCGGTCATTCCGACTTAGGGTAGCCATACCGCCGTCATCCTGACGAAAGTCAGGACCCAGAGCCACGACCGCTACCCCTGTAACCCTGGGTCCTGACTTTTGTCAGGATGACGGTTGGGACTTGGTCGGTCGATAGGCCTCGACGTCGATCTCGTGGCGTTTCAGCTTGTCGTAGAAGGTCTTGCGCGGGATGCCGAGTGCGGCGAGCGCGGAGCGGACGTCGCCGCTGACCTGATGCAACGTCGCGCGGATCGTCGCCTCCTCGAACTTGTCGACACGCGCGGGAAGCGGCAGGTCGCCATCCTCGTCCGCCGGCGCATCCGCCTCGACGCGCAGCACCAGCCGTTTCGCCAGATTGTCGAGCTCGCGGACATTGCCCGGCCAGTCATGCTGGCCGAGATAGGCGAGCGTCGCGGTGTCGATCGTCGGCACCTCGCGCCCGAACCGCTCGGCGGCCTGGTGCAGCAGATGCCCGAACAGCAGCGGCACGTCGTCGCGCCGTTCGCGCAGCGGCGGGATGCGCAGCCGCACCGCGTCGAGCCGGAACAGCAGTTCGGCGCGGAACCGGCCATCCTCGACCGCCTGGTCGAGCCCGGGTTTCGCCGCCGCGATCACGCGCAGGTCGAGCGCGCGGGGCAGGTCGCCGCCGACCGGCATGACCTCGCGCTCCTCGAGCACACGGAGCAGCTTGGCCTGAACCGCGGGCAAGGTGCTCTCGATCTCGTCGAGGAACAATGTGCCGCGGTTCGACGCCTCGATCCGGCCGGTGCGGGGCAGGCGTGAATCGCCGTCATGACCGAACAGCTCGATCTCCGCGACCGCCTCGGGCAGCGCGGCGCAGTTGACCGCCACGAACGGGCGCGAGCGGCGGTTGCTCCAGCGGTGGAGCAGCACCGCGACCAGCTCCTTGCCGGTCCCGGTCTCGCCCTCGACCAGCACGTCGATATCGGCCTGCGCGATCTGGCGCATCGTCTCGCGCAGCCGGACCATCACCGGGGTCTCGCCGATCAGCGGTTCGGCGCCGATCGTCTCCTCGGCGGCGGCGCGCAGCCGGCGATTGTCGAGGACGAGGCGGCGCATCTCGAGCGCCCGCCTCGCGCCCGCGATCAGGTGATCGGTCGCAAACGGCTTGGGGATGAAGTCGAACGCACCGTTCTTGAGCGCTGCGACCGCCATCGCGACGTCGCCGTGGCCGGTCATCAGCAGCACCGGGATCTCGTGATCGATCGCGGCGATGCGGCGGAACAGTTCGAGCCCGTCCATCTTGGGCATGCGGATGTCGGACACCACCGCGCCGTCGAATCCCGCATCGATCCGCGCAAGCGCGACGGTCGGGTCGCGCTCGGCGATCACCGCGATGCCGGCGAGTTCGAACGACTGTTCGAGCGCACCGCGCAGCACGTCGTCGTCGTCGACGAGCAGGACGCTCTGCTCACTCATGCTTTTACCAGGATCATGCGGAAGACGGCGCCTCGTGGAGCAGGGACGAGGTCGAGCGTGCCGCCGAACTCGGTCATGATGTCGCGCGCGATGCCGAGCCCGAGGCCAAGGCCGTCGGTCTTGCTGGTCGCGAACGGTGTGAACAGGTCGTCGGCGATGCCGGGATCGATGCCGGGGCCGTTGTCGGCGACGGTCAGCACGACATCGCGGCCCTTGCGCCCGACGGTGACGTCGACGCGCGCATCGGGCCGCTCGGCAACCGCGTCGAGCGCGTTCTGGAGCAGGTTGACGAGCACCTGTTCGAGGCGGACGCGGCCGGCGATCACGGTCAGCCGCGCCTCGGGCCCGCTCGGCAGGTCGAGCGTCACGCCCTTCGCCCGGAAGCGGTCGCCGATCAGCAGGCGGACGCCGTCGATCGCCGCGTCGAGCGCGACCGGGCCGATCGAGCCCGCGCCGCGCCTGGCATAGCGGCGCAGCCCCGCGGTGATCGTGCCGATCCGGCTGGTCAGCTCGACGATCGCCTGCAGGTTGGTCGCGGCGCGCGCGGGTTCGTCGCGCGCAAGGAACGCGGCGGCATTGTCGGCAAAGGTGCGGATCGCGGCGACCGGCTGGTTGATCTCGTGCGCGACGCTGGCGGTAATCGTGCCGATCGAGCCGACACGGTTGGCATGGGCGAGCTCCTCGCGTGCCTGGCGGAAGCGCTGGTCGGCGGCTTCGCGCTGCTCGACCTCGATCTGCAGCCGGTCCGCGGTGGCGCTGAGCTCGGCGGTGCGGCGTGCCACCTCGGCCTCGAGTTCGGCGCGCGCACCGGCGTTGCGCTTGCGGCGCTGGTGCAGCCACCATGCGCCGAGCATCGCCGCGATCGTCGCCAGCGCGGCGATCGTCGTCGCCGAGCGCGTCCGCACCGCCGCACTGCGCAGCGCCGCGTCGAGCGGCTCCATATGGACCAGATGCCAGCCCGCGATCGGCACGGGCAGCGACACCGTCACCGCAGGCGTCCCGTCGCCGAGGCGCGACCGGTCGTCCGCCAGCGTCAGCGGTGCGCGGAGCAGCGGCAGCGTGCCGAACTGCCGCGTCTGCGCGAGTGTCCGACGCCGCGCAGGGGATAGCGCGCGCGTCGTGTGGAATTCGAGTCGCGGGTCGCTGGAGATCAGGATCACGCCGTCCGCATCGACGACGAAGGTCGCCATGTGATCCTGGATCCAGGCCTGCGCGATGCGGTCGAACTCGACCTTGACGACGACGACGCCAAGCGGCCGTCCCGCGCGGTCGATCCGTCGCGAGAGATAGAGGCCGGGGCGTCCGCTGACGCTGCCCAGCGCGAAGAATTCGGTCGCGCCCGACGCCATCGCCTTGGTGAAATAGTCGCGGTAGCGATAATCATGGCCGAGAAAGCTGTCGGGGCGGTCCGCATTCGACGCGGCGATCGTCATCCCCTGTGTATCGAGCGCATAGATGACCGGTGCACCGGTGCGCGCCGCGAGCAGCGCGAGCTTGGCGTTGAGCGCCGGATCGACCGTGCCCGA
This sequence comes from Sphingomonas sp. CFBP9019, assembly GCF_034045155.1. Classification (NCBI taxonomy): domain Bacteria; kingdom Pseudomonadati; phylum Pseudomonadota; class Alphaproteobacteria; order Sphingomonadales; family Sphingomonadaceae; genus Sphingomonas; species Sphingomonas sp. CFBP9019. Next base: position 17,717 of record NZ_JAXCWK010000005.1, on the reverse strand, counting down.
CGCGAGGGCCGCGCGGACATCGGTATATTCGCCGAGCATGACCGGGAGCAGGCGGTAGGTCTGCAGTTCCGCCTCAAGCAGCCGCAGGTTGCTGCGCGTCTGTTGCATCGCCCGGAGCCGGACCGCGGCAGTCGCATCCGCCACCGTCCGCCGGCCATAGACGGAGGCGACCACCGAGACGATCACGCCCAGCGCGGCGAACGCCATCAGCACCGCCAACGCGGTCGTCACCAGCGAGGATCGAGTCCGTCTCATCTGTGCGGATTATCACACAGATTCGTGTGACGCCATCGGCAAAAATGTGCATTTTCCGCACGTTCGAAGCATCGGTACGGAGCAAACTCACGCGAATCCAAGGGTTTGGCGTGCTTGACGTGATCACTTGTAGTCCGGGGTCCGGCCCGGCATTACCGCCCTCACTAACGTCCCGCGTGAGTGGACGAGACTTTCAGGAGGCGATGTTGACCCTACCATCCCAGACATATGCGGTCGCGGAAACGCCGGCACGCAAAGGCTGGACCAGCCAGCTCTATATCCAGGTGCTGATCGCGATCGCGCTGGGTGCAGCGCTCGGGCATTTCTATCCGACGTACGGCGCGGCGCTGAAGCCGCTCGGCGACGCGTTCATCAAGCTGGTGAAGATGATCATCGCCCCGGTGATCTTCCTGACGCTCGTCACCGGTATCGCGGGCATGAAGGAACTGGGCGCGGTCGGTCGCGTCGCGGGCAAGGCGTTCGCCTATTTCCTGTTCTTCTCGACGCTTGCCCTGATCGTCGGTCTGATCGTCGCCAATGTCGTCCAGCCGGGCGCGGGGATGAACATCGACGCCGCCTCGCTCGATACCAAGGGCATCGCCGACTATACGGTCAAGGCGCATGAGACGACGATCACCGGGTTCCTGATGAGCATCATCCCGGACACGATGGTCAGCGCGTTCACCGACGGCAACATCCTGCAGATCCTGCTGATCGCGATCCTGTTCGGCATTTCGCTGAGCCTGGTCGGCGAGCCTGCCAAGCCCGTGCTCAACTTCCTCGAGCGTCTCAGCCTGATCGTCTTCAAGCTGGTCGGCATCCTGATGCGCGCCGCCCCGCTGGGTGCGTTCGGCGCGATCGCGTTCACGATCGGCAAATACGGGATCGGCAGCCTCGCCAATCTCGGCGCGCTGGTCGCGACCTTCTACCTGACCGCGGCGCTGTTCGTCGTCGTCATCCTCGGCACCGTCGCGCGTCTGACGGGCTTCTCGATCTTCAAGCTGATCAAGTATCTGAAGGCCGAACTGCTGCTGGTGCTCGGCACCTCGTCGTCGGAGGCCGCGCTTCCGAACCTGATCCAGAAGATGGAGGCTGCGGGCTGCGAGAAGTCGGTCGTCGGGCTGGTCGTGCCGACCGGCTATTCGTTCAACCTCGACGGTACCAACATCTACATGACGCTGGCCGCGCTGTTCATCGCACAGGCGACGAACACCGACCTGACGCTGGGCCAGGAACTGCTGCTGCTCGTCGTCGCGATGATCTCGTCCAAGGGCGCCGCGGGCGTCACCGGTGCGGGCTTCATCACGCTGGCGGCCACGCTGTCGATCGTGCCGACCGTGCCGATCGCGGGCATGGCGCTGATCCTCGGCGTCGACCGCTTCATGAGCGAGTGCCGCAGCCTGACCAACTTCATCGGCAACGCGGTCGCGACGATCGTCGTCGCCCGCTGGGAAGGTGCGCTCGACCGCGACAAGCTGAACGCGGCGCTGTCGGGCCAGCTGCCCGAACTCGCACCGGCGCCGATCACGACCGCCGCCGCTCCTGCCGCATGATCCCGACGGGGCCGGCGCTGGCCGGCCCCGCGACCAGTACCGGATAGCTTTTGTGACCTCGATGATGATGCGCCGCGTGCGCCATGCGGCCGGCTTTGCCGTCGCGACCCTTCCCGCAATGGCGCTCGCCCAGGCCGCGCCGCAACAGGCTGCTCCCGAAAGCGCACCGCCCAAGGCGCGCGAACGGCTCGGTCCCGTGTCCAAGGACGCCGCCGGCACCAGCGCGGCCTCGCCGATCGCCGAGAGCTATCCCAATGCCGCGGTCGGCGACGGCGTCACCGCGGGCGGCTACAACCAGTCACGCTGGGCGGAGGACTGGTCGAAACTGCGCGACCCGGCCAAGCGCAAGGACATCATCGACCAGCTGAAATTCATCTCGATCGCCGCCGATGGCGACGTCTACCTGACGCTGTCGGGCGAGGCGCGGCTGCGCGTCAACCACACCACCAACCCCAATCTGCGCGACAGCGAGGCGCAGCGGCAGGACATCCTTCGCCTGTTCGGCGGCGCGGACCTGCATGTCGGCGAGCATCTGCGCTTCTATGGCGAGGTCGCGCACGGCACGCTCGAGGGTGAAAATCTCGGTAACGTGCTGCCGAACCTGCGCAACAAGCTCGCGGTGCAGCAGGCGTTCGTCGACCTGACGGGCACCGTCGCCGATGTCGATGTCGGGGTCCGCTATGGTCGCCAGACCTTTGCTGACGGGCCAAACCTGATGGTCGTGCCGCGCGACAACAACACGCTGTATTTCGGGTTCAACGGCTTTCGCGCCTGGGCGCGGACCGCGGGCGTGCGCGCCGACGTGTTCGACTTCAAGCCGACCGCCTACGGCACGCAGGGCACGCGCGACGACGATGCGGAAAGCGCGCGGCGCTTCTCGGGCATCTCGACCGGCGTCGTCCTGCCCGACACGCTGTTCGGCGGGTCGAAGCTCTATCTCGATCCGTTCCTCTGGCGGCTACGCAACCGCAACGCGGTCTGGGGCACCGACAATGCGCGCGAGGTCCGCAATTTCTACGGGCTGCATTTCTGGGGCGATGCGGGGCCGGTCAATCTCGACTGGACGGTCAATTATCAGGGCGGCAGCTATGATAACCGCTCGATCAAGGCGTGGCTGATCCTGCTCGCGCAGACCTACAAGCTCGGCAAGGGCCGCAACGCACCGCGCGTCGGCTTCCACGCGGATTATGCCAGCGGTGGTGGTGCCTATGGGAACGGCACGCTGCGCACCGCGCTCGCACCGTTCGGCAACAACATCTATTACAGCTATCAGCTGTTCGCGACGCCGACCAACCTGATCGCGGTCGCGCCGAACGTCAGCTTCACCGTGCTCGACAAGTTGCGCCTGACCGCGGAATATCAGCTGTCGTGGCGCGATTCGCAAAATGACGCGGTGTACCGCGCCAATGGCAGCGCCTTTGCCGGCACGCAGAATGTGTCGGGCAGCAAGATCGCCGACACGATCCGCTTCCAGGCGGTCTATCCGATCTCGTCGCGGCTGTCCTTCACTGGCCGTTACGAGCATCTGATCGCGGGGTCGTCACTGACCCGCGCCGGGTACAAGAACTCGGACTTCCTCGCCGGCTGGCTCAGCTACCGCTTCTGATGACCTCGATCCTCCCCCTGGCGGGGGAGGATCGTGACGGCACGCGATACCGTCAGGATTAACCTGCGTCGCACCCACCCGTATTTTCCGTCCTCCCGACCATACCGGTCCTTCAATTTCGTGATCGACTGTGGCACATGGACTCCATCATCAGGAGTCACATGGTCATGGATCTGAGCTTCACACCCGACGAAGAGGCCTTCCGCGAGGAGGTGCGCGACTTCTTCCGCGAAAAACTCCCCGCGCGTCTCTCGACGCTGGTCCGCGAGGGCCGCCGGCTGCGCAAGGCCGACATGGAGGAATGGCACGCGATCCTCAACGACCGCGGCTGGCTTGCCAATCACTGGCCGCGCGAATGGGGCGGGCCGGGCTGGAGCGTGATCCAGCGGTTCATCTTCGACAATGAATCCGCGCTCGCGCACGCGCCGCGCGTCGTGCCGTTCGGCGTCAACATGCTGGGGCCGGTGCTGATCAAATACGGGTCGGAAGAGCAGAAGCGCCACTGGCTGCCGCGCATCCTCGACGGCTCCGACTGGTGGTGCCAGGGCTATTCGGAACCCGGCGCCGGCTCCGATCTCGCCGGGCTCAAGACCACCGCGGTGCGCGAGACGCGGGATGGCCGCGAGGTCTATGTCGTCAACGGGCAGAAGACCTGGACGACGCTGGGCCAGCATGCCGACATGATCTTCTGCCTCGTCCGCACCGATCCCGCCGCCAAGAAGCAGGAGGGGATCAGCTTCCTGCTGATCGACATGAAGACCCCCGGCATCGAGGTCCGCCCGATCACGCTGATCGACGGCGAGCAGGAGGTGAACGAGGTGTTCTTCACCGATGTCGAGGTGCCGGTCGAGAATCTGGTCGGTACCGAGAATGACGGCTGGACCTACGCCAAATATCTGCTGACCTATGAGCGGACCAACATCGCCGGCGTCGGCTTCTCGATCGCGTCGTTCGAGCAGCTGAAGACGGTTGCGCGGACGCAGACGAAGAATGGCCGCCCGCTCGCCGACGATCCGCTGTTCGCGGCGCGGATGGCGCGCGTCGAGATCGACCTCGCCAACATGCAGACCACCAATTTGCGCGTCGTCGCGGCGGTGGCGGGCGGCGGCGCGCCGGGCGCGGAAAGCTCGATGCTCAAGATCAAGGGGACCGAGATCCGCCAGGAGATCACCGCGCTGACGCGGCGCGCCTATGGCGCCTATGCCGCGCCCTATATCCCCGAGGCGCTCGAGGCGGGGTGGAATGGCGAGCCGGTCGGGCCCGACGATGCCGCGACCGCGTCGCCGAGCTATTTCAACAACCGCAAGCTGTCGATCTTCGGCGGATCCAACGAGATCCAGAAGAACATCATCTCCAAAGCCATATTGGGTCTCTGAGCATATGAACTTCGAGCATAGCGATGACCGCCGGATGCTGGCCGACACGCTCGTCCGGGCACTCCGCGACGGCTATCCGATCGAGACGCGCAACGCGGGTGCCTATGGCGAGGCGGGCTATGACCCCGCCGTCTGGCAGCAGCTGACCGAACTCGGCATCGTCTCTGCGCTGTTCGACGAGGCCGCGGGTGGATTCGGTGGCAGCGGGTTCGACATCATGGTGGTGTTCGAGGCGCTCGGCCGGGCGCTGGTGGTCGAGCCGTTTCTCGGCGCGCTGATGGCCGGCCGCGCGCTCGCCGCGGCGGGCGGGCACGACGAGGTGCTAGGAAGAATCGTCTCGGGCGAGACGATCGCAGCCTTCGCGCACGAGGATGCACAAGCGCCCGTGACCGCGACGCGCGATGGCGACGGCTGGACGCTCAGCGGCACCAAGGCGGTCGTGCACCAGGCAGGCGCCGCGTCGGTCTTCGTCGTTAGCGTCGAACAGCCGGGCGATCCGCTCGTCCTGCTCGTCCCCGCCGACGCCGCCGGGGTGTCGGTCCGCCGCTACAGCGTCGTCGAGGGTGGCGGCGCGGGCGAGGTGACGTTCGACGGCGTCGCGCTCGGCCCGGACGCCCGGATCGGCACGGACGGGCAGGGGCGTGCGGTCGTCGACGCGGCGATCGAGGCGGGGCTGCTCGCGCTGTCCGCCGAGGCGCTCGGTGCGATGGCGTTCGTCAAGGAGGCGACGCTCGGCTATCTGCGCGACCGCAAGCAGTTCGGCGTGCCGATCGGCAAGTTCCAGGCGCTCCAGCACCGCATGGCGACCGTGCTGCTCGAGATCGAACAGGCGCAGTCCGCCGTGATCAACGCGGCGGCGGCGTTCGACGGCGACGACGCGACTGCGCGCGCGCGGGCGCTGGCGGCGGCGAAATACACGATCGGCCGGACGGGCGCGCTGGTCGCGGAGGAATCGATCCAGCTCCACGGCGGGATCGGCATGACCTGGGAATATGCGGTGTCGCATTATGCCAAGCGGCTGGTGATGATCGACCACCAGCTCGGCGACGAGGACCATCACCTCCAGCGCTATATCGACCTCGCCAAGGCCGCCTGAGGTCCGCTCTCCCGTTCGTGCTGAGTAGAGATCGAGTAGCCCCGAAGGGGCGTATCGAGGGCTCGTATCGAAGCACAGGTTTCATCCGCCAACCTGTCCTTCGATACGCCGCTTCGGCTTCGCTCAGCAGCTACTCGGGACGAACGAGAAGAGGGGGCGACGGCAGGGCGTCCGGCGCTAGCCGCGCCGCGCGATGATGGGCCGCAGGCGGACGCCGAGGCAAATCACCGTCGGCCAGAACATCGTGTTCGCGACATCGACCAGCGTGTCGTCCCAGCGCCACGACCCGTAATTCAGCCGGTCCATGATCTCGTTGAACGCCTCGCCCGCCGCGACCACGGTCCAGGGGATGAAGGTGCCGAACGAACGCCGCGTGATCAGCCGTGCGATCATCAGCAGCGCCATGCCCGCATGGATATGCAGGATGGTGTCGGGAAGGCCGGTGCCGTCGCCGACCCAGTCGATCCACTGATGGTAGAGTTTGGGTAACACGTAGAGCCTCCGCCGCGGGCAGGGTGCTGCCCGGGCGGGGGCTTACCGTGATGCTCGGCGCAGCGATACCGGCGTGATCAGCCGCGCACCGCCTTGCGGCAGGCCTTGACCAGATTGACGATCAGCCCCGACAGCGTCGAGTAATTGGCGTGGTGATAGGAGGACCCGTCACCAAGCTCGCCCGTCAGGCGGCGATGCGCCTCGGGCAGCGCGTGATAGGGCAGCCCCGGCAGCAGATGGTGCAGCGCGTGATAGCGCAGGCCGACCGGCGCCCAGATCTCGGCAAGCAGGCCCGGCGGCGGTACGTTGACGCTGTCGAGATACTGGTCGGTGATGCTCATCGCATCGCCCTCATTCTCCCACAGATGCGCGACCAGCGTGCGGACCTGGTTGAGCACCGCGATCGCCGAGACGATCGCGAGGAAGGTGAGCGAGGCGGCAAGCGGGAACACGCCGGTTGCGGTCAGCACGACGAAGCTGATCGCCCAGACGCTCGCCGCGGTCTCCCAGATCCGCCAGCTGCGCAGCGCGGCGCCCTCGGGCGGCTTGCGGCGAAACTGCGGGTTGATCGCGAGCGCAGAATAGCGCGTGACGACGATCTCGCGCAGCTTGGGCGACAGCAGCGACAGCGGCGCAAGTACGCCGTAGCGCAGGATCAGGCCGATCGGCAGCAGCGCCGACACCAGCACGAAGATCGCGAGCGTCGCCGCCGGCCCGCGGGCGAGCGGCATATATTCGGGATCGCGGTTCGTGCCGTAGCGCGTCTTGGCGTGATGCAGCGTATGGACGCCCTCATACATCAGCGACGGCATCATCACCGGTACGCCGAACAGGATATTCCACCCCGCCGTGAAGCCACGCACGGCGTTCGGCTTCATGTGCGACAGTTCGTGGATGAAGCTGAGCGCCCGGTACAAGGCGAGCACCGCGACGACCGCGCCGAGCAGCTTGGCCCAAAGCGGCGTCGCGACGATCGCCACCGCCATGCCCGCATAGCCGAGACCCGCCGACGCGATCAGGTCGGTCCAGTAGACGATCGGGCGCGCCGCATGCAGGTCGCGCGTCAGCGACGCCGCGGCCTTGATCATCGCGATATCCTCGCGACCCGCCTGCGCCGCCTTGGGGCGTGCGAGCGCGGCCGAGGCCCGCGACAGGGTCGCAGCAAGGGGGTCGGGCGTGACGAATGCGGTTGCCATGATCATACCATTTTCGGGTGACGTATCGTCGTCGATACAGAAGAATTCAGGCTGAAAAATGGTGACGGGACGACCGGAATCAACCACCCAGCCGGGCCGCGACCGACTGCGCGCCGCCGTTGCGACAGACATGCGGGGCCGTGAAGACCCGCCTGCATCGTTGATCTGAATTAGGAACGCTTTGCTGGCGCAATCGTTAGGGCGGTGGTTCCTAACCGGGCTCATTTTCGAGAAAGCGAATTTTATGAAGACATTGATCCTTGGCGCAGCCGCGCTTGCCATGACTGCCCTCCCCGTCGCGGCGAGCGCAGCACCTGTCACCGGCAACGCTGCAAAGTCGCTGTCGGTCGCGTCGTCGGTTCGCACCGGCACCGCCACCAAGCGCTCGAGCAAGATCGCAGCGGACAGCATCGCGCCGCTCGTCATCGGCGTCGGCATGCTCGCGGGCGTCACCTACCTTGTCATCGACAAGGAAAATGACGACGACAACTCGGACAGCAACTGAGTTAAGCGCGGGGGCGGCGGTCGCGCCGCCCCCGCAACCTCTGTCGCCCGGTATCGGGCGATAGACGTTTCAACGCTGCGACGTGTAGGGCTGGGACATGACCCGTATCGTCCGATGCTGCGCCCTGATCGTCCCGTCGCTCGCACTGCCCCTGGCATTGTCGGCGTGCGATCCGCCACGCTGGGCGCGCGGGGGCGCTGATACGGACAGCCGCGACCCGACGGCGCGGCGTGATGCCGATTTCAGGCGCACCGAGACGCAACGAGTCGCGCAGGATATCGCCCGCACCGAAGAGTCCGTCCGCCTCTCGATTGCCGAAAAGCGCATCGAGGCGCTCGAAAAATCGCTCGCGGAGATGCAGACCACGCCCGAGACGGTCGAGATCGACCTGCTCAAGGGCCGTCTCGCGGCCGTCGAAGCCAAGGCCTATGCACTGCAGGATGCCCCGCCATCCGCACCGCCCACGGCCGCCCCGACGCCCACCCCGCGCCGGACGGTAAGCACCGATGCCACGACCACCCGTCGCGACCCGTCACGCCCGCCTTTGCGCCTGCCCCAGCTCGAAGCCGCGCCGCGCCGCGCCACCGAGGCCGAGAAGGCTGCGTTCAACGCCAACCGCCGCTGATACGATTCCCCTATAATCCGGCCTGATCAATCATCGATGCGATCTCGGCCGGCAACGCGGTTTCCGCCTTGGGCAACAGGCGGTTGAGCGCGGTCTGCACGCGTTTGGTCGCGACCTGATAGGCCTTGTGCCGGATCGCGCGCGTCGCGTTCGTCCGCCAGGAGGAACTCTCACCGAGCAGCGCCTCCCATTTGGTCTCCTCGGCCGCCAGGATCGAAAGTGCGAGACGAAGCCCGTCCCGCCGTCCGCGTGCATAATCGTCGGGCATCGCCGGCATCTCCATCATGCGCCCCCGGTCCCTGACAAGCGAGGTTCGCTTTGTACCCGACCACCACGAAATCTTCCCGTGATCAAGGGCTTGGTCGCACGCCATTCGCGGCGTGTGGCGTCGGGGTGCAATACCGCTTGCCGGCAGGGCCGTCTGGCCTAGTGTGCGGGCATGATTACTCGGCGCACCGTCATCGCTTCTTCTCTCGCCTTGTGCGCGACCTCGGCGATCGCCGCAGCGCCCGCGCGGCGTGGCCGGCTGAAGCAGTCCGTCAGCCGCTGGTGCTATCAGGACATGCCGCTCGACGCGCTGTGCGCCGCCGCGGCGCGGATCGGGCTGGACGGCATCGACCTGCTTCAGCCCGCCGAATATGCGGTGCCGCGCCGGCACGGACTGCGTTGCACCATGGGCTATGCCGCCGACATCATGACCATCCCCAATGGCCTGAACCGGCGGGAAAACCACGCGGCGATCGAACGGGCGTTCCGCATCGGTATCCCGCAGGCCGCAAAGGCAGGCGTCCCCAATGTGATCGCCTTTTCGGGCAATCGCCGCGGCCTGTCCGACGCGGAGGGCGCCGACAATGCCGTCGCAGGGCTGAACCGTCTCAAGCGGATCGCCGAGGATCATGATGTGACGATCTGCGTCGAGCTGCTCAACAGCAAGGTCGACCACCCCGATTACATGGCCGACCACACCGCCTGGGGTGTGCGGGTCGCCAAGGAAGTTGCCTCACCCCGCGTGAAGCTGCTCTACGACATCTACCATATGCAGATCATGGAAGGCGACCTGATCGACACGATCCGCAAGAATATCGAGTGGATCGGTCATTTCCATACCGGCGGGGTTCCCGGGCGGCATAATCTCGACGGCACGCAGGAGGTCGACTGGCGGGCAGTGGCGCGCAGCGTCGCCGATCTCAAATTCCAGGGTTATTTCGCGCATGAATTCGTGCCGGTCGGCGATCCCCTGACGGCGCTCGCCCAGGCGGTCCGGACCTGCACGGTGTGACCGGGAGCCGGACGGTCGACGCTTCGTAACTGCCGGAGCCAGCGCGTGGCCCGGGACTCAGCGCATCGCGAGCTGCGTCGTCAGCGCGCGCGGCGTGATCGTCATCACCCCGTCCTCGATCGTGACGCGTCCCAGCCGCGCGATCTCGGGCTGGCCGAGCAGCGTATAGGGCATGCCGCGCTGGCCGATGCGCATCGCCATCCGGCCCAGACTCTGCCCGCCGATCTCGACCGAGGCGACACGCGCGACGCCGAGCCGGGTATAGCCGCCGATGCCGATCGCCGTTTCCTCGCGCTGCACGGCACGGTCGGCCCCTGTCGCGCGCGCGTCTTCCGCCGATAGGATGGTATAGGCCGCGCCGGTGTCGACGATCGCGCGAATGCGGACGCCGTTGACCATCATCGCCGCGACGAAATGCCCGCCCCAGGGATCGCGATTGATCCGCAGGACATGCGGCTGTCCGAAGGTGACCGGCTCGTCGAGGTCGGCGGGGTCGATCTCGATGCGGGGGGCGGGTGGCGGCGCATAGCTCACCGCGGCGACCATCGTCCGCTGCGGCTCGATGCAGGTGACGACGGTGCGCGACAATATGTGCCCCTCGTCGTCCTCGTCGGTCGTCTCGGTCGTGGTGATCACCGCCATGCCCGGCGTCGCCGCGCCGCCGCGCCAGGCGGTGTCGACGATGCGGGTACGACCGTTGATCGTGGTGACGGTGCGCACGGTGTTCGCCGGGACATCCTGGATTTGTCCGCCGATCGCGACGCGGACCTGCGCGGCGGCAGCGGTAGCGGTCAGCGCGGACGCCAGCGCGATCGCGAGTGCCCCTGCGCGGACGGTTGCTCTGATGCCCACGGCAGTCCTCTTTTCCTCATCCACGGACATCCGTCCCGGAGGATCAAAGGAACCCTAGCGGCAGTGTGTTTACAGTTGGTTAGCGCGGCAGGATGCGCTGCGGTCGATGTCCATGGCGCTTGGCGGCGCGGGCGCGGGCCGGGATCAGGGGAAGCCCGCACCGCCATGCGCGCCGACCGCGGTCCCGGTCGAATAGCTTGCCTCGCCGGATGCCAGCGCGACGAACAATATCGCGAGTTCCGACGGCTGCCCCGCGCGGCCGAGCGGCGTGTCCTGGCCGAATTCGTGCATCTTGCCCGGCAGCTGCCCGCCCGCGACCTGAAGCGGTGTCCAGATCGGGCCGGGCGACACGGCGTTGACGCGGATGCCCTTCTTGGCGAGCTGCTTGGCCATGCCGCGCGTCAGATTCTGGATCGCCGCCTTGGTCGAGGCATAATCGATCAGGTCGTCATTCGGATCATAGGCGTTCTGCGAGATCGTGTTGATGATCACCGAACCCGGCGGCATCGCGGGGATCGCAGCCTTCGAAAAGCGGAAGACGTGGAACACGTTGGTCTCGTAGGTGCGCACGAACTGTTCGTCGCTGATCTCCATGATGTCCGCCTTGGACTGCTGATAGGCGGCGTTGTTGACCAGGATATCGAGACCGCCGAGCTGCGCGATCGCTTTTTTGACCGTGTCCTCGCACGCCTTTTGCGTGCGGATGTCGGCGGGCAGCAGCACCGCCTTGCGACCCGCCTGCCGGATCAGGTCGGCGACCTCGCGCGCGTCCGGCTCCTCGCTGGGATAATAGTTGATCGCGACGTCCGCGCCCTCGCGCGCAAAGGCGATCGCGGCGGCGCGCCCGATCCCGCTGTCGCCACCCGTGAGCAGCGCCTTGCGACCGACCAGCTTGCCGCTGCCGCGATAGCTCTGCTCGCCATGATCGGGGCGGGGGGTCATCTTGCTTGCGAGCGCGGGCCAAGCCTGGCGCTGCTCGGGAAAGGGGGTGCGGGTGTACGCATTGCGCGGGTCGCGCAGGCTGGGGGCGGGCCCGGTGGCGGAGGCCCCGGTCGATTGCACCCGCGCCATGCCCGGCGCGGCCGCCGCCGCAAGGCCGATGGCGGCACTGCCCAGGATGCTGCGGCGGGAGGTTTCACCGTTGCTCATGATCGGATCCTTGTCGGTGGGTCGGGGTCGCCGGCGGGCTGGTCTCTGCTCGACGAACCGCGGCGCGGACCGTTCCATCGGCGCGGTCATCCGGCCCGATACCGCGGAAACCGCGGATGCCGAGCGGCGTTCATCCCCGATCTGCACCCGCGAGTATCCCACCATGAGCGACCGCCCCCGCATCATCTGCCTCATGACCGCCTCGGTCGATGGTGGCCTGCATCCCAGCCGCTACACCGACAGCCCGGATGGCACCGCCAAGGCGTGGACACGCGCCTATGAGTCGTTGCACGAGCGCCTCGACGCCGATGGCTGGATCGTCGGACGCGTCACCATGGCGGAGATGGCGAAGGGAGAGCCGCGTGCGTCGACGACGGCGGACGCGCCCGCGCGACCGTCGCTGTTCCAGGCGCGCGATGCCACGTCCTTCGCGATCACGCTCGATCGCGCCGGCAAGATCCGCTTCGCCGGGCCCGACATCGGCGGCGACCCTGTCGTCGTGCTGCTCGGACGCAGTGTAAGCGACGCCCATCTCGCGGAGCTCGCCGCCAATGGCGTGTCCTACCTCGTGTCGGACAGCGACGAGATCGACCTCGCCGGTGCGCTCACAACGTTGCGCCGCGAACTCGGCATCGAAACATTGCTGCTCGAAGGCGGCGCCGGCATCAACGGCTCGTTCCTCGCTGCCGGTCTGGTCGACGAACTCAACCTCGTCATCGCACCCGCACTCGACGGCGGCACCGATGCGGAGCGGATCGTCGCGGCGGGCGACGGCCTGAAGGGCAAGGTGAGGCTGTCACTGCTCGGATGCGAACAACTGGCCGCCGGGGCGGTCAATTTGCGGTACCGGGTGGAGGCGGTCGGCTAAGCGCAGTCGGCGTACATGGCGGAACGGAATTGGTGCACCCGACTGGTCTCCGTTAATTGCGCCGGTTCAATATGTTGGCTTGGCTAACCGCAAAGACGGCAGCCGCGAAATCCTGCGGTTTTCTGACGCACTGGCTAACCGCTCGTGAGCGCCCGTTCGCTGTTTCAGATCGCCGGCGGCAAGGCGAAAGAGGGGCATCGTACAGGCCAGCCGGTCCGCCGCAGCAGCTATCGCGCGGGCGAGCGCGAGCAGCGCTATTGGCGCCCCTTCAACAAGGCCGAACGCAACGCACGGATGCGCGCGGCGGAGGTTTACGACCGCAAGCACAAAATCGCCGGCAAGCGTAACGGACCGCTCGGCGCGATCGGCGTCGACGTGCTGCGCGAGCTGATGCGCATGATCGACTTCAAGACCGGCCGGCTCGAGCCCGCCATCGCGACGCTCGCCGAACGGCTGCGGCGGTCGCGCGGTGCGATCGTCAGCGCGCTCGCGCGTCTGAAGGATCACGGCTTCCTGAACTGGATCCGCCGGTTCGAGCCGATCGAGGACCCTGACGCCTTCGGCCCCCAGGTGAAGCAGGTGACGAACGCCTATTGGTTCGGCCTGCCCAAGGAGGCGGCCGACATGGTTCGCCGGATGATGGGGAAGGGGCCTTTGCCCGACGACGAGGTCACCCGCAGGAAGGCGGAGGAAGAGCAGACGGCGGCGATGCTGGCGACGGTCTCAGCCGAGGACCTGGCGGCGTTCCGTGCCGGCAATGAGTCGCCTCTTGCCAAGGCACTCGCTTCGCTGGGCCGGCGCGTAGACCTCTCTAACGCGAATTCACCGGGTGGTCAGAACCCATCCCTGCAAGGTTAAATATAAGAGGAACGCCGTTGGCGTGCGCAGGTTTGTGGTTTCACCCAGCCCCCGAGGCCCGAACCCAACGGGTTCAGCATCCAGCGACCGCGGGTGGGCGTGCCGGCTTGCGCCGTCCCGTGCATCCTAGGGAGGATGCGCAAATTCGGTGTCATATTTGTCTCAAGCGACGTGACCGCGGAGCGGTCGAGCCTCACATCATAGATATCATCAGACCGGATCGGCTGTTAAATGCGATGTAAGAAGGAGTAAATTTATGGGCGAAGATATCGGAAAGGTCGCAGAGGCGATCGTAGGTCCACCGGCTGGCAGCTTCGCTGACGTGTATGGCGTCGTTATTGGCGACCGGATTGCAAACTGGCGCCTGCAGAATGTCATTCGCGCTCATGCAAAAGTCCAATCGGTCGCTGATGCCGCTGGATTGAAAATGGTCGTAGCAAAAATACCGGAACGTTTTGCATACTCTTGGTTTGAAGAAGTATCCAAGCAGGACAACGGCGACTTGCAAACCCTCTTCGCAAAATTACTCGCGAGGGCAGCCGCCGGACAAATTGCTCCTGATGAGCGGCTGACGAGGATGTTATCACTTTTCACCCCAAGCGATGCGCGGGTTTTCAATGCCTTCTATGCGGCGGTGGACCCATCAGATAAAAGCCCGCTGATGCGCCAAGCGATCTCAAGGCGACAAGTTGCTCGCGGTTCATTCATTGACAAATTGCGGACTGACATGCCGGAGGAAGCGGCAAAATCCGTTGAAGCTTTAGAAAATATTGGATGTTTTCAACGGAGAGTTCGTTTTGGCAAAAAGGTCTTTGCATACGATCCCTCTTGGATGCGAAGCGTTGCGCGAGGGCAGGCCGTCGAGCCAGACTGGGACAAACTAATAAAGGACCGGACGGAGCCTGTGGAATTTATTGCCGCAACTGAGCTCGGTGAACTGCTCGCGAAAGCGACCCTCGATAGGGCCGCCTTCTCTTAGCCCTGTCGGTCATCCATCCTGCACCAAACTGCACCGCTTGGGAGGCGGAAATCTCGTTATCGCACCTAGGGCACAGGCAAGTTTCGATAGGTCTTTCGATTGCACCTTTTGCGACATAAAAAGACCGCGGGCGAGGCGGGGGGATCAGCGCGTATTATGGGGTCGCGACGTTGGCTGCGGGGCAGGGCCGCCGCACGTCGTTGAAATCATGTGTTCCCTTTATGTTCTGACTCGCGCTAGATGGCGGTCCAAAGAGTCGCGGGAACCATCATGCACCACCTCCACCTTCACGATGTCCCGTTCGACCTGATACCGCTCGAGGTGCCGTTCTTCCTGTCGCGCACCCCGGCTGGCTTTCCGTCGCCGGCGCAGGACGACATGGAGGAGCCGATCGACCTCGGCGCCTGGCTCGTCCAGCACCCCGCCGCCAGCTACATCATGCGCGTCGACGGCCATTCCATGCTCGGCGCCGGCATCAACGACGGCGACCTGATCGTCGTCGACCGATCCAAGACGCCGCGCGCCGGCGCGATCGTCGTCGCCTTGGTCCATGGCGACCGCACGCTGAAGCGCCTGCGGCACATGGATGGCCGGCACTGGCTCGTCCCCGAGGCCGAGGGCTACCCGCACACGCTCGTCGACGAGAATGTCGAGATCTGGGGCGTCGTCGTCGGCGTCGCGCGCCAAGTCCGGTGAGCGGGCCGATCGCGCTCATCGACTGCAACAACTATTACGTCTCGTGCGAGCGTGCCTTCGACAGCAGCCTCATCGGCGTGCCCGTGATCGTGCTGTCGAACAATGACGGATGCGCCGTCGCCCGCTCGGCAGAGGCCAAGGCGCTCGGCATCAAGATGGGCGAGCCCGTCCACCTGCTGCGGGACAAGATCCGCGCGCACGGGATCCGCGTGCTGTCGTCGAACTACACCCTGTACGGCGACATGCAGCGCCGGGTTGTCGCGGCGTGCGATGCCTTCGCGCGGGATTTTGAGATCTACTCGATCGACGAGACGTTCCTCGACCTGACAGGCTTCGAGAACCGCGACTTGGTCGCGCACGTCAACGCGATGCGCGCCCAGGTCCGCCAGTGGACGACGATCCCCACCTGCGTCGGCATCGGCGACACCAAGACGCTGGCAAAGCTCGGCAACGCCGCGGCTAAGAAGAACCCGATGTTCGACGGCGTGGCGGATCTGCGGGACGATGCGGTCCGCAAATGGGTGTTGGACCGGTTTCCGGTAGAGGACGTCTGGGGCGTTGGCGGCGCGACGGCTCGAAAGCTGCTGGCGCTCGGCATCGGCAATGCCGGCGCGCTGCGCGACATGCCGATGAAGCAGGCGCGCGCGGTCGGCACCGTTGTGCTCGAGCGTCTCGTCGGTGAGCTGCGCGGCGTCCCGTCGGACGCGGTCGACACCATCGCCCCGCAACGCAAGGGCATGGCGGTCACGCGCTCATTCGGCACGCCAGTGCACGACTTCCACACGCTGTTCGGCGCGCTCACGCAATATGCGATGCGGGCCGGCGAAAAGCTCCGGTCGCATGGACTGGTCGCGGGGCGGCTGACCGCGTTCTTCCATACCAACAGGCACAAGCCCGACCGGCCGCAATATGCCGGCTCGCGCACCGTGGCGCTGCACCCGATGACCAGCGACAGCCTAGAGCTTATCGCCGCAGCGAAGCGCGGCGCGTCGGCCGCCTGGCGCGATGGCTATGCGTACACCAAGGCCGGCATCCTGCTCGACAATCTGATCGCGGCGGATATGCGCCCCCGGACATTGTTCGAGGGCGACACGGACAAGCGCGACCGGTTGATGGGCGCCCTGGACGAGATCAACACCCGCTTTGGAAAGTTCGCCGCCACGACCGCTTCGCAAGGCTTCAAGCGGCAGTGGAAGATGCGATCAGAAATGAAATCGCCTGCCTGGACAACCGACATCCGTGAGGTACCGAAAGTACGTGCGGGATAGGTTGGCGAGCGCACGCGAATGTCCGGGCTTGGTGGCTACCTGTCAGCAGGTTACGGGGATCGGCGGTCGATAATCGACATTTGCGCGTTGATGGTCAGCTTCGCAATGTCTTGGCATATTCGGATATTTCGACGGCGGTGCATTGCGAAGTAAATTCCTCGATGGAGGCATCGTCCTGGGTTACGATCAAATTAAGCGGAAACCAGTCCGCTGCAACTAGAAGGCGGCTTCCGTCCTCACCGGTAAGCAACAATCCAACTGAAACAATGCAAGTCGCTTCTGCCTCCTTCGGCAGATTATCTGGGTCAGACCCGGACTTCCAAATAGGGTTTTCCCCTACTGCTCCTTTCAATCCTGGGTCGCTGAGTATGAATTCACCTCGCTGTAATACGTAAATAATCTCGACGGCAAATGGCATACGTTGAAAGTTGATTTCCGGGAGTGGTGTTACATATTTTGGCCATTTCTTCTTGTGAATTTCCCAAGACGCAGAGACATTTTCGATACAAAGAGAAAATACCTCAAACATGAACTCACAAGATCGGTCATCGACCACGACCGACCAAATTGTTCCTCTGGTGTCCTTGAACCAAACAAGATCGGCTCTCGGTCCGACTCTATCAGGGTTGTAGCCGTTGAAGAGGACAGAAATCTCGGTAAGCGATCGTGCAAATCCTTCCAAATCGCCTCTCGTGATGCTGAGTCGCTCAGGTGGATAAACTCGTGACGGGGTCATTTTAGTTATGTCCACTTCGGGGCCTACAAACGCAATGGCATTACGTCCGCTACTGGGCGCTTGCCGACCGTCCGGTTCTGGGGTCTGCTTCCCCGATCGCGAACGTCGCACTTGGTGGAAAGCGGACGTTTCCTGTAGATCTGCGATATGGTCACTAGCTTTATGAGATTACCTCTAATCCTGCGCCTCACCGGTGGCTGGATCCTTGCGTGGATTACCAATGCGCTTCTCGCACCTGTGGCGGCGAACTTTCTCGAGATGCTTGGCCTCTTGATATCAGTAATGGTTGGCTGCGTGCTGCTGTTAGCGGCGGTCGGCATTGTGTTCG